>NZ_FRCQ01000015.1 GCF_900142965.1 Rhizobacter sp. OV335
GATTCACCAAGCCTGCCGCGTAACATCACCACCGACTTCTCCACTTCGATGGAGAAGTCTCCGAGCGCCTTGAACACAAAAATTCAGACACTCCCTGGGCCGATGCTGCGCTACGCTCGCAGCCGTCCATCCCCATCACCCTCACAGCGATGACCCGACTCCGTTCCTTCACACCTGTCGCAGCGCTCTGTCTTGTCTTCTCTGCCTTCACCGCGCACGCCGCCGATCCGATCGACGCCGCCACCGGTGCTCAGCAGTTGCTCACCCGCCTTGAAGGCTCTTGGCGCATGGTCGGCGACGTGCGCGGCAAGCAGGTGCAGTACAAGCTCGAATCGACACGCGTGCTGGCCGGCAAGTTCGTCGAGCTGCACATGGTGGACGTGCAGGTGCCGCCTCGGTATGAAGCCCGTGTATTCATCGGCGCCGACAAGACGGGCAAGATCTTCGCGCACTGGCTCGATTCATTCGGGCCGGAGTACTCGGTGCCACATGGCGAGGGCAGCGTCACCTCGAATCAGATCGAGGTCCGGATTCCCTATCCCGGCGGTGCGTTCCGCGACACGTTCGTCTTCTTGCCGTCCTCCCAGGAATGGACGCTCACCATCGACGCCGAGAAGGCGGCTGGCGAATGGCAGCACTTCGCTGCGTACCGCTTGAGCCGGCCCTAAGGCGAGCATCCGCCTGGGCCACGCCTTCAGATCGAACTTCGGAGCAGCGCATGTTCGAAGACTTCAACCTGGAATTCATCGACGTCGGAGACGTCACCTTGCGCGTTCGACACGGCGGGCATGGCCCGGCGCTGTTGCTGCTGCACGGCCACCCTCGCACCCATGCGACCTGGCACCGGGTGGCGAAGCTGCTCGGCGACCGATTCACGGTCGTGTGCCCCGATCTGCGTGGGTACGGGCAATCGACGAAGCTCGAGCCGCTGCCGGACCACGCGCAGGCGAGCAAGCGCGCGATGGCCGCCGACTGTGCCGCGTTGATGGACCGGCTGGGGCATCACCACTACGGCGTCGTCGGTCACGACCGTGGCGGGCTGGTGGCCTTGCGCATCGCACTCGACTTTCCGGCCCGGGTCCAGCGCCTCGCGATCCTCGACGCTCTGCCAGTCGTCGAACACCTGGACCGCTGCGATGCCCGTTTCGCCGCCGCATGGTGGCATTGGTTCTTCTTTCTGCAGCCCGACAAGCCGGAGCGGGCGATCCTGGCGGACCCCGATGCCTGGTATGGCAGCGATGACAGGAAGCGCGCGCAAATGGGCTCCGACGAGGCATGGGCCGACTACCTGTCCGCCACGCGGGACCCGGCGACCGTGCGGGCCATGCTCGAGGACTACCGCGCAGGGCCTGGCATCGATCGTCTGCACGAGATTGCCGATCGAGAGGCTGGCAACCTGGTGCGATGCCCGATGCTGTGCCTCTGGTCGAGTCGCGATGACCTGGCCGATCTCCACGGCGATCCGCGCGCGATCTGGGCAAAGTGGGCGACAGACCTTCGGGGCGCGCCCATCGACTGCGGACACCACATGGCGGAAGAAGCGCCGGACGAGCTCGCCAGCGCGCTCAGCGATTTTTTCGGACAGCGTGGACGTCTACCGGGCCGTTGATGTGAGCGCTGCGTGTCGATCCGCCCACCACGCCTTCACCACCAGTTCAGCGGTGTCGTCCCATCGTCGGCAAACACATTGCTGTAGTGCCATTCCACGCGCGGATGACCTTCGATGAAGCGGTTGAAGGCATTCTCGATGGCAGGAAACCCGTTGCGCTTCAAGTCGATG
Source organism: Rhizobacter sp. OV335 (assembly GCF_900142965.1). Lineage (GTDB taxonomy): Bacteria > Pseudomonadota > Gammaproteobacteria > Burkholderiales > Burkholderiaceae_C > Rhizobacter. The sequence goes on from NZ_FRCQ01000015.1 coordinate 1,781, forward strand.
GAAAAGACAGCCTGCTTCGGCGTGAATCCGTCCCAGGTGGCACCCATCGCTTCGCCCAGGGATTCCGCAAACGCGGAGATCTGCTGTTCGCTCAACTGCTTTTGCATGTAATACACCTGGATCGCGACATTTCCTGCGCGCCGCAGAACCTCGAACTGGCCCGACTCCATCCGATACCTGATCTCGTCCCCGCGGGCAATGCCCAGCACTAGGCCCGGCGAACGCTCGACACGCATCACCGAGTCGCCGAGATCGGTGACCAGCATCTCTTCGAAAACAGGTTCCCCCGTGTTGCTGCTGCCGACGTGAACGTTGATTGTCTTCAGGGGCCTATCGACCATATGGGGCTCCGCAACTACCGCGCTCCGCGCATGACATCCCCTGGGAAGGGGCACCGCGGTTGCCCGCACTGAGGTTGCAAGCTGCGCCTTCGAGGCAGATATTGTCCTTGTTTTGGTTGCCGCCCTTCGATGCAGGCACGTTGCGGTGGCCAACGTGCATATCCGCCGGATTGGTGGACGTCTGACCGCAGCGCCAGCACTTGAACACCCCACCGTTCGTCACGGTCGCTTCCTGGATCAGCTCTTGCCGCAGCTCCTGCTGTCCCGATCTCGACCCTGCCGTCGGGCCGCCAACGCTGTTGGCGATGGCTTCCGGGGTAGCCCCCTCCCCGTCCTTCAGCACGCGCACCGGCTTGTTGCCGGTAGCGGCCGGCACAGGGTGCAGTGCACTCGTCGTCTTCGGCAACTGCGCAGGAGATACCGCAGGCTTGATGTCGGCCTTGCTGCCGCCAAAGGCCTCGGAGGCGATCGCCATGCCCATCAGCCCCTCGTAAGGCCCGATCTCCATGACCTCGCGCGGCTGCATGAAGCCGGGCTTCTGCCCTGCCGCCTGCATCAGACTGAGCTGCGCACCGATGAGGTTGTTGCGCTCCTGGTTCGTCAGCCCGCCGGCCCGCATCAAGGTCTTGATCTCGCTGCCCAGCGCTTTCACCTCTTCACGGGTGTAGTCCTTCTTGCTCGGCAGCTGATTCGCCCTCCGCACAACGCTCTGTATCTGCACCTTCGAGGCCGTTCCCGCCTCCGAAGGCTGCGGTGCATGGCTCTGCTGCCCCGAGCCCCCCTGCTGCGTGGTGCCCTGCGGGTCGCCAGGTGCGTCACTGAGCGCCACCAGCATCGGCCCGGCGGACACCGATCCGTCGCCATTGCTGCTGCTGGAACTCAGCTGCGCCGACGATGACGAGAAGAAACCGCTTCCGCCGAACTCGCCCGTTGCCATCGCCCAGTTGTAGATGGCATTGGTCTCGTTGTGCTGGCACGTCGAGTCGCACGAACCGTTGTCGCCGTATTGCGCCGCATCGCCGAAGCCGCTCGGGTCGGTGGCGTTCAGCGGGTTGTTCAGCACATAGGCGTAGCGGTTGTAGTTCTGCAGGTTGATCGGGTTCGTGACCTCCGGGTCCGCCTGGACGAACAACCCCGACGTCGGGTCGTACAGCCGGCCGTTCATGTTGATCAGCCCGATGTCGTCCAGACCTTCGTGGCCGGTGAAGCCGCGCGCGGTGCCGTAGTTGCGGTTCGGCGCCCAGTCCACCTCGATGGCGCCCTGCTCGTCGTAGTCGCCGCCGATGAAGCGGCGCTTGCCGAACGGGTCGTATGAATAGCGCTGCGTGGGCGTGCCGTTGTGATCGGTGGTGGCCGAGAGACTGCCCAGGTGATCCTTGTGCCAGTACTCCACCTTGTTGAGGGCGATCGTGTCCAGCGCCACCGGCGCCGTCTGGCCGCCCGCCGGCACCGGCAGCGGCGCGTCCGAGGCGAGCACGCCGATCGCCTTGCCGGCGACGCTCAGGAAGTGGCGACTGCTCTGCAGGGCCGGATTGGTGTTCACCTCCATCTCGAACCCGAGGCCACCCACGTTGTCCGGGTGCAGGTACCACAGCGTGCGGGTGTTGCCCTTCGCCGTGCGCACCTCCTTCACCCGCGCATGGTTCTCGTCGTACTGCCACGCATACTGGGCGCCGTTGCCGCTGCCCGTCAGCACGTTGTTGAAACTCGTGTAGCTGAGTCCGTTGTACTTGCCGCCGCTGGCCGCCGTGACGTTGCCGTTCAGGTCGGCGTCGTAGGTGGTGGTGCCGTTGCCCGTCAGGCTGCGCAGCAGGTGCGGGCGATCGGCCCCCGGTCCGCTGGAACCGTAGGCATAGTTGCCCACGTCGGTCTTGAACAGCAGCATCCCGAGCGCGTTGTATTGCAGCGTGACACTGCGCTGGAAGCCGGCAATGCTGCTCGACGAGACGCTGTACTGCGTGAGCCGGTTCAAGCCATCGAAGCCGAAGACCTCGCTCACCGCAGAGGCACCGTCGCCGTTGCGATCGATGCGGCTGAGCAGGTTGTTGACGCTGCTCCAGTTGTATTGATGGTCCAGGATGTCGGTGGCGGCACCGATGCCCGCCTTGGCCGTTCGCACCCGCCCGGTGGCCGGGTCATAGGTCGTGCGGTCGGCGACGTTGTTGCCCACCTGATCCTGCTCGATGTCGCCCAGTGCATCGATCACGTTCGCTTGCCACAGCACCGAGCCTGCGGGCAGCGTCTTGCCGGCCGCCACCTGGCCGTTGGCATCGGGCAGCGGCGAGACCGTGGCCGCCGTCTTCAGCAGCATCGCCCGCAGGTGACCCGAGCTCGTGTAGTCATAGCCGACCTGCAGACCGGTGGGATAGGTCTTGCTCGCCAGCCGCCCCGTCGTCGGCTCGAAGCCCACTGACGACAGGAAGCTCGGGCCGTTGGCAATGTCCAGCCGGTTGCTGATCTCGCGCCCCAACTCGTCGTAGTAGATCTTCTTGTCCAGGTCGCCGGGCCTCGTCACTTGGCACAGCTTGCCGACGCCCTTGCTGCAGTCGTCGTAGACCCAGCGGTTCTGGAACTCCGGCTCCACCCGGTGCGTCATGCGTCCGAGCAGGTCGTAGGCGTAGGTGGTCCAGCCCGACACGCCGGTCGCCAGGACGCCGCTGTTCTCGACATCCGGGCACGTCGTCGGCACATGGCTGCCGCGCATCGCGGAGTTCTGCAGCGCCTTCAGCTGGCCCAGTGCGTCGTAGCAATACGTGAGAACACCGTGGTCCGGGTCCTGCGTCTGGATCTTCCGACCCAGCGTGTCGTAAGAGGTCGTGATCCGGTTCTGCAGCGCATCGCGCACCTGGATCACGTTGCCGAACGCATCGGACAGGAACGCGATCTGGGCGCCGAGCGCATCCGTCACCCGCGACAGATCGCCGCGTGCCGTGCGCTCTTCGGTGCGGGCCTGGCCGGCATCGTTGGTGACGACGACGGTGTTGCCGTGGCGCGCATAGGTGGTCACGGCGGCCTGGCGGTTGCCATAGGCACCGTAGCCCGTGCCCGAGCCGCCGAAGTCCTTCGCGACGCTGCCGGCCGGGTCGGCCCCGTGCGACGCCACCATGCGGCCCAGCTCGTCGTAGGTGTAGCGCGTCACCCCGACAGCGTTGCTGCCATCGGTGGTGGACGCGCCCGAGGCCAGGAAGTAGGGCTTCGTCTCCATCACCTTGGAGCCGTAGGCGTCGTAGACCACGTCGGCCACCACCAGTGCCCCAGCGCGTGCCGCCGGCTGCCCGGGACCGTTGAAGGACTCGGTGGCGGTGCGGATCTGGCGATTGAGCGCGTCGTAGTAGGTCCGCACTAACGGGCCCATCTTCGCGTTGGTCGTCGAGCGCGGCTCCACGTGGACGAAGCGCACGGCAAAGGGCGGTGCCTCGCCGCTGGCCGGCGTGGGGCAGCCGGCCCCGGCGAGGACCGTGTTGGTGCTGGTGTCGAGCCCGGGGCCGACGATGCAATGCCAGCTCAGCGTGCGCGTGCCGTCGACGTGCGTTTCCTGGACGGTCCGACCCAGGTCGTCCACCACCGCGCTGCTGCTCAGCTGGTTGATGTCGGTGCCCTTGCTGAGCACGCCGAACCGGGGGTCGTAATTGGCGAATGCCGATTTTCCCAGCGCATTGGTCGTCGAATCGACGAACAGGCCGGCCGGAATGGCCACCGTGGCATTGGGGGTCAGCGATCCGTTGACGGTGACGCCCTGGCTGGGCTGCGCCGCGTAGCTGCTGTACGAAGAGCGAGGCAGCGCCACCATGCGCCCCGTCGCGCCCGCACAGCTCGCGGTGGTGGTGCGCCGCACGTTGCCGGCGCCATCGTATTCATACGAGATGACGCCGCATTGCAGCGGATTCGCGGGCTCCGAGGTTTCGCTCTGCAGCGTGCCGTCCGCATTGAATACGAAGCTCTTGGTGCGACTGTAGTTCGCTGGATCTGCAGCGGCCAGTTGCGCCTGCGCAGGCGCGGCATGCGCCCCGATCAGGCAGGCCAGCACTTCGACCAGCGCGAGGAGCCTCCCGCGGCCCACGATGTCGAGTTTCTTGTGGTTCATCTGCAGATCCCCGTGCCATTGGTCGACCCCGTCAGGCTGACGACAAGGGGTGTCGTTCCGGCCGTCGAGATCGTGAGCGTTCCCGACCGGCTGCCGCCGGTGCATCCCGCCAGGAAACGGACCGCGTAGGTGCAACTGGCTCCCGCGGCGAGGCTTCCGCCTGCAGCCGGACAGGTGATGCCAGTGCCCGCGCCGTAGCTGCCGCTGTCGAATGAACCGCCAGAGGTCGCAATGGCGTACTGCAGGCCGGTCGCCGCGACATTGCCCGTGTTCGACAGGGTCAGGGTCAGATTGCGCGTTCCCTCCTTCGCCACCACGCCGAAGGCCAACGACGCCGGGTTGACCGACAGCAACGGAGCCGGTGCCGTGACGCTGAGCAGGAAGCCGACGCTGGTCCCGGTGCCGCCCGCCGCGGGCGTCGCGACCAGCGTGCCCGTGGTGATGCCCACCGTGCCGGAACTCAGCGTGACGCTGCCGCACGACCCGTTGCTCGGGCAGTTCAGCGTCGTGGTGGACATGCTGAATATCCGGCTCGCGTTCGGCACGGACAGGTTCAATACCGTCGGCATCTGGCCGCTGTTGAAGTAGGTCACCGTGGTCGCCGCCGTCGCCGGTGACACCGCCACGGCGGTGTACGGACCCGCCTGGTCGGTCTGGATGCTCGGCGCGGTGACGCCCACGCCCTGCACCGCCAGCACATTGGACGCAATGGACCTCGCGACCATCGTGATGTTGGGGCCGCCGTACGGCGCCACCTGAGGCGGAGAGAACGTCACCGTGACGGGGCAGCTGCCACCGCTCGGTGCCACGCTGCCGCAGGCGCTGGTGTTGAACGAGAACCCTTGCGGCAGGTTGGCGATGCCGGAATTGGTGGCCCAGTCGTAGGCCACGTTGCCGAGGTTGAACAAGCTGATCGTCTGCGATGCAGACGTGCCGGCGATGACCGGCCCGAAGTCCAGCAGCGTGGTGCTCCAGCGCGGCTCCGCGTAGTAGACGGTCCATCCGAGCGTCGTCGCGGCCGGCGCCGTTGTGGCACCGCCGGGCACCATCGACTGGCTTCCCCCGATCCCCGGCGTCTGCGTGGACAGCGCCACCACCATGTTGCAGGCAGCACCTGGTGCCACCGCGGTGCAGCCGTTGCCCGTCACGGCCAACGGTGCGAGCAGCGACGGGCTGGCGAGTGTCATCGGCGCCGTGCCGTCATTGCGGTAGGTGACGGTGAAGGTCTGCGCGGCGCCACCAAACCAGGTCGCCGGGAAGGTATAGCTGGGCGCACTGAGCAGCGTGGCCACTGAGCCGTAGCCCACGCCGGTCAGGCTGATCGGCACCGAGATCGGATGCGGATACAGACTCGCCTTGCCGCCCGACGTGAAGCGGCTGTAGGCGCCCGCCACGCTCAGCGTCGCCGCGAAGCCGTTGCGGACGCTGCCGGGTGTGAAGGTCACGCCGATCATGCAGCTGCTGTGGGCCGGTGTGCTGACGCCGCAGCCGTTGGACGCCACCGAGAACCGGGCGGCGTCCGCGCCGCTGATCGCCAGCGCGATGTTCTCGAACGGCGCGTCGGCGCCGTTGATCAGTGTCAGGAACAGGGTGATCGCGCCGGCAGAGTCGACTCTGCTGAAATCCACCGTCGCGGGTGCGGCGGGCGAGGCCATCATGAAGGCGTAGGGCTGCTGCACCGAGAAGGTGGGCGCGCTGAGCCCCTGGATCACGAAGCTGACCTGGTCGACGGCGGTGTAGGTGCCCGCAACGGCTCCCGCATCCGTGCCGAAGAACGTGCGGCAGGTCCCGCCCGGTGCCAGCACGGTGGTGCCGAAATTGCACGCGCCCGCGTCGGTGCTGCTGGCCGATCGCATCGTGCCGGTCGGATTCGACGCCGGGGCATGGCCGGTGAGCAGCACGGCCACGGGGCTGTCGTTCCGGATCGTCGACACGTCACCCGAATCGGAACCTGCACCCACGATGCCCCAGTTGGTCCAGCCAGGCAGGATGGACACCGAGGGCATCGTGCCGCTGCCCGCCAGGGCGGCGTTCAGGGTGCCGCCGCCGGCTGCGATGCTGAGCTGGCCGGTGCGCGCCGCGCCGGCCGTGGGCAGGAAGCTCACGCTCACCGTGCAGCTGCCTCCCACCGGCAGGCTGCTGGTGCACGTGGTCGAGATGAAGCGGAAATCCGCTCCCGTCACGCTCGACGCCGTCGGCGGCGTCAGGCTCAAGGCGGCGGCACCGTCATTGGCCAGCGTGGCCACCTTGGTCGAGGTCTGGCCGACCATCAACGAGCCGAAGTCGATGCCGGTCAGCACGCCCACCTGCGTGGGACCCGAGCCTCGTGTGGCGGTGGCGTTGGTGGCGTTGCCGGCGCTGGTGGCGAGCAGCACGCCGGGAGCCGAGCTGCGCGTGCTCGTCTGCTGCAGCCGACCCAGGATCCACTTGCAGTTGAGCGCGTCCGTGCAACGGGTGTCGTCGGGCCAATAGAAGTTGCTCGTCACCTTCTGGAACGTGTCGTCCGGGTTGCCGTTCAACGAGGTCACCGCCGTCGACTGCAGCGGGTCGCCGCTCGCGTTGACCGTGGTGTGGTTGACGGTGCTTGGCAGGGCCAGGCCTTCGAGGTCCAGCGCCGTGGATGTCGCGTCCAGCAGATAGGGCCGCTTGATGACGGCGGACGACGGGCATGGCACGCCGCTGGCCATCGCGCTCGCATCGGCGCCCGTGGCCGCCATCTGGTCGCAGTAGATGTTCTGCACCCGGGTCAACAACGTGGCATCGGACACCGCATTGAGCGGAGCACGGTAGGTGGAGTTCATGCCGGCCTGCCCGACGTAGGGGAAGCTCTGGAGGAACCGGGTCTCGCTGGTGATCGGTGTTCCCACCGGAGACACGCTCTGCTTTTTCACGACGCGGAAGCCGAGCGAATCGCGGCCATCCGTGCTGATCTTCATGCCGGTGTAGCCGTACTCGGTCTTGGTGCTGCCGCCCACGCCGTTGTCGGCATTCATCGTGGCCACGAGGTAAGAGGTCAGCACCACGTCCATGGTCGCTCCGGTCGCGGCGTAGGGCGTTCCGGTGTCGCCGGTGTATCGCCGGCCCAGCACGTCGCCGGGCGCACCGGGTGAGCCGGGAGAGAAGTAGTTGAAGGACGTGATGAGGCCGGTCTCGGCAACCACGCGCGTCAGCAGGTCCGGCGGGCTGGCATCCGCTCGTTCGTAGAGCGTGTTGGAGGAGGCGCCCAGCAGCAGGATCTGCGGATAGCCGTCGCCGTTGAAGTCGCCGAGGATCAGGCTGGTGAGCGGCACCAGGTTCAGGTCGACGTTGAAGAAGGCCAGGCCGTTGAGGTTGAAGCTGCCGGACGGCGTGAAGCTGCCATCGCCATTGCTCAGCGAGAGCGTGTTGGCCTTGCCGGACGTATAGGTCAGCACGTCCTGCTTGCCATCGCCGTTGAAATCCGCGACGACGCGGTTGCCGAACTTCACCGCGCCCGCCTTGCCGGTCGGGACCTGGGGCAGGAATCCCGACGCGATCGTCACGTGCGAGAAGGTCATCGGATCAAAGTTGTCGTGAACCAGCATCCCCAGGTCGCTCAGGAAATCGACCTGTCCGTCGCCGTCGTAGTCGATGGGCTGGTAGTCGACCGGAAACAGGCGGGTGACGATGATGTTTCGCACATCGGGCGGCAGTACCGACCACCGGATGTTCCCCGCACCATCCGAGAAGGCGTTGGTGTTGATGTCCGGGTATCCGTCGCCGTCGTAGTCCAGCGTGTAGTTGCCCAGCGGCGTCAGGCTGGTGAACAGCGTCCGATGAAGCAGCGGTGTCGGAACCTCCGTGAAGCCACCCCGACCATCGCCTCGATAGACCCGGGTGCACACGGTCACATCGTCGCAGGCGTTCACCGGCAGCGGATCCTTCTCGTGGCCCACCGGGCGCTCCGGCCGGAGCGTGGTCACGACGTCGAGCTTGCCGTCTCCGTCGAGATCGATGAAAAAGAAGTCCTTGCCCTGCGCCCAGATCGTGCCGAAGTTCCACTCGACATCGTTCGCCTCGATGCGCTCCAGCGTCACGCCGGTGATGGGCCTCGGCTCGAACGAGCCGTCGCCGCGATTGACGTACAGCAGGTTGGCGTCGGTGTTGTCGCAGTACGTGCCGTTGGATGCATGCACGCCCGGGTTCGCGAACGCAAAGATGTCGGGCAGGCCATCGCCGTTGAAGTCGCGGAGGACGACGCCGTAGCAAATGGCCCGCCAGTCGAAAAGTCGACGGTTGAGGATGTTGAAGTTGGCGGATTGCGTGAAGTGCCCGTTGCCGTCGCTCAACCACAAGGTGTTCGCGTTCGGCGAGTTGGACCAGCTCAGGATGTCGGTGCGGCCATCGCCGTTGAAATCCGCCGCGAGCACGCCCCGGGTGCCGAAACTCGCGCCGATCGCCGGCGGCGTGTAGAGCGGCGTCGTCGCCAGGCTGAAGTTGGTCTTGGGGCTGTAGAAGTCGGAACCGCCGGCCGAGTAGTCGAAGGTGGTCGGCGGCGTGCACAGCGCATTGGGACCGTGACAGGCCTGGATGGTGCGCAGCCTGGAACGCTGGGTGCGCGGGCTGGCTTCATAGACCATCCTCACTTCGCGCACCAGCAATGCGCCGGGCAGCACGCCGGCCGAATCGGTGTTGCCCGCGTTCGCGTAGATGCGGATCTTGCCGAGGCGCCAGGCGCTGATCGACTTCTCGATGCGGTGATACGACTCCGAGATGTCCTGCACCGGCAGGCCGGTCTGGGCACGGTCCGTGTAGTCGAACAGCACCTTGTTGCCGGCGTACTGGACTTCCGCGAGGCTCCACTCATGCCCCATCGAAGAGGCCCCGTTCGATCCCGCCGACACGTCGCGCTGGCGGTACTTGAAATCGATCTTGTTGCCGAACACGTCGGCGATGCGGGAGACGACCCACATGCGCGCATAGCGAATGCGGCTGTCGGGGTAGTAGGCGCGTATCGTCGCGTCCGCGCTGGCGGAGTCCGGCCGCGCCGCATCGCTGCCGATGTCGATGACCTTGCCATCCTTGGTCCAGATGCGGAAGAAGGCCGGGCCGGACACCGCATTGGCGCCATCGGCAAAGCCGTAGGAGCGGATGCGGGCGTAGGCATCTTTCTCGGTGCGGAACTCCTTGAACGCACCGGCAGCGCTGCCCAGGGCGTCGTCCTTGATCGTGCCGATGATCGGCGTCGCGCCATCGGCGGCCAGTTGGATCAGTCGCTCGCCGTCCAGGCACAGCTTGTCGGTGGAGTTGAAGATGACGCCGGCATAGGCGCCGTCGGTAGCCCGGGTGGCACCGCAGCGGCCCACGGCCATCACGCCGCGCAATGACCAGCCGACACCGGCGATCCCATTGGCACGAGAGAGGCTCGAGTAGTCCAGCGAGAGATTGGGCGCCATGCCACGAATGCCGGGAGGCACCTGCACGGCATAGGTGAAGGTGGCCGCGCCGCTCTGCGCGACCGACGGCTGGGCGGTGGCGAGACGCGGCAGCAAACCAAGCGTCAGCACAGAGATGGCCATGGCCATCGACACGCATGCACGCCGCGCGATGACGGAGCTTCGTGCTCCAGGGATGTGTGATCGATGATCGGATTCAATGGCCGCAGACATGCAGCTGCCTGCCTTGGCCGGCTGAAACTTTTCCACTCAGGACCCCCCTCGTTTTGACCTACCGCGAACCCTCGGGCATCGACGCACAGTTCTTCGTGGCGTGCGATGCGCGTGGCTTTCCCACGGGGCCGCAGGATAGCTGATCAATTGCGCCGATGCACGCAAGTTCAGCGAATCCATCCTCAATGCTGATGACGGAATTGAAAGCGGACCCGTTGGCGACTCCACACCACCGGGCATCCCGCTTGCCCGCAATGCTGAATTACCCCAGCGCAGCAGGAGGCCACGAGATGGGCAGTTCCGATGAATTGGCAATTTCACGCCGCGACGTGCTGATCGTCGGCGCCGCGTCGGCGGCCACGGTGAGCGCGCCGGTCCACGCGGCGCCAGCCGCCGACGTGCCCGCGCCCCAGGCGAACTCGAGCGCCTCCGTGCCAAGCTCGAGCGTCACGCTCGAAGTCAACGGCACGCCGCACACGCTGACGCTGGACAACCGCACCAGCCTGCTCGACACGCTGCGCGAGCACCTGCACCTGACCGGCACCAAGAAGGGCTGCGACCACGGCCAGTGCGGCGCCTGCACCGTGCTGCTCGACGGCGAGCGCATCAACTCCTGTCTGACGCTCGCGGTGATGCACCAGGGCGCCAAGCTGACCACGATCGAGGGGCTGGGCACGCCCACGCAGCTGCACCCGCTGCAGGCCGCTTTCATCCAGCACGACGGCTACCAATGCGGCTACTGCACGCCCGGGCAGATCTGCTCGGCGGTGGGCGCGCTCGACGAGCTGCGCCGCGGCGTGCCGAGCCACGTGAGTGCCAGCCTGTCCGAGCGGCCGCTGCTGTCGGCCGAGGAACTGCGCGAACGGATGAGCGGCAACATTTGCCGATGCGGCGCCTATTCCAACATCGTCGAGGCGATCTCCGAAGTCGCGGGGGTGCGCACATGAGTCCGTTCACCTACGAACGCCCCACCGCACCGGCCGAGGCGGCGGCGGCCATCGAACGCCACCCCGGCGCGAAGTTCATCGCCGGCGGCACCAACCTGCTCGACCTGATGAAACTGCAGATCGAGGCACCGGTGCACCTCGTCGACGTGAACGGTCTCGGCCTCAACAAGATCGAGCCGACGACCGACGGCGGCCTGCGCGTCGGCGCGCTGGTGCGCAACACCGCGCTGGCCGCCGACGAACGCGTGCGCCGCGACTACGGCGTGCTGTCGCGCGCGCTGCTGTCAGGCGCATCGGGCCAGCTGCGCAACCGCGCCACCACCGCCGGCAACCTGCTGCAGCGCACCCGCTGCCCATACTTCTACGACACCGACCAGCCCTGCAACAAGCGCCAGCCGGGCAGCGGTTGCAGCGCGATCGGCGGCTTCAGCCGGCCGCTTGCGGTGGTGGGCGGCAGCGAAGCCTGCATCGCCACGCACCCGAGCGACATGGCGGTGGCGATGCGGGTGCTGGACGCCGGCATCGAGACCGTGCGGCCCGACGGGCGCACGCGGGTGATCCCCATCGCCGACTTCCATCGCCCGCCGGGCAACACGCCGCACATCGACACCACGCTGGAGCGCAACGAGCTGATCACCGCGGTGACGCTGCCGCCACCCCTCGGCGGCACGCACCTGTACCGCAAGGTGCGCGACCGGGCGTCCTACGCCTTCGCGCTGGTCTCGGTGGCCGCGGTGATCCAGCGCGATGGCTCCGGGCGCGTCGCGCTCGGCGGTGTCGCCCACAAGCCATGGCGCGACGCCGCGGCTGATGCGGCCCTGCCCCAGGGCGCGAAGGCCGCCACCGCACGGCTGCTGGCAGACGCCCGACCGACGCACGACAACGCGTTCAAGGTTCCGTTGGCAGAGCGCACGCTCGCCGCGGTGCTGGCCCAGGCAAGGAGCACCTCATGAAGTTCGACACCCCTGCCACCACCAACCCGATCGACCAGCTCAAGGTCGTCGGACGGCCCACGCCACGCATCGACGGCCCGTTGAAGACGACCGGCACCGCCCCCTATGCCTATGAGCGCCACGATGCGGCACCGGACGCGGTGTACGGCTACGTCGTCGGCGCCGGCATCGCCAAGGGGCGGATCGCGGCCATGGACCTGCGCGCCGCGCACGCGGCGCCCGGCGTGCTGGCGATCGTCACCGCGCGCAACGCCGGCAAGCTCGGCAAGGGGTCGTTCAACACCGCCAAGCTGCTGGGCGGGCCGGCCATCGACCACTACCACCAGGCGGTCGCGCTGGTGGTGGCGACCACCTTCGAGCAGGCGCGGGCCGCCGCGCAGCTGGTGCGCATCACCTACACGCAGGGGCCGGGCAAGTACGACCTGTCGGCGGAGAAGGCCGGTGCGCCCATGCCGAAGCCGACGCCATTCGGCGGGCCGCCGGAGTCGAAGGTCGGCGACTTCGCCGGCGCCTACGCCGCCGCGCCGGCGCAGCTCGACGCCACCTACACCACGCCCGACCAGTCGCACGCGATGATGGAACCGCATGCGTCCACCGCCATGTGGCGCGGCGACAAGCTCACCGTGTGGACCGCGAACCAGATGATTGCCTGGAGCGTCGGCGATCTCGCGAAGACGCTCGGCGTCCCGAAGGACAACGTGCGCCTGGTCTCGCCCTTCATCGGTGGCGGCTTCGGCGGCAAGCTTTTCGTGCGGGCCGACGCGGTGCTGGCCGCACTGGGCGCGCGCGCGGTGCGCCGGCCGGTGAAGGTGGCGCTGCAGCGGCCGCTGGTGATGAACAACACGACGCACCGGCCCGCCACCATCCAGCGCATCCGCATCGGCGCGATGCCCGACGGCAGGATCATCGCGATCGCGCACGAGGGCTGGTCGGGCGACCTCCCCGGCGGCCAGGCGGAGACGGCCGTCAACCAGACTCGCTTGCTGTATGCCGGCGCCAACCGCCTGACCACCACGCGCCTGGCGGTGCTCGATCTGCCGGAAGGCAATGCGATGCGCGCACCGGGCGAGGCACCGGGTCTGATGGCCTTGGAGATCGCGATCGACGAGATGGCCGAGAAGCTCGGTATGGACCCTGTCGCCTTCCGCGTCGTCAACGACACGCAGGTGGACCCCGAGAAGCCCGGCCGTCCGTATTCGCAGCGGCAATTGGTGCAGTGCCTGCGCCTGGGTGCCGAGCGCTTCGGCTGGGAACGGCGCAGCGCGCAGCCCGCACAACGGCGCGAGGGCCGCTGGCTGATCGGCATGGGCATGGCCACCGGCTTCCGCAACAACCTGCTGACGAAATCCGGTGCCCGCGTGCGCATCGACAACCGCGGCATCGTGACGGTGGAGACCGACATGACCGACATCGGCACCGGCTCGTACACCATCATTGCGCAGACGGCGGCGGAGATGATGGGCGTGCCGCTCGGCAGCGTGCAGGTGCGCCTGGGGGATTCGCTGCATCCGGTGTCGGCAGGATCCGGAGGCCAGTGGGGCGGCAACAACTCGACCGCCGGTGTCTATGCGGCGTGCGTGAAGCTGCGCGAGGCGGTGGCGAAGAAGATCGGCGTGCCGATTGCCGATGCGGTGTTCGCCGACGGGACCGTGCGCGCAGCGGGCCGCAGCGTGCCGCTGGGCGAGGCGGCGGGGCCACAGGGCCTGGCGGCCGAAGACGCCATCGAGTACGGCGACCTGGACAAGAAGTACCAGCAGTCGACATTCGCGGCGCACTTCGTCGAGGTCGCCGTCGACGCGGCGACGGGCGAACCCCGGGTGCGGCGGATGCTGGCGGTGTGCGCGGCCGGGCGCATCCTGAACCCGATCTCGGCGCGCAGCCAGGTCATCGGCGCGATGACGATGGGCGTCGGCGCGGCGCTGATGGAGGAGCTCGCGGTGGACAAGCGCCGCGGCTTCTTCGTCAACCACGACCTGGCCGGCTACGAGGTGCCGGTGCACGCCGACATTCCGCACCAGGACGTGATCTTCCTCGACGAGACCGATCCGATCTCGTCACCGATGAAGGCCAAGGGCGTGGGCGAACTGGGCCTGTGCGGTGTCGGCGCGGCGATCGCAAATGCGGTCTACAACGCCACCGGTGTGCGCGTGCGCGACTACCCGATCACGCTGGACAAGCTGCTTGAGCGAATGCCGGCGTTCGCTTGAGCGGGGCGTCTTCTTCTCCCTTCAACATCTTCGGAGGTCGACATGAATCTGAGGAATCTTGCGCTCCATGTGTTCTTTGCGCTGGGGCTCGGGCTGGGTGGCCTGGCGGGGCCGGGCGCCGCCCGGGCCGACCAGGGCTCGACCGATTTCTCCATCGACCCGATCGACATGGCGGGCAGCGGCGGACGCTGGATCACCGACAACACTTTCTGGATCGAGGAGTCCGTCTCCCGCGGCGTGCCCGACGACTCTTCGTACCGCTATGTGCGGCACGTCTCCACCGAACTCGACCCGGCAGCCTCGGCCGGCGAACCCTTCGGGCACTACGACGACGTGCTGCCGCCGATCAACGGCTTCCAGCTGTCGGCCGCCAACCACATGGGCGAGAACCAGCTGCACGCCAGCTGGCAGCGCGGCGCGCTGAACGACTTCGCCAATTCCTTCATCGACTGGCGTCGCGCGTTCACGCTCGATCCCTTTGCGTCCGTCACCCTCACGGGCTTGGCGACGCTGGCCTCTGCCCTACCGATGGCACCGCAGGCGACGTTCTCGTGGGTCCCCAACCAGGGGTACGAATACGCGAACCGAGGCACGCTGACCTGGCGGGATCCGGACAACTTGTTCACCAGCTTGGTCGTGGAGGGCAGCATCTTCACAGGCGACCCACGCGACCTCGCCTCTCTGCCCACCCAGGATCGCATCGGCCACGAGAGCGACTTCACGTACAGCGCCGACTCGTTCGGCCACCTGTCGCTGACGATCCACAACCACTCCGCACAGACGCTGTTCGGTCAGTTCGAAGTGTTTGCGACTGCCTCGACGCTGCCGGTTCCCGAGCCAGCCACATTTCTGATGATGGCGATGGGGCTGGGGCTGATCGCGCTGATCACCACTCTCTCGCGGTCGGAGAACGTCACGATGGGTCCGTGATTCCCGAAGATCGCTCGAGTCGACTGATGATCCTGGCCTGCAGATCCGAACCCACACGGCGGAATCCCATGAGTCTCGCGGCAGTTCGAACCAGGTCGGCGGCGTCACCTCCGCCGTTGTCATCACGCGCAATCTGCAAGGCCGCATCGATCTCAAGGGGAGAGATGCAGTCGGCCTTCACGGTTGCGCCGCTTTCTGCGGCCCGATCACGAACAGGTGGCGCTTCCGCCTGGGCACTCGTGAACCAGAAGATGCCGTCGGAGCGCAGTTCGGCATGTCTCGCCCGTGCGCTTTCCAACGCCACACGTGTCGCCTCGAGGATGCGTGCACCCGCCCGCTCTTTGCCATAGCTGCTCGCAATGCGCCGTGCGACTTCCTCGATATGGAGCGGACCTTCGGCCGTCACGATCCGCTGCGCCAAGTCGGCGAGCGTCGATGGCCGGACCTCATGGGGCTCCTGGCGACCATCCACCGGGAACACGGCGCGTTGGTAAGGCGGCATCTGGCGCTCGACGACTTCGGGAATCTCGATGGGCTCCGACCCCCTCTCCAGATCCTCCACTGGCTTCGGCCGGCTCCTGTTGACGCCCTCAATGCGGGTCTCTCCCGCGGCCGCATCTCGCGCCGCCGCGAGAGCGGCGCGCAGCCGCTCGATCTCCGCTTGCCGGTGATAGAACCAGTCCGTGCTCCAGATCCGATGGAAGCGCCAGCCAAGATGCTCGAGCAGATCCTGGCGCAGCCTGTCTCGCTCGCGTGCCCACAAGGCGCCGTGATACGTCGCCCCGTCACACTCCACGGCGAGCAGGTAGGTCGATGGCTTGTCGGCGTGTCGTACGCCGATGTCGATCCGAAAACCCACCGAGCCCACCTGCGGGTCGGCAAGGAAACCGCAGCTCCGGATCACATCCGCCACGTCCTCCTCGAACGGCGTGTCCGTGTACAGGCCGGTCGGGGCGCTGACATCGACGCGGCCATTCTTCGCAAACTCCAGAAAGCGTTTGAGGATGCGAGGGCCTTCTCGGGCCGTCCGGCCTACATCGATATCGCCCGGATCGAACGACGCGAAGATCTCGCATCGGATACGCGCCCGGGTGAAGAGCACGTTCAGGCGGCGCTCACCGCCTTCTCCGTTCACCGGACCGAACGACATGCTCGAAAGCCGGCCGCCTGCCGTTGTCGGACCGTATCCCACGCTGACCAGAATCACGTCGCGCTCATCACCTTGCACGTTCTCGATGTTCTTGACGAACACGTCTTCGTACTGACCTTCCCGCAGGAACGCGTCGAGCGTCGAATCACCGCGCCGCGCCAGTTCGAGCAGTTCAGTGATCAGGTTCCGTTGGGTGAATGAAAAGGTGACGATGCCCAGGGACAGCGTCGGGTGCGCGCTGGCGTGCTCGGCCACCCGAGCCACGATCGCTTCGCCCTCCTTGCGGTTGTCGCGCTTTCCGCCCTTGTCGTACACACCCGCCATGCGCGTGAAGCAAAGGCCGTAAGCGTCATCCTCCTGCAATGGCGACGGAGGCAGGACGAGCCCGTTGTCGTAGAACTCGCGATTCGAGACCTCGATCAACGAGGGATCGCGTGAGCGGTAGTGCCAGCGCAGCATGCGCGAGCCGAGGCCACGCGCTTCACACAAGGTCAGGATGCTTTCCATCGTCGCGAGCTTGGCCGCGCCCTCGAGCAGGTCAGGCCCGAGATCCTCGTCGTCGCCCTCGTGCTCGTCTTCCTGGTCCGCGAGCACGCGGTCGAAGAAGGAAGACGGAGGCAGCTGCTTCTTGTCGCCGACGACAACGATCTGGCTCGCGCGGGCGATGGCGCCGAGGGCATCCTCCGGGCGAACCTGCGAGGCCTCGTCGATGACGAGCAGGTCGAACGAGAGCGCGCCGGGCGGGAGGAACTGCGCTACCGAGATGGGACTCATCAAGAGCACCGGCTTGATCCGCTGCACGGCAGTGCCCGCTCGCTCGAACAGGCGACGGATGGCCATGTGGCCGCGCTTTTTGCCAATTTCTCCGCGAATGACTTTCATCTCGCCCTGCGCGCCTTGCGGCACCTGGGCAAGATGCCCGGCGAGGATGCTCGTCACGTTCTCGCCGAGGCGCTGGCGTTCGAGCGTTGAAAAGGTCTCCACAAGATCGTGGCGTCTTGCCCTGGCGATGTCTCGGAGGGCCGGCGAGTCTGCGAGCGCGAGCTTCCAGAGACGCTCCGCCCGCGCAAACTGCAGCTCCACGGCGGCGGAGGCACCGTCCAGATCGCCTGAGCTCATCCTGTCGGCGAGCGCTGCCATCCCGGCTGTCTCGAATGACTTTCGAAGGTGCGCCATCTGCACCCACGACCCGTATCGGCTTGCTGCTTCGGCCATCTGGCTGAAGCGCTGCGCGACGACACCAAGATCGGCACTCTCCACGTCGCGGCCGCCCAGCACGGTCGGGTCCAGGTCAAGCAACTCGACCACCGCCTGGAGCGCCGATCTGCAACCCGGCTCCGCCTGGAGCATCGCCTGGCGCATGGCGGCCATGGCGTCAGCGCGTCCCGCCAACGCCAGCATCGCGTCCGGTGCCGAGGCAATCCGGGTCTCACGAAGTCTCTCGCACCACTGTGCGACCGCAAAGAGCCCAGCGAAGTCCGTTTTCTCGCCGCGCCACGCTTCGCCGAGGATGCGACTGCCATGGTCACCATCCGCCTCCCACGTCGACTTTGCAGCAGCCACCGAACTCGACCTGTCGACAAGCGCGACCCTCTCAGCTGCCGTTTTCGGCAGCGGTCCACGCAGCAGGCCAGCGAGTTCCCGCGATGCCCTCCGATACGCGCCACCCCAACGGGCGAAGAAGGAACGGGTTCCCGCAACGAGCGGGCTCCGCAGGCCGCCGAGCGCATGCACGAACGCCGTCTCGACGAAGACAGGCTCCAATTCATCGCGCAAAGTCCGCCAGGCCGCTCCAGTCTGGAGCGCCTCCCGCAACCGGGACAGATCCGGCGAAGTGAGCATGGCGTGCGCTACACCGGATGTGCCTGCGGGCAGCCCCTCCAACCGCGCCAGCAGATCCGCAAGAGGAGCCACCGTGGCGAGAACAATCGCTTCCTTCGCGGCCAACGCCTCGAGAGGCGTGTTCAGTGCCGACGCCATGTTCAATGCCGCACGCTGCGCCTCGAGAAGCATCGCGGGCAGCCGTGCGAGGTCGACGGGCTGCAAGTCGAGATTGCGGGTGCCCTCGAACGGATGCTCAGCTGCGGGTCCGTCGACGGCAAGGCTCTCGTGGTACCGCCCGATCGTGATGAGCAAGGCGGCCTCCTCCTCGCAAGTCATGGATGCGAACGCCTGTCCATCGAGGCGTGGCGGTGGGTGCCCGGCTCCCACGAATCGCGACTGGCGGCCCAGCACGCCATAGGGTGTTGCGCCCGTCGTACCAATCGGCCGATGAAGCGCTTCAGCCAGTTCATTCAGGCGGTCACGCGTCTTCCGCAAGTCGACGGGATCACCGGGAAGCTTCGGGACCGCGCTCGACTGCGTCATCGTTCGTGCGAGCTCCGCCAGCACGGACTTCTTGTTGGCGCTGCGGGAGTGCAGTTCAAGGCAGATGTCAC
This sequence comes from Rhizobacter sp. OV335, assembly GCF_900142965.1. Taxonomy (GTDB): domain Bacteria; phylum Pseudomonadota; class Gammaproteobacteria; order Burkholderiales; family Burkholderiaceae_C; genus Rhizobacter. The sequence continues at coordinate 20,458 of NZ_FRCQ01000015.1, forward strand.
GCAGGCCGACCTTCAACAGGCGGTCGTGCACCACAGAGAGCGCAGCCATCTTTTCGGCAAGAAAGAGAACGCGCTTCCCCTCCTTGGCTGCCGCGGCGATGATGTTCGTGATGGTCTGGCTCTTCCCGGTTCCGGGCGGGCCTTGCACCACCAGATTTCGCCCCGAGCGAACCTCCTCGATCACCTTGGCTTGCGACGCATCGGCGTCGACGACGTGAAACAGCCTCTCCGGGGGCAGCACCTCGTCGAGGCGATCCTCGGGCCGGAAGAGCGGCGCCTCGCTCTCGAAGCCCTCGTAAAGCAAGCCCCGGGTGAGCCTGTGATCGACCAACGCATTGTCTGGCCAGGCGTCGACAGCAAGATCCAGGTACATGAGGAGCTTGTTGAAGCTGAAGAAGCCGACCTGCATCCCGTCCGGGTCGATCTTCCATCCCTGACGCTGGGCGATCACTGCTGCGACCTGCGCGAAATAGTCGCTCGGCTTCCATTCTTCGCCGACATCGAGCTCCGGCAAGCCGATTCCGAAATCGTCCGTCAGACGTTGCTTGAGAGGAAGGTTCGTCATGACGTCCTCCTCGCGCATGCGAACGTCATGGGTCGACGTGCGAGCGTTGCGGACGAGTTCGACAGGCAGCAGAACAAGAGGCGCCTCCCTCGGCACGTTCGAGCCTTCGTCCTCGAACCAAGTCAGGAAGCCCATGGCGATATAGAGAATGTTGACGCCGGACTCCTCCTCCGCTGTCTGCGCCTCGCGCGCAATCTTCAACAGCTTCCTCTGTAGGGCGTCAGGCCCCAGGCGGGTATCCAGCTGGGCATCGGTGAAACGCTCCTCGCCAAGGTCATCGTGACCTGTGTCCGCAAAGGCCATCTCCTCATCGCCCTTGTCACGCCCGGTCGCGTGAAACTTCATCGCCTTGCCTGACGACAGGACTGCATAGGCATCGTCGGAGCGCTCATTGACGACGTTCAACACGTTTCCGCGGGTGTTCGCCCGATTGACATGCACCAGGCGATTTCTGGTCCCCGTTTCGACCAACCGTCGCCGCGTTTCGTCGAAAAGCCTGGATATTGCGGCCCTGGCCCCTTGGTCCTCGGTGCCTTGCGTTGTTGTCGATGTCGCCATTTGCCGATTCCTCTTCACCCTGGGGCGTTGATGTCGCAGGTGCGATCAACCCAAACATTATTCGCTTTTTGACACAGCCTACGTGGCCGCCGGCTTCACCACGAATGCCGATGTCAACGCTGGGGACAGCGATCCCAATGGCGCTCGCACGACACAGGCCTCGTGCACCTTCATGATGCGGCCCAGAGCCAACGCCTGAGAGCATGCCAACGCTGGCCCACGCGACCGGCGCCACCCGAAAGCCCGTCACGATGAAGATCGCCTTCACCTCCTGCTTCAGCGCCACCGTCTTTCCGCAACAGCCGGTGTGGCGGCAGATCCTGGCGCTCAAGCCGGATGCATTGGTGCTCACGGGCGACTCGATCTACATCGACGAGTTGACGAACCCCACGCATCCGAAGGTCATGGGAGATTTCGAGTTCTTGCAGTTCGTCGCGGCCAAGTACCGCAGGCAACTGGCGCAGCCCGATTTCGCGGCCCTGATCACCGCGGTTCCCACCTACGCGATCTGGGATGACCATGACTTTCTCTGGAACGAATGCTACGAGGAGAAGGCCATTCAGAAGAAGACCTACGCTGGCCTGATCCGGGCCTCGCGGGCGCTCTTCAATGCGTACTGCGCTCATCTCGAGGAGCGGGCGACATTTCCTGTCAACGACAGCGATGCCCGGCTGTGGAATGCGAACGAGCCAGCACCCGGCTACCGAGAAGTGAAGCTGACCAAGGGCTTGCCGAGCGGCGCACCGGTTCACCTGCATCTGGTGGACGGCCGCAGCTGGCGCGTGAACCGCACGCTGCTCGGTTCCGCGCAGCGCGGCGAGATCGAGACAGCGATGGCCGCAGCGCCCGCCGACGCGCTGCACCTCGTGGCCAGCGGCTCGGTGATCGAAGCCCACAAGGGAGACCAATGGGGCAACTTCGAAGACCTGGCCTGGCTGCGTGCATTGGCCGACAAGTACAGCATTGCTTGCTTGTCGGGCGACATCCACGCCAATGACTTCCACCGCATTCCAACGGACAAGGGGCGCATGCTGTACGACTTCACGGCGTCAGGCGCAGCCATCCGCCGCGCGATCTGGGCCGGGACCCAGTGCCAGAACTTCGGTCTACTGGATATCGATGCCACCACGCTGCGCGGCCAATGGCTCCGCTTCGGGTTCCCCGGAGCGCTGGCTCCCGTCACGATCGACCGAAGCAGCTGGCAAATGCGACCGTGATGCCGACGCGACGATGGTGCTGGCGCGCTGCTCTGGGGGCGTGCGCCGCATTTGCATCATCGTCGTCAGCGGCTCCCCGAAGGATTCAACCTCCGATCCACCGACCGAACCAACCGCTCCAACCCCCGCGCATCACCCTCCGCCGGCTCGAACACGTCGCCGTGATCGACGACAAACTGCGCCACCCGCCCGACGGCCGCCACACACGCATCCCCGAGATACGGTGCCGCGATATCGACCCAGAAGCCCGACGACGCCAACGTGAAGATCGTGTGCGAGCGCGTCTTGATGTCGATCGGGAAGCCCACCGCCTGCTCCACCTGGAATCCTTCCAGCAGCGACACCAGATAAGGCCCCAGGTATGCGGCCGCTGCGTGCGCCGGCAGGTCGAGCAGCGGTGTGGCCACCTTGAAGCCCACAGAGTCGATGTCGACGTCAGCCGGCCGCACGCCGACGAAGGCGGCCTTGGCCTCCTCGCCGTATTCCCAGTCCATCAACGCCATGTCCTGGGACGGTGGCGCCTCCATCACGGCCCAGGCCGCCTCGACTTCGGCCTTCAGGTCGTTTGCTGTAGGGGGAGTAGTGGTCATCGTCTGTCCGTTTTCCTCAGTCGGTCTCGCATACGGTTCAGTTCCCCATAGTGCGCATTGCGCCGGGCCTCGGTCGTCGGGTGCTTCGAGCCGGGCCAGGGAATATCGTCGCATCCCATGTCGATGTACTTCTCCCGTTCGTCGCAGAGCTGCCACAACAACACCACCTTCTCGCTCTGGATCTGGCGAAAAGTGCGCCAGCCGGCCTGGGTCAGCGGAGGATTGGGATCGAGCGGATTGTTCCGCCTGACATGCTCCTTCACCTTGGTCTCAAGATCATTGAACTCAGCCGTGCGGTGATCAGCCTCCGCCTTCTGGATCGCCTTGTACTTGTCGTGCTGCTCGATGCACGGCTTCCACAGCGCCTTCTGCTCGGGCGTCAATCCGGCCGGCGGATTGTTCGGATCCATGTTGCCAGCCAGGTCCACAGTGTTCTTGTTGTTGTGGAACTTCTTGTCGGTGTGGCGGCAGGCGTTCTGGCCGTCCATCTTCACGTCGAACGAGTATGTGATCCAGTCGGTTGCCTTCATGTTGACGCCGGATTTCACGCCGCCCCCCGTGCCGGCCTCGTCGCCGTTGGAGCTGCCGTACTGCGAGCCCTTCACCGCAATCATCTGCCCATGGGCCTTGACGGTGGTCGTTCCATTCTGCAGCGACGATTGCCGCGCGATGTTGGGATACGGCACAGGGATCGGCCCGCCGGGCGATGGCGTCTTGCACACGTCCGGAATCGTGGCGTTCGAGATGCCCACGCTGCCCTTGTACGTCAGGCCCAACCCGTCGACTGAAATATCCGTAGGCATCACGCCCCTCCCCATCGCCGCAGGACGGCCGCGGCGCGCCGTCCTCCTTCCGAACTCGCCCAGACCAAGCTCAGCGGCCCCTTGGCATAGCCGCGCTCTTCCGCCGCCGCCACCAGGCCCACATACAACGGCCCCGAGGCCGCGCCCACGTCGCCCCAGCAATCGGCCGGGGCCTCGAAGGCCGCGGCATCCCTGAACAGCTTCGAAGCCTTCAGCACCGCAAAGCCGTATTCGTTGCCGCGGTACCGCTCGCCGTTCATGTCGCAGACGACGCGATCGATGCGTTCCTCCTGCGCCAGCGGCTTGGCCGCCGCGAGGAAGGCCTTCGACAAGCCCTCGCCCAGGCAGATGTCTTCGGTGCGGATCAGGTTCTTCTCGATGCCGGATCCGGCCGAAACCAGCGACAGAAGCGGTGTCAGGCCGAAGCGCTGCGCGGTGTCCGCCCGTGTCACGAGCACGAAGCCCGCCGCCTCGCCGGGGCAGAAGCCGTAGATGTTGTCTTCGGAATGCAGCTGTTCGTTGTCGTCCAGCCATTCGAGGGTGTCGCGAAACAGGTAGCTGTCAACACCGCCCGCGAGCACCATATCGGCCTCGCCTTCGGCCAGCAGGCGAGCGGCCGTCTCCAGCGCGACGATGCCGCCGGCGTGGCCGCCCATCCAGTGCATCTGCCTCCCGATGTGGACGAAGGCTGCAAGGTCGTCGCACAGCGCGTCGGCGAGCGATGCGCTCGTGCCGGTGCCCTGGCCCGGCCGCGGCTCGCCCGTGCTCAGCACAATCGACACCTTCGGCGCGTTGACTGCGCCCACAAAGGGTTCGAGCGGCTCCAGCGCCTCGCGCGCCGCCGGGATAGCCAACGCCAGCAGGCGCTCGAAGCCTTGCAGCTGCGGGTCCAGCCCGGCATCGCGCGTCACTTTGATCGGCTTGCCGAAGCGATCGATCAGGAACGGATGCTCGGCCATCATGCTGATGCCCGCGCGCACAGCGGCGGTGCTCGATCGGCGATGGAACCCGACGGGGGTTCTCGCCCCGCATCCGATGACGGCCAGCCCGGCGCTCATTCCGGGCTCCAGACGCCGGTGCGCAGGATCGCCTCCGGCGTGTTGACCCGCTTGCGCATGAACACCGTCGTGCCAATGAGCTTCTCTTCGCGCCCGGGCGGCACCTCCAGCGCCGAGGCATAGACGATTTCGAAGCGGCGCCGATCCGGCATCAACCACAGCGTCTGGATGACCGGCCGCTGCCGTACGTCGCCGTAGCGCGTGAAGGTGGTGACGGTCTCGAAGCTGAGCTTCGGCAGCAGGAAGCCGAGGAACACGTCCGGCGTGAAGCCGTGCAGCAGCACCTGTTCGTGGCCGACCAGCGGCGTCTGCGTCTGCTGGTCGTGCGGGGCGCTGCGAAAGTAGCGCCTGTCGAAGTCCGTCGGGGGCAACGGGTCGCGCGTGTCCTGCCACGTCTGATCGTAGGTTCCAGCGTATTGCAATCGCGGCTGCCAATGCGCGGCCACCGGGCCGAAGGATGCCGCCCGGCCCTTGCCCGGTCCGCCATACGGATCACCGGGGTATTCGAGGTTGGGCGCGAGCGTGCCGTCGAGGTGCGCGGAATCGCCGGCGAAGCCCTTGCCGGCGGGATTCGAGGGTTCCCATTGCTCGGTTTTCCCCTTGCGGTCCCAGCCGCCGTAGGCGCGCTCCCAGGTCAGCGGCATCTGCACGAAGGGCTCGGGCTTCGCGATCGAGAGCCCGAGCAGCCCGTCGGAGAGGCGGCGTTCGCCAAAGACGTTCAGCGTCTTGTCGATCGTGGTGTGCACCTGCAGGCGCACGCGGCTCTCGGTGACCTGGCGTCCTCGCGGCGCGTGAGCGTGGCTGTCAACGAGCACATCGGTGCCATCCTTGTGGAGCGCAAAATCGCTGTCGCTCAGCAGGCCGGATGCCAGCGGGTCGCCTGCGAAGACCGGCGCTCGCTGGACGGGCGTCTGCTCCGCGGCAGGCGCCTGGCGCCCCTGCGGATCAATCTCGAAGCTGGCCCGGATCGCGATCATCCAAAACTCCGCGCCGCGCTCGTCGCGCGTCCAGGTCGATTCGGCAGCAAAAGGCGTCGTGTTCCTCAGCATCCACATGGGCGACATCTTCCATCGGCCGCGGATGCTCTCGGTCTGACCAACGTCAACTCACAAAGGGCGGTAAAAGAGGTACCGCCCCGCTCCACCGCGAAATCGATGTCAATTGCACATCCGTCCGGCCATCGGCTCCAGGCTGAATCCGGGCCTCCCCAATCCTGAGCCGGCCGTGCATCTTCGAGTGTCGCGCGAGGTCGGTTGACTTCGCCGCAATGTGGTCCGAGGTCTGAGACGTGCCATGCCAATTCAAGTGGTTCCCGCGAAGTGCCCCCACTGCGGATTCGTCGTGCTGACGAATCGCCACCCAAAGTGCGAACGTTGCGATCGCCAACTTCCCAAGGACATGGTTCTGTCTGAGGCGGAACTGGAAACCTTGTTTGCGCGCGAACGCCAGGAACGAGCGGAGGCCGCCCAGAAGGCCTATCGAAAGGAGTTGGCCAAGCCGGCGACCGGCATTGGCGGCGAAGCGCCATCGGTGTTGTCCGTGTTGTCGCTCGGCGACTTGATCGGCCCCGACATCTGAAGGCTCATGTTCACCTTCCTGAAGACCACCGCCTGGGCCTACCCCCGCGCTCGAGGTCGTGCACATCGTCGGCATCGCGCTGCTGCTGGGCAACCTGATCGCACTCGAGGTGCGCGTGTTCGGCCGCGCCGCTGCCCTGCCCTGCCCGTCCCCGCCCTGGCCCGGCTGTCGCTGACGCTGGCACTCGCCGGCTTCTCGCTCGCGGCCGCGAGCGGCTTGCTGATGTTCGCCACGCAGCCTGACGAGTTGCTCGCCAACCGAGCCTTCATCGTCAAGATGGGCCTGCTGGCGCTCGCCGGGCTCAACGCCGCCGCGTTCCATCTGCGCGGCTCGCTGCGCAAACTCGACTCGGCGGCGCGGCTACAGATGCTGGTGTCCACTGGCCTCTGGCTCGCCGTGGTGGTGTGCGGACGCTGGATCGCCTATTGGTGCCGCCAGCCGCCACCACCCGCTTCGTTCATCTTCTTCACCCACCGGAGACCGCCATGCCGTTGAGCCGCCGCCAGTTCGCCGTTCTCGCCGCCATCGCCCTGCCGAACTGATCATCGAGCTGCCCGCCGGCCTCAAGCTGCCGGCCGACCTGGCCCGGCGCACGCTGCCGGCGCAGAGTGCCGCCGTCGACGGCCCCGCCCTGCTCGCCAAGGCCACGCTGCCCAAGCGCAGCGACCGCCGCTGGGAGCTGGAGCTCGCCCCGCTCACCCGCATGGAGGCCTGGAAGGTCGCCGAGATCCGCCCGGGTGCGCGCGTCTCCGCTATCGGCTACACCGGTGCCGATGAAAAGGGCGACGCGGTGATGCGGGTCGAGTACCTCTTCGTGGGTGACAAGGCCTACGGGCTGCGATCGAGCCCGGCCTGACGGCACACGGCCGCTCGCCGGTTCGCTAACATCGCCCCACCCGGGCAGCTGACCAGCTGCCCGTCTTCACGTCGCCGGCCTCACCAGGCCCGATGGCGCATGACTCCTGTTTGACCCAGCACGAGCAGACCCAGGCCGCGCCTACCGCACGGCCCTCCGCCCCTCGGTCCATCCACGGAGTTGAGCCGCCATGCCATCACAGGCCTCCCCTCGCCTTTCGGTCCTGATTCCCCTTTCCGCGCTGGCCGTCCTGCCCATCAACATGTTCGTGCCGTCGTTGCCGAACATCGCCAGGGATCTCCACGCCGACTTCGCGCTCGTCAATGTTGCCATCGCGGGGTATGCGGTGGCCACCGCCGTCACGCACTTGATCGCCGGCGCGCTCTCCGACTGGTTCGGGCGCAAGCCCGTCGCGCTGCTCGCGCTGGCGATCTTCACGATGGCATCGATCGGCTGCAGCCTGGCGAACGACATCGTCACCTTCCTGGGGTGCCGGTTGCTCCAGAGCAGCGTCATCGCCGGATACGTCGTGTCGCTCGCCGCCATTCGAGACACGTCCCTCGAGGGCCAGGCCGCAAGCCGGATCGGCTATGTCTCGTCGGCATGGGCCGTGGCGCCGATGATCGGACCCACGTTCGGCGGAGTGCTCGATGCCCACTTCGGCTGGCGCGCCAACTTCATCGCGTTCGCAGCACTCGGGCTCGCGGGGCTTTACCTGGTGGCATTCCATTTGAAGGAAACGAACCACCATCGCACGCAGTCCATCGCGCTGCAATTGAGGGGCTATTCTGAATTGAGCCGCTCGATGCAGTTCTGGGCGTATTCACTTTGCATGGCCTTCGCCATCGGCACGCTGTATGTCTTTCTGGGCGGAGCGCCCCTGGTGGCGACTCAGCTGGGTGAAACATCGAGCACGGCGCTGGGCCTTCACATGGGGATGGTTCCTGCCGGCTTCATCATCGGCAGCTACATGGTCGGGCGCATCGGCGCACGCCATGCGGCCACCGGGATCATCCTCGTGGGCCGCGCGCTCACGTCCATCGGCCTGCTCGCGGGACTGGCGCTTGCCGCGGCAGGCTGGGCGCATCCGCTCGCCTTCTTCGGCCCTTGCGTGTTCGTGGGACTGGGCAACGGGCTGACGATGCCGGTGGCCAATGCGCAAGTGCTGTCGCTGCGGCCGAAGCTGGCCGGCGCGGCCTCGGGACTGGCCGCAGCCGTGACCGTGACCGGCGCCGGCATCATCGCGTTTCTCTCGGGCTGGGTCGTCAATGCATCGAACGCTCGCGTTGCCGTGCTGGGCGTCATGTTGACGACGTCGGCACTGTCGCTTGCCGTGGCCCTTTTCATCGCCCGCACGCCGTGCGAGCGCCGACCGTGATTCCCGCGCTGGAGGTGGCAGACTGGGGCGGAGTGACGATGTCTTCTCTTGAGAACTGGACCTTCAAGGTCCGATCACAGACCCGACGTTCGAGGCAGACCTGCATCGACATCGCACACCGCACGCGCATCGACCACGCCATCCACCGGGCCCTGCCCTGCATGCGCAGCCTGATGCGCCATGCCCCAATGGCGGATCGCCTCCGCCACCGGCAGCACCGAGCGCCCATGCGACGTGAGTGCGTAGTGCACGACGGCCGGCACCGGCCCGCTGCGCTCCCGGCTCACGAGGCCATCGGCCTGCATCTCGCGCAGCTGTTGCGCCAGCACCTTGGCCGACACGTCCGGCAGGCTGCGCCGCAGCGCGGCAAAGTGCCGCGGGCCGTCTGACAGCCGGTACACCACGAAGAGCTTCCAGCGCCCGCCGATGGCGGCCAGCGCAGCCGTCAGCGCGCAGCCCGGGATCGCGTTGGCACGTGCAACGCGCGGACGGTTACCTCCAGGTGCCTTCTTGGCGGTGTCCATGGTGCTGGCTAGAGTGCGCCCCAGTGTAGTCACCCTCACCGCCGGAGGCCTCGCAACCATGGTCCAGCTGCCCACTCGTTCGATCTCGCACGGCATCGCCGGTCTGCTGGCGCTCCTCGGCGCCTGCGCCGTGCCGGCGCCGCCCTCGACTGCACCGGTCGACATCGCGCGGGCCATCGCTGCGACACCCGTCGGCTCGCCGCATGATTTCGACTTCGAGCACGGCCGCTGGCACACGCTGCTGCGGCGCCGCCTGCAGCCGCTGAGCGGGTCCGAGGCCTGGGCGGAGTACGCGGGCACAACCGTCGTGAGCCCGGTGCTGGGCGGTCGCGCGAACCTCGCCGAACTCGACGTCTCCGGATCCGCCGGGCGGATCCAGGGGCTCTCGCTGCGGCTCTTCGACACGACGCTCAAGCGGTGGACGCTCAACTTCTCGAACGCCGCATCCGGCACGCTCGCCATCCCGATGACAGGCGGATTCGGCGGCACCGCGCGCGGCGTGTTCTACAGCGCGGAGGAATTCAATGGCCGGCCCGTGCTCGTGCGCTTCGTCATCGAGTCGACCAGCGCCGACAGCTGCCGGTTCGAGCAGGCGTTCTCGGCCGATGGCGGCGTGACGTGGGAGATCAACTGGATCGCGGTGGATACGCGGTCGTGAGTCGCGGCACCAATGGCTGCTCTCTGAGCGACCGAAACCCGACGTCGGACGCGTCGCTTCCAGAGAACGGCCCAGCTCAATGGCCGTCGCGCACAAGCCTCAGCGCCATCGATCGGAATCCCATCGACCGTCCCTCGATGCGAAACAAGTCGACGAGATGTCCTGTATCGATGAAACCCGAGCGCTGATAGAGGCGGATCGCCGGATCGTTGGATGACAGAACCTGCAGGTCGATCCAGTCGAGCGCCGTCTGCGACGTCGCCCAATCGCGTGCATGCGCCAGAAGTGCGGCGCCGACACCCGTGCCGCGCCGCGCACGGTCGACGCCCATGCCCAGAATGCAGCGGTGCGTCGTATGGGCTTCAGCCCGGGCGCGCAGATCAATGTGGCCAATGATGCGGCCGTCGGCCAGGTGGCGCGCAACCCAGGCACGTCGCCATCCTGGCTCGGACATGGGCACGTCGAGTGCGTCCCGGAAGGTCCGCGCCCGTTCGCCGTCGAAACGCGACTCCGCTCGGGCCAGCGGCTGGAACAGCGGCATCCCGTCGCGGCCGTTGTCGGCGACATGATCGGCGAGGTAGGCTGCGAACGGATCAAAGGCATCCGAGTGCAGCGAGTCAATCGAGAACGTCAGGCTCATCGAGCGGAGTGTCTCATCTCAAGTGCACGATGGCGTGGCGCCATCCATCCCGAGAGCCGTCGGCCGCAATGGTTCGCTCCTGGCCGGCTACGGTCTACCCTGATCTACCATTGGCCATGCCTTTTGTCGTGCTATTTCACTCGATGCTCGGACTGCGGTCGGTGGAGCTGCAGGCGGCGCAGCGACTGCGCAGTCATGGTCATGAAGTCGTTACACCGGACCTCTACGAAGGGCGCACCGCGACGAGCCATGAGGAGGGCTTCCCGCTGATGCGCGAGATCGGCTGGAACGTCATCACGCAACGCGCCCGCCGCTCGGTGCAGCCTCTTCCGGCCGACGCAGTGTTGGCTGGCCTGTCCATGGGCGTCGGTGTGGTTGGTACGCTGCTGCCAGAGCGAAGGCAAACGGCAGGCGCGCTGATGCTTCACGCTCTGGCTGACATTCCGGACACGGCTCGCCCCGGCCTTCCCCTGCAGGTCCACGTGGGCGCCCTGGATGTCGAATTCGCGCCGCCCGCCGCGGTGGCAACGTGGCGGGATTCTGCGAGTCGCAGAGGCGCGCAAGCCCAGGTTTTCACCTATCCGAACGCCGGTCACTTCTACACGGACGCCAGCCTGCCAGACCATGACGAACACGCGTCAGAATTGACCTGGCAGCGCATCGCGGACTTCCTGCGCTCCCTGCCGCACTGATGCGTCCAACACAACACTCTCGACTGAAGCGGCCCATGCCTGATCTGGGAGCACACGAACGATGACCGAGCACGCGGTGGTGATCGCCGGCGGAGGCCCGACGGGGCTGATGCTGGCAGGTGAATTGGCGCTGGCGGGCGTGGACGTCGCCGTCGTCGAGCGCCGGCCCGATCAAGAACTCTCCGGTGCGCGCGCCCTGGGAATCTCCTCGCGAACCATTGAAGTACTCGACCAGCGCGGCATCGCGGATCGATTCCTCTCGGCGGGACAAATCGCGCAGGTCACGGGCTTCGCCGTCACCCGTCTGGACATCAGCGATTTCCCGACCCGCCACAACTACGGGCTTGCGCTGCGGCAGAAGCACATCGAGCGCATCCTGGCCACTTGGGTCACCGAGCTCAAGGTGCCCATTCTCTACGGCCGCGACATCACGGGATTCGTGCAGCACGACACCGGTGTCGACGTCGCACTCGCCGACGGTCGGTCACTGAGGTCGCAATATCTCGTCGGGTGCGATGGTGGACGCAGCCTCGTACGCAAGACGGCGGGCATTGACTTCCCGGGTTGGGATCCGACCACGAGCAACATCCTCGCGGAAGTGGAGATGACGGAAAAGCCTCCGTACGGGGTGCATCGGTCGCCTGCCGGGACGTACGCCTTCGGGCGGTCGGAGTACGAGATCAAGGGCAGCGAAATCACTTACAAGGATGTCGGCCCGATCGGCGTCATGGTGACCGAACCGAACACGCGTGCAAGCACCGAGCCGACGCTGCGCGATCTCAAGGAACTGCTCATCGCCGCGTGCGGCACCGACTATGGCGTCCACAGCCCGACCTGGATCTCCAGGTTCACCGACATGACGCGACAGGCCGCGCAGTATCGCCGTGGACGCGTGTTGCTCGCCGGCGACGCCGCCCATGTTCACTCGCCGATCGGCGGGCTGGGGCTCAACACAGGCGTGCAGGATGCGGTGAACCTCGGGTGGAAGCTGGCGCAGGTGATCAAGGGGACGTCACCGGACAGCTTGCTCGACACGTATCACGCCGAGCGTCACCCGGTCGGTGCGCGCGTGCTCAAGACCACGATGGCGCAGGTTGCACTGCACCGCGAAGACGACCGCACACTGGCCGTCCGCGGCATCGTGGGTGACCTCCTCAAGATGGAGGAGCCGCGCAAACGAATCGCTGCGGAGATGTCGGGCCTGGACATTCACTACGACCTCGGCAAGGGCCACCCGCTGCTCGGACGCCGCATGCCCGATCTCGACCTGGTCGCCGCGACCGGCCCGCTGCGGGTCTCCACCCTGTTGCGTGATGCCCGACCCGTCCTGCTCAACCTCGGTGAGCCCGGTAGCCTTGACATCGCTGCGTGGGCAGATCGGGTTCAGCTCGTCGACGCGAAGTGCGTTGGCACGTGGGAGCTTCCGGCACTCGGGGTGGTCACTGCGCCCACAGCGGTGTTGATTCGGCCCGACGGCCACGTGGCTTGGGTCGGAGACACCGCTCGGTTCGGGCTCGTCGATGCATTGACCACCTGGTTCGGGTCCCCTGCGGCGACGTAGCGCATCCGGCTGCGATATGTGCAGCTTTGTTATCGTCGCGGATTGCGGCCCGACGAGGCCGCCCACGAGGAGGACCCCATGACCGAACCCGCCGGCACGCCTGCCGTTGCCACCGACCACGCACCCGTTGTTGCCCCAGCACCTGCCCCGGCCGTTCCGCTGACGCCGCGTGCGCTCGCCGAATCGATGCCGCTCGTCCAGTCCGGTGCGCGCTGGTTCTGGTGGATCGCCGGCCTGTCGGCGGTGAACGTCGGCATGCAGCACTCGGGCAGTGACACCAACTTCGTCGTCGGCCTGGGCATCACCAGTTTCATCGACGCGCTGTTTTCCGGGCTGATGGTCGCCGGCCTGGTGCTCGACGCGCTGGTGCTGGCCTTCTTCTTCGCGATGGGCCTGATGGCGCAACGCGGCAGCATGCGGGCCTTCTACGTGGGCGGTGTGGTGTACGCACTCGATGCGCTGCTGTACCTGTTCGCAGCCGACTGGATGCCGGTCGGCTTCCACGTGCTGGTGCTCTTCTTCATCGGCAAGGGCGCGCTGGCCTTGCGCGCGGCGCTGCAGGCGCAGGAGCACGTCGACGGGTCTTGATGGAGACCAACATCCTTGGCGTGATCCGCCTGACGCGCACAACAGGCCCACGATCCGCGCGCCATGCCACTGGCCGACTGCGCCCGCCCCCTCAGCCGAGTTGCTCGGCAAGCCCGACGATGATGCCCTCAGGCCCACGAATATAGGCGAGCCGGTACGACGTCTCGTACTGCATCTGGCCAATGAGTTCTGCGCCGCGAGCCAGCATCCGCGCAACGACAGCATCAAGGCCATCGACGGCAAACATGACGCGACGAAGACCCAAAGCGTTCACTGGCGCGTCCACGGGCCCGAACCTGATTGCGTTTGGCGTGTGGAACTTGTCCAGTTCAATTCCCTGCCCATCGGGAGTCCGCAGCATCACGAGGGTGGCCCGGACGTCTCCAAGCCCGATGAGACTCCCGACAGAAGGCCCTTCAACCGTGGCCTGGCCCTCGAGCTCGAGGCCCAACTCGATGAAGAACGCCTTCACCGCTTCGAGATCGTCGACAACGATCAGGACGTTGTCCATTCGCTTGACTGTCATGGCAATAGGCGATGCCGGCCGAGGAGCCGTGGTTGATTCTCGCAGGAGACTCGACCTTCGCGCAGTGCAGAATCGACTGACTGCTGAAGCTTGCTTTCGAGCTGCCCTGTTCCGGGACCCACTGATGCCGATCCATCCCCAATATCTTCTTCTGTTGCTTGCTATCGCGGCAGTCCCCAGCGTCATCAGCGGTGTCTACCTTTTTGCAGCTCCGAAGTCGGCCTCGGTGGCCAGGCGCATCGCCGGCTCGTTGCACGGAGTCGTCATTGGCTTGCTGGCGGCCTACGTCTACTCTCAAGGCAGCGCCTCTCGGTGCGCGCAGCCAAGATTGGCAATCTTCCTCGTCATCTTGGTGGCACCACCCCTGCTGGTGGCGCTGTCATTCAAGGTCTTCCGTGGCAAGCGGTCGATCCATGGATTGCAGATCATCAACGGCTTCTGGTACCTCAACATGATTGCATTCGGAGCGTTCATCCTCCTGTGTTTGACGACGTGATTGGCGCCATCCCGGCAACTGGCAATCCACGCCGCGCCCTTGCCAGCAGGCTGACGACGTGCCGAACCTTCGTCCGTGCAGATCGTCGCCGGGTGTTTCTCCTACCTGCCGCCGGTGCGCCCCGCCTACAGCCCTGCCCCTGCACAAGCCCTACCGTGAGGCCCTCGCCACCTTCGCGACACGAGCCCCCATGCCCCGCCCCCGCAGCACGCCCAGCACCGCCCCGATCCAGCGCGCGCTGCGCCAGAAGTTCCACCTGAAGCGCCTGCGCGACGGACAGCAGGAAGTCATCGACCGCGTGATGCGCCGCCTTTCCACGCTGGCCGTGCTGCCCACCGGGGCCGGCAAATCCCTGTGCTACCAGCTCCCCGCCGTCGTCAACGGCGGCCTCACCGTCGTGGTCTCGCCGCTGATCGCGCTGATGAAGGACCAGTGCGACGGCGTCGCCGAACTGGGCATCAGCGCCGTGCAGTTCCACAGCGCCTGCAGCGCCGCCGAGCTCGCCCGCGCCGAGCAGGCCCTGGTCGCCGACGACCCGCTGATCCTCTTCACCACCCCCGAGCGCCTGGCCGACGCTGACTTCTGCGCCTGCCTCGCCGCGCGCGGCGTCTCGCTGCTCGCCATCGACGAGGCCCACTGCATCTCGCAATGGGGCCACGATTTCCGGCCCGCCTTCCTGCAGCTCGGCAGCCTGCGCGACGCCCTCGGCCGCCCTCCCGTCCTGGCCCTCACGGCCACCGCCACGCAGGGTGTCGTCGACGACATCGTCGAGCTCTTCGACATCCCGCGCGCCGGCGTCATCGGCACCGGCGTCTACCGCGCCAACCTGCACTACCGCGCCGAGGCCATCGGCCGTGCCGAAGACAAGCTCGCGCGCCTGCTCGCCCTGGCGCGCGCGACCGAAGGCTGCGGCCTGGTCTACGTCGCCACCGTGAAGGCTGCACAAGAGGTCTTCGAAGCGCTGCAAGCCGCCGATGAATCGGTCGGCCTCTACCACGGCCGCCTCTCCGCCAGCCA
Source organism: Rhizobacter sp. OV335 (assembly GCF_900142965.1). Lineage (GTDB taxonomy): Bacteria > Pseudomonadota > Gammaproteobacteria > Burkholderiales > Burkholderiaceae_C > Rhizobacter. The sequence continues at coordinate 35,763 of NZ_FRCQ01000015.1, forward strand.
GCGCCACGAGCAGCAGGACGCCTTCATGGACGGCCGCGTGCGCGTGATGGTCGCCACCAACGCCTTCGGCCTCGGCGTCGACAAGCCCGACATCCGCTTCGTGCTGCACCACCAGATTCCGCCCGGCCTGGACGCCTACTACCAGGAGTCGGGCCGTGCCGGCCGCGACGGCCTGCCTGCCGAGTGCACGCTGCTCTTCTCCGACAGCGACCGCTCCGTCCAGCAGTTCTTCCTGTCGGGCCGCTACCCGCAGCTGCAGGATTTCGAGGCCGTGCTGCAGCTGCTGCGCTCCCGCCAGGGGCCGTGGGACGAGGCCGAACTCGACACCGCGCTCGATGCCATCGAGCGCCCGCGGCGCAAGCTTGAGGTCGCGTTGAACGTGCTGCGCCAGCACGATCTCATCGATCCCACGGCACCCGTCGACCTCGCCGCCCTGGTGAACATCGCCGAGCGCTACGGTCACAAAGCCGAGAGCGACCGGGCCTCGCTGGAAGCGATGGTCGCCTACGCGCAGAGCGGGCGCTGCCGCTGGCAACTGCTGCTGGCGCACTTCGAGCCTTCGGCCGAACACCCGCGTTGCGGCAGCTGCGACAACTGCGCGCGCCTGGCCCGCCATGAAGCCGCAGAGGCTGAAGCACCGGACGACGCGCAGCCGCCGCCGCAGATCGAGCTGCCCGCGTTCGCGCTCGGTCAACCGGTGCGCACGCGTCGCCATGGTGTCGGCACGGTGAAGGCGGCCGACGCGCTCAGCGTCACCATCGAATTCCCGAACGGTGCCACGCGAAGCTTCCAGCCGCAGTTCGTCGCGGCCCTCAATAAGTCGCGCGCGGCGCCGATGTCGGCGTGAGCCCTACGAAGAACGGTGGTTGACGAACGCAAGCGCACTGTCGATGGCCTCGTTCAGCTGGTCCACGGCGATCGGCTTGGTGATGTAGCGGAAGAAGCCGCCCGCCAGGCCGCGGGCCACGTCGCCCGCCATCGCATTGGCTGTCACCGCGATGACGGGGATGTGCGCCGTTCGCGGATCCGAACTCAGCACATGAAATGCATCGCTGCCGTTCAGCCCTGGCAAGTTGATGTCCATCAGGATGATCTGCGGAAGGTGCGCCCGCGCCAGCTCGATCCCCAGCTGGGCGTCCGGCGCCGAGATCTGTTCGATGTCACCCCGCAGCGCCACGATCTCGCTGACGAGCTGCAGGTTGGCCGGGTTGTCCTCCACATGCAGCAGCAGCGGTACGGCGCTCGTGCGAAGCGCGGCGGCCTGCGCCCGGGGATGCGCGATGTCCGACGGTGCGGACTGCGGCGACACCGCTTCCGCCGCCCGCAACCGAATCAGGAAGGTGCTGCCACTGCCCGGCTTGCTGCTCGCTTCGACCTGCCCTCCCATCATCTCGACCAGGCGCTTGGTCACCACCAGGCCGATGCCGGTCCCCTCGACGTTGCTCGCCTCCTGCCCCAGGCGATTGAAGGGCTGGAACAGCGCGGCGACCTGATCCGGCTGCAAGCCACGTCCGGTGTCGGTCACCGAGAGCCAGATCCAGTTCGGCTCCGCCAGCCCGCACTCGACGACCACGGCCCCGCCGTCCCGGTTGTACTTGACGGCGTTGGACAGCAAGTTCAACAGCACCTGCTTCAGCCGCGTGCGGTCGGCGATCACGCTCAGCGACACCTGCTGCGGGAACGACATCCGGATGCCGCGCTGGTTCGCGGACGGCTCCATCATGGTTTCGCATTCCCGCAGCATCTCGGCCAGCCCCACCGGCTCGAGGGACAGCATCATGTTGGCCGATTCGATGCGCGCCAAATCGAGGATCTCGTTGATGAGGTTCAGCAGATGCCGGCCCGCCTTCAGGATCTGCTGCGTGAACTCGACACGCTTGGCATCGGGCAGCGCTTGCGAGTTCGCTTCGAGCAGCTGCCCGAAGCCGAGGACAGCATTCAGCGGCGTTCGCAGCTCATGACTCATGCTGGACAGGAACTCCGACTTGGCTCGATTCGCCTTCTCGGCCGCCTCAGTCGCCAGCGCGAGCTCCAGATTCGACGCTTCGAGTTCGGCGGTGCGCTCGCCCACACGCTGTTCGAGCTGCTCGTTGAAGCGCATGACCTCCTTTTGCGCCTCGCGCCGGTGCTCGACCTCCAGCTCGATCTTCAGGAGCGCCTGCTGGCCTTCCATCGCGTGCTGCTCGACGACGTCCATCATCCGGTTGAACGAATCGACGAGGGTGCCGACCTCGTCGTCGCTGATGCGTTGCGCGCGCCGCGAGTAGTCGCGCGCCAGCACGACCTCGCGCGCCACGCTCGCGATGGCCAGGATCGGCCGTGTCACGATGCTCTGCAGCCGGCGCGTCAGCGCCCAGGCCAGCAGCATCGCCAGTGCGGCGACCGACAGCGCAATGCCGGCGTAGTCGATCATCCGCTCGACCAGCGCGTAGTCGGCGCGCAGGTAGACGGTGCCGAGCAGTTCGCCGCCCCTGACGATCGGCCGCCAGGCCAGCAGGTCACGGCCTTCCACCAGTTCTCCACTGGAGCCCGGACGCACCGGGAAACGCGCCCCCTCCGGCTTGTCGGCCCAGCTCGCGAACAACTTGCCCGACGCGTCATAGACCGCCGCCGCCCGGACCTGGCTGCGAAAACGCATCAGCGCCAGGTTCTCGGTCGCGACCTTCGGATCATCGAAGGCCAGTGCCGGCGCGATCGTGCTGGCCAGAAGCTCGGCCTGGGTCCGAAGGTCGGCGATCGAGCCGCGGTGGTATTCGCGCAGGTTGTACGCCACCATGGCCACCAGCGCCGTCGTCAACGCAACGAAGGTCGTCAACAGGACGACCGCCATCAATTTCGTGCGCAGCGATCGGGCCTGCTTCATCGTCAAGAGCCCGTAGAAACCTTGCGAGCCACGGCAAGCAGGCGAGAACTGATCTTCAGGCCGGCCAGCTCCGCCGCGGAGGGAAGAATGTCGAAACGCAGCTTCTCGTCGACCACCACGAAGTTGATCGCGACGACCTGCGGCTGGCCATCCTCGGCCTCGCCCACCGTCAGCAGTGGTTGACCCTTGGCGGCGGCGAGAACGGCGTTCAGCCGGTGCGCAGCGGCTCGCCCCACGAACAGCACATGCAAGCCCGTCGTCGAATCGCCGGCGTGCAGTTCGCGAACCGACACCACGCGATCGGCGACGGTCCGACCGGCGACCGTCTGCGAAAGCTCCTTCATGAGCGCCTCCGAGCCCATGACGCCGATCACGAGCGGCGCCTCCCGGCCGTCGAACGCCCGCGCCGGCCATTCGGTGAAGGCCAGGAACTTGAAGAGATACGCGGCCTTGATCTGGGTCTCTCCAGCGAACCTGATGCCTTGCGCCACCGCGCAAGCCAGCGGCAGCATCGAGACGCCCAGTTCCAACGCTCGACGCAGCAGGACTCGGCGGAAAACCATCCCGTTAGAGTAGGGGGTCCCGGCGGGCCTGTCGAGCCTGCGTGCCCCGGCATTTTTCGAGGAGAGGATGCCATGCGAGCCTCGCTCATGAAATCTGGATCCCTGCAGGGGATGGCCGTGGGCGCTGCCGCGGCCCTCGCATGGGGCGTCTGCCTGCTGACCGCCACCTCGGCCGCGTCGGCTGCCGATCGCGCGGGCGACGGCTTGCTGAGCCTGAGCCTCGAGGAATTGAGCGACGTCACGGTCTCGTCCGTGTCGCGGCGCGACCAGCCCTTGTCGGAGGCGGCCGCGTCGATCTACGTGATCAGCGGGGACGAGATCCGCCGCGCCGGTGTCTTGTCGCTGCCCGAGGCACTTCGCCTGGCTCCCAACCTGCAAGTCGCCGCCATCGATGCCAGGCAATACGCCGTCTCCGCCCGGGGGTTCAACGGCAACATTTCCAACAAGCTGCTGGTGATGGTCGATGGCCGCACCATCTACTCGCCCCTGTTTTCCGGCGTCTTCTGGGACGCTCAGGACTTCGTCCCCGGCAACATCGATCGCATCGAGGTCATCAGCGGTCCGGCCGGCGCCACCTGGGGAACCAACGCGGTCAACGGCGTCATCAACGTGGTCACGCTGCCGGCCGCGAAGACGCAAGGGGTCCTGGCCTCTGCCACCGCGGGCACGCTGGAAAGATCGGCCATGGTCCGGTTCGGATCGAGCCTCTCGGACAGCCTTGCGGTGCGAGGCAACGTCAGGAGCTTCAAGCGCGACGCCAGCGAGTTGCGCAACGGAGGCGATCAGGGCGATGCATCGTCCGGAACCTTCGCCGGCTTGAGAGCCGACTGGAAGCAGCACGGCGATGCTGTGGCGATCGATGCCAATGCCTACACCGGCACCACGGATGACAGGCCGGTTGCCGGCGCCGTCGATCTGTCGGGCAGCAATGTGCGGGGGCAATGGACCCGGCAACTGGCGCGCAACAGCGAGTTCGACGTCCAAGCGTATGTCGATCGCACCAAGCGCACGGACAAGTACCTGTTGCAGGAGAAGGCCGACATTGTCGACGTCGAAGGAAAATTCCTGCGTGTCGACGGCGTGCACCAATGGCTTGCCGGCGCGGGCTACCGGCACGCCTCGTCGCGCTCCGAACCGGGCCTGATCTTTTCTTTTCAGCCGACCGAGCGGCAGCTCGAGTGGTACAGCGCCTTCGCCCAGGACCAGATCGGCTTGACCGATGAGGTCGCGCTGACCCTGGGCCTGCGGATGGAGCGCAACGCCTACACCGGGTGGGAGGCGCTGCCCAGCGCACGTCTGGGGTGGAAGCTGCCTGACGCCGGCCTGGTCTGGGCCGCGCTGTCGAGAGCTGTCCGGTCGCCTGCGCGCTTCGACCGGGACATCTTTGCGCCGCCCAAGCCGCCCTACGTGTTCGCCGGGGGTCCGAATTTCGATTCCGAGATCGCCAACGTGGCCGAACTGGGCTACAGGGTTCAGGGGAGCTCCAGCACGTCCTTGTCCATCACCGGCTTCGTGCAGGACTACCACCGGTTGCGCAGTGGGGAGTTCGTCGGGTCATCGATCGAGCTGGAGAACCGGATCAAGGGCCAGGTGCGCGGCATCGAAGCGTGGGGAAGCTGGCAGCCCGCCGCCATCTGGCGCCTGGACCTGGGTGGCTTGTGGCTGGACAAGAACCTGCGCCTCGAACCCGGCAGCACCGATCCGACGGGCCCGAGCAACCTCGGCAATGACGCCCGCTCGCAATGGTCGCTGAGGTCGCTGCACCGCCTGGGCGACCACATGGACATGAGCCTCTCGGTGCGCCATGTGGGCGAACTTCCTGCGCCGCTGATCCCCGCCTACACGGCAACGGACGTCGTGCTGAACTGGAAAGCGAGCGCGGATTTCCAATTGACCTTCGGCGTTCGAGACGCCTTCAACCGCGGGCACGTCGAGTACCAGGGCTTCGCCTCCATCAGCGAGATCCCGCGGTCGGCCTTCATCACGCTGACCTACCAACCCGATTGATCTTCGACGACCCCTGGGTTCCCGCTCGTTGCCGCAGGTAGTGCGCCGTCCGGCTCTCGGTGCTCGCGGCCAGATCCTGTGGCGTTCCGCTGCCAACGATGCGGCCGCCCGCCGCGCCTCCGCCCGGCCCCATGTCGATCACCCAGTCGCAATCGGCGATGACCCGCAGGTCGTGCTCGACGACGATGACGGTGTTGCCGCGTTCCACCAGGTGCTGCAGCTGCTTCATCAGGCGATCGACATCGGCGGCATGCAGGCCGGTGGTGGGCTCGTCGAGCACGTAGAGCGCATCGCCACGCTGTGCGCGCTGCAGCTCGGTGGCCAGCTTGATGCGTTGCGCCTCGCCACCCGACAGCTCGGTGGCAGGCTGGCCCAGCCGGAGGTAGCCCAGGCCGATGTCGCTCAGCAAGGCCAACGGCTGGGCGACGGCTGTGTCATCGGCAAAGAAGGCGTGCGCCTCGTCGACCGTCATGCCCAGCACGTCGGCGATGGTCTTGTCGCGCAGGCGCACCTTCAAGGTCGCGTCGTTGAACCGCGCGCCGTGGCAGGTCGAGCACGGGGCGTAGACGCTCGGCATGAAGAGCAGCTCGACACTGACGAAGCCTTCTCCTTCGCAGGTCGCGCAGCGCCCCTTGGCCACGTTGAACGAGAACCGCCCGGCATCGAAGCGGCGCGACCGTGCCGCCGCGGTGCCGGCGAACAGCTTGCGAACATGGTCGAACAGGCCGGTGTAGGTGGCTAGGTTGGAGCGCGGCGTGCGGCCGATCGGCCGCTGGTTGACCTGCACCAGCCGCTTGATGCCTTGCAGGCCCGTCACGATGCGGCCCTTGCCTTGGACGGCGCCATCCAGTTGCAGCGTGTCGGCGTCTTCGTCGGCGGCAGGCGGTTCGTCGCCCAGGTGCTGATTCACCAGCCCGACCAGCGCCTGCGTCACCAGGCTCGATTTGCCGGACCCCGAGACACCGGTGACCGCCGTCAGTGAGCGCAGCGGAAACTGCACGTCGACGCCCGCGAGGTTGTTCAGCTCGATGCCCTGCAGTACCAGCCAGTCCGCCGCGGCGCGCGTCGGGCGTTTGCCGGTCGACGGCTCTTCGAACAGGTAGCGCGCCGTGTGCGACCCACTGACCTGCCGCAAGCCTTCAGGCGGCCCGCTGTACAACACGCGCCCACCTTGCGCGCCGGCATCGGGGCCGACGTCGACCAGCCAGTCGGCGCGCCGCATCACGTCGAGGTCGTGCTCGACGACGAAGATCGAGTTGCCCGATTGCTTCAGCTGATCGAGGGCCTGCATCAGCGCCTCGTTGTCGGCCGGGTGCAGCCCGGCCGAAGGCTCGTCGAGCACGTACACCACGCCGAACAGGTTCGAGTGGATCTGCGTGGCCAGCCGCAAGCGCTGCAGTTCGCCGGGCGACAGCGTCGGCGTGCTGCGGTCGAGCGACAGGTAGCCCAGGCCGAGCCGCTGCAGCGCCGCGATCCGCGCCACCAGGCCGGCGGCGATGCGCTGCGCCGCGATGCGCTTTTCTTCCGGCAGGTCGGGCGCGGCCGATGCCAGCACGCGCGCCACGTCGTCCAGCGACATCTGCGACAGCTCGCCGATGTCCCGCCCGGCGAAGGTCACCGACAGCGACTCCTGCTTGAGCCGCTTGCCACGGCACAGCGGACACGGGCTGCCCACCATGAAACGGGCCACGCGCTTCTTCATCAGCGCGCTCTGCGTGGTCGCGAAGGTCTGCAACACGTGCTTGCGTGCGCCGATGAAGGTGCCCTGGTAGCTCGGCTCGGCCTTGCGCCGCAGCGCCGCACGCGTCTCGGCCGGCGTGAAGCCGGCGTAGACCGGCACGGTCGGCTGTTCATCGGTGAAGAGGATCCAGTGGCGGACCTTCTTCGGCAGGTCTCGCCACGGCGTGTCGACGTCGTGGCCGAGCGTCACCAGGATGTCGCGCAGGTTCTGCCCCTGCCACGCGGTGGGCCATGCGGCGACGGCGCGCTCGCGGATGGTCAGCGAATCGTCGGGCACCATCGTCTTCTCGTTCACCTCGAACACCCGCCCGAGGCCGTGGCATTCTGGGCAGGCGCCTTGCGGCGTGTTGGGCGAGAAGTCCTCGGCGTAGAGCATCGGCTGGCGCGGCGGGTAGCTGCCGGCGCGCGAGTACAGCATCCGCACCAAGCTGGACAGCGTGGTGACGCTGCCGACCGACGAGCGCGCGTTCGGCGTGCCGCGCTGCTGCTGCAGCGAGATCGCCGGCGGCAGGCCTTCGATCGAGTCGACCGCCGGCACGCCGACCTGGTCGATCAGCCGGCGTGCATACGGCGAGACCGATTCGAAGTAGCGGCGTTGCGCCTCGGCATAGAGCGTGCCGAACGCCAGCGACGACTTGCCCGAGCCGGACACGCCGGTGAACACCACCAGCGCGTCGCGCGGGATGTCGACATCGACGTTCTTCAGGTTGTGCTCGCGGGCGCCGCGGACTTCGACGCACCCGGCGATCGGGCGGCGGGCGGTCATTGCGTGGCAGAGCCGGGCTCTGTGGTGCTGGGCAATGGCATGGCGGCAGCTTCGATGAACAAGCGCTTGATTGTCGGGTACGCCGTGCGCACCTGGCTCTGCAAGGCCGTGGTGGTGGCAGCCGCTTCCGCCGCGCTGACGCCGGCGGCGAAGTCGATGTCCATCGTGACGAGCACCTCATCGGGACCGATGTACATCGACAGGATGCGCCCGACACCGCTCACGCCGCGATGCGACAGCGCGAGCTTGCGGATCGCACGGGCGGTCTCCGGCCGGATGCCCTCGCCGATCAGCAGGCCGCGAGACTCGGCAATCAGCAGCACGGCCACGCCCGACAGCAGCACGCCGATGAGCATCGAGGCCACGCCATCCAGCTCGGGCATGTCGAGCCGATGGCTGAGCCCGATGCCGGCGGCCGCGATCAGCAGCCCGACCAACGCGGCGGCATCCTCGGCCAGCACGGTGTAGGTGGTCGGGTCCTTGCTGCGGTGCAAGGCCTCCCAGAACGGCGTCTTGCCCGCCTCCCGGATGAACTGGCGCAACGCGACCAGGAAGCTGGTGCCCTCGAAGACGAAGGCCAGCGCCAACACCACGTAGTTCCAGCCCGCATCCTTCAGCGGAACCGGGTTCCGCACATGCTGCACGCCCTCGTAGAACGAGATGCCGCCACCCAGCCCGAAGATCAGCACGGCGACGATCAGGCTCCAGAAGTACAGCTCCTTGCCATGGCCGAAGGGGTGCTCCTCGGTGGCCGGCCGCCGGCTCAGGCGCAGGCCCACCAGCAGCAGCACGCCGTTGAAGGTGTCGACGCCGGAGTGGATGCCTTCCGACAGCATCGCCGAGCTGCCGGTGATGCCGGCGACGCTGAACTTGGTGATCGCGATCGCCACGTTGGCGGCAATCGCACCGTAGATCGCGACCCGGGACTCGGCCACCGCGCCGCCTCGCCTGTCAGAGGACCGAGGCCACGAGCATGGCCACGCTGGCGGCGGCCATCACGACGGTCGCGCCCCAGCCCAGCACGCGCCAGACCCGGCCCAGCGGCATCGTGCCGATCACCTTCGGCGTCGACGACGCGATCATCACGCCCACCATGATCGGCACCGCGATCACCGCGTTGACGACGGCCGACCAGTACAGCGCACTCATCGGGTTGAAGCCGGCGATGCTGATGCACACGCCCACCGCCATCGCCGCGGCCAGGATGCCGTAGAAGGCCTTGGCGAGGTGCAGCGGCTGGTCCAGCCCTTTGCGCACGCGCGCCACGCTGGCCACCGCGTAGGCCGCCGACCCGGCGAGCACCGGCAGCGCCAGCAGGCCGGTGCCGATGATGCCGGCCGCGAACAGCACGAACGCGAAGTTGCCGGCGATGGGCTTGAGCGCCTGCGCGGCCTGGGTCGTCGTCTCGACGTGGCTGATGCCTTGCTGGTGCAGCGTGGCCGCGCTCGCGACGATCATGAAGAACGCGATCAGGTTCGAGAAACCCATGCCGGCGATCGTGTCGAGGCGCAGGCGCTTGAACTGCGCCGCGCGCTGGGCCGGCGCGCGCAGCAGCGGCTGGTCTGCGGCCACGCGGTGGATCTCCTCGACCTCCTGGGCGGCCTGCCAGAAGAAGAGGTAGGGGCTGATCGTGGTGCCCAGGATCGCGACGATGGTCGTCACGTAGTCCTTGCTCCAGCGGATCTGGGGCAGCAGCGCGCCGTGCAGTGCGGTGCGCCAGTCGACGTGCACCGCGAACGCCACGCCGACGTAGGCGAACAGGCTCAGCGTCAACCACTTCAGGATGCCGACGTAGCGCTGGTACGGCAGCCACACCTGCAGCCCGAGCGACAGCAGGCCGAACCCGATCGCATAGGGCGCGGCCGGGCCGCCCAGCACCTGCGCGAGCGCGTCGGCCATCGCGTTCAGGTCGGCCCCGAGGTTGATCACGTTGGCGACGACGAGCAGCGAGACCAGTCCGTTCACCAGCCACGCGGGGCAGAGCTTGGCGAGGTTCTCGGTCAGGCCCTTGCCGGTGATGCGGCCGATGCGCGCGCTCGCGAGCTGGATGCCGACCATCAGCGGAAAGGTCAGCAGCACCGTCCAGCCGATGCCGTAGCCGAACTGGGCGCCGGCCTGGGTGTAGGTGGCGATGCCGCTCGGGTCGTCGTCGGCCGCGCCGGTGATCAGGCCGGGGCCGAGGGTCTTCCACCACGATGGCTTCCTGCCCGGGGAGGGTTCGGCGGAAGGGGCGCCGTTCTTCGACGTTGCGATGGCCATGCGGCGATCATCGAAAACCCCGGCAGCGCCTGCCATAGGAGCGCAACGGCTTGCGCCGTAGGACAAGTACCGAACCGAAGTGCCGAACGACGGTGAGTTACCCTGCAAGTTCACCACTGGAGAAACGAATGGCCATTCAAGCACAGCGCAATCGAGCGAGACTGCATGTTCTCCGCGACAACGTTCACCGCGCCAAGCGCGACGTGAAGCTCAGGAAGCCCGGCGCCGCGGAGCGATTGAAGGCCCACACGGCGGCGCGTCTCGCCTACGCGGAGACCGGCAAGTAAGGCAATCCATCGAGCTGGCGACCGACGGGTTTCGCCCGTCGGCCGCAGCTCATGGCCGCTGCGGCTCGGCGTCGTCCAGCACCGCCCACTCTTCGTCGGTGAAGAGCCTGGAGCGGGTCAGGAAGCGCAGCCCCTCCGGCCCTTCCACCGAGAACATGCCGCCCCGTCCCGGCACCACGTCGATGATCAGCTGCGTGTGCTGCCAGTACTCGAACTGCGGCCCGCTGATGTAGAACGGCATGCCGCCGATGTGACCCAGCAGGCGGTCGTAGTCGCCGACGATGAACTCCCCGTGCGGGTAGCACATCGGCGAGCTGCCATCGCAGCAACCGCCCGACTGGTGGAACATCAGCGGGCCGTGCTTCACCTGCAGCCGCTCGATCAGTTCGAGCGCCGCGTCGGTGGCCGTCACGCGCAGGACTTCGGCGCTCGCTTCCATCTCAGAAGAACCCGAGCTTGTGCTCGCTGTAGCTCACCAGCAGGTTCTTGGTCTGCTGGTAGTGGTCGAGCATCATCTTGTGGTTCTCGCGCCCGATGCCCGATTGCTTGTAGCCGCCGAAGGCCGCATGCGCCGGGTAGTGGTGGTAGCAGTTGGTCCACACGCGCCCGGCCTGGATGCCGCGCCCCATGCGGAAGGCGGTGTTCATGTCGCGGCTCCACACGCCGGCACCGAGCCCGTACAGCGTGTCGTTGGCGATCGACAGCGCCTCTTCCTCGTCCTTGAAGCGCGTGACCGACACCACCGGCCCGAAGATCTCCTCCTGGAAGATGCGCATCTTGTTGTGGCCCTCGAAGACGGTCGGCTTCACGTAGTAGCCGCCTTCGAGCTGGCCGGGCAGCATGTTGCGCTCGCCGCCGATCAGCACCTTGGCGCCTTCCTGCCGGCCGATGTCGAAGTACGACAGGATCTTCTCCAGCTGCTCGCTCGAGGCCTGCGCACCGATCATCGTCGACGGGTCGAGCGGGCTGCCCTGCTTGATGGCCGCCACGCGCTGGATCGCGCGCTCCATGAAGCGGTCGTAGATCGAGTCCTGCACCAGCGCGCGCGACGGGCAGGTGCAGACCTCGCCCTGGTTCAGCGCGAACATCGCGAAGCCTTCGAGCGCCTTGTCGAAGAAGGCATCGTCCTTCTCCATCACGTCGGCGAAGAACACGTTCGGCGACTTGCCGCCCAGCTCCAGCGTCACCGGGATCAGGTTCTGGCTCGCGTACTGCGAGATCAGCCGACCGGTGGTGGTCTCGCCGGTGAAGGCGATCTTGCCGATGCGGTTGCTCGACGCGAGCGGCTTGCCCGCCTCCAGCCCGAAGCCGTTGACGACGTTGAGCACGCCGGCCGGCAGCAGGTCGGCCACCGTCTCCAGCAGCACGAGCATCGACACCGGCGTCTGCTCGGCCGGCTTCAGCACCACGCAGTTGCCGGCGGCCAGCGCCGGCGCCAGCTTCCACACCGCCATCAGGATCGGGAAGTTCCACGGGATGATCTGGCCGACCACGCCGATCGGCTCGTGGAAGTGATAGGCCACGGTGTCGTTGTCGATCTGGCTGATGCCGCCTTCCTGCGCGCGGATCGCCGACGCGAAGTAGCGGAAGTGGTCGACGGCCAGCGGCAGGTCGGCGGCCGTGGTCTCGCGGATCGGCTTGCCGTTGTCCCAGGTCTCGGCGGCGGCCAGCATCGGCAGGTTGGCCTCCATGCGGTCGGCGATCTTGTTCAGCAGGTTGGCGCGCTCCGTCGTCGAGGTCTTGCCCCAGGCCGTCTTCGCCTTGTGCGCGGCGTCGAGTGCGCGGTCGATGTCTTCGGCGGTCGAGCGCGGGATCTCGCAGAACGGCAGGCCGGTCACCGGCGTGATGTTCTCGAAGTACTGGCGGCCGGAAGGCGCCGTCCACTCGCCGCCGATGTAGTTGCCGTAGCGCTTCTTGAAGGCCACCGGGGTGCCGAACTTGCCAGGGTCGAGCTTGTCCATCTTTGCGTCTCCGATCTGGGTGTGGTCGGCGTCGCCCACTGCGATGCCGCAGGGCAAGGTCTGCAACGCACGTACCCGATCGGGTCGGTGCTTACCCGAACCCGCGCCTCGGCATCGATCGGAGCGGCTGCACCGTTGACATCACCGCGCATGTCACAACCGGACGCGCAGGTCGGGATTCGCGATCTGCGACACATCCGTGCGACGATGTCGCGAGGCATGTCGCGTGCTGCGACACGCCAGCAAGATCGAAGACAGAGATCGGAGACAGGCATGAAAGAGGCGCAGGCGCTTTCGTTGCGGATCGAGCACGCCCGCGATCTGTTCTTCATGCAGGGCCGAGACCTGTCGGATGCCGAGGGCATGGCTCCGCACATCTCCCGTTCGTGGCGACGCTGCCGCAGCGTCGACCAGGCGGTGGTCGAGCCGGAACCGGTGCTGCTGCAACACCTGCGCGAACGCCGCGAGCAATCGATGCAGATGCTGGCGTGCGCGCAGCCCGAGCTCGACGGCCTGGCCGAGCACGCGTTGAGCGCCGGCTGCGTCGTGATCCTCACCGACCCGTCGGGCCTGATCCTCGAGGAGATCGGCAGCCCCGAGTTCCTGCCGAAGGCGCAGCGCATCGCGCTCGCGCCTGGCGTCGAGTGGTCCGAAACGAGCCGCGGCACCAATGCCATCGGCACCGCGCTGCTGGAACGCCAGTCGCTGATGGTGCTGGGCGGCGAGCACTTCCTGCCGCAGAACGGCGCGATCGGCTGTGCGGCCTCGCCGATCTTCACCGGCCGCGGCGAGATCGCCGGCGTGATCGACATCTCGGGCGAGGCGGCGCAGGTCAATGACCACACGCTGGGCCTGGTGCGCATGGCGGCGCAGCAGGTCGAGCACCGGCTGATGCTCGCGCAAGCCAGCGGCCACCTGCTGCGCTTCCACGCCAAGCCCGGCCTGCTGGGCACCGCGCGCGAGGGGCTGGTCGTCATCGACGACGGCCGCATCGTCGCGGCCAATCGGGTCGCGCTCGGACTGCTCGGCACCGCCTGGGGCGGCCTGCTCGATCAATCCGTCGAGGCCTTGATCGGCATGCGCTGGTCCCAGCTCGAAAGCCGGGCAGGCCTGCTGACGCTGCCCGACGGCCGACAGATCGCCGCGACGGTCGAGCGCGCGGCTCGCGGCGCGAGCTGGCGCACGCCGAGCCGGCCGCCTGCGGCGCGCGTGGCCGAGGTGCATCCCGCGATGGACGATGTCGCCCCGTTGCTGAAGCTCGCGTGCAAGGTCCTCGATGGCGGCTTGCCGATCCTGGTCACCGGCGAGACGGGCAGCGGCAAGGAGGTGTTCGCCCGTGCGCTCCACCACGCCTCGCGACGCAGCAAGGGACCGTTCGTCGCGGTCAACTGCGCCGCGCTCCCCGAGACCTTGATCGAGGCCGAGCTGTTCGGCTACGAGGCCGGCGCCTTCACCGGCGCGCGCCGGCGCGGCATGCCGGGGCGCATCCGCGAGGCGTCGGGCGGCGTGCTGTTCCTCGACGAGATCGGCGACATGCCGCTGCTGCTGCAGACGCGGCTGCTGCGCGTGCTCGAGGAGCGCACCGTCGTGCCGCTCGGTGGCGGGCCGGGCATCCGCGTCGACTTCGACCTCGTCTGCGCCACTCACCGCGATCTTCAGCAGATGAGCGCGGCCGGGGCCTTCCGGGCCGACCTGCTCTACCGCGTCGACGGCTACCGCGTGGCCGTGCCGCCCTTGCGCCAGCGGCGCGACCGGCGCGCCCTCATCGAGCGCCTGTTCGGCCAGCTGGCGCAAGCGAAGCGGCTTTCCATCGACCGGGCGGCGCTCGACCGGCTCGACGCGCATGCGTGGGCCGGCAACGTGCGAGAGCTCAACAGCGTGCTGCGCGCGATGGTTGCGCTGGCCGACGAAGGTGACACCCTCGGCGTCGACCAGTTGCCGGATCGCTTCGTTGCGACAACGGCGCAGGATCCGCAGCACCACCTCGTCGAGGTCGAGCCCGCACTCTCGGACGTCGTCGAGAACACCATCGACCAGGTGCTGTCGGCGTGCCATGGCAACGTCGCCACGGCCGCAAAGCGCCTCGGCGTTCATCGCAGCACCGTGTATCGCCACCTGGCCCAGCGCTCGACGTCCCGCTGACCGCCGCATCAGTCTTCGACGAGTTCACCATCTCGCCGTTTCCCGAGCAGATGTTGCTCGCATTCAGCTCATTCCGCTTCCGAGTGGCGAGACACATGATTCATCCCATGCGAAGTGATCGACCGAAACGTCTCCTTCGTCACTCAACTCAACCATGGGAACTACCTGAAATGAAGCTCAAGAACAAAGTTGCATTCATCACTGGCGGCACGTCGGGCATCGGCCTGGAAACCGCGAAGCTGTTCCAGGCCGAGGGCGCCCAGGTGGTGCTGGTCGGCTCGAACGCAGAGCGCCTGGCCGCGGCCGGCAACCAACTCGGCGGCAAGGCGCTGCTGGTGCGTGCCGACATCCGCAAGGTGGCCGACATCGAGCGTTCCGTCGAAGAGACGCGCGCCAGGTTCGGTCGCATCGACGTCCTGTTCGCCAACGCCGGCGCGACCACGGTCGCTCCGCTGGAGGCGGTGACGGAAGCGTACGTTGCCGACAACCTCGCGCTCAATTTCACCGGCACGTTCTTCACGATCCAGAAGGCGGCGCCGGTGATGGCCCAGGGCGGCAGCATCATCGTGACGACGTCGTTCCTGAACACGATCGGCTTCGCGGGCCTGTCGATCCTGGCAGCGACCAAGGCTGCGGCGCGCTCGCTGGTTCGCACCCTGGGCGCAGAACTGGCGCCGCGCGGCATCCGCGTGAACGCGGTCAGCCCGGGCGCCATCGCGACACCCTTCTACAGCAAGATCGGCCTGCCCGACAACGTGCTGTCGGAGGTCGCCGCCGGCGTCACGCAGAAGATCGGCCTGAAGCGCTTCGGCGATGCCGCGGAACTCGCGAAGACCGTGCTGTTCCTCGCCAGCGACGACTCGTCATACACGACCGGCACGGAACTCGTGGTCGACGGCGGCCTGACCCAGTTTTGAGGATCACCATGGGAACGACGATCCAATTCAAGCGCCCGGATGGCCACGAGCTGCCGGGCTACCTCGCAGAGCCGGCGCAGCCGCAAGGCGCACCCGCGGTGGTGGTGATCCAGGAATGGTGGGGCCTGAACGACCAGATCCGCGGCGTCGCCGACCGCCTGGCCCACGCCGGCTTCCTGGCGCTGGTGCCCGACCTGTACCGCGGCAAGAGCACGGTCGAGAAGGAGGAGGCGCACCACCTGATGAACGGCCTGGACTTCGGCTCCGCCGCCGCCCAGGACGTGCGTGGCGCCGTGCAGTTCTTGAAGACCCGCGCCGCCAAGGTCGGCTGCGTCGGCTTCTGCATGGGCGGCGCGTTGACGCTGCTGGCCGCCGCCAACGTGCCCGAGCTCGACGCCGCCGTCACCTGGTACGGCTGCCCGCCGCTGGAGTACCTCGACGCCAGCAAGATCAAGGTTCCGCTGCAGGGCCACTGGGCCGACCAGGACCAGTTCTTCCCGCCGGCCCTGGTGGCCGGCCTGGTGGAAAAACTGACAGCCGCCGGCGTGAAGCACGACTTCCACCACTACCTGGCGCACCACGCGTTCGGCAACGAGCAGGCGGTGGGCGAGGGGCGGATCGCGGAGACGCACCATGACCCGGTGTGGACGCAGAGGGCGTGGGACCGCACGTTCACGTTCTTCGCCAGGCACCTGGCCTGACCCCGTTCTGATGACCTCACAGGAACAATGAAATGCGCATTTCTCCCGGCGACCACGCGGTGATCCACACCAAGGAGGTGGGCGACGAGACCATCGCCGGACTTGGTGTGGGCGGCTCGCCCGCTGAAAAAGTAGCGCGGCACCGTCGAAGCGCGCGACTTCTCAAGGCGACGGGATGCGTCCGAAGTCTGCCAATGCCTCGCGAAGTTGCGGGACGGCGAAGTCGATGAATCGGCGGAGCTTGACCGGCATCATGTCGCGAGACAGGTGGACGAGATGCACTGGGATCGGGTCGACCTCGAACTCCTGCAGGATGAATCGGAGCTTCCCGGCGCGCACTGCCTCTGCCACGTCGTGCTCGAGCAGCATCGTCGCGCCCACGCCGTCGATGGCGGCATCGGCGGCTGCGTCTGGCGACGACACGAGCAATCGCGGTGTGTCCGTGATCGTGTGCAGCTCGCTGGCTTCCGGATGGCGAAAGCGCCACGGCGACAGGAACGGGCTGTTGAACACGACGCGAGGGTAGCCGCGCAGATCCTCGGGGCTGCGCGGCACGCCGTGCTTCTCCAAAAGCGCCGGGCTGGCCACCACCACGACGCGCAACAACCCGACCCGCGTGGCCACCAGGCTGCTGTCGCGCAGGCGGCCGATCCGCACCGCGACATCCGCGTGCGAGTCGACGAGGTCGATGTTGCGGTCGGATTGCAGGAGCTGTATGCGGATCTCGGGAAACTGCGCAAGGAATTGATGGATGACGGGCAGTACCCGCAGCCGCGCCACCTGCACCGGCGTTGTCACGACGAGCTCGCCGCGTGGGTTCGTGAACTCGCCGGAGGCGCGACGTTCCTGCTCATCGACCTGTTCGAGAATCTGCCTTGCCGCGGCAACGTAGTCGGCTCCCGCATCCGTCAGCGAGAGCTTGCGCGTGGTTCGAACGAGAAGCTTCGTGCCGACCATCGCCTCCAGGTCGTTGACATTGCGCGTGAGCGTGGCAACGGGAATCCGCAGTTTCCTGGCGGCCGCCGACAGGCTTCCCTCCTCGACGGAAGAAACCAGCATCGCCATCGCTTCCAGTCTGTCCAATTGACTCACCTCAACAAACCGACGGCGCAGAGCAGCCGGGCTGCGTCCATCGAACGGCCGCGCGCCCTCACTCTACAGGGGCTCGATACGATGTCCCTGACCCTCCGCTATTCCGCCGGTGCTGCGATTCGGCTGCCGGGCGAGGCGCGAAAGCCATCAACACACGCCCGTCCGTTCGCGGGCTTGTGGCATGCTCGGTCTGGCAGGATCTTCAACATCCATCACACGAGAGAGCCAACACCATGGGCATCATCAGCACCATCCTCGTCGGGCTGATCGTCGGCGCGATCGCGCGCTTTCTGCTGCCAGGCGAGCAGAAGATGGGCTGGATCCTGACTTGCCTGCTGGGCGTCGCCGGCTCGATGATCGCTGGCTTCGTCGGCCAGGCGATAGGCTGGTATTCGGTGGGGCAGCCGGCCGGATGGATCGCCTCGGTCATCGGCGCCATCGTGCTGCTGTTCGTCGTCAGCAAGCTCAAGGGCAGCAGCAGCTGACCGCGCCTGGAACGAACCTGTGAAGACTGGCCAGAGGAGTACGACGAAAGTAATGGATCCGGCCGCCAGGCCAATGACGGCAAGTCAAAGCGCTGGCAAACGGTTCGTGAACAAGCAAGAGTCCTCTCAGAATCAAACCTCAATCGGAGAGCGATCCCCCGCGGAGGCCTTGTCGGTAAGCAGCTCCCATTCGCTGCGAAGGCTCTTGAGAGCGTAATCGGCAAAGTGGCGTACTCGCGGGGCCAGATGCAATGCATGCGGGTACACGACATGCAGCGGTGCGCTGGGGATGCTGTATCGCCCCAGCACGCGCACCAGCGTTCCATCCCTCAGTTCCGAGCCCACATCCCATATCGACTTGAGAAAGATCCCACCGCCGGCGAGCGCGAGCGCTTTGGCCGCGTTGCCGTCATTGCACAGGAAGGTCGCGTTCACCTCGGCCGAGACCGGTTTGCCTTCGTGCTGGAAGAGCCAGTGTCGGGTGCTTCGCGTGCCGTAGAGGATGCAGTTATGCGCTGAGAGTGCAGCAGGCGTGTCGGGAGAGCCGAAGCGCCGCAAGTAGTCCGGCGCGGCGCACAGGACGAGCTCGCTGTCGGCGATGTGGCGTGCCGTCATCGTCGAGTCGTCGAGCACCCCGAAGCGCAGCGCCAGGTCAATGCCTTGCTCCACGAGATCCACGACGTCATCGCTCAAGACGAGCTCGATCCTCAACGCCGGATGCATGGCTTGGAACTGCGCCGCCAGCGCTGCGAGATAGCGCGTGCCCAGCATGCGCGTCGCCGTCACCCGCAGGTGTCCGTTGATGTCGGTGCGGCTGTGCTGCATCACCGCCTCGGCCTGCTGCACCTCCGCAAGGATGCGCACGCAATGCAGGTGGAAGCGTTCGCCTTCCTGCGTCATTGATTGCCGCCGTGTGGTCCGGTTGAGCAGGCGAACGCCCATGCGCGCCTCGAGGCTGGCCAAGCGCTTGCTGACCACTGCCAGTGACAGGCCCAGCTCGTTCGCGGCCCCCGTGAGACTGCCCGCACTGGCGACCTTGTCGAAGATCGTCAGCTCGACCAGGTTGTCGATCATTGTTTCCATATTATTGATTGTGAAATCGTGATCTCATTCTTTATCAATCGGATGGCGATAACTATAGTGCCTTTCACCACTTAACAGAGCCTCCACGATGAAACGCACATTCCTTGCGGCCTTCCTGGCCGCCGCTGTCGCCACCAGCCTGGTCGCCCCGGTCTCATCCGCGGCCGAGGCGCCTGCGACCAAGGTGAGCCGCTATCAAGCCGGCTACTACCACTTCAAGCTCGGCGACTTCGAGGTCGCGGCGCTGTCCGACGGCACGCTGCCGATCCCGACGCTGAAGCTGCTGACCAACGCCCAGCCCGGCGAGGTGGCGTCGCGCCTGGCGGACACGTATCAGACGACCGAGGTCGATGCCTCGGTCAACGCCTACCTGATCCGGGCGGGCGACCGCCTGATCCTGATGGACGCCGGCACCGGCGAGCTTTATGGCCCGACGTTGAACAAGCTCGAGGCCAGTCTCAAGGCGGTGGGCGTCACGCCGGAGCAGATCACCGACATCCTGATCACGCACATCCACACCGACCACACCGGTGGCTTGATGGATGGCAAGCGCATCGTGTTTCCCAACGCCACGGTCCACATCGAGCAGAAGGAGGTCGCGTACTGGCTGAATCCCGAAAGCCGCGCCCGGGCGCGGGATGCCGCGAAGAAGTACTTCGACGAGGCGTCAGCCAAGGTGCAGCCCTATGTCGATGCCGGCAAGGTGAAGACGTTCTCCGGCGCGACCGAGCTGTTCGCCGGCATCCGTTCCATCCCCGCTCCGGGCCACACACCGGGCCACACCTTCTACGCGCTCGAGAGCAAGGGCGAGAAGCTGGTGTTCTGGGGCGACCTGGTTCACGTGGCGGAAGTTCAGATGCCCGACCCGGGCGTGACGATCGTCTTCGACGTCGATCCCAAGGCCGCCGCAGCAACGCGCAAGAAGGCGTTCGCCGACGCGGTCAAGGGCCGGTACTGGGTCGCGGCCGACCACATCTCGTTCCCCGGCGTCGGCCATCTGCGCCGCGATGGCACAGGCTACCGGTGGATCCCCATGACCTACGTGAACGACCACTACGAGGCGAAGTGACCCATGCGCTGAAACGTTGCCGGCCTCCGGAGTAAAGGCATGTCCTCCATCGACGGCTTCGTGATCGCGGTTACCGCCGGCATGCCCTCGCTTCAATCAAACTGTGGCTGCCAATGTCCACGAGGCAGGCTCGCATCGGAATCAGCGATCACGATTCATCAGGCGAACTTGACCAAGTCCTTGAAGATCAGTTGACCCCAGCTGTTTCCGCGCGCCTGCACAAGCAGTCCACCTTCTGACAGCCTGCCAAGTTTGATCGGCGAGAAGCCGAGATTTTCAGCAAGCGCACCAATCTCCGCTGCGGCGCCGTCATCGTCGCTCGCCAGGAACACGACTCTCCTGCCACCGTGCACGGCAGGATCCTGGTCAAGGACAGTAGCGACCAGATGGTTGAAGCCCTTGACCAGTCTTCCACCCGTGAAGGCCTGCGCGACAACCTTTGAAGAAGGCTGTCCTCCCAGCGCCTCAGGGGACACGCCATAGGCATTGGTCACATCGATGATGGTCTTCCCCTGCCAAGTCGGCAGCGCCTTCGCGACATCCGGGTGCGACTCGAAACGGACTGCCAAAAAGATGACGTCCGCCTTGACGGCTTCCGCCAGTGTCTTGGGGATGATCTGGGGTCCGATCGCGGCCGCATCGGATGCAAAGCTTTCCGGGGCGCGCGTGGTTGCAACGGCTACTTCGATGCCATTGCGGGCAAACGCCTTGGCGAGAGCGTGGCCGATCTTGCCGAAGCCGATGATTGCGTAACTCATGTGTGTTCTCCTTGGGTTCAGCGGGTCAGAGTTGCGCCAGGCCGCCGTCGACGGCAACCTCGCTGGCGGTCATGAAGCTGCTGTCCGACGACGCGAGAAAGGCAGCCGCCGCTGCGATCTCCGCCGGATCGGCCATGCGCTGGAGCGGCGTCATCGCGGCGTAGACCTTCTGGCCTTCTTCGCCCAGCGCTTGCTTCGCGAGTTCGGTCGCCGTCGCCCCGGGCGACAGCACGTTGACCCGGATGCCGGTGCCTTTCAAGTCCTCCGCCCAGGTCCGCGCCAGGTTGCGCACTGCCGCCTTGCTCGCGCTGTAGGCGCTCATGCTCGGGGCGCCCGTGGTGCCGGCGCTCGATCCGGTCAGGATGATCGAACCACCCTTGCCCATCAGCGGCAGCGCCTTCTGGACCGTGAAGATGGTGCCCTTCACATTGGTGTCGAAGGTTTCGTCAATGTGCTCGGCGGTGATCTCGCCGAGCCGAGCCTGGCTTCCCGCCCCGGCATTGGCGAGCACGATGTCGAGGGTTCCGCGCTCGGCCTTCACTGCCGCGTAGAGCCGGTCGAGGTCGGCCAGATCGGAGACCGAGCCCTTCACCCCACGGGCATTGGGTCCGAGCTTGGCCACAGCGGCATCGAGCGATTCTTGTCGGCGGGCGTAGATGAAGACGAAGGCGCCTTCCTCGATGAAACGCTTTGCTGCGGCGAAGCCGATGCCGGTCGCGCCGCCGGTGATCACGGCGGTCTTTCCATTCAGTCTGGTCATGTCAGAGATCCTTGGTTGCGTTGCGGGGAAGCTGGAGAAATGCTTGCCTGAGGACAACTATGGAGTTCTGATAACCTAAGGACAAGTATGCACTTTTTGGTAAGTACCTAAAAATGACGACGCCCCCTGAAATCTGCGACACCGGCTGCGGGCTCAACGCGACACTGCGCGTCATCTCGGGCAAGTGGAAACCGCTGATCCTGTTTTTTCTGCGCGACGGCCCGAAGCGCTACGGCGAACTCAAGCGCCTGACCCAGGGCGTCAGCGACAAGGTGCTGATCCAGCAATTGAAGGATCTGGAGGCCGATCGCGTGCTCGCGCGGAACGACTACAAGGAGGTGCCGCCGCGTGTGGACTACGCGTTGACCCCGCTCGGTCGCAGCCTGGCCAACGCGATCGTCCCGCTGTGCACCTGGGGAACCGAGAACGCGGCGGAGATGGCAAGCATCTTTGCCAAGCGCGACGTGCCCTAGCGGGATGGGGTGGGTTCGAGACGGAGGTCCGGGCAGTCGTCGATGGTAAGGTGCGCGCCTTGGCCGAAAGGCCCCCAGCGCCGCCATCTCGATCGTGAACGATTCCGCCGCCCCCCTCTCCCCTGCGCTCGACGACCCAGCTCCCTCCTCTGCGGCCGGACGGACCCCGCCGGCCAGGGACCTGTCGGCCCACACGCCAATGATGCAGCAGTACCTGCGCATCAAGGCCGAGCACCCCGACACCCTCGTCTTCTACCGGATGGGCGACTTCTACGAGCTCTTCTATGAAGACGCCCGCCGCGCCAACAAGCTGCTCGACATCACGCTGACCAGCCGCGGCCAGAGCGGTGGCGAGCCGGTGGTGATGGCCGGCGTGCCCTTCCATGCCGTCGAGAGCTACCTGGCCAAGCTGATCAAGCTGGGCGAGGCCGTCGCGATCGCCGAACAGGTCGGCGATGTCGCCACCGCGAAGGGCCCGGTCGAGCGCAAGGTGGTGCGCGTCGTCACGCCCGGCACCGTCACCGATACCGAGCTGCTCGCCGACAAGCGCGACGCGCTGCTGCTCGCCGTCTCGCAACGAACGCACCGCGGCGTCACCGGCTACGGCCTGGCCTGGCTCGGCCTCAGCAGCGGCCAGCTCGGCCTGACCGAATGCAGCGAGCGCGAACTGCCCGGCTGGCTGGCCCGCCTGAACGCCGCCGAGGTGCTGGTCGACCGCGACCAGGTGCCCGCCGCGGTCGTCCAGGCCCGCATCGCGATCACTCACCGCCCCGGCTGGCAGTTCGACACCGCGCTCGGCCTGCGCAAGCTGTGCGAGCAATTGCGCGTCGCGAGCCTCGCCGGCTTCAACGCGCAGGAACTCATCACCGCGCAGGCCGCCGCCGCCGCGCTGCTGAGCTACGCCGAGCACACGCAGGGCCAGGCGCTGGCCCACGTGCGTGCGCTGCAGGTCGAGCGCAGCGGCGACCTGCTCGACCTGCCGCCGACCACGCACCGCAACCTCGAACTCACGCAGACGCTGCGCGGCGACGATACCCCGACGCTGCTGTCGCTGCTCGACACCTGCCGCACCGGCATGGGCAGCCGCGCGCTGCGCCACTGGCTCACGCACCCGCTGCGCGAACGCACCGTCGCGTCGCAGCGCCATGACGCGCTCGACGTGCTGATCGAGCACGACGTCACGCCGCTGCGCGAGGCACTGCGCGGCGTCAGCGACGTCGAGCGCATCACCGCCCGCATCGCGCTGCGCCAGGTGCGCCCGCGCGAGCTCACCGGCCTGCGCGCCACGCTGCAAGGCCTGCCGGCGCTGCGCGAGCGCGTGCCGCGCCAGGCGCTGCTGCTGGAGATGCTGGCCGAGGCACTGACGCCGGCCCCGGAGATCGAAGCTCTGCTGCGCACCGCCATCGCCGACGAGCCCTCGGTGATGCTGCGCGACGGCGGCGTGATCGCGCGCGGCTTCGACGCCCCGCTCGACGAGCTGCGCGACATCAGCCAGAACTGCGACGCCTTCCTGCTCGACCTCGAAGCCCGCGAGCGCGCCCGCACCGGCATCGCCAACCTGCGCGTGCAATACAACAAGGTGCACGGCTTCTACATCGAGGTCACGCAGGGCCAGGCGAGCAAGGTGCCGATGGACTACCAGCGCCGCCAGACGCTGAAGAACGCCGAGCGCTTCATCACGCCCGAGCTGAAGACCTTCGAGGACAAGGCCTTGTCGGCGCAGGAGCGCTCGCTCGCGCGCGAGAAGATGCTCTACGAGCAGGTGATCGACCAGCTGCAGGCGCACCTGGAGGCGCTGTCGGGCCTGGCCCGCGCGCTCGCGAGCCTGGACGCGCTGGCCGCGCTGGCCGAGCGCGCCGACACGCTGAACTGGACCCGTCCGCAGTTCGTGCGCGACGCCTGCATCGACATCACGGCCGGCCGCCACCCGGTGGTCGAGGCGCGCCTCGCCGAAACCGGCGCCGGCAACTTCATGGCCAACGACTGCCGGCTCGACGCCGCCCGCAAGATGCTGGTGATCACCGGCCCGAACATGGGCGGCAAGAGCACCTTCATGCGGCAGGTCGCGCTGATCGTGCTGCTGGCGGCGATCGGCTCGTTCGTGCCGGCCGACGCCTGCCGCCTCGGGCCGATCGACGCGATCCACACCCGCATCGGCGCGGCCGACGACCTGGCCAACGCGCAGTCGACCTTCATGCTCGAGATGACCGAGGCCGCCGCCATCATCCACAGCGCCGGCGAACAGTCACTGGTGCTGATGGACGAGATCGGCCGCGGCACCTCGACCTTCGACGGCCTCGCGCTGGCCGGTGCCATCGCCAGCCACCTGCACGAGCGCAACAAGAGCTTCACGCTGTTCGCCACCCACTACTTCGAGCTGACCGAATTCCCGGTCAAGCACGACCGCGCGCTGAACGTGCACGTGTCGGCGGCGGAGAGCGGCGACGACATCGTCTTCCTGCACGACATCCAGGCCGGCCCGGCCAGCCGCAGCTACGGCGTGCAGGTCGCGCGCCTGGCCGGCATGCCGGGCACGCTGGTGCGGCAGGCGCGCGCGACGCTGGAGGCGCTCGAGGCGCAGCAGCACGCGGGCAGCGCGCAGATCGACCTGTTCGCGGCGCCCACGCCCGAAGCCGAGAAGCCGGCGTCGGCCATCGAGCGGGCGCTGGCCGGCATCAACCCCGATATGCTGTCGCCGAAGGAAGCGCTCGATGCGCTCTACCGCCTGAAGAACCTGCAGGACACCCCGTCATGACCTACTGCGTGGGCATCAAGCTCGATGCCGGCCTCGTCTTCCTGTCCGACTCGCGCACCAACGCGGGCCTGGACCAGATCAGCACCTACCGCAAGATGATGGTCTACGAGAAGACGGGCGACCGCTTCATGGTGCTGCTGTCGGCCGGCAACCTGTCGATCTCGCAGTCGGTGCGCGAGATCCTGCAGGTCGAGAAGCTGGACAACGGCGACGAGCCTCCGATCACCATCTGGAACGCCACCAGCATGTTCGACGCCGCCCGCGTGCTCGGCAGCGCGGTGCGCCGCGTCTACGAACAAGATGGCCCGTCGCTGAAGCAGGCCGGCGTCGACTTCAACGCGTCGATGATCCTCGGTGGCCAGATCAAGGGCGAGGCGATGCGGCTCTTTCTTGTCTACTCGGCCGGCAACTTCATCGAGGCGACGCGCGAGACCTGCTACTTCCAGGTCGGCGAATCGAAGTACGGCAAGCCGGTGCTCGACCGCATGATCACGCCGCACACCGCGCTCGACGAAGCCGCCAAGTGCGCGCTGGTGTCGATGGATTCGACGCTCAAGTCCAACCTGTCGGTCGGCCTGCCGCTGGACCTGCTGGTCTACGAGGCCGATACCTTCCAGTCGCAGCAGATGGTCTGCATCGATGAGCGCAACCCGTACTTCACGATGATCCGCAGCACCTGGGGCCAGCGGCTGCGCCAGGTGTTCGAATCGATCGATGATCCCACCTGGGACGGCAGCGCGGCCGAACACCCGCTTTGCGTGCCGTCGGAGCGCTACGAGCCGATGCGCAAGATCACGCACCCGGGTGAAAAAATAGTCTGATGGCCGGCCCGGGCTGCATCGTCTTCTCGCACGCGAACAGCTTTCCGGCGGGCACCTACCGGGTGCTGTTCGAGGCGTGGCGCGAAGCGGGCTACCAGGTGCACGCGATCGAGAAGCTCGGCCACGACGAGCACTACCGCGTCACCGACAACTGGCCGCTGCTGCGCAACCAGCTGATCGCGTTCATCGAGCAGCACGCGTCGGCCGGGCCGGTCTGGCTGGTCGGGCATTCGCTCGGCGGGTTCCTCAGCGTGCTGGCCGCGTCGAAGCGGCCCGACCTGGCGCGCGGCATCGTGCTGATGGATTCGCCGTTGATCGGCGGGCTGCTCGCACGCACGCTGCAGGTGGCCAAGGCGACCGGCATCGGCGAGCGCTTCTCGCCGGGCCACGTCTCGAAGCGCCGGCGCCAGCACTGGCCGAGCCCGGAGGCCGCGTTCGCGCACTTCGAGGCCAAGCCGGCCTTCGCGCGCTGGGCACCCGGCGTGCTGCGCGACTACATCGCCGCCGGCATCGAGCCCTCCGGCCACGGCCAGTCGCTGAGCTTCCGGCGCGAGGTCGAGACGCAGATCTACTACACGCTGCCGCACCACATCCCCCGGCTGCTGGTGCGCCGCCCGCTGGGCTGCCCGATGGCCTTCATCGGCGGCACGCAGTCGGCCGAGGTGCGCCAGGTGGGCATGAAGGCGACCGAGCGCTTCACGCAGGGGCGCATCTCGTGGATCGAGGGCTCGCACCTGTTCCCCTTCGAACAGCCGGGGCAAGCGGCGGCCGAGGTGCTGCGCTGGCTGGGGGAGTTCGAGCAGCGGCCCGAAACTACGCGCCTATAATCGCGCTTTACCACCACGGCATTCGTCGACAAGGCGCCTGCTGACCCTGCAATGACCAAGTTCGTCTTTGTCACCGGCGGTGTGGTGTCCTCGCTGGGCAAGGGCATCGCGGCTGCATCACTTGCAGCGATTCTCGAATCGCGCGGCCTCAAGGTCACCCTCATCAAGCTGGATCCGTACCTCAACGTCGATCCGGGCACCATGTCCCCCTTCCAGCACGGCGAGGTGTACGTCACCGACGACGGCGCCGAAACCGACCTCGACCTCGGCCACTACGAGCGCTTCATCACGACGCGCATGAAGAAGGCCAACAACTTCACCACCGGCCAGATCTACAAGAGCGTGCTCGAGAAAGAGCGCCGCGGCGACTACCTCGGCAAGACGGTGCAGGTGATCCCGCACGTCACCAACGAGATCCAGGAATTCATCAAGCGCGGCGCGGCCTTCGGCACCGAGCAGGCGGTCGATGTCGCGATCGTCGAGGTCGGCGGCACCGTCGGCGACATCGAATCGCTGCCCTTCCTCGAAGCCGCGCGTCAGATGAGCCTGCGCATGGGCCCGAACAACACCGCGTTCGTGCACCTGACCTACGTGCCGTGGATCGCCGCCGCCGGCGAGCTGAAGACCAAGCCCACCCAGCACACCGTGCAGAAGCTGCGCGAGATCGGCATCCAGGCCGATGCGCTGCTGTGCCGCGCCGACCGCCGCATCCCCGACGAAGAGCGCGAGAAGATCTCGCTCTTCACCAACGTGCCCGAATGGGGCGTGATCTCGGTCTGGGATGCCGACACCATCTACAAGGTGCCGCGCATGCTGCACGAGCAGGGCCTCGACGGCCTGATCTGCGACAAGCTGCGCATCAACACCCCGCCGGCCAACCTGAAGCGCTGGGATGCGCTGGTCGACGAGGTCGAGCACCCGAAGCGCGAGGTCACGATCGCGATGTGCGGCAAGTACACCGACCTGTCCGATTCGTACAAGTCGCTGAACGAGGCGCTGCGCCATGCCGGCATCCACAACCATGCCCGCATCAACATCGAGTACGTCGATTCCGAGACGCTGACGACCGACAACGTGAGCCAGCTGGCACGCTACGACGCGATCCTGGTGCCCGGCGGCTTCGGCAAGCGCGGCGTCGAGGGCAAGATCCTCACCGCCCAGTTCGCCCGCGAGCACAAGCTGCCCTACCTCGGCATCTGCCTGGGCATGCAGGTCGCCACGATCGAGATCGCGCGCCACAAGGCCGGCCTCGCGAACGCCAACAGCACCGAGTTCGACCCCGAGACGCCGAACCCGGTGATCGCGCTGATCGACGAGTGGCAGGATGCCGACGGATCGATCCAGACCCGCGACGCGAACTCCGACCTCGGCGGCACGATGCGCCTGGGCGCGCAGAGCTCCGACGTGGTGCCCGGCACGCTCGCGCACGAGATCTACGGCGATGTCGTCAACGAGCGCCACCGCCACCGCTACGAGGCCAACGTCAACTACCTCGACCAGTTGCGCGAGGCCGGCCTGGTGATCTCGGCGCTGACGCAGCGCGAGAAGCTGACCGAGATCGTCGAGCTGCCGCGCACCGTGCACCCGTGGTTCATGGGCGTGCAGTTCCACCCGGAGTTCAAGTCGACGCCGTGGGAAGGCCACCCGCTGTTCCGCTCCTACATCCAGGCCGCGCTCGCGCACCAGACCGCCCGCAGCGAGCAGCCGCAACCCGAGAAGGCCGCGGCATGAAGCTCTGTGGATTCGACGTCGGCCTCGACAAGCCCTTCTTCCTGATCGCCGGCCCCTGCGTCGTCGAGACCGAGCAATTGCAGCTCGACGTCGCCGGCCAGCTGAAGGAAATGACGGCCGCGCTCGGCATCCCGTTCATCTTCAAGTCGAGCTACGACAAGGCGAACCGCTCGTCGGGCACCTCGTTCCGCGGCCCCGGCATGGAGCGCGGGCTCGAGATCCTGGCCAAGGTCAAGCGCGAGATCGGCGTGCCGGTGCTGACCGACGTGCACAGCACCGAGGAGATCGCGCACGTGGCGTCGATCGTCGACGTGCTGCAGACGCCGGCCTTCCTGTGCCGCCAGACCGATTTCATCCGCGCGGTCGCGCAGTCGGGCAAGCCGGTCAACATCAAGAAGGGCCAGTTCCTCGCGCCCGGCGACATGAAGAACGTCATCGACAAGGCCCGTGCCGCCGCGCGCGACAAGGGCCTGCCGGAAGACAGCTTCATGGCCTGCGAGCGCGGCGCGAGCTTCGGCTACAACAACCTCGTCAGCGACATGCGCTCGCTGGCCATCATGCGCGACACGAACGCCCCGGTGGTGTTCGACGCGACCCACTCGGTGCAGCTGCCCGGCGGCCAGGGCACGAGTTCCGGCGGCCAGCGCGAGTTCGTGCCGGTGCTGGCGCGCGCGGCCATCGCGGTCGGCGTGGCGGGCGTCTTCATGGAGACGCACCCGAACCCGGCCGAGGCGCTGAGCGACGGCCCGAACGCGGTGCCGCTGAAGCGCATGAAAGAGTTGCTGTCCACGCTGGTCGAACTCGACCGCATCACGAAGAAGAACGGCTTTCTCGAAGCCGATTTCAACTGACTGCCAGAATCACCTAGCAGTTGATCAACCAGCAGTTGTCGAAACCCTGAAGGAAGACTGAATGAGTGCCATTGTTGACATCGTCGGCCGCGAGATCCTCGACAGCCGCGGCAACCCGACCGTCGAATGCGACGTGCTGCTGGAATCCGGCGTGATGGGCCGCGCCGCGGTGCCCTCGGGCGCGTCCACCGGCTCGCGCGAAGCGATCGAGCTGCGCGACGGCGACAAGAACCGCTACCTCGGCAAGGGCGTGCTGAAGGCCGTCGAGCATGTGAACACCGAGATCAGCGAAGCCGTGCTCGGCCTCGACGCCTCGGAGCAGGCCTTCCTCGACCGCACGCTGATCGACCTGGACGGCACCGAGAACAAGAGCCGCCTGGGCGCGAACGCGACGCTGGCGGTCTCGATGGCGGTGGCACGCGCCGCGGCCGAAGAAAGCGGCCTGCCGCTGTACCGCTACTTCGGCGGCTCGGGCGCGATGCAGATGCCGGTGCCGATGATGAACGTCATCAACGGCGGCGCGCACGCGAACAACAGCCTCGACCTGCAGGAGCTGATGATCATCCCGGTCGGCGCCCCGAGCTTCCGCGAAGCGATGCGCTATGGCGCCGAGGTGTTCCACGCGCTGAAGAAGATCATCAACGACAAGGGCATGAGCACCGCGGTCGGTGACGAAGGCGGCTTCGCACCCAGCGTCGCGAGCCACGAGGCGGCGATCCAGCTGATCCTGCAGGCGATCGACAAGGCCGGCTTCGTCGCCGGCGAGCAGATCGCGCTCGGCCTCGACTGCGCCGCCAGCGAGTTCTACAAGGACGGCAAGTACGTGCTGAGCGCCGAAGGCCTGACGCTGAGCGCGCCCGAGTGGACCGACATCCTCGCGACCTGGGTCGACAAGTACCCGATCATCAGCATCGAAGACGGCATGGCCGAAGGCGACTGGGACGGCTGGAAGCACATCACCGAGCGCCTGACGACCAAGGTGCAGCTGGTGGGCGACGACCTGTTCGTCACCAACACCAAGATCCTGAAGGAAGGCATCGACAAGCGCATCGCGAACTCGATCCTGATCAAGATCAACCAGATCGGCACGTTGACCGAAACCTTCGCCGCGATCGAGATGGCCAAGCGCGCCAACTACACCGCGGTGATCAGCCACCGCTCGGGCGAGACCGAAGACTCGACCATCGCGGACATCGCGGTCGGCACCAACGCCGGCCAGATCAAGACCGGTTCGCTGAGCCGCTCGGACCGCATGGCGAAGTACAACCAGCTGCTGCGCATCGAAGAAGACCTCGGTGACGTGGCCAGCTACCCCGGCCGCGCAGCCTTCTACAACCTGCGCTGATCCGCTGCTGTCTTCGACGTGCGCCTCGTCACCCTCGGCCTCATCGCGCTGCTGGTTCTCGTCCATGCCGAACTCTGGTTCGGCAAGGGCGGCGTGCCGCGCGTGATGGAGCTGCAGGCCAAGCTCGACCAGAAGAAGGGCGAGAACGACGCGGCGCGCACGCGCAACGAGCGCCTGGTCGCCGAGGTCAGCGACCTGAAGGAAGGCCTGGAGATGGTCGAAGAGAAAGCGCGCTTCGAACTCGGCATGGTCAAGCCGGACGAGATCTACGTCCAGGTGTCGACCGCCAAACGCCCGTGACATGACGGATCTGCTGCAGTGGATGCAGCCGCTGTTCGCCCAGGCCTTCGTGCTGTGGGGCGCGCCCGTCAGCTGGGTGGAGGTGGTCGCCTTCGTGCTGGCGATCGCGATGGTGGTGTGCAACATCCGCGTCAACCTGATCGGCTGGCCGCTGGCCATCGTCAGCTCGCTGCTTTACGTGGCGCTCTTCTGGGACAACAAGCTGTATGGCGACGCCAGCCTGCAGGTGTTCTTCGCGCTCGTCGCCGGCTGGGGCTGGTGGCAGTGGCTGCGCGGCACGCAGGAGGGCGGCCACGCGCTGCGGGTGCGCTCGATGGGCGGGCGCGGGCGGCTCGCGGTGGTCGCCGCGACGCTCGCGCTGTGGCCGGTGCTCGGCTGGTTCCTGAAGCATTACACCGACACCGACGTGCCCTGGTGGGATGCCTTCCCCACCGCGGCCAGCGTGGTCGGGCAGTGGCTGCTCGGCCGCAAGTACGTCGAGAACTGGCCGATGTGGGTGGTCGTCAACACCGTCAGCATCGCGCTGTTCGCGTACAAGGGGCTGTGGCTCACGGCCGTGCTGTACGCGATCTTCCTCGGCATGTCGTTCGCCGGCTGGCGCGCGTGGCGGCAGGTCGAACGCGCGGCATGAGCGGCCACGTCATCGCCATCGTCGGCGCCGAGAGCACCGGCAAGACGACGCTCGCCGGCGAACTGCAGGCCGCCTTGCAGCATGACGGGCGCTCGGTCGCCCTCGTCGGCGAATACCTGCGCGAGTTCTGCGACCAGCACGCCCGCACGCCACGCGTCGACGAGCAGGCAAGCATCGCGCAGGAGCAGACGCGCCGCATTGCCGCGGCAGCCGCGTCGCACGAGATCGTGATCGCCGACACCACCGCGCTGATGATCGCGGTCTACAGCGAGCAGGTGTTTGGCGACCGCAGCCTGTACGACAGCGCGATCGAGGCGCAGCGCGGCTGCACGCTGACGCTGCTGACAGCGCTCGACATCCCGTGGCAGGCTGACGGCCTGCAGCGCGACGGGCCGCAGGTGCGCGAGCCGGTCAATGCGCTGGTGCGCGCGGCGCTGTCGCGCGGCGGGCTCGGCTATTCGGTGGTGGCGGGCACCGGGCCGGCGCGGCTGTCGCATGCGCTGCTGGCGGTGCGCCACGCGCTGCTCGCGCCGTCGGTGCTCGACGAGGCGCGTGCGAACCCGCGCTGGCAGTGGATGTGCGAGCGCTGCGGCGATGCCGAGTGCGAGCGGCACCTGCTGCCGCGCTGACCCTCCGGGTTCAGGTCATCGTCCCGGCGATCACGACGACGACGATCACCACGCCGATCGTCAGGTTCACCGCCACCCAGTCGCGGATCGCCTTCAGCGCGGCGCCACCAGCCGCCCAGTCCTGCGCGGCGCTCGCGCGCTGCACGCGCTTGAAGAGCGCGAAGCGGATGTGCCCGAAGATCGCCACCATCAGCAGACCGAGCCCGGCCATCACGCTCCATTCGAGCGGCATGTTGAACGGTCCGCCGGTCGCCTTGGTCGTCGTCGCGACCCGGCCCACCATCCAGCCGCCGCTCAGCACGGTGACCAGCGCGACCCACAGCACGATGCCGAAGAAGCGCTGCAGCACCGCCTGCATCAGCGGCACGCGCTCGGCCGGCGGCAGGTGCGCCGCGCCGGGCCGCAGGCAGAACAGCGCGAAGAACATGCCGCCGAGCCAGACGATCACCGACAGGAAGTGCAGCGTTTTGAGGCTGGCGTAGAGCATCGCGGGAGTCCTTCAGGGGTTCAGTTGAGCGTCGTGCTGCCGGGTGGCTGGTCGCGCGCGATCGTGAAGAGCTCGCCGACGTCGACCGCGTCGAAGTGGTATTTCAGCCCGCAGAAATCGCAGCCGACCTCGACCCGCCCCTGCTCGGCGACCACGCCGTCGACCTCCTCGCGGCCCAGGCCCTTCAGCATCGCGCCGACCCGCTCGCGCGAGCAGGTGCAGGCGAAATGCGGCCCGAGTTCGCCGGTCATCGGCGGGAAGCGGCGCACCGACTCTTCCCAGAACAGCCGGCGCAGCACCGTGTCGGCGTCGAGCGTCAGCAGCTCGTCAGCGGTGAGAGTGGACGCCAGGTGCGAGACGCGGTTGTAGGCCTCGTTCAGGCCGATGTCGTCTTCATTGCGGCGACCGGCGAGGTTGCCCTCGCCCTCGATCGGCAGGCGCTGGATCAGCAGGCCGGCGGCCACTTGGTCGTTGGACGCGAGGATCAGCCGGGTGTCGAGCTGCTCCGACTGCAGCATGTAGTGTTCGAGCACGTCGGCGAGCTTGTGCAGCGGCTCGCCGCGGTCGCCATGCAGCGCGACCACGCCCTGGTACGGCTGCTGGCCGGGGCCGCGCGGCTTCGGGTCGAGCGTGATCGCGCAGCGGCCCTTGCCGGCCACGTTGACCATCGCGTCCAGGCGCGCATCGGGAGCGACCTCGCCGACCACCTTGGCCGTGACGCGGAACGCGAGGTCCGACTGCACCTCGGCCACCGCGAGCTTGACCGGCCCGTCGCCGAAGATCTGCATCACCAACGAGCCTTCGAACTTGATGTTCGACTGCATCAGCACCGCCGCGGCCGACATCTCGCCGAGCAGCGCACGCACCGCGGGCGGGAAGGCATCGGACGACTCGGCACGCCGGCGCAGGATCTCGACCCACGAATCGGTCAGCCGCACCAGCATGCCGCGCACCGGCAGGCCTTCGAACAGGAACTTGTGCAATTCGCTC
This sequence comes from Rhizobacter sp. OV335, assembly GCF_900142965.1. Taxonomy (GTDB): domain Bacteria; phylum Pseudomonadota; class Gammaproteobacteria; order Burkholderiales; family Burkholderiaceae_C; genus Rhizobacter. Next base: position 69,056 of record NZ_FRCQ01000015.1, read on the forward strand.
ATCAGGTGATTTCTTTCAGCCCCGCCTGGTAGCGGCGGGCGTTCTCGACATAGTGGGCGGCGCTCTTCTCGAGCCCCTGCATCTGCTCGGGCGACAACTGGCGCACCACGCGGGCCGGCGTGCCGAGGATCAGCGAGCCGTCCGGAAAGCTCTGGCCTTCGGTGACCAGCGCGCCGGCGCCGACCAGGCAGTGGCTGCCGATCTTCGCGCCGTTCAGCACCACGGCCTGGATACCGATCAGCGAATGATCGCCGATCGTGCAGCCGTGCAACATCGCCTGGTGGCCGACCGTCACGTTCTCGCCGACCGACACCGGGAAGCCCGCATCGGCATGCACCACGCTGTTGTCCTGGATGTTGCTGCCGCGGCCGATCGCGATGCGCTCGGTGTCGCCACGGATCACGACGCCGAACCAGACGCTCGCGTCGTCGCCCAGGCTCACGTTGCCGATCACGCGGGCGCCGTCGGCCACCCAGGCCGACGCGGCGATGTCGGGAGACAGGTCCCCCAATTGATAGACGGCCATGGCGAGCGCCCGAAATGCAGAGCCTATGATTCTAGGGATGAACCCGCGACAGCGCGCCCTGGAGGTCTTGAGCCTGCGTGACCCCACCGAGAAGGCCGCCGCGGCGCGAGCGCTGTTCAAGCAACTCGATGTGGCGCTGATCGACCCCGATGAAGCCATCGCCGTGCCGGCGCAGTTGCCCGGCCGGCCCGAGCGCCCTCGCCTGGTGCCGCCGAAGGAGGTGGCGATGCGTTCGGCCTTCACGCCCGAGGGGCGCGCGGCCTTGCTGCATGCGATCGCGCACATCGAGTTCAACGCGATCAACCTGGCGCTCGATGCGGCGTTCCGCTTCGCCGGCATGCCGGTGGCGTTCTATGCCGACTGGCTGCGCGTCGCGAGCGAAGAGGCGCTGCACTTCTCGCTGCTGCGCGAGCACCTGCGCAGCGGCGGCCACGACTACGGCGATTTCGATGCGCACGACGGCCTGTGGCTGATGACGCAGCGCACCGCGGGCGACGTGGTGGCGCGGATGGCGCTGGTGCCGCGCACGCTGGAAGCGCGCGGGCTCGACGCGACGCCACCGCTGCAGGCCAAGTTCCGCAAGGCCGGCGACGAGCGCACGGTCGAGATCCTCGACGTGATCCTGCGCGACGAGATCGGCCACGTCGCGATCGGCAACCAGTGGTACCGCTGGCTGTGCCGGCGCGACGGGCTCGACCCGATCGCGCACTACGCGGTGCTGGTGCGCGACTACCAGGCGCCGCGGCTGCGTCCGCCGTTCAATCGCGAGGCCCGCGAGGCGGCGGGGTTCAGCGCAGAGGAGCTGGCGTACCTGAGCGAGCCGTGACCGGAGGCGGCTCGGCCACGAACCACCGCTTCAACCCGAGGAAGTGCTTCTCGAACAGGTGGTACGACACCATCGCCAGCGCCAGTGTGACGAGCGTGCCGGCCACGATGTAGCCGACCGCCACCGCGACGCCGGCATGCTCGTACAGCCCGAGCGCCTGCAGCGCCGGCTTGCCGGCCAGGTCGTGCAGTGGCTTGTGGAAGATGTACATCGCATAGCTGTAGCGGCCCAGCATGCGCAGCGGCGCGGCCCTCAGCCAGCCGACCCAGCCGCGCGCCGCGACCGCATCCCCGGCAGCAGCAGCCACCACCCCCAGCGCGAACACCACCGCCAGCACGCTGTAGCCCAGCGTCTGCCCGAGCACCGAGGTGCGCGGGTAGCCGCGCGTCGCGACGAAGCCGATCGCCGCCAGCACCAGCGCCCCGACGATCAAGCGCTGCCGCAGCGCGATCGCTCGCGCCGGCGCGCCCGGCAGTTGCAGCCACGCCGCCGCGGCGCCGCCGATCGCGAGCGCATCCAGCCGCGTCACGGTGAACGAGTACACCGGGTCCGGCCCCAACCCCGCTGCCAGCATGCCGATGCGCACGCCGAGGATCGCCACCGCGATCGCACCGCACCAGCGCAGCACCTGCGCAGCCGAGCGCCGGTGCACCAGCAAGGGCCACAACAAGTAGAACTGCTCCTCGACCGCAAGCGACCAGAAATGCGGGAACGCATGCGTCGCGCCACCGTAGGGGCCCGACCAGTTCGACAGGTACAGCCACAGCCATGCCTGCTGCGGCCGGTCGACCTCCCAGCGCGCCGGCATCGCGCCCAGCGCCGGCAGCACGATGAAGGCGATCGCGAGCGTCGCGTAGTACAGCGGGAAGATGCGCAGCAGCCGCCGCCCGAAGAAGGCGGAGTAATAGTTCGGCGCGTCCTGCGTCTGCAGCAAGATGCGCGTGATCAGGAAGCCGCTCAGCACGAAGAACAGCTGCACGCCGATCCAGCCGAGGTCGAACGCGAGTTCGAACACCCGCCCGACCAGGTCGGACGGCCCTTCGAGGACCTGGAAGTTGTGGCACAGCACCAGCACGATGGCCAGGCCGCGCACGCCATCGAGCGCGGGAAGGTGCTGCGGGATGCGCGCAGCGGGAGACGAATTCATGGGGCGTTCCGGGATCGAGGCGCGTTTGTAGCATCGCGCGGCGCCACGCGACACCCCGTATCCACGGGCCGCGGCGGCCCCGGCGACGCGCCGGCCAGCCCGCTCGGAAACCGGTTTCGGCAGGCTTACACTGCAGCGGCCCGCGACTTGCTAGCTCGCGGACCCAAGCTTCCCGTTCTCACACAACAGACCACCCCAGGGGTATCCATGACAGCATTGAACACCCGTCGCTTCCTGCAAACAGCCGGCCTGGCCGTCGCCGGCCTGCTGCTCGCCGCCTGCAGCAAGCAGGAGCCCACCGCCGCCGCGCCGGCCGCCTCGGCACCGGCCGTCGTCGCGTCCGCACCGGCCCCGGCCCCCGCCAAGGTGTACGCCGTCGGCACCGACGCCGCCTACGCACCGTTCGAGTCGCAGAACGAGAAGGGCGAGATCGTCGGCTTCGACATCGACGTCGTCACCGCCGTCGCGAAGAAGGCCGGCATCGAGGTGAAGTTCACCAACACGCCGTGGGAAGGCATCTTCAACACGCTCGGCCAGGGCGACCGCGACCTGCTGGTCTCGGCCATCACGATCACCGACGAGCGCAAGCAGACGATGGACTTCGCCGGTCCCTACTTCGACGCGCAGCAGCTGATCGCCGTCAAGAAGACCTCGAAGATCTCGAAGTTCGACGACCTGAAGAAGCTGAAGGTCGGCGTGCAGACCGGCACCACCGGCGACGAGGTCGTCAGCAAGCTGCAGGGCAAGACCAGCACCAACATCAAGCGCTTCGAGTCGACCCCGCTCGCGCTGAAGGAACTGGAAGCCGGCGGCGTCGATGCAGTCGTGGCCGACAACGGCGTGGTCATCAACTACGTCGCCAACAACGCCGACAGCAAGTTCAAGACGGTCGCCGACAAGGCATTCCAGCCCGAGCAGTACGGCATCGCGGTCAAGAAGGGCAACGCCGAGCTGCTCGAGAAGCTGAACAAGGGCCTGGCCGACATCAAGGCCGACGGCACCTACGACCAGATCTACGCGAAGTACTTCGGCGCACCGGCTGCCGCCGCGCCGGCTGCTTCGGCGGCGTCGAAGTAAACGCCAGGCGAGCCGGTCATGGACTTGCGCTGGAGCATTCTGGCCGGCTACGGCCCGCTCTTCCTGTCGGGCCTGTGGAACACGATCCTGCTGACGCTGATCGCGATCGGCGCCGGGCTGCTGCTCGGCGTCGCGCTCGGCCTGGTCAGCAGCTCGCGTGACGCGCCACCACCGAAATCGCTGGCGGCGCGCTGGTTCCTGACCGCGCTGCGCTCAGTCACGCTCGCATACGTGACCTTCTTCCGCGGCACGCCGCTGTTCGTGCAGATCCTGCTGGTGCACTTCGCGCTGATGCCGGCGCTGATCCACCCGGACGGCGGCCTGCTGCTCAGCGGCGAGGCCGCCCGCGACTTCCGCCAGGAGCACGGCGCGTTCTTCTCCGGCGCGCTCGCGCTGACGCTCAATGCCGGCGCCTACATCTCCGAGATCTTCCGCGCCGGCATCCAGAGCATCCACCTCGGGCAGACCCAGGCCGCCTACAGCCTGGGCCTCACGCACCCGCAGGCGATGCGCTTCATCGTGCTGCCGCAGGCCTTCCGCCGCATGATGCCGGCGCTGGTCAACGAGGGCATCACGCTGATCAAGGACTCGTCGCTGGTGTCGGCGATCGGCCTGGCCGAGCTCGCGCTGGCCGCCCGCACCGTGGCCGGCACCTACTCGCGCTACTGGGAGCCCTACCTCGCGATCTCGGCGCTGTACCTCGTGCTGACCTTGCTGCTCTCGCTGCTGGCCAAGCGCCTCGAAGCACCCGCTCACTTGCGTGGTCGGTGAGCCCTTGCGGCTTCGGCCGCCGTCAGATGTCGTACCGTCACAACGTTTCTGGCAGCGTTTCACGTGTTCGTGCTGCCGGCTTTCGATATCGAAGCCTCCCCCGCATAACATTTGCGTCTTGCACCTTCAAGACAAAAGCAACGGGTGCATCACGTACATGCAATCCCCAACCCCAAGGACAGCTTCCATGAAACGCTCCCTCATCGTCGCCGCTGTGGCCACCGTCGCCGCCGGCACCTCGTTCGCGCAAAGCAGCGTCACCATCTACGGTCGCCTGAACGACTCCATCGAAAGCCAGAAGGTCGGCGACGACAAGAAGACCGTGCTGCAGAACAATGCATCGCGTCTCGGCTTCAAGGGTGTCGAAGACCTGGGCGGCGGCCTGAAGGCAGGCTTCCAGCTGGAACACGGCCTGAATGCCGACGACGGCAAGCAAAGCCAGTCGGCTTTCTGGGCTCGCCAATCCGAAGTCTTCCTGCAAAGCGCCACGCTGGGCACGATCCGCCTGGGCAACTTCACGAGCGAGTCGTACTACGCGACGGCCGACTATGTGAGCATGCACAACCATGACACCGGCACTTCGTCGGACGCGCTGTACCAATACGTCATGCGCGACACGAACAAGGTCGCTTACCGGGCCCCCGAGTTCGTGAAGAACCTGTCGCTGGAAGCCGCCGTGTCCGCCGGCGAAGGCGTTGCCGGTCAAGAGAAGGCCTATGACGTCGCCGCCAACTACTCGGTCGGCGACCTGGCCCTGGGTGCCGGCTTCTCGAAGAACAAGTCGGACAAGCAGTTCGGCGTTCGCGCGCTGTACACGCTGGGCGCGTTCACGTTCGGCGGCTACTACCAGCGCGCCGAGCTGGGCACCACCTACGCTCCGGACAACGGCAAGATCAACATCGTCCGCCTGTCGGGCATGTACGCCGTCGGCGCTTCGGAATTCCACCTGAACTTCGGCCTGGCCGGCAAGGTCGACGGCGACGGCGACACCGATGCCAAGCAAGCCACGATCGCGTACAACTACAACCTGAGCAAGCGCACCAAGGTCTACGCCTTCTACACGAAGGTCGACAACAAGGCGCTGGCCAGCTACGCCACCGGTGCCGACGGCGTCGACTTCAGCTCCTTCGCCCTGGGCGTGCGCCACAACTTCTGATCCTTGCTCCCGCAAGGTCGAAGCCGAAAGGCCGGTCGAAAGACCGGCCTTTTTTGCTTTCAGCCGAGGAAGTAGCGCTTCAGGCCGGCCAGCACCATCTCGACGGCGATCGCCGTCAGCACCAGGCCCATCAGCTTCTCGATCGCCGAGACGACCGAATCGCCCAGCAGGCGGCGGATGCGGTCGCACAACATCAGCACCGCGCCCGACACCGCCATCGCCGCCGTCAGCGCGGCCACCCAGTCGAGCAGGCGGTCCGGCTGGCGCGAGGCCAGCAGCAGCACCGTCGCCATCGCCGACGGGCCCGCCAGCAGCGGCACTGCAAGCGGAAAGATCAACGGCTCCTTGCCCTCGGTCGTGCCGTAGACGCCGCCTTCGTGGCTGAAGATCATCCGGATCGCGACCATCAGCAGGATCACGCCGCCGGCGACTTCGAGCGAGCGCTCCGACAGGTGCATCACGCGCAGGAAGCCGTTGCCGAAGAACATGAAGAAGAACAGAACGCCGAACGCGATGCCGACCTCGCGCATCGCGACCCAGCGGCGCCGCGGCTTCGGCACGTCGCGCATGATCGGGATGAAGATCGGCAGGCTGCCCAGCGGATCGAGCACCAGCAGCAGCAGCACGAAGGCCGAAAGAAAGCTGTGGTCCATGCTCAGCGGCCCCGCCAGAAGAGCGCGTCCAGCTCCTTCATCGTGATCTGCCGCCAGGTCGGCCGGCCGTGGTTGCACTGGTCGGAGCGCTCGGTGCGCTCCATGTCGCGCAGCAGCGCGTTCATCTCGTCGATCGTCAGCTGCCGGTTCGCGCGCACCGCGCCGTGGCAGGCCATCGTCGACAGCAACTCATCTTGCGCGCGCTGGATCACGCTGCTGGCGTCGTACTGCGACAGCTCGGCCAGCACGCTGCGCGCGAGCTCGACCACGTCGCCGCCGACCAGCGCCGCCGGCTGCGAGCGCACCGCCAGCGTGGTGGCCGACAGCGGCGAGACGTCGAGCCCCAGCGTGCGCAGGTTGTCAGCCTGCGCCTGGGCGGTCGCGATCTCTTGCGCGGTCGCGGCGAAGGTGGCCGGGATCAGCAGGGGCTGGCTGTCGATCGCCGCGCTGCCGAGGCTGGCCTTCAGGCGCTCGTAGACGATGCGCTCGTGCGCCGCGTGCATGTCGACGATCACCAGGCCGTGCTGGTTCTCGGCCAGCACGAACACGCCGCCGATCTGCGCGATCGCGCGGCCGAGCGGCCATTCGTCGCGCTGGAAATCGAGGGCCTGCGCCGGCGCGGAGGGCACCGCCGACAGCGATGCGCCGCGTGCCGCCGGCGCGGCCTCGCCGCCGCCCCACAGCGTCGCCACCTGCTGCAGACCGAGCGCGCCCTGCACCTGCGGGCGCATCGGCGACGGCGCGAAGCTGCCCCCACCGAACGACGCCGGCCGCGCCGCCGGCACGGCCGAGTAACCCGCCAGGTGTTCCGACGCGAGCAGCACGCCCGCCACGCCACCGGCCTCGTCGCCCGCCGCCGCAGCAGCACGCGGCGCGGCCAGCGCAGCCTCCACTGCCCGGCGAACGGCCTGGTGCACCTCGCGCGAATCGCGGAAGCGCACCTCGATCTTGGTCGGGTGCACGTTCACGTCGACACGGTCGGGCGCGATCTCGATGAACAGCACATACGCCGGCTGGCGCCCGCCGTGCAACACGTCTTCGTAGGCGGAACGCACGCCGTGGGCGATCAGCTTGTCGCGCACGTAGCGGCCGTTGACGTACACGTACTGCTGGTCGGCGCGCGCGCGGGCGGCGGCCGGCGTGCCGGCGCGCCCGGTGATGCGCATCGGGCCGAGCTCGAGCAGCACCTCGCAGCTCTGCTCGACGAACTCCTCGCCCATCACGTCGCGGATGCGCTGCGCCTGCGCCGCGCGGCGCCATTGCTGCGAGAGCTTGCCCTCGTGCCACACCGCGAAGCCGACGTCCGGCCGGGCCAGCGCATGGCGGCGCACCGCATCGAGGCAGTGCGCGAACTCGGTCGCGTCGGTCTTCAGGAACTTGCGGCGCGCCGGCGTGCTGAAGAACAGCTCGCGCACCTCGACGCTGGTGCCGATGCCGCGCGCCGCCGGCACCAGCTCGCCCGAGCGCGCATCGAGGCGCTGCGCATGCGGCGCGCCTTCGGTGCGGCTCGCGATGGCGAGCTCGGCCACCGACGCGATGGCGGCCAGCGCCTCGCCGCGGAAGCCCATCGTGACGACGCCCTCCAGCTCGGCCAGCGACGCGATCTTGCTGGTGGCATGCCGGCGCAGCGCGAGCGGCAGTTCATCGCTCGGGATGCCCTGTCCGTCGTCCTCGACCAGGATGCTGCGCACCCCGCCGGCCACCAGCTTGACGGTGACCTCGCGGCCGCCGGCATCGAGCGCGTTGTCGACCAGCTCGCGCACCACCGAGGCCGGCCGCTCGACCACCTCGCCGGCGGCGATCTGGCTGATCAGCTCATCGGGCAGCTCGCGGATCGGACGGCGTGGGGCGGGCTGCAAAAGGGCATTCATCGGGGAATTGTAGGAGGCTCGTGATAATGCGCCGATGCACGACCTGACCCTGCTCGTCACCCTCGCCGGCGGCCTCGCGTTCGCACTCGTCTTCGGGGCACTGACGCGCCGCATCGGGCTGTCGACACTGGTCGGCTACATGCTGGCCGGCATCGTGGTCGGGCCGTTCACACCGGGTTTCGTGGCCGATGCGGGCCTCGCGTCGCAGTTGGCCGAGATCGGCGTGATCCTGCTGATGTTCGGCGTCGGCATGCACTTCCATCCGCAGGAACTGCTGCGGGTGTGGAAGCTGGCGGTGCCCGGGGCGATCGGCCAGAGCGCGGTGGCCGGCGTCGCGGGTTGGGCGCTGGCGCGCTCCTTCGGCTGGTCGCATGCGGCCGGCGCGATCTTCGGCATGGCGCTCGCCGTCGCGAGCACCGTGGTGCTGATGCGCATGCTGGTCGAGCAGAACCGGCTCGCGAGCCGCGACGGCCATGTCGCGGTGGGCTGGCTGATCGTCGAGGACCTGTTCACCGTCGGCGCGCTGGTGGTGCTGCCGCTGCTGGCGCCGCCGGCCGAAGGGGCGGCAGGCGCCACGCAGTCGCTGGGCATGGCGCTGCTGATGGCGCTCGGCAAGGTCGTCGTCTTCGCGCTGCTGGTCGGCGTGGTCGGCACGCGCGTGGTCGGGCGGGTGCTCGAGAAGGTGGCGCGCACGCAGTCGTCGGAGTTGTTCACGCTGACGGTGTTCGTGGTCGCGCTGGGCGTTGCGGTGCTGGCGGCGGAGGTGTTCCACGTGTCGGTGGCGCTCGGCGCGTTCTTCGCCGGGCTGGTGGTCGGGCAATCGCGCTTCGGCCCGCAGGCGGCGGCCGACATGGCGCCGTTCCGCGACGTGTTCTCGGCGCTGTTCTTCGTCTCGGTCGGCATGCTGTTCAACCCGAGCTTCGTCGTGCAGCAGCCGTGGATGGTGCTGGGCGTGCTTGCGATCGTGCTGGTGATCAAGCCGCTGATCGCGGTCGCGATCGTCGCCGTGCTGCGCGAGCCCCCGCGCACCGCCGCGACGGTGGCGGTGGGTCTCGCGCAGATCGGCGAGTTCTCGTTCATCCTCGCGAGCCTCGGGCTGTCGATCGGCGTGCTGCCGCGCGAGGCGATGGATGCGCTGGTGGTCGGCGCGATCGTGTCGATCGCGGTCAACCCGCTGCTGTTCCGCTGGATCGGCAAGCGGGTCAAGGAGCCGGATGCGGCACATGTCGAGCCCACCGCCGCGCCGGCCGACGCGGCGGCGCACACCGCGCCGGCCGTGCTGCTGTGCGGCTACGGCGCGCTGGGCCGGCGCATCGCGGCGCGCTGCGTCGAGAACGGCATCGCGGTCGCCGCGGTGCACCACGATCCGGACATCGAGCCGGTACCCGGCATGACGCTGGTGTTCGGCGACCCGACCCGTGGCGAGGTGCTGCAGGCCGCCGGCGTTGCCGACGCGCGGCTGCTGGTCGTCGCCGACCTGCTGCTGGGCGCCAAGATCCAGGTCTGCACGCAGGCGCGACGGCTGAACCCGCGCATCGTGATCAGCGGCAGCGCGAACACCGATGCCGAGCGCGCCTGGCTGGAAGAGTTCGGCGCGCAGTTCGTCAGCGACGGGCGCGACGAGCAGAGCGCGCAGATGGCGCGGGCGATCAAGACGTTGTTGTAGCCCCCGTGAAGGTCGAGGTGGTCGCCAATTGCGACCACCGATAATGCGCGCCCATGGACATCGCCCACTTCATCCTCGACTTCATCCTGCACGTCGACGTGCACCTCGCGAACTTCGTCGCGGCCTACGGCACCTGGGTGTACGCGCTGCTGTTCCTGATCATCTTCGTCGAGACCGGCGTCGTCGTGATGCCCTTCCTGCCGGGCGACTCGCTGCTGTTCGTCGTCGGCGCTCTGTGCGGTGCCGGGCTGATGAGCCTGCCGCTGTCGATCGGCCTGCTGATCGCCGCGGCGATCCTCGGCAACCAGAGCAACTACGCGATCGGCCGCTACTTCGGGCCGCGGGTGTTCCAGTGGGAGAACTCGCGCTTCTTCAACAAGCGGGCCTTCGAGCAGGCGCATGCGTTCTACGAGAAGTACGGCGGCATCACGATCATCGCCGCGCGCTTCATGCCCTTCCTGCGCACCTTCGCGCCCTTCGTGGCCGGCGTCGCGCAGATGACGCGCCGCAAGTTCACGCTGTACGACGTGAGCGGCGCGGTGCTGTGGGTCGGTGGTGTCACGATGGCCGGGTTCCTGTTCGGCAACATCCCGTGGGTCAAGGAGCACCTCGACAAGATCATCTGGGGCGCGATCCTGCTGCCGGGCTTGCTGGTGCTGTTCGGCGCGTGGAAGGCGCGACGCACGCAGCCCGCGTGATCTACAACTGCCGCTGCCTCGCCAGCGGCGGGTTCTTCGCGAAGTAGCGCCGGATCCCCGTCGTCAGTGCCTCGACCAGCTGCAGCTGGTACTGCGGGTCGCGCAGCTTGGCTTCTTCTTCCGGGTTCGAGATGAAGGCCGTCTCGACCAGGATGGACGGGATGTCGGGGGCCTTCAGCACCGCGAAGCCGGCCTGTTCGACGCTGCCCTTGTGCAGCTTGCCGACCTTGCCGATCTGGCCCAGCACCTCGCCGCCGAGCTTCATGCTGTCCTTGATCTGCGCGGTCGTGCTCATGTCGAGCATCGCGCGCAGCACCGCCGCGTCCTTGGCCTTGAAGTTGACGCCGCCCACCATGTCGGCCGCGTTCTCCTTGTCGGCCATCCAGCGCGCCGCCGTGCTGGTGGCGCCATGCTGCGACAGTGCGAACACCGACGCGCCGCGCGCCTTCGGCGTCAGGAACGCATCGGCATGGATCGACACGAACAGGTCGGCCTGCACGCGCCGCGCCTTGCGCACCCGGTCCTGCAGCGGCACGAAGAAATCCGCGTCGCGCGTCATCATCGCCCGGAAGCCCGGCAGTGCGTTGATGCGGTCGCGCAGCTTCAGCGCCACCTGCAGCACCACGTCTTTCTCGTGCAGCCCGCTCGGCCCGCTCGCGCCGGGGTCTTCGCCGCCATGGCCGGGGTCGAGCGCGACGATGATCAGCCGGTCGATGCGCCCCTGCGACATCGGCGGCACCGTCGCGGCGCCGGAGGCCAACGGCCCGGAGTGCGGCTGCGAGGCCGCGGCCACCGGCGGCTGCGCCGGTGCCGGCAGCGGCTTGATGCTCACCTCCGGCGGCTTGCCGATCTTGCCGATGAACTCGCCGAGGGCATCCTGCACCTCCTGCGCCGCGCGCTGCTCGGCCTGTTCCTTGTCCTTGATCAGCGACAGCAGCGGATCGCGTTCTTCGGTCGGATAGAGGTCGAACACCAGCCGGTGCTGGTAGGCCGCGACCGGCGCCAGCGTGAACAGCTGCGGCGCGGTCGCCTGCTTCAGGTCGATCACCAGCCGCACGACGCGCGGCTGGTTCTGCCCGACCCGCACACCGCCGATGAACGGATCGTCGGAGCGCACCTTGCCGACCAGCTCGCGCAGCGCGGGGCTCAGCTCCAGCCCGTCGATGTCGATGACGAGCCGGTTCGGGTTCTCGGCCAGGAAGTGCTTGACCGACAGCGCGCTGTCGGACTCGAGCGTCACACGGGTGTAGTCGGTGGCCGGCCAGACGCGCACCGCGACGATGCTCGCGCCGAACGCGAGTTCATTGGCGCCGAGTAGAAGAACGACGCTGCCGAGGCCTTGCAGCGCGGCGCGGCGCTTCATGACAGCAGCTCCACGCCGAGCGGCGTCTGCGCGGCCAGGCGCACACGGCGCGGCCCTCCACCGTCTTCGCCGTCATCAATGTCGTCGAACGCAATGTCGATGCGCAGGTCGGCCGGTGGCAGCAGCCCCTCCGCCCGCTCCGGCCATTCGGCGATCTTCAGCCCCGGCGCCCCGAACACATCGCGAAAGCCGGCGTCCTCGAACTCCTGCGGGTCCTCGAAGCGGTAGAAATCGAAATGCGAGATCGCCGGGCCACCCGGCAACGGATACTGCTCCATCACCGCATAGGTCGGGCTCTTGATCCGGCCGGTGACGCCGAGGGCCTGCAGCAGGTGGCGCGTGAAGGTGGTCTTGCCGGCGCCCAGCGGGCCGTGCAGTTCGATGAAGGCCCTGCGCAGCGCGGGATGCGCCGCCAGCCGCTGCGCAGTGGCGGCGCAGGCGGCCTCGTCGGGCCAGGGCAGCGATCGGGTTTCTAGAATCGTCAAATGACCGAAGCTCAGCAGTTGGACGGTGATGGCCTCGTCGCGCAGTTGCGCGAATGGGGCCTCGCGCTCGGATTTTCACAGATCGGCGTGGCCGATGTGGATCTGTCCTCCGCCGAGGCAGGGCTTCTGGCGTGGCTGCGCGACGGTTTCCATGGCGAGATGGGCTACATGGCCGCGCACGGCCTGAAGCGTGCACGCCCGGCCGAGCTGGTGCCGGGCACCGTGCGGGTCATCACCGCGCGCATGGACTACCTGCCGAAGGGGACCACCGACGACTGGCAGGCCGTCGAATGGGACCGCCTCGCGTCGCCGGCACAGGCCACCGTGTCGGTCTATGCCCGCGGCCGCGACTACCACAAGGTGCTGCGCCACCGGCTGCAGAAACTCGCCGACCGCCTGCAGCAAGAGGTCGGCCCGCGCGGCCACCGGGTGTTCACCGATTCGGCCCCGGTGCTCGAGGTCGAGCTCGCGTCGCGCAGCGGCATCGGCTGGCGCGGCAAGCACACGTTGACGCTGCACCGCGAGGCCGGCTCGATGTTCTTCCTCGGCGAAATCTACGTCGACCTGCCGCTGCCGCTGTCGACCCCGGTCACCGGCCACTGCGGCAGTTGCAGCGCCTGCATCGATGTCTGCCCTACGCGCGCCATCGTCGCGCCCTACCGCGTCGATGCGCGGCGCTGCATCTCGTACCTGACGATCGAGCATGCCGGGCCGATTCCGGTCGAGCTGCGCCCGGCCATCGGCAACCGCATCTACGGCTGCGACGACTGCCAACTGGCCTGCCCGTGGAACAAGTACGCCCAACGCAGTCCGCTGCCCGACTTCGACATGCGCGACACGCTCGCCGCGCCAACGCTGCTCGGGCTCTGGGCCTGGACCGAGGCCGATTTCCTGCGCCACACCGAGGGCAGCGCGATCCGCCGCATCGGCCACCAGCGCTGGCGCCGCAACCTCGCGGTGGCGATCGGCAACGCGCTGCGCGACGCGGCCACGCCGGCCGCCGACCGCGCGGCGCTGGCTGCCGCGTTGCAGGCCTCGCGCGAGGGGGCTGACGAACTGGTGCGGGAGCACATAGACTGGGCGCTCTCCGCGTGAGCCGTGGCAGTTGAACGGCACGAACATTGCTGAACCCAATGCCGTCTTCAACGAACTGCCCCGCATGATCGCCCGCCTGCTGTCGCTCCCGTCCCTTGCCTTCACCCTCGCCTTCGCTGTCGCCGGGTCCCCCGCGCATGCCGCGCCGCGCTGCCTGAGCGACTGCACGCCGCGCATCGGCATCGTCTCCGCCTTCGGGGCCGAGGCCGACATCCTGGTCGCCAACACGCAGGGCCGGCGCAGTTTCACCGTCAACGGCAACCGCTTCACGACCGGCACGCTGCGCGGCAACCGGGTCGTCATCGTGCTGAGCGGCGTCAGCATGATCAACTCGACGATGGTCACGCAGCTGATGCTGGATCACTTCCACGTGCAGCGGCTCATCATGAGCGGCATCAGCGGCGGCGTGAACCCGGCCCACCACGTCGGCGACGTGATCGTGCCCGAGCGCTGGGCGATGCCGCTGGAGGTCTACTGGAACCACGACGGCACGCCGCCCGCGCCCTGCGGCGCGGCCGGCGACGTGAGCTGCCTCGGCCTGAAGCTCGCCGAGGTCAACGGCAAGACGGTGCCGCCCTTCGTCGGCGCCGCGCCGGTCGGCGGTCTGTTCATGCGGCAGAACTTCGTGATGAGCCGCGAGCGCGCGCCGCAGGGCGAGTTCCGCTTCGACTACGAGGCCGATCCGGCGATGCTGGACGTGGCCCGCGCGATCACGCCAACGCTCGCGCGCTGCGGCCCGAAGGCCTTCAAGCCGGGCGTGGCCGAGCCCGACCCGAAGCTGTGCGTCGCGACGCAGCCGCGCGTGGTCGTCGGCGGGCGCGGCGTGTCGGGCACGCTGTTCCTCGCGAACCCGGCCTACCGCACTTACTTGTTCGAGCAACTGCAGGCCGAGACCTTCGAGATGGAGACCGCGGCGCTCGCGCACGTGGCCCATGCGAACGGCGTGCCTTACATCGCGTTCCGCAGCCTCAGCGACCTCGCCGGCGCGGAAGAATTCAACGCCGACGTCGGCGCGCTGTTCGCCAGCGGGCTGGCCGAGACCAATGAAGCGGCCGTCACGATGGCCTTCCTCGAGGCCTGGAAGGCCCGCACCGTTCCCCGGAGACAAAAGAAATGAAGACGAAGACGATCCTTGCCTTGATGCTGGCCGCGACCGCGTCGCTGGCCCAGGCCCAGGCACCCGCTGCCCCGCGCCCGCTGAAGGTGCTGATCATCGCGATGTTCGAGCCCGAGGCCGCCCCGTGGCTCGCGCCGATGAAGCTGACCGAGGCGATCCCGGTGCCCGGCCTGCTGCCCGAGAGCCCGGCGCTGCGCTGCAACGCCGATGACGTCTGCCTGCTGACGGCGGGCATGGGGCATGCGAACGTCGCCGCGTCCACGATGGCCGTCACGCTCGACCCGCGCTTCGACCTGCGCCAGACCTACTTCCTGATCGCCGGCATCGCGGGCATCGACCCGGCGCGCGGCACGCTCGGCACCGCCGCGTGGGCACGCTACCTGGTCGATGTCGGCATCGCGCACGAACTCGATGCACGCGAGATGCCCAAGGGCTGGGCGTCCGGCTACTTCGGCATCATGACCAAGGGCCCGGGCGAGAAGCCGAAGCTGGAGTACCACACCGAGGTCGCGCAGCTCGACGAGGCCTTGCTGCAGAAGGCGCTGGCGCTCAGCAAGAACGCGACGCTCACCGACAGCGACGCCGCGAAGGCCTACCGCAAGCGCTACAGGCAGGCCGCGGCCCGCCAGGCCCCCGCCGTGACCCAGTGCGACACGCTGGGCGGCGACACCTGGTGGCACGGCGACAAGCTGGGCGAGCACGCCCGCGCCTGGACGAAGCTGATGACCGACGGCAAGGGCGTCTACTGCACGACCCAGCAGGAGGACAACGCCACCTACAACGCGCTGGCCCGGGCGGCGGCGGCCGGCCGCGTCGATGTGAAGCGGCTGGCCGTGCTGCGCACCGCGTCGAACTTCGACCGCCCCCATTCGGGGCAGAGCGCCTACGCATCGCTGATGGCGTCGACCGCCGGCACGCCGGGCGGCTTCGTGCCGGCCACGCAGAACCTCTACGCGGTGGGCGGGCTGCTGGTGTCCGACATCGTCGCGCACTGGGAGCAGTGGCGCGTCGGCGTGCCCGCGCCCTGAGCCGCGCCCCCCGATGCACCTGAACGTGGCATGGCAGTTGCTGTTGCCCTCCATTCACTCACCCACACGGATGTACCCATGCCCCATCAAGCGGCCCCGTTCGCGCTGACCCGCGCCTCCCTTTCCATCGGCCTGGCACTGGCCGCACTGGCTGCGCAGGCCCAGGAGGCCAGCGTGCTGGCCCCCGTCACCGTGACGGCCGAGCGCCGCGCCGAGAACGCGAAGGACGTGCCGATGTCGATCTCGACGCTCGGCGGCGAGAAGCTCGACGTGCTGAACTCGTCCGGCGAAGACATCCGCATGCTGTCCGGCCGCGTGCCGAGCCTGAACATCGAATCGTCGTTCGGCCGCGCCTTTCCGCGCTTCTACATCCGCGGCTACGGCAACACCGATTTCCACCTGAACGCCTCGCAGCCGGTCTCGCTGATCTATGACGACGTGGTGCAGGAGAACCCGATCCTGAAGGGCTTCCCGGCCTTCGACCTGGAGCGCATCGAGGTGCTGGCCGGCCCGCAGGGCACCCTCTTCGGCCGCAACACGCCGGCCGGCGTCGTCAAGTTCGATTCGGTCAAGCCGCAGCTGAAGAAGAACGAGGGCTACGGCAGCATCAGCTACGGCAGCTTCGGGACCACCAATGTCGAAGGGGCGTGGAACGCGTCGGCGAGCCCCGATTTCGCGGCCCGCGTGTCGATCCAGTCGCAGCACCGCGACGACTGGGTCGACAACAACTACCGCCCGTCGCAGACCGACAAGCTCGAGGGCTACGACGACAACGCGATCCGCCTGCAGGCGCTGTACCAGCCGAGCAGCAGTTTCAGCGCGCTCGGCAACGTGCACATGCGCGACCTGAAGGGCACGGCACGGCTGTTCCGCGCCAACATCATCAAGAAGGGCAGCAACGACCTGGTCGACGGCTTCGACGAGAAGTCGGTGACGATCGACGGCAAGAACGAGCAGACGCTGTCGAACTTCGGCAGCAGCCTGCGGCTGCGCTGGGCGTTCGATACCGTGGCGCTGAACTCGATCACCGGGTTCGAGCACCTGTACACCTACAGCCGGGGTGATGTGGACGGCGGCTACCTGAATGCCGACGGCACCAGCGGACCTGGGACTATCTTCTTTCCCAGTGAGACCTCGGATGCGCTGAACGGCCATCGCCAGTATTCGCAGGAGTTCCGTCTCGAGTCGCTGGGCGGCGGCCCGCTGAAGTGGCAGAGCGGCGTCTACCTGTTCCGCGAGAGCTACCTGATCGACAGCATCAGCTACGCGGCGATCAGCCATGTCTACGACAGTTCGGTGCAGACTCGGCAGACCAACAACGCCTGGGCGGTGTTCGGCTCGGCCAACTACCAGTTCACGCCGCAGCTGAACGTGCGTGGCGGCCTACGCTACACGCACGACGAGAAGTACCTCGCGACGACGACGGCCGACACCAACATCGACCGCACCGCCGGCACCACCGCCGACACCAGCGACTCGAAGGTCAGCTGGGACCTGAGCGGCACCTACGCGCTGACGCCCGACCTGAACCTGTACGCCCGCGTGGCCACCGGCTTCCGCGCCTCGAGCCTGCAGAACGCATCGGCCTTCGGCCCGCAATCGAAGGCCGGCCCGGAGACCAACACCTCGTACGAGGCCGGCGTGAAGGCCGACCTGTGGAACAAGCGGGCGCGCGCCGCGTTCAGCGTCTTCCATTACGACGTGAAGGACCAGCAGCTGAGCGCGGTCGGTGGCGACCAGAACAAGACCCAGCTCGTGACAGCGAAAAAGGCGCAGGGCCAGGGCGTGGAGTTCAACTTCGACGCATACCTGACCGACACGCTGCTGCTGGGCCTGAACGGCAGCTATAACATGACGAAGATCAAGGACGGTGATCTCGTCGTGGCCGGCTGTGCACAGTGCACGATGAACGACCCGGCCGGCGCGCTCCCCGGCACCTTCCACATCGACGGCAACCCGCTGCCACAGGCGCCGAAGTGGATCGGCAACGTGACGCTGCGCTACGGCATGCCGACGGCATCGGGCGGCGAGTACTTCGTCTACACCGACTGGGCGTACCGCAGCAAGATCAACTTCTTCCTGTACGAGTCGACCGAGTTCACCGGCAAGTCCCTGCTGACCGGCGGGCTGCGGCTGGGCTACCAGTGGGCGAACGGCAAGTACGAGGCGGCGGTGTTCGCGCGCAACATCACGAACGAGATCCAGGTGGTGGGGGGGATCGACTTCAACAACCTGACCGGGTTCATCAACGAGCCGCGGACCTTCGGGGCGCAGTTCAAGGCGAACTTCTAAGGAATCGTTTGGCGCGGCAAAGGCGCGTGCGGGGAGGCGCTGTGCGTACACGAGCACCCGTTCGCCCTGAGCAGGGACCGAGCTTGTCGAGGGCCCGTCCGTCGAAGGGTTGTGCCCGGCGCGCGCAGGGCCTTCGCCAAGCTCAGGGCGAACGGTGTTTCTTTGCCGACGGGCTCCGAACACAAACGGCAGGTTCGGCAAAGGCGCGGGTGGGAAGTCTTCGCCCCGAGAGGGGCGAAGACCGCACCGTCCGGCGAGCCACAGCCTGCCCACCCGCGCCTTTGCTCGCGCCGATGCCACATCAAGAAGGAAGTGCCGCGAGCACAGCGAGCCATATCGGGATGCTCAACATCCCAAGCAAGGTCGACAGCGTGACAAGCCCCGCCACGTAAGCACCGTCGCCTCCCATCCGTGCCGCGAGCACATACGCGCTCGACGCGGTGGGCATCGCAGCGAACAGCACGACGATGTCGCGCTGCGCAAGCGGCAATGCCAACACCGCCGTCAGCCCGATCGCCACCGCCGGCAGCACCGCATGCCGGATCGACAAAAAGGCCGCCGCCAACCCCGGCGCGGCGCGCAGCCCCGCCACCCGCAAACCCGCCCCCACGGCCATCAGCCCGACCGGCAGCGCCGCAACGCCGATGCGCTGCAGCGTGGTCGCCACCGCTTCCGGAAACTGCAGCCCCGCCAGGTTCGCGATCAGCCCCGCCACCGTGCTGACGATCAGCGGGTTGCGCACGATCTCGCGCGCATACGAATGCCCACCATGCCGCGCCAGCGGCCACACCGCCGCCACGTTGCACAGCGGCACGCCCAGCGCGATCAGCAAGGCCATCCACGCGACGCCCTGCTGCCCGCCGAGCCGCTCGGCCAGCGCGAGCGCGATGAACGAGTTGAAGCGGAACGCCGTCTGCGCACCCGACGCGTGCAGCCTCGCGTCGACACCCGGCCCCCTTCGCAGTGCGTAAGACAGCGCGATGCCCACCAGCAGCATGCCGACGCCGCTGGCCGCGAGGCTCAACGTCTGCGCCGGCTGCAGCGGGCTGCGCACGATCGAGTTGAACAACAGCACCGGAAACAGCACGTAGTAGACGAGCCGCTCGGCCGCCTCCCAGACCGGACGGTCCAGCGCGGTGTAGCGGCAGATGCAGAAGCCGCAGACGATCAGCAGGAAATCGGGCAGCAGCAAGAGGGCATTCGACATGCGGCCCGAGTGTGCCAGCGCCGCCTGCGTGGTCCGTGCTTTCCCGCTTCGTAGTTTCCACACCGCCGCTGCCCGGCGACGGGGGCAGGATCGCTCACAATGCCCCTCGTTTCGTGCTTCGACTCACCCGCAACAGGAGACACCATGCAACGCAGAACACTGATCGCCGCCGCTGCCTTCGCGAGCGCGCTGCTGGCGGCCCACGGTGCCGCCCTGGCACAACAGGCCTGGCCGACCAAGCCGGTGCGGCTGGTCGTGCCCTTCGCGCCCGGCGGCACCACCGACATCATTGCCCGCGTGGTGGCCGAGAAGATCAACGGCCCGCTCGGCCAGACGATGATCGTCGAGAACAAGGCCGGCGGCGGCGGCTCGGTCGGCGCCAACGAGATCGCCAAAGCCACGCCCGACGGCTACTCGCTCGGCGTCGCGACCGTGTCGACCACCGCGGCCAACCCGGCGATCAACACGAAGATCCCGTACAACCCGATCACCGACTTCACGCCGATCATCAACGTGGCGGCCACGCCGAACGTGATCGCGGTGCACCCGAGCTTTCCGGCCAGGGACTTCGCCGGCTTCCTGGCCGAGCTGAAGAAGAACCCCGGCAAGTACTCGTTCAGCAGCTCGGGCACCGGCGGCATCGGCCACCTGCAGATGGAGCTGTTCAAGAGCCTGTCCAACACCTTCGTCACGCACATCCCGTACCGCGGCGCCGGCCCGGCGCTGAACGACACCATCGCCGGCCAGGTGCCGATGATCTTCGACAACCTGCCGTCTGCCCTGCCCTTCATCAAGGACGGCCGGCTGATCCCGATCGTGGTCGCGGCACCCACGCGGCTGGCGGTCCTGCCGAACGTGCCCACCTTCAAGGAGGTCGGCTTCGAGGGCGTGAACCGCATGGCGTACTACGGCATCTACGGGCCGAAGGGCCTGCCGAAGGACATCGTCGACAAGGTGAACGCCGCGGTGAAGAAAACGCTGGAAGACCCGGCGGTGAAGAAGCGCATCGAGGAGACCGGCTCGCTGATGGTGGCGAACACGCCGGAGCAGTTCGCAGCGCAGATCGCGGCCGAGTACGAGGTGTACAAGAAGGTCGTCGCGCAGCAGAAACTCAAGCTGGACTGATTGAACACTGCCCTGTTGCAGGCCTCGCCTGAACTGACGGAAAGCCACGGCGCGATCGATCGATTCATCGACGCGCTGTGGATCGAGGACGGCCTCGCCGCCAACTCGCTGGCCGCCTACCGGCGCGACCTGACGCTGTACGCCCAGTGGCTCGCGAAGGAGCCGAAGAAGGCGCTGAACGCCACCACCGAGATCGACCTGCGCGCCTACGCGGTGACGCAGGTCGCCGGCAAGGCCACCAGCGCGAACCGGCGCCTCACCGTCTTCAAGCGCTATTTCCGCTGGGCGCTGCGCGAGCACCTGGTCCTCGCCGACCCGACGCTGAAGCTGCTGACCGCGCGCCAGCCGCTGCGCGTGCCGAAGACGCTGAGCGAGGCCCAGGTCGAATCGCTGCTGAAGGCGCCGGACGTCGACACCCCGCTCGGCCTGCGCGACCGCACGATGCTCGAGCTGATGTACGCGAGCGGGCTGCGCGTCAGCGAACTGGTCACGCTGAAGGCAGTCCACCTCGGGCTGTCGGACGGCGCGCTGCGCGTCACCGGCAAGGGCTCGAAGGAGCGCATCGTGCCGTTCGGCGACGAGGCGCACGCGTGGCTGCGGCGCTACCTCGACGAGGCGCGCGCCGACATCCTGAAGGGCCAGGCGAGCGACGCGCTGTTCGTCACCGGCCGCGGCGGGCCGATGACGCGGCAGATGTTCTGGCAGCTCGTCAAGAAGTACGCGCTGCAGGCCGGCATCCATGCGCCGATGTCGCCGCACACGCTGCGCCATGCCTTCGCGACCCATTTGCTGAACCACGGCGCCGACCTGCGCGCGGTGCAGATGCTGCTGGGGCATGCGGACATCTCCACCACCACCATCTACACGCACGTGGCGCGGGAACGGTTGAAGGCGCTGCACGCCGCCCACCATCCCCGCGGCTGACGCTACTTCACGATCACCAGGTACATGCTGATGCCGGCGTTGTTCAGCGGGCCCAGCGTCACCGTGCCGGCGTTGAAGCGCTTCTTGAAAATGCTGAACGCGCGGCTCGTGCCGCTCTCCGAGGTCGTCAGGTCGCTCCCGGTGTCGACCCAGCTGCTGTCCACCCACGACGGCAGCGCGCCGCGGTTGTCGAACGCCAGGTAGACATCCGCCGCCGCGCTCAGCGAGAAGCTCGCGAGCGGCGTGCCGGTGTACGCCTTCGACGCGTTCGCGGTGCGGACCCAGCCGCCACCGGCCACTGCGGCCGGCAGGCTCGCGACGGTGAACGCGCGGTCGCCGTAGACGGTGTTGCCGACCTGCAGGTTGCCCTGGATCGACCACGCTGCCGAATTGGCGCCATCGGACACCAGCAGGTTGCCGACCACCGCGACTGGCGGCGTCGTGCCGCAGCCGGTGACGCGCGCACCACCCCAGTCGGCATGGTCGGAGCCGTTGCCATCGCCGCCATCGGTGACCACCAGCCGCAGCTGGTTCTTGCCGGCCACCGCAACGTCGGCCTTCTTGCGCAGGTCACCCGCGCGCGTGACGCCGCTGTCATACGCCAGCGCGCCGTCCAGCCAGACCTGGAACACCACCGAGCCGTTGTTGCCGACCTCGCCGTCGATCGCCAGGTCGGAGATGAAGCGGCCGGAGCAGTTGCCGTTCAGCGCGAAGCTGATGTCCGACGGTGCATGCACGCCGAGCCCGCGCGGGTACGGCACGCCGGCCAGCGTCATCGGCCTGCCGTCGGCGGCGCCTTGTTCGCCATTGCTGCGGTCCACCTCGTACGGCCCCCAGCCGTTGGCCGGCGTGCCGACCACCGGCAGCTGGCTGACCGGCGTGCGCGGGACGATGTCGCGCGACGCGCTCGCGGTGGCGCCGGACGAGTCGCGCACCGTCAGCGTGATGCGCAGCCACATGTTGGCTTCGAGCGCCTCGAAGTCCGGCACGGTGAACGAGCCGTTGGTCGCGCCGCTGACCGGCGTCACGAACGAGTGCGCATGCGAGTCGTGCTGGAAGTCGACCTTCCAGGTGAACGCGCTCGGCGGCAGGTTGCCGTCTTCCGGGTCGCTGCCGCTGCCGGAGTACGAGATCACGTCGCCGGTCGCGAAGCCCGCGCCGCTTGCCGGCGTCAGGATGGCCGCGGTCGGCGAGCGGTTGGTCGTGACGGTCAGCGTCGCCGCGTTCGACGTCACGCTGCCCGACGCGTTCGTGACCACCGCGCGGAAGCTCGCGCCGGTGTCGTTGACCGTCGTCGTCGCGAGCGTGTAGCTGCTGGCGGTCGCGCCCGAGATGTTGGTGCCGTTGCGCTGCCACTGGTAGCTGGTCGCGCCGTCGGCACCGACGCTGAAGGTCGCCGCCGTGCCGACGTACACCGTGATGCTCTGCGGCTGCGCGGTGATCGCCGGCGCCTGGCTGCCGGTGTAGCTGATCTTGCTGACCGTGCCCGCGCCCGGTGCCGGCGTGCCGGTGCCCTGGTTGCGCGCCAGGTAGTACAGCGCGCCGCTCGGCGACACGCCGATGTTGGTCGGATTGCCGATGCCGCTGGCGAAGTTGTTGATCACCGTCGGCGAGGCCAGGCTCAAGGATTTGATGGTGCCGTTGCAGAAATCGGCGAAGAACAGCTGGCCGACGTAGCTCGCCGGGAAGCGCGCGGTGGCCGGGTTGTAGAACTGCGTGCCGGTGATCGAGCAGCCCACCGAATGCGAGTAGGCGTAGATCGGGTTCAGGTACGAGGCGTTCGTGCCGACGCCCTCGACCGCCGGCCAGCCGTAGTTGCCGCCCGCCTGGCCGCGGTTGATCTCTTCCCAGCTGCCCTGGCCGACGTCGCCGATCACGATCGCGCCGGTGGTCGGCTGGATGTCCAGCACGAACGGGTTGCGGAAGCCGAGCATGTAGTTGGCCTTGTACGCGCTCGCGTTGTTGAAGAACGGGTTGTCCGACGGGATGGTGCCGTCGGCGTTGATGCGCAGCACCTTGCCGAAGGCGCTCGCGAGGTTCTGCGAATTCGAGGTGGCGACCGGCTGCGGGTTGTCCTCGTGGTTGCCGACCGCGACGTACAGCTTGCCGTCGGTGCCGAAGCGCATCGCGCCGCCCATGTGCCACTTGGTCGCGCTCGGGATGTCGGGCAGCTCGAAGACCACGCGCTCGCTGCCGGCCACGATGGTGTCGGCCGCCTCGGTGACGCGGATCACGCGGTTGCGCGAGACGCTGCCCACCACCGTCGAGCAGTAGAAGTAGACGTAGTGGTTGGTGGCGAAGGCCGGGTCGGGCACGACGCCCAGGCAACCGCGCTCGTTGGTCGAATCGACGTTCGCGAAGGCATGGAAGTTGGCCGCCAGCAGCGCGTCGTTCTTGATGATGCGCACGATGCCGTTCTGCTGCACGACCAGCACGCGGCCATCGGGCATCACCGCCATCGAGGTCGGGCTGGTGAGGCCGGTCGCGACCTGGGCGTCGACGAAGCCGGTGGGGACGCTGGCCGCCAGCGCAGGGACGGCGATCAGCAGGCCGGCCGCGAGGGCACCGCCCAGGCGGCGCAGTCGGGTGAGAAGCTTCATGGGGGGCTCCCTGAGGTTCACTTGACGATGACGGAATACATGCTGACGCCGGTGTTGTTCAGCGGCCCGAGCGTCACCGTCCCCGCCGCGAAGTTCTTGCGGTACAGCACAAAGGTCCGCCCCGGCGATTCGCTGTTGACGAGCTGCAGCCCCGAGTTGGTCCAGCCGCTCATCCACGATGGCGCGGTCGTGCGGTTGTCGATGCCCACGTACACGTCGGCCGCCTGGCTGATCGTGAAGCTGGCGAGCGTCGCGCCGGTGTAGGCGCGCGACAGGTTCGCGGTGCGCAGCCAGGCCGACCCAGCCAGCGCCGCCGGCACGCTGGTGACGGTGTAGGTGCGGTCGCCGTACTGCAGGTTGCCGGCCTGCAGGTTCGACACCAGCGCCCAGCCACCGGCGTTCGCGGTGTCCTGCACCGACAGGTTGCTCAGCACCACGCCGGCCGCGCCGTCGGTGCTGTCGTCGATCTGCAGCAGGTAGCTCACCAGCTGCTGGCGCTGCGCGGCCGTCAGGCTGCTCGCGGCACCATGCAGGCCGGCCGGGTTGGCGGTGGTCAGCACGTCCAGCAGCGTCGCGGCCGAGCCGTCGTGCAGGTAGGGCGCGCTGTCCCACACGCCGCGCAGCGTCGGCGTGTCGATGCCGGTCAGCGTGGCACCCAGGCGCTTGCCCGACGAGGGCTTGATCGTGCCCACGTCGTGCAGCACGCCGGTCGCGCTGTCGGTGAAGTCGGCGCCCGAGTGGCAGCTGCTGCACTGGCCCGCGCCCTTGAAGATCGCCTGGCCGGCGATGCCGTCGGCAGTCAGCGTGCCGTCGGCATTGCGGTACGGGCTCGGGCCCACGGTCGCGAGCGAGCTGACGTAGGCCGCCAGCGCATCGAGCTCGGCGCTGACGCCCGCCTTCGGGTTGCCCAGCGGCTGGTTGCGCGTGCCGGTGTTGAACTGCGCATCGGTCATGAAGCCGGTGCCGCCGAACGCGTTGCGCATGTCGTGCTCGAAGTCCTGGATCTCGTCGAAGTTCGCGCTCCAGTGCACCCGGCCTTGGCCGGTGCCGCGGCGGCCGTTCAGCACCGTGGTGTTGCGCAGGCCCTCGCCGCGGTCGGTGAAGTCCATCACGCGGCCGTCGTGCCCGCCGTCCTGGTGGCAGGTGGCGCACGAGATGTACTTGTCGCGGTTCATGCGCCGGTCGTCGGCGTTGTAGAAGATCTGCTTGCCCTGGAACACCTGCGCCGACAGCGGCTCCGACGAGACCGCGGCCACGTCGACGATCTTGCTCGCGACGTTGCTGGTGGCGTTCAGGATGCCGTTCACGTCGTACACACCGACGTTGCGCGACATGAAGTTCTGCACGTACAGCCGGCCGCTCGGCGTCAGCAGCAGGCCGCGCGGTGCCCTGCCCACGTTGACGATGCCGGTGCTGAGCTGCCGCGTGTAGGCATCGACCACCTCGATCTGGTTGGTGCCCTGCGTCGACACGAAGGCGTAGTCGCCGAGCGGGCTGAACACCACCGCGTTCGCGAGCTCGCGGTCGTTCAGGTCGATGCGGTCGGCCAGCACCTCGGCGTTGGTGTCGAGCGCGATCTGCGAGACGATGGTGCGCACCGTGCTCTCGAAGGTCAGCGCCTGGCCGTCGCGGAAGCTGCCGCGCAGCGTGTTGTCCTTCTTCGACGGGATCCACGCGCGCTGGCCGTCGGGCTGGATCGCGATCGACGTGATGAAGTTCGGCACGCCGCGGCCGCTGGCCTCGGTGTCGGGGCCGGGGTCGGTCGCGAGCGCCAAGGTGCGGGTGACGGCGGTCAGCGCGGCATTCACCTCGACCACCTCGCCGCGCGTGGCCGGCGACAGGTAGCGGGTGACCAGCACGCGCGACGAATCGCCGCTGATCGCGATGCCGCGCGGCACCGCGCCGAGCGACAGCGTGGCCTGCACCGCACCGGTCGTCGGGTGCAGCTTGACGACGCCTTGCGAGCCCGACAGCGACACGTAGGCCGCGTTGCCGGCCGGGTTGAAGACGATGCCGAACGGCCGCGAGCCGTTGCCGAGCGCGATCGACTGCACCAGGCCGCCGCTCGCCGGATCGAGGATGCTGATGTCGCCCGAGCCGAAGTTGGCGACCCACAGCCGGCCGTCGGGTGCGAAGGCCAGCGTCTGCGGGTTGGTGCCGACGCCGACCTCCAGCGCCCGCGTGTTGTTCGCGGTGTTGATCGCGCTGACGGTGTTGCTGTCGGAGTTGACGACCCAGACGCGGCTGCGGCCGGCGTCGTACGCGATGGTGCCGGTGCTGCGCGGCGCGTTCGCGGTGGGCGCGGTGTGGATGGTCTGGTTGGCCGAGCAGGTGCTCGTTTGCGTGCCGCTGCGCACCGACAGGATCACCGGGTAGTGGCGCGGCGCGGTGTAGCTGTGCGTGGCCGACGGCGTGGTTGAGAACGCGGTGCTGCTGCCGTCGCCGAAGCTCCACGAGTACTGCAGGTTGCTGCCGCTGGTGGACGACGGCGCGAACGACTGGCTGCTGTTGACCAAGGCGGCCGTGCGCGGTGCGAGCGTGCAGGCCACCGCGGCGCTGCCGGCGGTCGTGAAGCGCGAGGTGAACGCGGCGATCGCGTTGCCGTTGTCGTCCTTCATGCCGCCGGCGGGCACCACCACTTCATAGGTGGTGCCGGGGAAGAGTGGCGCGTCGGGCGAGAAGTTCAGCACGCCGGACTGCCCGCTGTAGCGGCCGGGCAGGGCCGAGCCGCCGAGCGGGCGCACGATGAAGCTGGTGGTGGAGACGGTGCGCAGGTCGATGTGCGCGGTGGTCGTCAGGCCGACGCGGCTCGTCACCGGCATGCTGGCCGCGTTGTTCTTCGGCGAGACCATGTTGACGCTGGGCGTCTGCGTCCACGGGGCCGCCTGGTGCGGGATCACCGCGCTGCCCGAGCCGTGGTCGTTGCCGACCAGCACCAGGTTGCCGAACACCGTGCCGAAGTCTTCGTCGCGGCCCGAGATGTTGGAGGTGCCGGTGCCGGCGGTGGCGCCGGTCGCGAGGTCGACCTTGGCGTACTTGACCGAGAAGCCGGAGTGCGCGTAGCCGCCCTGCACCGAGACGTAGCCGCCCTTGCCGCCCAGGTCGGCCGACACCGCGGTCTGCGTGAAGACGGCCGGGTTGCTGATGTCGAACACATGCAGCTTGTTGTCGGTGCCGGCGGTGATGATTCGCTCGCCGTTGACGATGCCGCTGTACTGGCCGGGCGTCGTCGAACTGGAGCCGACCAGGCGCGGGTTGACCGGGTCGCTGATGTCGAGCGTCGCGAGGCCGCTGCCGTCGGTGCTGGTCATCACCAGCAGGTTGCCGACCGCGAAGGTCGGTCCGACGCGGAAGCCGCCCCAGGTGCTGGTCGGGATGGTCTTCACGTAGACCGGGTTGCGCGGGTCGGCGGCGTTGACGATCAGCAGGCCGTTGCCCGAGCCGCCGACATAGACATAGGGCGCCTGCCAGAACGCCCACCAGGCGCCGAGCGCGTAGTCGGACTCCTGGATGCCCGGCAGTACCAGCTGGCTGAGCTGCACCGGCGCGAGCGGGTTCGTGAAGTCCCAGAACATGATGCCGTTGATGGTCTGCATCACGGCGTGCTTGCCGCCGTTGGCGAAGCCGAAGCCGTGCGGCTCGCGCAGCGCGGTCACGTCGGTCTGCGACACCTTCACCGGCGCGCGCGGGTTCGACATGTCGTAGAACGCGAAGCCGCCGCCGGAGACGCCGGAGTCCTTGCCGAACGGCACGAACAGGTAGCCCTCGACCATCTGCACCGTGCCCTCGCCGCGCGCGCTGCCGGCGACGGCGCTGTGGATGACCGAGATCGGCTGGAAGACCTCGGAGGCGCTGTAGGTGAGGTTCGGCAGGCCCGGCCCGGCGGCGCCCGCGGTGCCTGCGGCGCACAGCGCGGCGGCGACGGGGAGCGTGCGGGCGGCACGCAGGAAGCCACGAAGCATGCGCGCAGCCCAACGCGCGCGCTGAAGGTGCTTGAACATCGTTTGTCTCCATCAGTGGCCGCGCGCCGGTGGTCCGGTGCTGCGGATGTCGGGCGGAACGTTTGTTGAATGAACGTTCTACACAACAGTATCAAAGAACATTTGTTCTTATAACAGCCACGAGGAGGGGTGTCAATCGGGGACGGGATGGGTGGTGCACCGGCCGGCCGGTGGATGACCGATCGGCGCGGTGTCAGACCGAAGAAGGCTTGCAGCCGCCTATGCAACCCACTTGGGCATCGGTTGAATCAGGGTTTCAGCAGGGATTCCGAGTTGCGCGTGCAACCGCTGGATCATCGACAAGGTCAGCGGGCGCCTGCCGGAGAAGACTTCGTAGACCCGGTTCGACTTTCCGATGATGGGTTCCAGATCCTTGACCGTCAGGCCGGCCTGCTCCATGCGGAACTTGATCGCCTCGACGGGGGTTGGCGGCGCGATGGGGAAGTGCCTGGCCTCATAGGCCTCGATCAGCGTCACCAACGCGTCGAAATGAGCACCGGCCTCGCTGCCGGGCTTCGGCTCGTCATCGAAATAAGGTTCGACCTGCTTCAGCGCTGCCTTGTAGTCAGCCTCCGTGCGGATCGGCCTCAGCGTCATTGCTGCTTTGCTCATGGGTCCAACTCCACCGTCACAACGTCAATCGCATCGTACTGTGCGTGCGTCCCGACAAACTTGATGTAGACCGCCCGGAGCCTGTAAGCCACCGCAACGACGAGCCGATAGTCATTGCCCTTGATGTTGAACACCACGCGGTTCTTGGCAACGAAACTGGCGGTCACGTAGCGCCGCTTGATGTCTTGGGGCGAGGTCCAGTCGGCATGACAGACTTCTGCGTACCAAGCCTGCAGTGCCTCCCTGCATGCCGGGTGTTTCCGCCAGAAGTTCGCCAACGATTGTTTGCTGATCACGCGCACAGATCGGACTATAGTCCCATCGTGGGACTATTTGCAAGCGGCCTGTGCCGCAGGCCCACGAACGCCCTCAGGTGCGAGGCCGCGTTCCCTTCGCGCCTTTCCCCGCCTCCGCCAGCTGATGCCCCGCCCCCACCACCAGCGCCTGCGACAGGCACAGCGGCGCGACCAGCGAGCGGAACGGCCGGTCGGACGCCAACCCGAGTTCAAAGCACACCGTCGCCGACGGCTTCAGCGGCGACAGCGCGCTGTCGGTGATCGCGATCACGCGCACGCCGCGTGCGTGCACCGACGCGGCCGCGTCGACGACTTCCTGCGAGTAGCTGTGGAAGCTGGTCGCGATCAGCAGCTCGCCGCGCTCCAGGTTGCGCAGCGATTCGTTCAGCATGCCGCCCACGCCGTCGAGCAGGTGAACCCGCAGGTCGAGCTGGCTCAGCGCGTAGGCCAGGTAGCAGGCGACCGGAAAGGCCCGCCGCTGCGCCAGCACGTGCACCCGCGGCGCGGTGCACACCAGCTTGATCGCCGCGGTGAGGTCGGCGGCGCGCACGCTCTCTTCGAGCTGGCCCAGCTCCGACACCGCCTCGGTGACGAACTGGCTCAGCAGCCCTGCCCCCTTGGCGGTCGGCTGCCCCTGGCGGCGCTGCCGGTCGATGCGCTCGCGGTAGCTGCTCGAGCGCTCGACCAGGTGCCCGCGGAACACCTGCTGCATCTCGGAGAAGCCCTTGAACTCCAGCGCGTTCGCGAAACGGATCAGCGACGAGGGCTGCACCTTCGCCGCCTCGGCCACCGCCGCCACCGTGCCGAGCGCCAGCTCGTTCGGCTGGTCCAGCGCATAGCGCGCGATGCGCTGCAACTGCTGCGGAAGTTCAGGGTAGGCCGCCTCGATCGCGGCCTTCAGTTGCTCGTAGTTCGTCGCCCGGGTCATCCATGAAACTTATCATGAACAAACGTTCTTTCCGGCCCGGTGCAACCACAATCATTCGACGCTCTGCCGACGGATCTACTGCGTTGCCGTCAGCCCGCCATCCAGGTACAGCACCTGCCCCGTCACGAAGCTCGCCCCCGGCCCGCAGAAGAACACCGCGGCACCGGCCACGTCCTGCGGCTCCGCGACCCTCCCGAGCGGAATGCGCCCGAGGATGTGCTCGCGCGTCGCCGGGTTGGCCAGCCAGTGCGCGCCCATCTCGCCGCGCACCACCGTCGGCGCGATGCCGTTGACGGTGATGCCGTGTGCCGACAGCTCGACCGCATGCTGCCTGATCAGCATCACCAGCGCGCCCTTGGTCGCGCAGTACGCCGAGTAGCCGCGGTCGCGCATGCCCAGCTGCGCGCGCACCGACAGCAGGTGCAGCTGTCGCCCCGGCGCCCGGCCGGCCGCCACCGCGTCGACCTGGTGCCGCGCCGCCGCCTGCGCGAGGAACATCGCGGCCTTCAGGTTGACCTGCACGACCTCGTCGAACGCGTCCTCGCTGACCTCGGCCAGCCGCTCCTCGCGCTGGATGCCGATGCAGTTGACCAGCAGGTCGAGCGCGCCGAAATGCCGCGCGACCGCGTCGACCGACCCGCGCACGCTGTCGACCGAATGCGCGTCCATCGCGAGGCCCAGCGCGTCGCCGCCGCCGGCGCGCAGCGATGCGGCCAGGCTCTCGGCCTTTTCCGCGCTGCGCCCCGAGACCGCGACGCGCGCGCCGGCCCCCACCAGCGCGCGTGCGATCGCCTCGCCGATCCCCCCATAGCCGCCCGGCACGTAGGCCACGCGCCCCTGCAGGCCGAACAGGTCGGCCAGCCCCCACGCTGTCACTGCTTCGCTCATCGTCAATCCATCAACAGTCCGCCGTTCTGGTCCAGCACCTCGCCGGTGATGAACCCCGACAACGGTGATGCAAGAAAGCTGACGGCATGCGCGAACTCCTCCGGCTCGCAGAAGCGGCCGACCGGGATCTGCTGCAGCAGCGCCTGCCGCTGCGCCTCGTTCAGCTGCTCGGTCACCATCGGCGTGCGCACGTAGGCCGGCGCGATCGCGTTCGCGGTGACGCCGTGCGCCGCCAGCTCGCGTGCCAGCGAGAAGGTCAGCGCACTCATCGCCCCCTTCGACACCGAATACGCCGTGCCGGCAGTCAGCCCTCCGGTCTTCGCGGCCAGCGAGCTGGTGTTGATGATGCGGCCCCAGCGCCGCGCCTTCATCGCCGGCACCACCGCCTGCGACCACAGCATCGCGCCGTCGAGGTTGGCGCCCAGCACGCGGTGCCATTCGGCGATCGAGGTGGCCTCGATCTTGTTGTTCGACAGCACGCCGGCGTTGTTGACCAGGATGTCGACCTCGCCGAAGCGCTCGCGCACCTGCGCATGCGCCGCGCGCACCGACTCGGCCTGCGAGATGTCGCAGGCCACCGCCAGCACCGCGTCGCCGTGGCGCGCCGCGAGCGATTCCATCGACGCGAGCGACAGGTCGACCATCGCGACGCGGCAGCCATCGGCGCGCAGCGCGTCGACCACCGCGCGGCCCATCGTGCCGCCGGCACCGGTCACCAGCGCGAGCTTGCCTTCCAGAGGGGTTGAAGTTTTCATGTATTGCTCATGTATCGAGAACACTCTTCTTGCCGAACAGCCCGCGCGAGCGAAACGTGACGACGCCGATGAACAGCAGGTACATCGACATCAGCGACCATTCGGAGGCATACGCCCCCGTGAGACCGGTGACCAGGCCGACCAGCAGCCCGGCGATCACCGCGCCCCACAGCGAGCCGACGCCGCCGAGCACGATGATCAGGAAGGCCGGCACCACCGCGTCGACACCCACCTGCGGCCGGATGCCCCAGATCGGCGCCATCACGACGCCGGCCAGCGCCGCGAGCGCGACGCCCAGCGCGAACACCGCCGAGCGCAGCCGCGACAGGTTGATGCCGAGCGCGCGCACCATCTCGCTGTCGTGCGCGCCGGCCTTGATGATCGCGCCATACGGTGTGCGCTCCAGGAACAGCCACAGCGCCGCGATCGCGAGGATCGCGAAGCCGCTGGCGAACACACGGTAGCGCGAATAGATCAGGTCGCCCATCAGGAACGCCCCCGAGATCGCCTGCGGCAGCGGCATCTGCTGCTCGTTGCTGCCCCAGGTCAGCCGGATCAGCTCCTCGATCAGCAGCGCCGCGCCGAACGTGAGCAGCAGCCCGTAAAGCGGGTCGCGCCCGTAGGTGCGGCGCAGGCAGGCCTCGAGCACCAGCCCGACCAGCCCGACCACCAGCGGCGCAGCGAACAGCGCGATGCCATAGCGCGTGCCCAGCGGCAGCGCCATGTAGGCCGCCTGCGCCTCGGGGAACCAGCCGAGCTTCGGTGCCAGCAGGAACAGCGCGACGTACATGCCGAGCGCGAACAGCGAGCCGTGCGCCAGGTTGATGGTTTCCATCACGCCGACGATCAGCATGAAGCCGAGCGCGATCAGCGCGAACAGCAGGCCCAGCGTGATGCCGTTGGCCAGGTGGGGAATGAGCGATAGCAGCGTGTCCATGGTGTCTCGGGATTCAGGTTTCGTACGAAGGCGTTGCCGCCAGCGGTTCGAGCTTGCAGGCCTGCGCGCTCTCGGCGTCTTGCACCTCTTCGGGCCGGATGCGCGCGAGGATGCGGAACAGGTCGTCGGGCTGGGTCGGCATCGAGTTGTAGGCGGCGACGTACACCGTCTGCTGCAGCTGGTGGGTGTGCGGGTTCATCCACGCGTCGAAGTGCTGCATGCGCTCGGCGGCCGGCACGCGCAGGGTCTCCAGCTCCGCGATCAGCTTCAGGTTGTTCGTCGTGCCGGTGCGCTGGACCGCGCGCAGCAGCTCGCGCGTGGCCATGTAGCCGTTGAAGAACACGTTGCCGGGCACCTTGAGCCGGTACTCCGGATGGGCCTGCCGGTAGCGCGCGACGAAGTCCGGCACGCCGGCCAGCCCGAGCCGCCAGTACCAGGTGGTGCCGAAGATGCCGAACAGCGCCTGCCGGCCCAGGCCGTAGACGTCCGGCCAGTCCTGCTGGTTGTTGATCCAGCCGACGCTGCGGTCCATGCCGGCTTCCTGCACCTGCTGGCGCAGCGTCTTCTGGTCGTCGCCCCCCACCGCGGTGGCCACCACGCCAGGGTTCAGCCGGCGCAGCTTGGCCAGCACCGGCGCGAAATCGCGCGTGCCCTGCGGCACCAGCAGCTCCTCGACGATCTGCCCGCCGTTGCCCTCGACGATCCGGCGGATGCCCTTGGCCGTGTTGTGGCCCCACAGGTAGTCGCTGGTCACCAGCGCCCACTGGCGGCCGAACCCGGTCATCGCGCCCTTCACCACCGAGGTCGAGAAGTTGGTGCCGTTGGCGTCCCAGACGAACTTGACGCGGTGGCATTCGGCACCCGCCTCGCTGGGCGAGCTGGAGTTGCTGTTGAAGTAGACGCAGCCGTACTTCTGCGCCACGCGCGACATCGCGCTCGCGACCCCCGAATGCACGCCACCGATCAGGAACGCCACCTCCTGCTGGCGGATCATCTTCTCGGCCACGGTGACCGCGACCACCGGGTCGCCCGCGGTGTTCTCGTGCACCGTCTCGATGCGCCGCCCCAGCACGCCGCCGCGCTCGTTGAACTCGGCGATCGCCATGCGCATGCCGAGCTGCTCGTCCTGCCCGCTCGCGGCGTACTGCCCGCTGTCGTCGGTGGCCAGCCCGATCAGCAGCGGCTTCTTCTGCTTCGCCTGGGCCCACGCATGCTGCGTGGCCCAGGGTCCGGCGAAGCCCGCCACGGCAGCCGCGCCCGGTGCGAGCACCAGGCGCCGGCGGCTCGGTGAGTGCGCGTGCATCACCGGCCTCTCACTGCTGGTACGAAGGCGTGGCGTCGTAGCTCTCGAGCTTGCAGGCCTTCTGCGCGTCCGCATCGACGACCTCCTTCGGATCCACGTTCGACAGGATCTTGAAGATGTCGTCCTTCTCGGCCGGCGTCTCGTTGTAGCTCGCCATGTAGATGGTCTGCTGCACCTGGTGGGTCACCGGGTCCATCCACGCATCGAAGTGCTGCAGCCGGTCGCGCGCGGGCATCTTGCGGCCTTCGAGCTTCTTGATCACCGCGATGTTCTGCGTGGTGCCGGCCTCCTCCACACAGCGCAGCAGCTCGCGCGTCGCCATGTAGCTGTTGTGATAGACGTTGCCCGGCACCTTGATCGCCATGCCCGGGAACTGCTTCTGGTAGGCCGCGACGAATTCCTTCACGCCCGGCAGGTCGAGGCGGTAGTACCAGGTGGTGCCGAACACGCCGAAGATCGATTCCGGGCCGAGCCCGTACACGTCGGGCCAGTCCTGCTGGTTGTTGATCCAGGCCATGCTCTTCTGCAGGTTCAGCTGGATGACCTGCTGGCGCAGCGCCTTGATGTCGTCGCCGCCGATCGCGGTGGCCACCGCATTCGGCTTCAGCTGCTGCAGCTTCAGCAGGTACGACGAGAAATCGCGGGTGTTCTGCGGCACCAGCAGCTCGTCGACGATCTTGCCGCCGTTGGCCTCGACGATCGCGCGCGTCGCGGCCGACGTGGTGCGGCCCCACACGTAGTCGTTGGTCAGCAGCACCCAGTTCTTGCCGTTCACCTTGATCGCGTTCTTGACGATCGCGTGCGCGAAGTTCGTGCCGTTGCCGTCCCAGACGAACTTGACGCGGTGGCAGTCCTTGCCGGCCTCGGTCGGCGAGCTGGAGTTGGTGTTCAGGAAGATCGTGCCGTACTTCTGCGCCACCTGCGAGATCGCGTTGGCCACGCCGGAGTGCAGCGCGCCGACCAGGAAGGCGACTTCGTTGCGCGTGATCATCCGTTCGGCGATGCGCGAGCCCGAGGCCGGCGTGGTCTCGGTGTCCATGTGCAGCGCCTCGATGCGCCGGCCCAGCACGCCGCCCTTGTCGTTGTATTCCTTGATGGCCATCATCGCGCCGAGGCGCTCCTCGCCGCCGCTCGCGCCGTACTGGCCCGACGCATCCATCGTCAGGCCGATGACCAGCGGCTTGGCCGTGGCCGCCTGGGCCCAGACGCGGTTGTGCGCCCACGGGCCGAAGAAGGCGGCCGGCGCGGCCGCGGCGATGGCGCCGGCCTTCAGCAGGCTGCGTCTTGCCGTATCAGGTGCGCCGGTATCGATCGTCTGAACTTCTTTCGTCGACTTGTCCATGCTTGTCTCCAGGGTTGTTGTGGTGTGAGGCCTGCGCTCGATCAGCGCGGAATGATCTGCACGTTGTTCAGCTTCTCTTGCGCCTCCAGCAGCGACGCGATGAACTTGTCGCCCAGGCCCAGGTTGCCGGCCTGCACGAAGCTCTGGTGCGCCGCCTCGGCGACGAAGCTCGTCGTCGGCAGCATCTCGGTCAGGTGGGTGTAGTAGCGCAGGTCCTTCTGCGCATTGCCGATCGCGAACTTCAGCCCGGTCAGGTCGCCCTGCAGCGTCTTGCCCAGCATCATCTGGAAGATGCCGGAGTTGACGCCGCCGGCCGAGATCACGTCGAACAGCTTCTGCAGCGACAGCCCGCTCTTCGCGGCGGTGGCCACCGCCTCGGCGATGGCGGCCGCGGTCGTCATCGCGAGCATGTTGTTGATCAGCTTCAGCACATGGCCGTGCCCCGGCGGGCCGACGTGGAAGATGTTCTCGCAGAAGGCCGCGAGCACCGGGCGCACGCGCTCGAAGTCGGCCGGCTCGGCGCCGACCATCGTGTTCAGCCGGCCCTCCTCGGCCTCCTTCGGGGTGCGGGCGAGCGGCGCGTCGATGAAGGCGACGCCGCGCGCCGCGAAGTCGGCGCGGATGCGCGCGGTGGACGCCGGCTCGGCGGTCGAGGTGTCGATCACCGTCAGCCCCTTCGCGGCGGCCGCCAGCAGGCCCTCGCTGCCGTAGACGATCTCCTCCACTTGCGGCGAGCCGGTGACGCAGATGATCACCACGTCGCTCGCGACCGCCACCGCGGCGCGCGACGGCTGCTCGCTCGCGCCGGCGTCGAGCAGGTCCTGCAGGTTGGCGCGGTTGCGGTGCGCGACGAAGCTCACCGGAAAGCCCTTGGCGAGCAGGTTCCTGGCCATGCCGTGGCCCATCATGCCTAGGCCGATGAAGCCGACGCGGGGGTTCTTGTTTGCAGTCATGGTGTTTCCTTGGTTGGGGTCAATTGACGAGCGAGCCGCTCGCGCATTCGGCGCGGGCCTCGGTCCAGAACTCGATCAGCCGCTGGTAGCTGGCCGCCACCTGGTCGACGACAGCCGCATCGTCCAGCGTGCCGGCGAACCAGCCGTGCGCGGCCTCGGCGAACAGCGAGCGGCCGACCGCGAAGCCCTTGCACAGCGGCTGCGCAGCCGCTGTGCGGAAGCCTTCGCGCAGCGCAGCTTCGCTCGCCTCCATGCCGAGCAGGAGCACGCCGCGGCACAGCGGGTCGTTCGACGCGATCACGTCCCCGATGTGGCGCCACGCGGCCTCGCTGGCGGGCGGGGGCAGCTTCCACCAGTCGGGCCGAATGCCTGCTGCATAGAACTGGCGCAGCGCGCGCGCCAGCGTCTCGTCGTCGGTCGCCATGCCGCGCGGCGGGATCACCTCCAGCAGCAGCTCATGGCCGGTGGCGTTGCAGGCCTGGGCCAGCGGGCCGACGCTCGCGACCTGCTGCGCCGCGAGCCCCGCTTCATCGTCGGGGTGGTGGTAGACGAGGCACTTCACCACATGCTCCTGCGGCCAGGTCCGAAGCGCGAGGCCGACGTTGCAGCCGTCCTCGAAATCCAGCGGCCGCGAGCCGGGCAGCTCGACCGGCCGCGCCACCCACAGGCCGACGCCGGTCAGCGGCGGCAGGATCTGCTCGCCGAAACGGCCGTCGAGGATCACGCCGGCCTCGGGGAAGGGCTGGCCCGGGTGGCGCAGCGGGTGCGCCGCACGGGCTGCCGCATGGCCTTGCGCCGCGGCGCGCGCGACCAGCGCCTTGAACTGCGGAATGCGCTCGCGCGGCGTGCCGTGCTTCGCGGCGATCTCCTCGAACTGCGAGCGGTGGTCGAAGGCCAGCACCGCGAGGCCAGGCCAGGCGCGGTGCCGCGTCGACGCGCGGTGCAGGTGCTCCAGCTTCGCGTCCTCGCGCAACCGCTGGTGGCGCGAGCCGTGCGCGAGGAAATGGCTCAGCTCGACCCAGCTGGGCATGGCCGGCGCGCAGCCATGCCGAGACACGACGATGGCGCCACAGGCATTCGCATAGCGCAGCGCCTGCGGCAGCGGCTCGTCGCGCACCCAGCCGCGCAGCAGCCCGGCCATGAAGGCATCGCCGGCCCCCAGCACGTTGAACACCTCGACCGGGAAGCCCGGGCCGGCGACGCCGTCGTCGAGCCGCGCCGGGATCGCACCGTCATACGCCACGCAGCCCATCGGCCCGCGCTTCATCACGATCAGCGCGGTCGAGAGCGCGCGGATGCGGCGCAGTGCGGTCGCGCTGTCGTCGCTGCCACCGGCGATGTGCACCTCTTCCTCGGTGCCGACGACCAGGTCGCACAGCGGCAGGATCTCCTGCAGCTGCGCGCTGACGTGGGCCGACGCGATGTAGCGCTGCTCGCCCAGGCCCGGCGCGGTCAGGCCCCACAGCACCGGGCGGTAGTCGATGTCGAGCACGACGCGCGTGCCGGCCGCGCGCGCGGCGCGCATCGCCAGCAGGCACGCAGCCCGCGTGCCGGGCCGCGACAGGTGCGTGCCCGAGATCAGCAGCGCGCGGGCACTGGCGATCACCGCCGGGTCGACGTCGTCTTCGCACAGGCCCATGTCGGCGCAGTTGTCCCGGTAGAACACCAGCGGGAAGGTGTCGCGGTCGCGCAGGCCGAGGAAGACCAGCGCGGTCAGCCGCGACGGGTCGGTCTTCAGCTGCGACACGTCGACGCCCTCGGCGGCCAGCGTCTCGCGCACGAAGCGGCCGTTGTGCTCGTCGCCGACGCGGCTCAGCATCGCGCAGCGCAGGCCCAGCCGCGATGCGCCGACCGCGGTGTTGGCCGGCGATCCGCCGAGGTACTTCGCGAAGGTCTGCACGTCTTCCAGGCGCGCACCGAGCTGCTCGCCATACAGGTCGACGGCGGCCCGCCCGACGCAGACCAGGTCCAGCGCGCGGGCCGCCGGCGGGGCGGAATCTCTGACACTCATGCAGCATCTCCATTGAAAAGTCGGGGTCGGGTGGGCGTGCTCCGGGCCGCGGTGCGGCGCTTCGGCGCAGGGCGACCGGTGGCTTTCTCTGCGGCGATCTCGGCCAGCCGGTGCCCTGTCGTCACGACGATGGCCTGCGCGAGGCACAGCGGCGCCACCAGCGAGCGGAACACCTGGTCAGACGCCAGGCCGAGCTCGAAGCACACGCTGGCCGACCGCTTCAGCGGCGACAGCGCGCTGTCGGTGATCGCGATCACCGGCACGCCGGCCTGCTGCGCCGCCTCGGCCGCATCGATCACCTCGCGCGAGTAGCTGTGGAAGCTGGTGACGACCAGCACCTCGTCGGCCGCGATGTTGCGCAGCGATTCGCGCAGCATGCCGCCCAGGCCTTCGAGCAGGTAGGCCTTCAGCTCGAGCTGGCTCAGCGCATAGGCCAGGTAGCTGGCGACCGGGAACGCGCGGCGCTGCGCCAGCACGTGCACCCGGCGCGCCGCGCACAGCAGCTGCACGGCGGCCTTCACGTCGGCCGCGCGCACGCTGTCTTCAAGATGGCCGAGCTCGGCGATCGCCTCGGCCACGTACTGGTTCAGGAAGCCGCCGCTGGCCGCGCCGTCGCCGCTGCGGCGCTGCTGGTTGATGCGCTCGCGGTAGCTGCCCGAGCGCTCGACCAGGTGGCCGCGGAACACCTGCTGCATCTGCGAGAAGCCGTTGAAGCCGAGCGCGTTCGCGAAGCGGATCAGCGACGACGGCTGCACCTGCGCGGCCTCGGCGATCACCGCCACCGTGCCGAGCGCGAGCTCGTTCGGGCGCTCCAGCGCGAAGCGCGCGATGCGCTGCAGCTGCGCCGGCAAGTCCGGGTAGGCGTGCGAGATCGCATCCTTCAATTCGTCGTAGCTCGAGATCTGGCTCATGAGGCTGAACTGTCTAGGGGGAAGCACCGAGTCGCAATAGGAACAAACATTCTTGCGCTCAGAAACTGTAGAACATATATTCCGGCGAGTCCACCGTTCATCACAGTTCATGTCCAGCGTTCCAACATGCTCAGCACCACACGACACGCGCCGATCGCCCCGCTTCCGCTCCTGGTCACGGTGGCGGTGCTCGCCAGCACGCCGCTGTGGTTGAGCCAGGTCGGGCTCTACCAGTACCTGGCGCTGGAAATCATGATCTGGATGCTGTTCGCGCTCGGCCACAACCTGCTGCTGGGCTATGGCGGGCTGCCGTCGTTCGGGCACGGCGCCTACTTCGGCATCGGCGCGTATGCGTTCGGGCTGCTGCAGCTGCGCGGCGGGGCCGGGCTGCTCGCCGGCCTGCTCGGCGCGGTGCTCGCCGCGGCGCTGGCGGGCGCGCTGGTCGGCGCGTTCATCTCGCACCGGCGTGGCATCTACTACGCGCTGCTGACGATCGCGTTCGGCCAGCTCGCATGGTTCGTGGCCGGCAAGTGGCACACCGTGACCGGCGGCGAGGACGGGCTGCTGAACATCAAGCGGCCCGACCTGTCGCTCGGCTTCATCGACCTCTCGCTGAAGAGCAACGAGGCTTTCTTCTACTTCGCACTGGTGGTGTTCGCGCTGGTGCTGGCCGCGCTGTGGCGGCTGGTGCACTCACCGTTCGGCCGCATCCTGCGGGCCATCAAGCAGAACGAGATGCGCGCCGCGTTCGTCGGGCACCCGGTGTGGCTCTACAAGTGGCTGGCCTTCATCATCTCGACCTCGGTCGCGGGGCTGGCCGGCGCGCTGTTCGCGATGGCGCAGCAATCGGCCTACCCGAACGTGATGAGCCTGCACAACTCCGGCTTCGTCGTGATGATGGTGCTGATCGGCGGCGGCCTGGTGAGCTTCTGGGGGCCGGTGATCGGCGCGCTGGTGTTCATCCTGACGAGAGACTTGCTGGGCGCCTACACCGAGACCTGGCTGCTCTGGTACGGGCTGCTGTTCATGCTGGTCGTGCTGTTCCAGCCCGACGGCGTGGCCGGGGCCTGGCAATCGTGGCGCGCGCGCTGCGCGGCCCGCAAGCACACCCCGGCGGCGCACAACGCCGCACTCGCCACCCCGAAGGAGACCTGACCCGTGGCCCTGTTCGAAGCCCATCAACTGCACAAGCGCTTCGGCGACCAGGTGGTGCTGGAAAGCATCACGCTGTCGTTCGAGGAGAAGCAGCTCACCGGGATCATGGGTCCCAACGGTGCCGGCAAGACGACCTGCTTCAACGTGCTGACCGGCCGCTACACGCCCGACCGCGGCAGCGTGCGCTTCGCCGGCGAGGACATCACCGGCCTGTCGCCGCGGCAGATCGCGCGGCGCGGGCTGTCGCGCTCGTTCCAGATCATGAACCTGTTCGACGACGAGACCACGATCGACAACGTGCTGATCGCGCTGCCGGCGGTGCGCGAGCAAGGCCTGTCGATGTGGCGCGACCTCGGCCGCTTCAGCCGCGGGCGCGAGCTGGCGCTGGCGGTGCTCGACCGGGTCGGGCTCGCGGCCAAGGCCTCGTCGATGGCCGGCGCGTTGTCGTATGGCGAGCGGCGCGCGCTGGAGATCGGCGTGGCACTCGCGACCGACCCGCGGCTGCTGTTCCTCGACGAGCCGACCGCCGGCCTCGGCGCCGAAGGCACCGCGCGCGTGGCCGAGCTGATCGCACAGCTGAAGCGCGAGCTGACCATCGTGATCATCGAGCACGACATGCGCTTCCTGTTCAGCCTGGCCGACAAGATCAACGTGATCCACTGGGGCCAGGTGATCGCCGAGGGCACGCCGGCGCAGCTGCGCGACAACCCGTGGGTGCAACGCTCGAACCTGGGGACCTTGTCATGAGCGCCGTGTTGAAACCGCAGCCGGCGATCCTCGAGATCAACGGCATCGAGACCTTCTACGCCGAGACGCAGGCGCTGTTCGGCGTGTCGCTGAGCATCGCGCCGGGCGAGGTGGTGTCGCTGCTCGGGCCGAACGGTGCCGGCAAGACGACGACGCTGCGCTCGATCCTCGGGCTCACGCCGCCGAAGCGCGGCAGCGTGCGCTTCGACGGTGTCGACATCACGCAGGTGCCGACGCACCGCATCGCCGGCATGGGCATCGGCTGGGTGCCGGACGACCGGCGCATCTTCCCGACGCTGACGGTGGCGCGCAACCTGGCGATCGCGCGCAAGAAGACGCGTTTCCGGGCGTGGAGCGAGAAGGAGTGCTTCGAGATCTTCTCGGCGATGGAGTATTTGATGGGCCGCGAGTGCGAAAACCTGTCGGGTGGCGAGATGCAGATGGTCGCGATCTCGCGCGCGCTGATCGGCTCGCCGGGGCTGGTGCTGTTCGACGAGCCGAGCCAGGGTCTGGCGCCGAAGGTGGTGCAGGACGTGATGGCGACCGTCATGCGGCTGAAGCGCGAGGGGGTGGCGGTGCTGCTGGTGGAGCAGAACGTCGAGAGTGCGCTGGCGGTGTCGGACCGCGCGTACGTGATGCACCAGGGCCGCATCGTGCACGAGGGCAGCGCCGCGGCGCTGCGCGGCGATGCGGCACTGCAACGCAAGCTGTTGGGAGTCTGACGAGATGGGCGTACCGATTCTTCATGTCGACGGCTTGCGCAAGCAGTACCGGCGCGGCTGGCCGAACCGGCAGACGACGTTTTCGCTGGAGGCCGATTTCCAGGTCGACGGCCCCGGCATCATCGGCGTGATGGGCGCCAACGGCGCCGGCAAGACGACGATGTTCGAGCTGATCACCGGCGGCAACGCGCCGAGCGGCGGGCGGGTGATGGTGGCCGGGCAGGACATCCACAAGGTGCGCTACCGCGAGCGCGACCGGCTGGCGCTGCACTACCACCAGTCCTACCAGGTGCGCTCATTCAAGCGCGACCGGCCGAACTTCATGCTGGAGCACGCCGGCGCGGACCGCGCGGTGGTGCACCTGTTCGACGAGCCGCAGTTCAACACGCAGGACGGCTACATCGGCTTCATGCTGGAGTTCTTCCGCAAGCTGCGCGGCCAGGGCAAGCTGGTGTTCCTGTGTCTGCACCCGAACGAGCCGGTGCACATGGAGATCCTGGCCGACATCTGCGAGCGCTACATCTTCGTGCACAAGGACGAGAGCCGGGTCAGCCGCCTGATGCATGCGACGACGATGGGGGAGCTGTGCACGCATGCGAGCGTGCGGGGGTATCTGGGGAAGCTCGCGCCGGCCTGAGCGCGCAGCACCGTTCGCCCTGAGCCTGTCGAAGGGTCGCCGCACACGCACCGTTCGGGCTGAGCCTGTCGAAGCGCTGGTTGCAGGCTTCGACAGGCTCAGCCCGAACGGAGACACGCGGACAGGGCTTCGACGAGCTCAGCCCGAACGGGACTTTTCGCTCGACCCGAACGGGCCTTTTCCTCACGCCCGAACGGCCACCCTCTGCATCAGCTTCACCAACTCCTCCGGCTGCGGCATGTCCTCGGTGCGATAAACCAGCCGCGCCTGCCGGTCGAACACGAAGGCCTGCGCGGTGTGCCGGTCGATGCCCGGCGCGCGGCCGCGCAGGAAGTCGAGCAATGGGTCGACATCCTTCAGCTTCGGCAACGCAGCCGCCCAGCGCGTGGACTGCGCGCCGAACTTCGCAAGCCAGGCCCGCATCGCCGGCAGGTCGTCGCCCAGCGGGTCGATCGACAGCGACAGCAGGCGCAGCCCCGCGTTCTCCTTCGCGAGCCGCGCCTGCGCGTCGGCGAACACCGCGCCCTGGATCGGGCAGGTGGCGCTGCAGCCGGTGAACATCAGCTGCACGGCCGTGACCTGGCC
Source organism: Rhizobacter sp. OV335 (assembly GCF_900142965.1). Lineage (GTDB taxonomy): Bacteria > Pseudomonadota > Gammaproteobacteria > Burkholderiales > Burkholderiaceae_C > Rhizobacter. The sequence continues at coordinate 111,466 of NZ_FRCQ01000015.1, forward strand.
CGTGAGCAGCGAGGAAAGCGGCACCGATTTGCCGGCCATGTCCTGCACTGCGAGATCCGGTGCGGACAACGCCGGTTGCACCGGGCCGAAGGCGCTGTGCGCCCTCGCCTCGTGCAACAGCAGTCCGCAGGCGGCCGCGCCGACAAGCCATTCGCGCCGCGTCGTCATCATGTCTCTCCTCCATCGATCAGCCAGGTCCACAGCGCCTTGCACTGCGCATCGTCGATCGCATAGCGCGGCATCTGGCGCGGGATCAGCATGATGGCCGGGTCGATGCCGCTGCGCAGCAGGCGGCAGAAGGAGGCCTCGTCGTAGCGCGATGGCGGCCCGCCGCGGCGCGCGATGGGGCCCAGCAGGCGATCGCGCGTCAGCAGCGGCGCGAACGAGGCGGCGCCCGACGCGGCCTGCGCGGCGCTGTCGCGGGAGTGGCAGTTGGTGCAGCGCGTCGCGACCGGTGGCAGGGGTTGCGCATGGCCGCTGATCGTGCCTGGCAGCGCGACCTCGCCGCGGTACAGCTGGCGGCCGAGGTTCGGCCCCGGCTCGGTTGCGGCGATCGCGGGCCACAGGGCGAGCATCACCATCCACCACCTGTTCGGGTACCGGGCCTTCGACAGGCTCAGTCCGAACGGGGGGTGTGCGGTCATCGCGCCTCTCCGACTTGATTCATCCCTACCGCACCACCACGCTGTACATGCTGTTGCCCCCGGTCGCCACCGGCCCCAGGTTCACCGTCCCGGCCGGGAAGCTCTTCGTCCACACGCTGAAGCTGCGCGCCGTTCCGCCCTCGTCGGTCGTCATCTTCAGCCCGGTGTTCGACCAGCCCGCCATCCACGCCAACGCGCCGGTGAAGCGGTCGTCGACCGTCAGGTACACGTCCGCCGGCTGGTTCAGCGTGAAGCTCACCGTCGGATTGCCGGTGAAGGTCTTCGAATCGTTGGCGGTGCGCAACCAGGGAGAACCCGACAGCACCGTCGGCAACCCGGTGATCGTGAAGGTGCGATCACCGAACTGCAGCGCGCTCGCCTGCAGGTTGGCCTGCACCGACCAGTCCACCGCGTTCGCCGTGTCCAGCACCGACAAGCCACCGATCGTCGCCGCGCTGATCGCATCGTTGCTGTCGTCGATCTGCTGCAGGTAGGCCACCAGCTGGGTGCGCTGCGTCGCCGTCAGGCTGCCCGCCGCGCCGTGCTGGTTGGCCGCATTGGCAGTGGTCAGCACGTCCAGCAGCGTCGCCGCCGAGCCGTCGTGCAGGTACGGCCCTGTCCCCCACGCGCCCTTCAGCGTCGGCGTGTCCAGCCCGGTCAGCGTCTGCCCGAGCCGCTTGCCCGACGACGCCTTGATCGTGCCGACGTTGCGCAGCACGCCGCCGGCACTGTCGGTCACGTCGGTGCCGCCGTGGCAGGCGAGGCAACCGCCCGCGCCGCGGAACAGCGCCTGGCCCGCCACGGCATCGGCCGTCAGCGTGCCGTTCACGTTGCGGTACGGGCTCGCATCGCTGGTCTTCAACGACGCGACGTACGCCGCCAGCGCATCCAGGTCGGCGCTGATGCCCGCCTTGCGGTCGCCCAGCGGCTGCGAGCGCGTGCCGGTGTTGAACTGCGCATCGCTCATCAGCCCGGTGCCGAGCGCGAAGTTGCGGATCTGGCCTTCGAAATCCTGGATCTCGTCGAAGTTGCCGGTCCAGTGCTGGTTGCCCTGCGCGCCGGCATGCCCGCGCAGCGAGATGGTGTTGCGCAGGCCTTCGCCCAGGCCGGTGAAGTCCCAGGTGCGGCCGTCCTGCCCGCCGTCGTTGTGGCACGACGCGCAGCTCATGTAGGCATCGCGCGCCAGCCGCGTGTCGGCTGCGTCGTAGAACAGCTTCTTGCCCGTCAGCACGGTGGCCGCGAGCTTCTCGGTGCCGACGGCGCCGGCATTCGCCAGCAGCGGCAGGTTCAGCTCGCCGAAGTTCACGAGGCGCGCCAGGTCATACACCCCGAGCGTGCGGTCCATGAAGTTGTTGACGTACAGCTTCAGCCCGTCGGCCGACACCGCCACCGCCTGCGGCGCGCGCCCGACCGGGAAGCGGTAGATCTCGGCCTTGCCGACCGGGTCGACCACCGCCACCTCGCGACTGGTCTCCAGTGCGACGAACAGGTAGGCCCCGGTCGGGTGGAACGCCGCGCCGCTGCCGACGCCGGAGTTGTCGTGGTCGATGCGCGCCGCGTAGTCCTCCGCCCAGCCGACCAGGTCGATGCGCGAGCTGATCGCGCGCACCGTGTTCTGGAAGTCGAGGTTGTTGCCGTCGCGCAGCGTGCCGCGCAGCAGGTTGTCCTGCTTGGCCGGCACCCACGCGCTCGCGCCGTCCGGCGAGATCACCGCCGGCGCCAGGTAGTTCGGGATGCCCCGGCCCTGCAGCAGGCTGTCGGGCTTGTCGCTGTGCTGCAGCACGACGGTGCGCTCCACCACCAGCGCTGCCGTCACGACGACCACCTCGCCGCCCTTCTTGACACCGCTCACGGCCGTCTGCACGGCGGCCGTGCCCTCGCCCGGCAGCGCCGGCGAGATGAAGCGCGACACCAGCACGCGGTCGCTCGCCGCCGTGACCGCCACATGCCGCGGGTTCGCGCCGACCGCCACGCTGCCGAGCGTCGCGCCGGTCGACACGTTCAGCTTCAGCAACTGGCCGGTGCCCTCCAGCGCAACATAGGCCGCGCTGCCATCCGGCGCGAACGCCAGCCCGAACGGCTGCGACGCGCGCGGCAAGGCCAGCGTCTGCGCGACCGCCAGCGTGCTTGCGTTGACGATGCTGATCGTCGCGTCGCCCTTGTTGACGACCCACATGCGGCCGTCGGGGGCACGCGCCACGCTGCGCGGCCGCGTGCCGACCGCGATCTCGGCGACCCGCGCATTCGTGCTGCCGTTGAAGACGCTGACGCTGTCGTTGTCCTGGTTGACCAGCCACACGCGCGGCGTCGCGGTGGGCTCCAGCGCGATCGCCGACGACGAGGTCGGGCGTGCCGCGGTCGCCGCCGCATAGACAGCCTGCTTGAAGGTGCGCGAGGTCACGACGTTGTTCGCGTCGATCGCCTCGACCGTCACGTTGTACAGGCCCGGCGAGGCGTAGGTGTGGGCGATCGACGTCGCGGTGGAGTACGCCGTCTGCGCCGTGCCGTCGCCGAAGGTCCAGCGGTAGCGCGTGCCGCTGCCGCCGTTCGACGCGACGTTGAAGCTCACGCTGCCGCCCGACGCCACCGGCGCCGCGGCGACCGGGTCGATCACGAAGGCCGCCGCGCTGACGTTCCAGCCGAACGCCGCGCTCGCGGTGCCGCCGTGTCCGTCGTTGACGCCGACCGTCACCGCGAAGTTGCCGACGGTGGTCACGCTGCCGCTGATCAGCCCGCTCGTCGCGTTGATCGACAGGCCGTTCGGCAGTCCGGTGGCCGAGTACGTGAGCGCATCGCCATCCGGATCGCCGGCGCTGACGCCGAACGACACCGCCTGGCCGACCAGGTTGTTGCGGTTCGCGATCGGCGCGATGGACGGTGCGCGGTCGACCGTCACCGTCTTCTCCGAACTGCGGTCCGGGAAGTCGTTGAAGTTGCCGCTCTTCAGCAGCGACCAGTTGACGCCGTCGTTGCCGATGTAGAAGTTGTAGCCGGCGATGATGCCGTTCAACCCGCCCGCGACCGGCCGCGGCAGGTACTTGAAGCCGCCGATGCCACGCGCCGCGCCGAGGTTGACGATGAAGCGGTGCGGCAGCGGCGCGTTGCCGCCGGTGTACTTGGTGTGCCAGAAGGTTGCGGCATCGCCGTCGATCGCGGCGGCGCCGGAGTTCTGCCCGCTTGCCGCCTCCTGGCTGTCGACCTGCACCGCCCAGCCGGTGCGCGGGATCACCGCGCCGGCCCGGTCGAGCAGGTTGAACTCGGCCATCGAGGTCCAGGCGTTGCCGCCCTGCTCCGACACCGCCTCCAGCATCACGTACTGCACCGTCGCGCCGAGCACCGGCGTGACGTTCCACGCGAGCATCGTGCTGCTGGCTGCCACGTCGTTGCGCGTGCTGACCGTGACGACGTACTGGCCCACCGTGGTCGGCGTGCCGGTGATCGCGCCGGTGGTGGTGTTGAGCGACAGGCCCGGCGGCAGCCCGGTGGCCGACCAGGTCAGCGTGCCGGTCGGCGTGGTGGCGGCCAGCGCCAGGCTCACCGCGCTGCCGCTGATGCTGCTCTGCGTGCCGGGGTTCACCAGCTTCGGCGCGGCGTCGCTGCCGATGCGGATCATCTTCGAGACCGACGGCGTGCCGGCCGCGTTCATCGCGAACAGCATGTAGTAGCCGGGCAGCAGCACGCCGGGGTTCGACGGCAGCGCGAGCGAGTACGCGTTGGTGCCGGTGGTCGTGAACTGCAGCGGGATGCGGCGCTGGTCGTTGTTGACGGTGTGCGTGGTCGAGCCCACGCGCACCAGCGAGAACTGCGCGATCGCGGCGTTTGTCGTCACCGCGATGTTGGTGCCCTGCGTCGCGGTGGCCGGTGCGGTGCCGATCGCCGGGCGGGTCGCGGCGGTGCCGTCGTCGTTCAGCAGGTAATGCGGCGTCAGGATCTGCGCGTTCGCATGGTTGGTCGAGCAGCTGCCGCACAGGCCGCTGCCGGCCGTCAGCACGCGGGCGTCGGGCAGCAGCAGCGCGATGCTGTGGTAGTTGCGCGGCACGCCGATCGGCGGCAGCGGCACGAAGGTTTCGGTGGCCGGGTTCCACAGCTCGGGCACCAGCGCCGAGTTGTCGTCGGACCACGGGTGGCCGAAGCTGTGGCCGCCAATCACCAGCACCTGCCCGTTAGGCAGCACGACGCCGTTGCTGAAGATGCGCGAGTACGCCATCGGCGCGACCTTGCGCACCGAGACGCCGGCGTTCACGTCGATCACGTAGGCGCGGTTGTTGGCGTTCTGCCCTTCGTAGGCCGGCGCGCCGCCGACCTTCAGGATCTTCCCGATGTCGTACATCACCGCGTTGCCGCTCTGGCTGTACGCATCGTCGCCGCGCGTGCCGGCGGGGGTGATGCTGCCGGTGCCACCGTTCGCCTGGGTGTCGATCCAGTTCATGTTGGCGGCCGGGCCGGCGTGCAGCACCTTGCCGTTCGGCGCGGGGAACAGCCACATGTGGTTGTCGGCGCGGAACGCGAAATCGGGGTCGTTGCCGAGCGCTGCATCCACCGGCACGCCGTTGAGCCGCGCCCAGCCGCCGGCGGCGGTCCAGCGCTCGCCGTGCTTGTTGCCGCGCCCGCCGCTCCACGAGCCGCCGAGCGTGAAGACCGAGCCGTCGGCGAGGATGGTGTTGGCGTTGTAGCCACGCGGGATCGTCATCGTCGCGCCGGTGCTCCAGGCGTTGGCCACCGGGTCGTAGATGGTGGTCTTGGCGCTGTCCTTGCCGCCGTTGACGAGGATGCGCCCGTCCGGCAGGTTGGTCGTGCCGGTGCAGAACATGTCGTGGCCGGTCTGCGTGACCAGCGTCTCGCCGGCGGTCTGCGTGGCCGGGTCGAACAGCGTCGTGTAGGTCTGGCCGCTGGGCGCGCCGTCGGTGAAGCGGTCGGACGAGGCCCACAGCATCACCTTGCCGTTCGGCAGCAGCGCGGCCGATGGCGTCACCATCGACAGCGGGATCAGCGGCGTCCACTGGCCGGCGCCGGGTGCGGCCACCGCGGCGGTGCGCTCGGTGGGCGGCGCGGCGGCGTCGGCAGTCGATGGCGTCGGCGCGGGGTCGTTGCCACCGCCACCACAGGCTGCCAGCAACAGCGCACCAATCAGCGAGGCGCACCGCGGCGCACCGGCTCGGAATGAACGGGTCATGCTTGTCTCCTGCCCGGCACATGCGGTGGCTGCGTGGCCTGCGCTGCACCTTGTCTTTGAACGTATGTTCTATTTTTACATCATGTAGAACATGCGCTCTTTTTACAGCGCCGGCGGGGCGGTGTCAACGCGGGTCGGCCCGACGCGGTGTAACGCCCGGTGCCCTCAGGGCGAGGTTTGCAGCGTCAATCGGGCGCGGCAGGCGGCACCGTCAGCGTGCTGCGGCGCCGCTGCAGCCCCCACGCAACCACCAGCACCAGCCCCCACGCCGCCGCATAAGACAGGCCGGCCCCGAGCGCCGGCAGCGCCAGCGCGAGCACGATGAAGAACGCGCCGAAGCCGACCATGCCGCGCACGAAGCCGGCCAGCAGCTCGATCGTCGCGTCGGCCCCATGCCGCACCCGCGTGAAGCACGGCAACACGTTGCCGGTGATCGGCAGCGCGAGCAGCAGCCCGCTGAGCGCTGCCGGGAACACCGGGGCGCCGCCCATGATCGCGGCCGCCAGCGCCGCGGCCGCCGCCACGCGCAACGCCAGTTCGATCGGCGGGATGTGCAGCACCGTGCGCTCGCGGCGGTGCGTCGGCATCAGTCGCAGCCCGGCCCACGGCGCGAGCGCGGCCAGCACGCAGGCGGCCGGCAGCGGCAACTCGATCCACACCAGCAAACTGCCGACCGCGAGGAACACCGCATTCGCCGCGATCAGCGACACCCACCACGGCCAGCGCCGCACGGCATGCGCGAACGCCACCATGTGCGACACCATCGCCGGGTAGGCGACCAGGGTCGCCACCGCGATCGCATGCGCCTGCGACAGCGGCGCCTGCAGCAGCACGAAACCCATGATCGGCCCGGCAATCATCGGCAACCCCGACAAGGTGCCCGCGACCCCATGGCCGAAGCGCTTCGCGGCGAAGCTCGCGGCCAGCACGACCGCGCAGACCAGTGCCAGCTTCAGCAAGAACATCGAGGGGGAGAAAAAAGAATGGGCCCGCCGGCAAGGGGGGGACTGTTGCAGCAGCGGGCCCGAAGGTCCGGCCGAAGGGAGGAGAGGGCCGGACTGCTCGGCCGGAGGGAGGGATAGGCCGAGCGGTGCGAAGTGTAGGGAGCGTTCACGCCCTTCCCGACCCGGTCACACCGGTCCATCTGTACTGACATCGTTTGCATCTTGCCCTCAGGCGGCCCCGTAGCCCCCACCGCCCGGCGTTTCGATCACGAACACGTCGCCCGGCCCCATCGGCACCGAGCCGATGTGGTCCAGCGTCTCGACCTGCCCGTCGGCCCGCTCGACCCGGTTGATGCCCGGCCGGCCGGCCGAGCCGCCGGCCATGCCGAACGCGCCGGCATGCCGCCCGTTCGACAGGATCGAGGCCGTCATCGGCTCGAGGAAGCGCACGCGCCGCACGCCGCCGTCGCCGCCGCGGTGGCGCCCGGCACCGCCCGAGCCGGGGCGGATCTCGTAGCTGTCCAGCCGCACCGGGAAGCGGAACTCGAGCACCTCCGGGTCGGTGAGCCGCGAGTTCGTCATGTGCGTCTGCACGACCGAGGTGCCGTCGAAATCCGGCCCGGCGCCCGAACCGCCCGAGATCGTCTCGTAGTACTGGTAGGTCGCGTTGCCGAAGGTGAAGTTGTTCATCGTGCACTGGCCGGCCGCCATCACGCCGAGCGCGCCGTACAGCGCGTTGGTGATGCAGGTCGAAGTCTCGACGTTACCCGCCACCACCGAGGCCGGCGGGTTCGGGTTCAGCATCGAGCCCTCGGGAATGATCACCTGCAGCGGCTTCAAGCAGCCGGCGTTCAGCGGGATGTCGTCGTTGACCAGCGTGCGGAACACGTACAGCACCGCGGCCATGCAGACCGCGCGCGGCGCGTTGAAGTTGTTCGTCAGCTGGGCCGAGGTGCCGGTGAAGTCGATCACCGCGCTGCGCGCCTGCTCGTTCACCCGGATGGCCACGCTGATGCGCGCGCCGTTGTCCAGCGGCAGCGTGAACGTGCCGTCCTTCAGCCGCGTGATCACGCGGCGCACCGATTCCTCGGCGTTGTCCTGCACATGGCGCATGTAGGCCTGCACCACGTCGAGCCCGAACTGCTGCACCATCTTGCGCAGCTCCTGCACGCCCTTCTCGTTGGCTGCGATCTGCGCCTTCAGGTCGGCGATGTTCTGCTGCGGGTTGCGCGAGGGGTGCGCGCCGCTCTTCAGCAGCGCCAGCATCTCGGCCTCGCGCAGCACGCCGGCCTCGACCAGCTTGACGTTGTCGATCTGCACGCCCTCTTCTTCGATGCGCGTCGAGAACGGCGGCATCGAGCCCGGCGTGATGCCGCCGATGTCGGCATGGTGGCCGCGCGAGCCGACGTAGAACAGCGGCTTCTCGCCGGCCACGTCGCCTTGGTAGACGGGCGTCACCACCGTCACGTCGGGCAGGTGCGTGCCGCCGTGGTACGGGTCGTTCAGCACGAAGACATCGCCGGGCTGCATGCGCCCGGCATTTCCCTGGATCACTGTCTTGATCGACTCGCTCATCGAGCCCAGGTGCACCGGCATGTGCGGCGCGTTGGCGATCAGGTTGCCGTCGGCATCGAACAGCGCGCAGCTGAAGTCGAGCCGCTCCTTGATGTTCACCGAGTACGCGGTGTTCTGCAGCTGCAGCCCCATCTGCTCGGCGATGTTCATGAACAGGTTGTTGAACACCTCCAGCATCACCGGATCCACCGTGGTGCCGATCGCGCGCCTCGCCTCGCGCGGCTGCACGCGGTCGAGCAGCAGGTGGTCGTAGGCGGTGACGCGCGCGCGCCAGCCGGGCTCGACGACGGTGGTCGCGGTCTTCTCGGCGATGACGGCCGGCCCGTCGATGGTGTGGCCGGGCAGCGCGTCCTCGCGCACCACCAGCGCCGCATCCCACCAGCGGCCGCCGCTGAACAGCTGCACCGTCTCGCGCACCGGCGCCGCGCCGCTCGCGGCCAGCGCGTGGCGCGGTTCGACCGGCGCATCGCCGGCGCCGATCGCCTCGACCGACACCGCCTCGATCACCAGCCGGCGCTCGCTCATCAGGAACGCGAAACGCCGGCGGTACGCGGCCTCGAAGGCGGCCTGGATGGCCTCCGGCGTGCCGAACGGCACCACCAGCGCCGAATCGGTGCCCTCGTAGCGCACGTGCACGCGGCGCAGCACCGTCACCGCGGCGCTGCTGGTGCCTTGGCGCTTCAGCTCGCCCTCGGTCTCGGCGGCCAGCGCATCGAGCACCTCGGCCACCGCCGGCATCGCACCGGCCAGCGGCAGTTCCACGGCTCGCTCGCGCAGCACCGCCTGGTCGGCCAGCCCCATGCCGTAAGCCGACAGCACGCCGGCCAGCGGGTGCGCAAACACCCGGTTCATGCCCAACGCATCGGCCACGCGGCAGGCGTGCTGCCCGCCGGCGCCACCGAAGCACTGCAGCGCGTAGCGCGTCACGTCGTAGCCGCGCGCCACCGAGATCTTCTTGATCGCATTGCCCATCGCGCCGACCGCGATGTCGATGAAGCCCTCGGCCACTTCCTCCGGCGAGCGCTTGACGCCGGTTGCGCGCTCGATCTCGGCCGCCATCTCGGTGAACTTGCGCACGACCACCTCGCGATCGAGCGACTGGTCGGCGTTCGGGCCGAACACCTTCGGGAAATGCGCCGGCTGGATCTTGCCGAGCATCACGTTCGCATCGGTCACCGCGAGCGGACCGCCGCGGCGGTAGCAGGCCGGGCCCGGGTTCGCGCCGGCACTCTCCGGCCCGGCGCGGAAGCGCGCGCCGTCGAAGCTGAGGATCGAGCCGCCGCCGGCTGCGACCGTGTGGATGCTCATCATCGGCGCGCGCATGCGCACGCCGGCCACCTGCGTCTCGAACGCGCGCTCGAATTCGCCGGCGAAGTGGCTCACGTCGGTGGAGGTGCCGCCCATGTCGAAGCCGATCACCTTCACGTCGACGGCTGCGGCGTTGCCGTTCGCCCCGGCCGGCAGGTCATCGCGCTGCAAGCCCAGCGGCGACAGCCCGAGCTGCGCGGTGCGCACCATGCCGACGATGCCGCCGGCCGGGCCGGACAGGATCGCGTCCTTGCCCTGGAAGGCATGTGCATCGGTCAGCCCGCCGGACGACTGCATGAAGAACAGCTTCACGCCCGGCATCTCGCTCGCGACCTGCTCCACATAGCGGCGCAGGATCGGCGACAGGTAGGCGTCGACCACCGTGGTGTCGCCGCGGCCGACCAGCTTCATCAGCGGGCTGACCTCGTGCGAAACGCTGATCTGCGGAAAGCCGATGCGCTGAGCGATCGCCTTGGCAGCCAGCTCATGCCCGGTGAAGCGGTAGCCGTGCATGAAGACGATCGCGACGCTGCGCAGCCCGGCGTCGTAGGCGGCCTGCAGGTCGACCTGCAGCTGCGCCTCGTCGAGCGCCTCGATCAGCTCGCCCTTCGCGCCGACGCGTTCGCGCGCCTCGATCACGCGGCTGTACAAGAGTTCGGGCAGCTGGATGTGGCAATCGAAGATGCGCGGGCGGTCTTGATACGCGATGCGCAGCGCATCGCGAAAGCCCCTGGTCGTGACCAGCAGCGTCGGCTCGCCCTTGCGTTCGAGCAGCGCGTTGGTGGCCACCGTGGTGCCCATCTTCACGCACTCGACGCGCTCGGCCGGAAACGGCTCACCCGGCTTCAGGCCGAGCAGGTGGCGGATGCCGGCGACCGCGGCATCGCGGTACTGCTCGGGGTTCTCGCTGAGCAGCTTGTGGGTGACCAGCACGCCGTCGGGGCGCTTCGCGACCACGTCGGTGAACGTGCCGCCGCGGTCGATCCAGAACTGCCAGCGGTCGGTGCCTTGAACTTGAGCTTGCATGGAATCCTTCCTGTGTCCCGTGCCGGGGATCATCACAACCCTAGATAGGCCTTCTTGACGTCGTCGTTGGCCGCCAGCTCGGCGCCACTGCCCTGCATCACGATGCGCCCGGTCTGGATCACGTAGCCATGGTGCGCGATCGACAAGGCCTTGTGCAGATTCTGCTCGACCAGCAGGATCGTCACGCCGCTCTGGTTCACGCGCTGGATCACCTCCAGCACCTTCGCGACGAACTTCGGCGCAATGCCCCACGACGGCTCGTCCAGCATCAGCAGCTTCGGCTTCGCCATCAGGCCGCGTGCAATCGCGAGCATCTGCTGCTCGCCGCCGCTCATCGTGCCGGCCAGTTGCGTCTCGCGCTCCTTCAGGATCGGGAACAGCGTGAACATCTCGTCGATGCCGGCCGCCATCTCGTGCGCATCGGTGCGGGTGAAGGCGCCGAGCTCCAGGTTGCGCCGCACCGTCAGGCGCGGGAACAGCCGGCGGCCTTCGGGCACCAGCGACAGGCCGAGCGGCACCCGCCGGTGGGCCGGCAGCTCGTGCACCAGACGGCCATCGAAGCGCACGCTGCCGGCATCGACATTGTTGAGGCCGGCGATCGCGCGCAGCGTGGTCGACTTGCCGTTGCCGTTGCCGCCGACCAGCGCGACGATCCTGCCCTGCGGCACCTCGAGGCTGACGTCAGACAAGGCCAGCACGCCGCCGTAGCTGACGCGCAAGTTGGAAACCTGCAGCATCACTCGTCTCCCAGGTAGGCGTGGATCACGTGCGGGTCGCGCGAGACCTCGGCCGGCGTGCCGTCGGCGATCTTCACGCCACGGTCGAGCACGACAATCCTGTCGGCGATCGGCATGATGCCTTCGAGCACGTGCTCGACGATCAGGCAGGCGATGCCGCGCTCGCGGATGTTCAGCACCACCTTGACCATCTCGCGCACCTCCGACGGGTTCAGGCCGGCCATCACCTCGTCCATCAACAGCAGCTTCGGTGCGATGGCCAGCGCGCGCGCCACCGCCAGGCGGCGCTGCTCGCTGATCGTCATGCTGCCGGCGGGCTTGTCGGCGAATTGATCGAGGTTGACGAAGGCCAGCCACTGCAGCGCCTCGGCACGCGCCGCCGAGACGCGGCGCTTGCGCATCAGCGCGCCGGCCATCACGTTCTCGCAGGCCGTCATGCTGGTGAAGGTGCGCGCGACCTGGAAGGTGCGGCCGACGCCGGCTCGCGCGCAGGCTTCGGGTGGCAGGCCGGAGATCAGTTGGCCGTCGAGCCGGATCTCTCCGGCGCTTGGCGTGTAGAAGCCGGCGACGCAGTTGAACGCGGTCGTCTTGCCGGCGCCGTTCGGGCCGATCAGCCCGACGATCTGGCCGGCATCGACGCTGAACGAGACCTCCTGGTTGGCCATCAGGCCGCCGAAGCGCTTCGAGACGCCTTGAAGTTCGAGCAGACTCACAGCGCCACCTCCACCTTGGCGGCTTCGGCCGCGCGGGCGCGGCGCCGCTGCCGCCATTCGCGGAACCAGCCGATCAGCCCGCTCGGGTAGAACACCGCGATGCCGACGATCAGCGCCGCGTAGATGATGGTGTCGGTGCCGCGGCCGGTGCCGCCGAAGCTGGCGCGCGTGAACTCTTCGATCGTCGTCAGCACCACCGAGCCGACCACCGGCCCGAACAGCGTGCCGACGCCGCCGAGGATGGACACCAGCGCCATCTTGATCGACAGCGCGGTGCTCAGCACCGAGCCCGGGTCGATGTACAGCTCCTTCTGCGCGTACAGGCTGCCGCCGAGCGCGGTGAAGAACGCGCTGAGCGACAGCGCCACCTGCTTGTAGCGCGCGATGTCGATGCCGATGCTGCGCGCAGCATCGGGCTCGTCCTTGATGGCCCGCAGGTAGTAGCCGATGTGGCTGCGCTCCACCGCCCAGGTGGCCCCCAGCGTCAGCGTCAGCAGCCCGAGCGCGATCCAGTAGTACGGCGCCTTGTCGGCGAACACCATCGTGGCCCAGCCCCGCTGGTCCATCGGGATCGTCAGGCCGACCGCGCTGCCGGCGTATTCCCAGTTGGTGAACACGATCTGCACGATCTCGGCGACCGCGATCGTCGCCATCGCGAAGTAGTGGCCCTTCAGCCGGAAGCACGACCAGCCGAAGCCGAGGCTCAGCAGCGCCGCGACCACGCCACCGAGCAGCATGCCGAGCCACGGGTTGACGCCGAAGTTCAGCAGCAGCAGCGTCGAGGTGTAGGCGCCGAGCCCGTAGAACGCCGCGTGGCCGAGCGAGACCTGGCCGGCGTAGCCGCCGAGCAAGTTCCACGCGACGCCGAGCTGCGCGGCCATCAGCACCAGGATCGCGAGGTTCAAGTGCGAGGGGCTGTGCGTGACGAACGGCAGCAGGACGGCGGCGGCCGCCAGCGCCATGAGTGCGAGGGTCTTCGTAGATGGCTTCATGCTTTCCCCATCAGGCCCTGCGGCCGGAACATCAACACCGCGAGGAACAGCACCAGCACGACGGCGGTCTTGTACTGCGGCCCGAGCAGCAAGCCGCCCATCACCTCGATCACGCCGACCAGGATGCCGGCCCAGAACGCGCCGGTCACGCTGCCGAAGCCGCCGAGGTTGACGACGACGAAGGCGAGCAGGATGAAGTTGGCGCCGACCTCCGGGAAGATCGGGAAGAAGGTCGCGAGCAGCACCCCGGCCGCGCCGGCGCAGGCCGCGCCGATGCCCCAGGCGAGCGCGAACATGCGGTGCGAATCGATGCCCATCAACTGCGCGGCCTCCTTGTCGGCGGCGGTGGCTTCGAGCGCTGCCCCGAGCCGGGTGCGCGTCAGGAAGAAGTGCACCAGCGCGGTGACGACAATCGCGCCGAGCCCGGCCACCAGCTGCGGCCGGCCGAGCTGGATGCCGGCCAGCTTGACGCTGCCGCTGACCCACGAACCCTCGATCGAGCGGAAGTCGGGCTTCCACAGGAACTGCGCGACGCCGCGCAGCAGGATCATCAGCCCGAAGGTGGTGAAGATCTGGCTCAGCATCGGCGCGTCGGTGATACGGCGGATCACCAGCTTGTACAGCAGCATGCCGAACGCGAACAGCATCAGCACCGTGAGCGGCAGCGTCAGCAGCGGGTCGAGCGCGAACAGCGCGAACAGCCAGAAGCTCGCGTACATGCCGAGCATCAGGAACTCGCCGTGCGCGAAGTTCACGATGTCCATCACGCCGAAGATCATCGTGAGGCCGATCGCGACCAACGCATAGATCAAGCCGATCAACACGCCGGACGCGAGGGTCTGGAGCAGGATTTCTGCGGTCATGATGGACGTCCCGTGGGCCTGGTTACTTGCGCTGGTCCCACTTCGGCATCGGCCACGTCACCTCGCGCGTCGCCAGGTTGAACGGGTACACCGTGTTGTACTTGCCGTCGATGATCTGCACCAGGATGCCGCGGCCCAGCGTGTTCTGGCCGGTGCTGTCGAACTTGACGCCCTTCCACGGCATGATCAGATTCTCGGCGCGCAGGTCGGTTTCCGACAGGGCCTTGCGGATCGCTTCCGGCTCGGTGGAGGCGGCGCGGTTGATCGCATCGGCCAGCACCATCAGCCCGGTGAAGGTGCGCGACGAGTTGCCGGTGAAGTTGGCCTTGTAGCGCGCGAGGAACAGGTCGTTGACCTGCTTGATCAGCGGGTTGCGCGTGGCGAGGTCCAACGCCCACACCTCGCGCGTGATCACGTACTCGGCATCCTTGCCCAGCGTCTTGATGAACTCGGTGTCGGTGAAGCCGGCGTTGTTCGCGAGGATCATGTCCGGCGAGAAGCCCAGTTCCTTGTAGGTCTTCATCGACAGCAGCGCGTCACCCAGGTACGACGACTGCATCACCAGCGACGGGTTGGCCGCCTTCAGCGTCTGCACTTCCGACGTGAGCTGCGTGCTCTTGGCCGGGTAGGTGACCTGCTTGATCAGGTTGTAGCCCTTCTCGGGGGCCAGCTTCGCCTGCAGCTTGGTGGTCTCGTTGCCCCACAGCGTGTTCTCGTTGAAGGTCGCGATCGCGCCGATCTTGAAGTTCTTCTTCGCCTCCAGCTCCTTCAGGAAGTCGAAGAAGTTGTGCACGAACAGGTCGTCGTGCGGCGTGGTGCGGAAGAACCACTTGAAGTTGCGCGCCGTCAGCGAGGCCGACGACGACTCGGGGTTCAGGAAGGGCACGCCATAGCGCTCGGCCACCTGGCTCGCGGTGGCGGTGACGTTGCTGTTGTAGGCGCCGACGAGCGCGACGACCTTTTCCTGCGTGATCAGCCGCTCGGCCTCGGTCGCGCCGGTCTGCGGGTTGCCCTGGTGGTCGGCGAACACCAGCTTGATCTTCGCGCCCTTCAGCTTCGGCAGGCCGCCACCGGCGGCGAACGGCAGGTCGGCAATTCCTTTCGCCCCGTTGTTGATGATGTCGGCGGCCAGCTCCAGCGCGTTCTTCAGCTCGGCGCCGGTCGACGCGGCCGGGCCGGTCAGCGGGTAGATCACGCCGATCTTCACGTCGGCCGACTGGGCGCGTGCGCCGGTGCCGAACAGGCCCAGCAGACTGGCGCCCAGCGCCTGAATCACGGACCTGCGGTTCTCGAAATGCTGCATGGAATGCTCCTGATGAAATGGATGGTTCATGAGAGGGATGCGCGGCTCCGCAAGCGCAACAAGCGCTCGGAGGCTTGGACAGGCATCAAAAACTGGCGAGCTGCGCGTTGAGCAGATCGGTGATCAACATGGCACCGGGTGCGTGCGTGATGCTGAATTCGGGCTTGGCCTGGGTGATGGCCGCCTGCGGCGTGACACCGCAGGCCCAGAATACCGGCAATTCGTCGGGCATCACCTCCACGGCGTCGCCATAGTCCGGGCGGTCGAGGTCGGCAATGCCGATCTGCCGAGGATCTCCGATATGAACCGGTGCGCCGTGGACGGATGGGAATCGCGATGTGACCTGTACCGCTCGGATGGCATCGGCTGCCCGGAACGGGCGCATCGACACCACCATGGGTCCGTGGAAAGGTCCAGCCGGCTCCGTTTCGATGTTGGTGCGGTACATGGCCACGTTGCGCTTCTGCGCGACATGGCGCAATGGCAATCCAGCCTCCAGAAGCGCCTGCTCGAACGAGAACGAGCAGCCGATCACGAAGCTGACCAGGTCGTCACGCCACAGCGCCTCGATATCGCTCACCTCGTCGACCAGCTCTCCGCGGCGCCACACGCGGTAGCGCGGAACATCGGTGCGGATATCAATGTCGGTCCCCAGCGTCGGCAGCATCGGGTCCCCTGGCTCAGAAACCGCCAGCACCGGGCATGGCTTCGGATTTCGTTGGCAGTACCGCAAGAAGTCGCCGGCCAAGTCCTGCGGCAGGATCACCAGGTTGCCCTGCACGTGATCGTCGGCCAAGCCGCTGGTGTGTGACGACCAGCGTGCCGCCCGGATCTCGGCGCGAGCCTGCTGGGCAGCCGAGAACTGCGACTTGACATCATCCGCTCGGCGCTTCGCTCTGGCCATGAGGTCCGAGTATCCAGAAGAGGAGGCTGTGCCTTCTGCGGCAAATGCTCCTTGCTGGTCTGATCCGTACTGCATCGCGATCCCCTGAGTTGATCTGACAGGCCTATCGGGTATGGCACTGGCGCTCTGCGTTGGCCGCCAAGTCCTCCGGCGACGAATTTGGGCCTGCATGCAGCGCAACGGCGAGGGCAGCCATCGGAATACCTGCAATGACTGCCGCCACCGACCTCAGTACATCGGCCCTCGATCTCAAGGATCGAGATTCCCGTCGCCTCGCTGCGAGAAGCCCACCAACAACGAGCAGCGACACCAGCAGCGAAGGGCAATCGCATGCTCCTGAGGCCGCTCCGTCGACCGTGGATTCAAGAGAATGGATCGAGGGCATCGGCACGAGGTGTGATTGCTCTTCTGCAAACATGGCATCGGCTCCATTGAGTTGCGAGGAATTTCATCGACCGCGATCACACGTGCCTTCCGCTCGGGATCAAAGGCCCTGACGACGTGACGGCTTGATGACTCGGGCGGATTTTGTGGTCCTCAGGCAGTCGCCGCAAACAAGAAATTTTTCGCTCAGCTCATCGATTTTTTCGATGTTCCAAGTTGGGGTTTTCACCCATTCTTGGTGCGCTTTCGGGGAGCCTTCGCTCCGGTCTTCGGCACGCCGATGTAGTCGAACACGGCGTCCAGCACGTCGATCGCGACCGACGAGGTCGGGTCGTCGCGCCAGCTCGCATGCACCGGCAAGGGGAGCAGCGGCACCTCGCAGGCCAGCGGCTTGATCGGCAGGCGCTCGGCGAGCCGCAGCACGGCCGCGAGCGGCAGCGTCGCGACGCCGATGCCGCCCTCGACCAGCTGCACCATCGCCGAGATCGACGAGATCGCGTGCACCCGCCGCGGCTCCAGCCCGGCCGCGCGGAACAGGTCGAGCAGGGCCACGTGCGGTTGCGAACCGCGCTGGAAGGTCAGCAGTTCCAGCTGCGCCAGGTCGGCGAGCGCGTAGCGGCGCTTGCGGTGCAGGTCCTTGTGGCCGACGAACACCATCTCCATCGGCGGCAGCGCGCGGCTGCGCAGGTTCTCGCCGGAGGTCGGCAACGCGGCGAAGGCCAGGTCGAGTGCACCGCGCTGCACCTGGTCGACCAGCACCGGCGTGGTTTCCACCGTCAGCTCGAGCGCGAAATCGGGGTTGGTGCTGCGCATGTGCTGCACCCAGTCGATCAGCCAGGAGTGCAGCACCGATTCGATGACGCCGATGCGCAGCGAGACGGTGCGTTGCGCGCCATCGGCCCCGGCGCCCATCTCGGCCTTGATCTCGCGGTGCAGCGCGAGCAGTCGTTGCGCGTGCGTGAAGAAGCGCAAGCCGCCGACGGTCAGGCGGAACTGCTTGTCGCGCCGGTCGAGCAGCAGCACCCCCAGTTCTTCCTCCAACGCGGCAATGCGGCTGGACATCGCCGATTGCGTGATGAACAGCTTCTCAGCGGCGCGCGAGACGCTCTTCAGCGTGACGACCCAGTAGAAGGCTTCGACGAAACGGTGGTTCATGGGCGAAGGAACGCTGCGGCGGAGGAGAGCATTGTCCTCAGAAGAGACGTCGTCCTTCAGGATTTCCAGGATGGGGCATCACTTCCGCCCTCGCCGACTGCACCCAGTTCACGTTCGATCTGCTCCACGCTGGGGAGGCTGGTCCGCAGATCGGCCGGCAGCGCTTCGACCAGTTGATACTCGGCCACCCCGATGGGCCTGTTCGAGTCGCGCAGAGCGTACTCAGCGACCACTCGATTCTTGGTGCGGCACAGCAGAAGGCCAATGGTCGGTCCGTCATGCTCCGACTTGAACTGGGCATCAACCGCCGAAAGATAGAAGCCCAACTGTCCGGCGTGCTCGGGCTTGAAGGCGCCGGCCTTCAGTTCCACCACCACGTAGCTGTGCAATTTGAGGTGGTAGAACAACAGGTCGACGTAGAAATCCTCGCCACCCACTTCAAGATGCAGTTGACGCCCGACAAAGGCGAAACCCGCCCCGAGTTCCAGCAAGAAGCGTGAGATGTGCTGGACAAGGGCCTGTTCGATCGAGCGCTCGTCCGCCTCCTTGCCGACCTCCAGAAAATCGAAGAGGTAGGGGTCTTTCAATGCGTGGCGCGCCAAGTCGGACTGAGGGGGCGGCAATGCGGATCCGAAATTGGTGACAGCTTGACCTTCGCGAGCCAGCGCATTGCCGTCGATCTGCATCGTCAGGACGTTGCGCGACCATCCTTGCTCGATGGCACGCTGCGCGTACCGCAGCCGAGTAGGTTGGTCTTTCAGTTTGCTCAGCAGCACGAGGTTGTGGCCCCACGGCAATTGTCCAACAAGCTGTTGGACAATTTGGCCGTCACGCCAAGCGTCGGCGAACGCTCGCATGTACATCAGGTTGGCACGTGAGAAGCCCTTCATCTGGGGAAAGGCATTGTGCAGATCGTGGGCGAGCCGGTCGATGACCTTGGCACCCCATCCCTGGTGGGCTTGGCGAGCAAGAATATCGCGACCGATCTGCCAGTACAACGACACAAGCTCCTGGTTTGCTGCCACCACGGTCCGCTGCTGCGCCGTCTGTATGCGCGCCTTCAACTCGATGAACCAGGCCACATAGCCTGCAGGTGGCTCAACGAATGACGAGGGAACCTGCTCGATGGCAGGCGCGCTGCCGGAAGGAGACTTGCTTGCCATGCCGTGAGCTCTTGGGGTCGATTGATTGGCCCCAACAGCCCGGGCACGTCGCGCGATCCTAGGAAAACAAAAGGCCTTTCGGCTCCTCACTTTCTACACAGTCCGTCCGTGGAACAGAGCTTGCTAAGCGTAGAAGCCCGTATGGTCGCGCAGCAGCAAGCTGCTTAACCTAGCGGGCATCAACCTCTGGAGTCTCCCGATGAGCGTGCGTCTTCCGCTGCTGGCTTGCGTGTTCTCCGCTGCCCTGTCCCTCCCGGCCGCGGCCCAGACCAAATGGGACCTGCCGGCCGCCTACCCGGCCAGCAACTTCCACACCGAGAACCTGACCCAGTTCGCCGCCGACGTCGACAAGGCCACGGCCGGCAAGCTGAAGATCACCGTGCATGCCAACGCCTCGCTGTTCAAGGCGCCCGAGATCAAGCGCGCGGTGCAGGGCGGCCAGGCGCAGATCGGCGAGATCCTGCTGGTCAACTACCAGAACGAGTGGCAGATCTTCGGCGCCGACGGCCTGCCCTTCCTCGCCGACAGCTACGACGAATCGGCCAAGCTCTACAAGGCGCAGAAGCCGGTGCTCGACAAGAAGCTCGCCGAGCAGGGAATGATGCTGCTCTACGCGGTGGCCTGGCCGCCGCAGGGCATCTACGTCAAGAAGCCGATCAACTCGGCCGCCGACCTGAAGGGCGTCAAGTGGCGCGCCTACAGCCCGGCCACCTCGCGCATCGCCGAGCTCGTCAACGCGCAGCCGGTCACGGTGCAGGCGGCCGAGCTGTCGCAGGCCATGGCCACCGGCGTGATCGAGTCGTACATGTCGTCCGGCTCGACCGGCTACGACACCAAGACCTACGAGCACATCAAGTACTTCTACGACACCCAGGCCTGGCTGCCGAAGAACGCGGTGCTGGTCAACAAGGCCGCGTTCGACGCGCTCGACAAGCCCACCCAGGCCGCGCTGCTGAAGGCCGGTGCCGACGCCGAGGCGCGCGGCTGGGCGCTGTCGAAGAGCAAGAACACCGAGTACCTCGAGCTGCTGAAGAAGAACGGCATGACCATCCTGCCGCCGTCCGCGCAACTCAAGTCCGACCTGAAGAAGGTCGGCGACACGATGCTGCAGGAGTGGCTGCAGAAGGCCGGCCCCGAAGGCCAGGCCATCGTCGACGCCTACCGCAAGCCGTGAGCGCGGCGCTGCGCCGCGGGCTGGACGCGCTGTACGACGCCAGCGCCGCGCTCGCCGCGGTCTTCATGGTCGGCTTGCTGCTGGCCGTGCTGCTGTCGATCGTCAGCCGGCAGCTGCACTTCAACGTGCCGGGCGTCGACAGCTACGCCGGCTACCTGATGGCCGCCACCGGCTTCCTCGCGCTCGCCCACACGCTGAAGCAGGGCGAGCACATCCGCGTGACGCTGCTGCTCAATGCGCTGAAGGGCGCAGCGCGCCGGCGCCTGGAGCTGTGGGCGCTGGGCGCCGCGAGCGCGCTGGCACTGATGGCGGCGTTCTACGCCTGCAAGCTGGTCTGGCAGTCGTACGTGTTCCACGACATCTCGACCGGCAACGACGCGATGCCGCTGTGGATCCCGCAGCTGAGCATGGCCGCCGGCAGCGTGGTGCTCGCGGTCGCGTTCGTCGACGAGCTGGTGCTGGAAATCCTCGGCCGGCGCGTGGTGCCGGTGTCCGAAGAGGCGAGCCGCAATGAATGACCTGGTGGTGACGACGCTGCTGATCGCGTCGCTGTTCCTGATCCTCGGCAGCGGCGTGTGGATCGGGCTGACGCTGTCGGGCGTCGCGTGGATCGGCATGCAGCTGTTCAGCTCGCGGCCGGCGGGCGACGCGATGGCGGTGACGATCTGGGGCTCGGCCTCGAGCTGGACGCTGACCGCGCTGCCGCTGTTCATCTGGATGGGCGAGATCCTGTTCCGCACCCGGCTCAGCCAGGACATGTTCAAAGGCCTCGCGCCGTGGATGCAACGGCTGCCCGGCCGGCTGCTGCACACCAACGTGGTCGGCTGCGCGATCTTCGCGGCGGTGTCGGGCTCGAGCGCCGCCACCTGCGCCACCATCGGCAAGATGAGCCTGCCCGAGCTGAAGCGCCGCGGCTACCCCGACGCGATGGCGATCGGATCGCTGGCCGGTGCCGGCACGCTGGGGCTGCTGATCCCGCCGTCGATCATCATGATCGTCTACGGCGTGACGGCCGACGTCTCGATCTCGCAGCTGTTCATCGCCGGCGTGCTGCCGGGTGCGCTGCTGGCGCTGATCTTCTCCGGCTACATCGCGCTGTGGTCGCTGCGCCACCCCGGGCAGATCCCGCCGGCCGACGCGCCGATGAGCCTGCGCGAAAAGCTCGAGGCCTCGCGCAGCCTGATCCCGGTGGTGCTGCTGATCGCCGCGGTGCTGGGCTCGATCTACGCCGGCATCGCCACCGCGACCGAGGCCGCGGGGCTGGGCGTGCTGGGCTCGCTGGTCCTGTCGGCGCTGCAGGGCTCGCTGACCTGGAGCACCTTCAAGCAGTCGCTGATGGGCGGCACGCGCCTGTACTGCATGATCGCGCTGATCCTGTCGGGTGCCGCTTTCCTGACGCTTGCGATGGGCTACATCGGCCTGCCGCGGCACCTCGCGGAATGGATCGCGACGCTCGGGCTCAGCCCGTTCGGGCTGATCCTGATGCTGACCGCGTTCTACGTGGTCCTCGGCTGCTTCCTCGACGGCATCTCGATGGTGGTGCTGACGATGGGCGTGATCATGCCGACGGTGCTGAAGGCCGGCATCGACCCACTGTGGTTCGGCATCTTCATCGTGATCGTCGTCGAGATGGCCCAGGTGACGCCGCCGGTGGGCTTCAACCTGTTCGTGCTGCAGGGCATGACGCGCCGCGAGATCGGCTACATCGCGAAGACCGCCTTCCCGTTCTTCCTGCTGTTGGTGATGATGGTGGTGCTGCTGTACCTGTTCCCGCAGATCATCACGTTCCTGCCGGACCAGATGAAAAGCTAGTACCTGCTCCCCACGCGGATATGGCGGCCCAAAGGCCGTCAATTCGTCGCTTTGTACAGGGGGTGGTACTTCTACGATGCCAGGGCGGAAAACTGTTCCGCGCCCTGGCGCGCCGGGTTTGCCCGCACGCGCCCGTCCTTCAAAGGATGGACCCGTGTCCGATCTGACGACTCCGCCGAACTGGGTGCTGGACCTGCCGGCCCTCTCGGAACCACCCGCCCCGGCCCCCGCCCCCGCGCCGGCCGAGAAGGCGCGCCACGAAGGCTTTCGCTGGCCGACGCCACCGTTCGCCGCCTACCCCGATGCGCTGGAGCAGAACCAGCCGCAGGCCTGCCGCATCGTCGGCCTGAACGACCGCGAGATGAACGGACGGCTGATCTTCTTCGTGCCGGAACAGACCGTCGCCCATGTGCAGGTGCCCCCGGCGCGCACGACGATGGCACTGCGCTTCA
Organism: Rhizobacter sp. OV335; assembly: GCF_900142965.1. Classification (GTDB taxonomy): domain Bacteria; phylum Pseudomonadota; class Gammaproteobacteria; order Burkholderiales; family Burkholderiaceae_C; genus Rhizobacter. The sequence goes on from NZ_FRCQ01000015.1 coordinate 133,788, forward strand.
CGCAATTCCGCAGCCTGCGCGTCGTCGAGCCGCTGAAGCCCGCCAGCGACGCGAGCGGCGACCCGCACGCCGGCATGCTGGAGCACCGCCCGTCCAGCCGCTACAAGGTGACGCTCAAATCCGCCGCGCTGCTCGAAGGCGACACCATCGGCCATGTGGAGACACCGCACGGCCTGTTCCTGTTCCCGCCGATCGATGCCGAAGGCAGCGTGCAGCGCCTGTTCGTGCCGCGCGACGCCTACGAGAGCTTCGAGATCGGCGAGCGCATCGGCGACCTGCTGGTGGCCGAGAAGATGGCGACGCCGCAGCAGGTGGCCCAGGCCGCCGACATGCAGCAGCAGTTGCGCAACCAGAAGCTCGGCGACATCCTCGTCTCGCGCCAGATCGTCACGCCCAACCAGCTGCTCAGCGCGATCGAGCAGCAGGCCAAGATGCCGATGGTGCGCATCGGCGAGGCGCTGACCTCGCTCGGCCTGGTCAGCGAAGAACAGCTGCAGGACGCGCTCTCGCAGCAGAAGAACGACCGCAGCGTGCCGCTGGGCGAACTGCTGGTGCGCATGGGCACCGTCTCGCGCGAGGACCTGCAGACGGCGCTCGCCCGCAAGATGGGCTACCCGGTCGTCAACGTCAATGCCTTCCCGGTCGAGGCCGAGGCGCTGCGCAAGCTGCCGTATGCGGCCGCCGCGCGGCTGCAGGTGCTGCCGCTGCTGATCCGCGAAGGCCGGCTGGTGATCGCGATCGACGACCCGGCACGCCGGCGCAGCGCGGTCGACGAGGTCGAGTTCATCGCGCAGATGAAGATCGTGCCGGTGCTCGCGCTCGGCCATTCGGTGGCCGACACCATCTTCGCCGCCTACGAGAAGATCGGCGCCGCCAACCACCAGGCGGCCAACGGCGACTCGCCCGACAAGCCGATCGAGTTCGTCGCCGCCGACACCGGCAAGCTGATGGAGACGCTCGAGAAGGAGCACTCCGGCCTGCCCGGCTTCGAGGACGAGCGGCAGATCGAGCAATCCGACAACTCGCTGGTGCGCCTGATCAACAACATGATCATCGAGGCGCACAAGGAAGGCGTCTCCGACATCCACGTCGAGAGCTACCCGGGGCGCGACAAGATCAAGGTCCGCTTCCGCAAGGACGGCACGCTGCGCACCCACCTGGAGCTGCCGCCGAACTACCGCAATGCGTTGATCGCCCGCATCAAGATCATGTGCGATCTCGACATCTCCGAGCGCCGCAAGCCGCAGGACGGCAAGATCAACTTCGCCAAGTTCTCGCCCCAGCACAAGATCGAGCTGCGCGTGGCCACCATCCCGACCAACAGCGGGCTCGAGGACGTGGTGATGCGGATCCTCGCGTCGGCCAAGCCGATCCCGCTCGACAACCTGGGCCTGAGCCCGTGGAACCTGAAGCATCTGAAGGAGGCGATGGAGCGCCCCTACGGGCTGGTGCTGTGCGTCGGCCCGACCGGCTCGGGCAAGACGACCACGCTGCACTCGGCGCTCAGCCACATCAACGTGCCCGAGCGCAAGATCTGGACCGCCGAGGACCCGGTCGAAATCACCCAGCCCGGCCTGCGCCAGGTGCAGGTCAACCCGAAGATCGACTGGACCTTCGCGAAGGCGCTGCGGGCCTTCCTGCGGGCCGACCCGGACGTGATCATGGTCGGTGAAATGCGCGACGGCGAAACCGCCCAGATGGGCGTCGAAGCCTCGCTGACGGGCCACCTGGTGCTGTCCACGCTGCACACCAACAGCGCGCCGGAAACCGTCACGCGGCTCATCGACATGGGCCTCGATCCGTTCAACTTCGCAGACTCCCTGCTGGGTGTACTGGCACAACGGTTGGTGAGACGTTTGTGCCCCCACTGCCGTGTGTCAGGGTTGGCATCTACCGAACAAATCGACGAGCTTCTGCACGATTACTTGCATATCTGTCCGCAAGATCATCCTCGGTTCCAACCAGACGTGATCCGAACAGAATGGACAGAGCGCTTCGGCCAGAACGGCCACTTGATGCACCACCACAGTCCCGGCTGCGACAAATGCGGCGGCACGGGGCAGCGTGGTCGTGCGGGCCTGCACGAGCTGATGATCGTGTCGCGCGAGTTGCGCCGGCTGATCCAGACCAGCGCGCGCGCCGAGCAGCTGCTGCAGTGCGCGCTGCTCGAGGGCATGCGCACGCTGCGCCAGGATGGCATCGAGAAGGTGCTGCAGGGCGTGACCAGCCTGGCCGAGGTGCGGGCGACCAGCAACAGCTGACCCGGTCGCCCACCGGCCGCCGCGGGAGCGCGCGGCCATGAAGCTGATCGCTGCCTCGGCCGGATCGGGCACCGCCGCCGCCGCCCCACGCCGCGACAAGCTTCGCCTGGGCGACGTGCTGCTGGCACAGCGCCTGATCTCCGAAGAGCAGCTCACGCTGGCCCTCGAACTGCAGAACACCAGCGGCCGCAAGCTCGGCCGCGTGCTGATCGAGCGCGGTGCGCTGACCGAAGAAGCGCTGGCCCATGCACTGGCCCGCCAGTTGCGCGCGCCGGTGGTCAACCTGAACAGCTACCCGCTGAAGGGCGAGCTGGTGCGCCAGCTCGGCGAGGCCGCGGCACGGCGCCACCGCGCGATCGTGCTCGAAGACCGCGGCGACCACCTGCTGGTGGCGTTCTCCGATCCGCTCGACCTGGTGGCGCATGACGACGTCGCGCGGCTGCTCAAGCGCAGCATCCAGGTGGCCGTGGTGCCCGAGAGCCAGCTGACGCCGGCGTTCGACCGCCACTACCGCCGCACCGACGAGATCTCAGGCCTCGCGAAGGCGCTCGAGAAAGACCTCGGCGATGCGGTCGATTTCGGCGCGCTGCAGGAGTCCGTCGGCCAGGAAGGCGCGCCAGTCGTGCGGCTGCTGCAGTCGGTGTTCGAGGACGCGATGATGATCGGCGCGTCCGACGTGCACCTCGAGCCGCAGGAGAACGAGCTGCTGATCCGCAGCCGCATCGACGGCGTGCTGCAGACGCAGACGCAGGCCGACAAGCGCATCGCCGGGGCGCTGACGCAGCGCCTGAAGCTGATGGCCAACCTCGACATCTCCGAGAAGCGCCTGCCGCAGGACGGCCGCTTCACGCTGCGGCTGCGCGGCCGCACGATCGACGTGCGGCTGTCGACGCTGCCCAGCCAGTACGGCGAATCGGTCGTGATGCGGCTGCTCGGCCAGAGCAGCGAGGTGCGCCGCCTCGACGACATCGGCATGCCGGCCGACATGCTGGCGCGCTTTCGCGAGCTGCTCGGCCGCAGCACCGGCACCGTGCTCGTCACCGGCCCGACCGGCTCGGGCAAGACGACCACGCTGTACGCCGCGCTCGCCGAACTCGACGCGAGCCGCCAGAAGATCATCACCGTCGAAGACCCGGTGGAGTACCGGTTGCCCGGGCTGACGCAGGTGCAGGTCAACGACAAGATCGAACTCACGTTCGCCCGCGTGCTGCGCGCCACGCTGCGCCAGGATCCCGACGTGATCCTGGTCGGCGAGATGCGCGACACCGAGACCGCCGAGATCGGCCTGCGCGCGGCGATCACCGGCCACCTGGTGCTGTCGACGCTGCACACCCGCGACGCCGCGAGCACGCCGTACCGGCTGCTCGACATGGGCGTGCCGGCCTTCATGGTCGCGACCGCGCTGCAGGCGGTGGTCGCGCAGCGCCTGGTGCGCCGCAACTGCATCCACTGCACGCGCCCGCACGACGCGTCGCCGCAAGAGGCCGCCTGGCTCGGCCTGATGACCGGCGACAGCGCGCTGCCGACCCAGCGCGGGCGCGGTTGCATGGCCTGCAACGGCACCGGTTACGCCGGCCGGATCGGCGTCTACGAGATGCTCGAGATGGACGCCGCGCTGGCGCAGACCGCCACCCACGGCGACCCCGCCACCTTCCTGGCCGCGGCGCGCGCACGCCTGCACGGCCGCACGCTCGCGCACCGGGCCGCCGACCTGGTGCTTGCCGGCCAGACCTCGATCGCCGAAGCAATGCGGCTGACCAGCGAATTCGACTAGGGCCTGTCAACACCATGGATCGCTTCAACTGGAAGGGACGCAACGCCCGCGGCGAGCTGATCACCGGCACGCTGAACGCAGGCAGCGAGGCGGCGGTCGCCGACCAGTTGCTGGCCGGTGGCGTGACGCCGGTGACCATTGCGCCGAACGGCGACGTCGCGGCACTCGCGCGGCCTGCGTGGTGGCAGGCGCTGCGCAGCCACCCGATCACGCCCGAAGACACGCTGGTGCTGGCGCGCCAGCTGTACTCGCTGCTGCGCGCCGGCGTGCCGCTGCTGCGCGCGCTGGCCGGCCTGCAGGCCTCGGCCATCAAGCCGGGGCTGGCGCTGATGCTGGCCGACGTGCGCGCCTCGCTCGACCAGGGCCGCGAGCTGTCGGTCGCGCTGGCGCGCCATCCGCAGGTGTTCTCGGGCTTCTTCATCGCGATGACGCGGGTCGGCGAAATGACCGGCCGCCTGCCGGAGGTGTTCCAGCGCCTGGCCGAGCACATCGAGTTCGAGATGGACATCCGCGCCCGCATCCGCCAGGCGCTGCGCTACCCGGCGATGGTGGTGGTGGCGATGGGCATCGCGCTGGTGGTCATCAACCTCTTCGTGCTGCCGACCTTCGCGACGGTGTTCGCCGGCTTCAAGGCGCAGCTGCCGCTGATGACGCGATTGCTGCTCGGCTTCTCGGCCTTCACGCTCACCTGGTGGCCGGCGCTGCTGATCGCGGGCTCGGGCGGCTTCGTGGCGCTGCGCAGCTGGCTCGCCACGCCGGACGGCCGCTACCGCTGGGACCGCGTGAAGCTGCGCCTGCCGATCGCCGGGCCGATCGTGCTGAAGGCCACGCTGGCCCGCTTCGCGCGCAGCTTCGCGCTGGCATCGCGCAGCGGCATTCCGCTCAGCCAGGCGATGACGGTGGTCGCGCAGACCGTCGACAACGCCTGGATCGCGAGCCGCATCGAGCAGATGCGCGACGGCGTCGAGCGCGGCGGCAGCCTGTCGCGCTGCGCGGCGGCCAGCGGCATCTTCACGCCGGTGGTGCTGCAGATGATCGCGGTCGGCGAGGAAACCGGCGAGCTCGACACGCTGCTGGTCGAGATCGCCGGCATGTACGAGCGCGAGACGGCCTACGGCATCCAGGGCCTGGCCGCCGCGATCGAGCCGCTGCTGCTGCTGGTGATCGCCGGGCTGGTGCTGGTGCTGGCGCTCGGCGTCTTCCTGCCGCTGTGGAGCCTCGGGCAGGCGGCGATGGGCCGGGGCGGTTGATCTGTACCCCTCCAGCCGCACCCCCACCCCCCCGATAAGTCCGGCATGCGCCCCCAGCCCTCCCACCCCACCCGCGAGACCGGCCTGTCGCTGATCGAGCTGGTCGTGTTCATGGTGGTGCTGAGTGCCGCGCTGGCCGGCGTGCTGCGGGTGTTCATCCAGGCCGGCGCGCACAGCGCCGACCCGCTGCAGCGGCGCCAGGCGCTGGCGATCGCCGAATCGCTGCTCGAGGAGATCGAGCTGATGCCGTACACGTACTGCGACCCGGACGATGCGAATGCCGCCGTCGCTGTCGCCAGCACCGCGGAATGCGCGGGCCAGGTCGAGGCCATGGGCCCGGAAAGCGGCGAGACCCGCTTCGCATCGCCGCAGTTCGACAACGTCAACGACTACCACGGCTACGCGATGACCGGCATCGTCGACATCACGAACACACCGATCGCCGCGCTGTCGGGCTATTCGGCCTCGGTGACGGTCGCGGCCGCGGCGCTGGGCAACAGCTTCTATCCGGTGACCGCCGCCGACAACGTGGTGCTGAAGATCACCGTCACCGTCACCAGCCCGGACGGCAACAGCCTGGCCCTCGACGGCTACCGGAGCTTCCATGCGCCGTCGCCTGCGATCTGAAGGCTTCACGCTGGTCGAGGCGGTGATCGTCATCGCGATCACCGGCGTGCTCGCGGCGATCGTCGCGCGCTTCATCGTGCAGCCGGTCCAGCTCTACCTCGCGACCGTCGCACGCGCCGCGCTGGTCGACGGCGCCGACCTGGCACTGCGCCGCATCGAGGCCGACCTGCGCACCGCGCTGCCGAACAGCGTGCGCGTCACCTCATCGGGCCGCACGATCGAGCTGATCCCGACCACCGGCGCGGCCCGCTACCGCAGCGAAGGCACCGACCGGCTGGAGTTCGGCACGGTCGACACCTCGTTCGACCTCGTCGGCCCGCCGCTGGTGATGGCGAGCAGCCAGCAGCTGGTGTTCTTCAACCTCGGCAGCGGGGTCACCGGCTCGGACGCCTACGCAGCGAACGGCAGCGCCACCGAGCAGGCCGCTTCGAACCGGCGCACCGCCACCAACGCTGCCGGCTCGGCCACGGCGATCACGCTGGCCTCGCTGGCCGGCCTGCCGGTGATGGACTTCGCTGCGCCCTACCGGGTGTTCGCGGTCGACGCGCCGGTCAGCTACCGCTGCGACCTCACGGCCGGCACGCTGACCCGCCACACCGGCTACGGCTTCCAGGCGAGCCAGCCGGACCCGCCTTCCGGAGGCAGTGCCAGCCTGCTGGCCAGCGGCATCACCGCCTGCCGGTTCGCCTACGACGCGGCGGCCATCGCGATGAGCAGCGGCCTCGTCAGCCTGCAGTTGACGCTGGCCACCAGCACGCCCTCGGGCACCGAAAGCATCACGCTCCACCACGAGGCCCATGTCACCAATGTGCCTTGACCTCGGTCCTCGCAGCCGTCGCCGCCGCGCCCCGCACACCGGGTTCTCGATGGTGTCCGTGGTGTTCATCCTGGTCGTGCTGGCCGCGCTCGGCGCGGCGCTGGCCGCCATCAGCCAGCGCCAGCACCTGGCCGCCGCGAGCGACCTGCAGGCCGCGCGCGCCTACCAGGCGGCGCGTGCCGGGCTCGAATGGTGGGCCTACTGGCAGAGCAAGGTGGGCGGTGCGACCGGCGCCTGCATGGCCACCAACAGCATCGTGCCCGGCGGCAACCTGGCCGGCTTCACCGTCACGCTGACCTGCACGCGCGCGCAGGGCACCGACGGCGGCACCACGCTGACCGCATGGACCGTGGTGGCCAATGCCTGCAACGCGCCGAGCAGTGGCGCCTGCCCGGCCACCGGCAGCGTGGATGCGACGTATGTCGAGCGGCAACTCACGTGGACGCTGACCGAATGAAGACGCCGCTGCACCTCGTGGTCCTGCTGGCGCTGGGATGCGCCAGCCTGCCGTCGGCGGCCGGCGAAGTGCGCGGCGTGCGAGCCGAGTACTTCAACATGTACCACGCCGACACGACGTTTCCGACCACGCAGGCGGTGGTGGACCGCATCGAGGACAACATCAACGTGAGCGCCCTCTCGGGCTCGCCGGCGCCCAACATCAACGCAACCAACCACCTGGTGCGCTACACCGGGTTCGTGCTGGTGCCCAGCAACGGCACCTACACCTTCGAGTCGAGGAACGATGACGGCGCGCGCCTGTATGTCGATTGCGACCAGAGCGGCGACTTCCAGTCCGGCGAATTGCTGGTCGACGACTGGGGCGTCCATTCGAGCCCCTCCGTCAGCAGCGGCAGTTGCTCCAACCTGGTCGCGGGGCAACGCTACGCATTTCGCTACGAGTTCCTCAAGTACACGGGTACCGCGACCGCGATGCTGAAATGGCGCGGCCCGTCGCCGCTCACGTCGACCGCAGTGGTCATCCCGAAGAGCGACGGCAGCATGGGCCTCACGACCAACGTGACGGACAGCAGTGCCCCGGCGATCACATCGGCCGACGTCCGCTGCGGCGCCACCACCTCGGTGGAGGTGGTCTTCTCCGAGCAGCTCGACAGCAGCTCCGCCCAGACCGCCGGCAACTACAGCCTGAGCGGCGGCTACAGCGTCACCGCCGCCGCGCTGCAGCCCGACCGCAAGACCGTGTGGCTCACGGTGTCGCCTGCGATCACCGGGGCGTCCGTGCTCACCGTCAGCAACGTCGGCGATGTGGCCACGCCGATGAACGCGATCACCGGCAGTGCGTCGGCCGGCGTCGGCTACTCGACCGGGATCGCCAGCGGACTGAACGCCACCTACTACGACCAGCAGGGCAGCACCCCCGGCTCGTACTTCACCGGCACCACCAAGACGACCACGGCCTCCCAGATCAATACCTCCTCGACCACCGCCGTGCCGATCAGCGGCATTCCCGCCACCTACTTCTCGGTGCGCTGGAGGGGCCTCATCCTTTTTTCCACCGCAGGCAGCTACATGCTCAAGGTCAGCTTCGACGACGGCGGCCACCTGTACCTCAGCGACACGCTGCTGCTGGACAGCTGGACATCCGGCGGCACCGTGAGCACCACCGTCACCAAGTCGGCGTCGACCTACGAACCGATCACGGTCGAGCACTACAACGACTCCAGCGTCTACCTGCAAAAACTCTCGTGGACCATCCCGGGCAGTTCCACCGAGGTCGCCGTGCCGGCCAACCGGCTTTTCCACTGCGTGATGCACACGGCGGCCCGCTTCACCCTGTCGGCAGCCAGCTCGAACTGCTCCACCTGCGCCGCCACCGAACTCACGCTCACCCCGGTCGACAGCAGCGGCAATACCGTCAACAACTACGTCGGCACGGCGACCTTGAGCACCTCCAGCGGCCGTGGCGACTGGAGCGCGGGCGCGAGCCCGGTGCCTTCGGGCACGCTGGACAACGGCACGGCCAACGACGGCGCCGCCACCTACAGCTTCGCGCCCGGCGACCTCGGCGTCGTCAAGCTGAAGCTCGGCCACACGCTCGCTCAGGACCTCGCCGTGACGGCCAGCGACACGACGATCAGCGGCTCGAGCGTCACCTCGGGCACGCTGTCCTTCCGCGACAACGCGTTCTCGTTCGCCGAAGACGCCGCCGGCAAGATCAGCGGCAGCGACATCGCGGTCGCGGGCCGCCCGCACGACTACACCGTGTCGCTGATCAAGAAGGACCCGAGCACCGGCAGCTGTGGCGTCGCCACCGATTTCAGCGGCAGCCGCTCGCTGAAGCTGTGGCGCTCGGACGACGGCGGGAGCTGGACCGCGCCCGCCGTGGTCACGCCGGCGCTCAGCATTCCCTCGTCACAACCTGCAGCCAGCAATCTGACGCTCGCCTTCAACGCCGGTGTGGCCAGCTTCGATCTCGGCACCACCGACATCGGCCGCTACAGCCTGAACCTGCGGGACGACTCGCTGAGCTACGCCAGCACCACCGTCATCGGCAGCAGCAACGCGCTGACGGTGCGACCGTTCGCGCTGGTCGTCGGCGTCAAGCAGGGCAGCACCGACAACCCCGGCGGCTCGGCGGCCACCGACACCGCATTCGCGAAGGCGGGCAGCAGCTTCCAGGCGACCGTCGGCGCCTACCGCTGGGCCTCGGCGATGACAAGCAACGGCACCGATGCCGACAGCAACGGCGTGCCGGACAGCGGCGCGACGCTCGCGAACACCACCGCCGGCGGGCTTGCGCCGTCGTTCTCGAGCACCGTCACGCTGTCGCCGCTGGCCGGCAGCCAGACGCCGTCGGGCGGCACGCTCGGCACGCTGGGCAATGGCAGCGTCACCGGCTTCAGCGGTGGCAGCGCGACAGCGGCCGCGCTGAAATACTCCGAAGTCGGCAGCTTCGCGTTCGCCACAAGCGGCGTCGTGAGCAACTTCCTCGGCAGCGGCTTGTCGCTGGACGCCACCGTGTTCAACGCCGCCGGCCAGCAGTCGACGCGGGTCGGGCGCTTCACGCCGGCGTCCTTCGCGGTCAGTGCCATCTCGCTGACGAATCGGATCAACGTCAGCTGCAGCGTCCCCAAACCCTTCACCTACCTCGGCGAGAACTTCCAGCTGCAGTTCACGCTGGCCGCCGTCAACGCCGACGGCGCCAACACCCTCAACTACACCGGCAGCTTTGCCAAGCTGGACCCGAGTTCGGCCACTGCGTGGAACCTCGGCGGTGCCGATGGCAGCACCAGCTTCCTGAGCACCGGCAGTTCACCGCGCCTGTCGCTCGGCACCGCCGTCGGCAGCTGGAGCAACGGTCTCGCGGCGGCCGTGACGCTGTCGGCCGCGGCGTTGCGCGGCAGCGCGCCCGACGGGCCGTTCAGCGCGCGCTTCGGCATCGCGCCGGTCGACAGCGACGGCATCGCGATGGGCAGCTACGACCTGGATGCCGACAGCAGCGTCAGCGGCAACGACCGTACGCTGCTGACCACCGTGCCGCTGCAGTACGGCCGCCTGAAGCTGTCGAATGCCGTCGGCTCGCAGGGCCGCGTGCTGAACGTGCCGCTGACCGCGCAAACCTGGAGCAGCGGCAGCTTCGCGACGAACACCGACGACCAGTGCACCACGGTGCCGCTGGCCAGCGTGAACTTCGGCAACCACCGCAAGACGCTGACCGCGGCCGACACGACGCTGAGCAACAGCAGCCTCCAGGTCCAGAACGGCATCGTTTTCCTGAAGCTCGCCGCGCCGTCGGCCGGCCACAGCGGCACGGTCGACATCGCGCTGAGCCTGGACAGCAGCAGCGCCACCGACACCTCGTGCCTGCAACCGTGGACACCCGCCGCCGGCAAGGCCGCCACGCAGGGCGCCAGCCTCGCCTACCTGCGCGGTGGCTGGTGCGGCGCCACCTACGACAAGGACCCGGCCGCGCGCGCCGCCTTCGGCGTCTTCCACGGCACCGACCGGGTGCTCTACCAACGCGAGAACCACTGACATGCTCCGGAGCTGGCGCAAGCCCGTCCCCACCGACTCGATGGCGCTCGCCTTCGAGGGCTCGCAGCTGGTGTATGCCCACGCGGCAGACAGCGGCAACGCCGCCGCGCCGCGGCGGGTGCTGCATTGCGGCACGCTGCCGTTCGACGCCGATCGGCCGCAGGACCTGGGGCGGCAGCTGCGCTCGCTCGGGCTGCCGATGCGCTCGATCGTCGTGCTGCTGCAGCTCGACCAGTGCCCGCTGCTGCAGATCGACGCCCCCGCGGTGCCGCCAGAGGAGCTCAAAGCGGCCGCGCGCTGGCGCATCAAGGACCTGGTCGACTGCCATGTCGACGACCTGACGCTCGACGTGATGCTGGTCGGCGACGGCCGGCCCCGGGCGCAGAAGCAGGCCTTCGTCGCCGCGACGCCGAACCGCGTCATCGAGCGCATCGCGATCGTCTGCGAATCGGCCGGGCTGCAGCTCGGCGCGATCGACATCCGCGAGACGGCCCAGCGCAACCTGCAGCACGCGATCGCGCGCGCCGCCGGCCGCACCGATCGCGCCCAGGCGCTGCTGATGAAGCACGGCGACCAATGCCTGCTGACCATCTGCGCCGAAGGCGAGCTGTTCGTCGCGCGCCGCTTCGACTGGAACGGCGCGATGGCGACGGCCCTGCCGGGCTCGTTCCAGCGGCTGACGCAACCGATCCCGCTCGACGGCGGCGCGGGCGGCGACAGCGACCTGCCGGACTTCATCGACTACGGGGCCGAGTCGGCGTTCGACGCGGCCGCCGCCGACGTGCCGCGCATCGTGCTCGACCTGCAGCGCTCACTGGATTTGTGGGAGCGCTCGTGGCCCGACCTGCCGCTGGCCGCGATCACCGTCGACGTCGGCGAGCACACGGCCGCGCTGGTCGGGCTGCTCGCACGGCAGCTCAGCCTGCCGGTCACGCCCTTCGATCCGCGCCCGGCGTTCGACGGCCTGCAGCAGGCCTGCCGCGGCAATGCCGCGCTGGCCCGCCACTGCCTGCCGCTGCTGGGTGCGCTGCTGCGCGACGGCGCCCCGCTCTGAGCCGAGGTCGACGATGCCCCAACAGATCAACCTCTACCGCCCGGTCCTGCTGGCCACGCATCGGCACTTCTCCGCCCGCACCATCGCGCAATCGCTGGCGGTGGTGGTGGCCGGCACGCTCGCCGCCTGCGCATGGGCGTCGCTCCAGCGAGCCACGCTCGACAGCGAGCTGCAGGCCGCCTCGAAGCAGCACGCCGCCGAGCGGCAGTCGCTGCAGAAGGCGATCGCCGCCAACCCCGCCGCCGCGGTGCAGGCCACCAGCCTCGAGCAGAGCCTGCAGGCACTGAAGCGGCAGGTGGGCGAGCGCGAGCGGATGCTGGCCGAGCTGATGCGCGGCCGCATCGTCGACGGCCGCAGCCACTCGGCGCGGCTGCGCCTGATCGCCCGCACGGTGCCCGCCTCGGCCTGGCTCGAAGACATCGCGCTGCAGGACGAGAAGCTCTCGCTGTCCGGCCGCACGCTCGACCCGGCGGCACTGAAGCCGTGGATCGCCGCGTTGTCCGATGAACCGCTGCTGGCCGGGCAGGCGCTCACCACGCTGAAGGTCGAACAGGCCGGCGACCACTGGCGCTTCATGCTGGTGCAGTCCGGTTTGCCCATCGGGGCGCGGCCATGAAGATCGCAGACACCTGGAAGCGCTGCGCGCGCCGCATCAACGCCCTCGGGCTGCGCGAGCGCTGCATGCTGTTCCTCTCGGCCGCGACGCTGGTGGTGGCCGCGGCCGACAGCCTGCTGCTGTCGCCCGCCATCGCCGAACAGAAGCGGCTGGCCGAAGGCCTGAAGCGCGAACGCACCGAACTCTCCGCGCTGCGCGTGCAGCTGGACACGGCCAACCGCGCCGGCGGCGATTCGCCGGTGGCCCGGTTGCGCCGCGAGATCGCGCAGTGGCAGGCGCGGCAGCAGGCGGTCGATGCCGACATCGCGCGCCTGGGCACGGCCAGCGGCGACCGGCCCACGCTGGCGCAGCTGCTCGAACGCACACTGGCACGGCATGAGCGGCTGACGCTGCTGAAGATCGCCACCGTTGCTGAAGTACCCACCTCCGCCCCGGCATCCGCCGCTTCGTCCAGCGGAATGTCCGGCAGCCCGGCCGGCCTGCGCTGGCAGGGCGTCGACCTCGGCGTGAGCGGCAGCTACGCCGACCTGGTGGACTACCTCGCGGCCCTGGAACAAGCCCTGCCCGGCCTGCGCTGGGACGCGTTGAAGCTCAGCGGCAGCGCGACGGCCCCGTCGTCGCTCGCGTTGCGCCTGTACCTGGTGGAGGCCGCACCATGAAGCACCTGCTCCTGATCTGCCAGCTGGCGCTCGCCGGCCTGGCCGGTGCGGCCGACGAGCCGCCGCGCGATCCGATGCAACCGCCCGCGGCCGCGCAGCCGGCGCCCGCCGCCAGTGCCGCGCACGAGCGCGGCGACGAAGCGCCACGCCACATCGTCGTCATCGGCAGCACTCGCTACCTGGTCGACCAGGGCCGCCGGCTCGCGGTCGGCGACCTGCTCGGCGAGCGCCGCATCGAGCGCATCGACAGCGATGCGGTGTGGCTGCGCGATGCCCGGGGCTCGCAGCGCGTGCCGCTGTACCCCGGCGTGACGCGCCGCGCCCTTTCCGAACCTGCTCATTCCACCCGTCAGACGACAAAGGATGTCCCGCGATGAACCCGATCCAAGCAGTCAGGCGGCCCGGCCGCCCGGGCCTCCGCTGGATGTCCAGCCTGTGCGCCGCGTTGTGGCTGGCCGGTTGCGCCGACCAGCCGCTGCGCACCGCCAGCCCCAACGCCCACTTGCAGGCCGAACTCGCCGCCGCGCTCGCGCAACGGCCGGCGCCGGTGCCGGTGGCGACGCCCGACACCCCACCGCCGGTGCCGAAGCCGGCCGCGCCGCTGCCGCCGTCCGAATCGCGCTTCGACCTGATCGTCAACGGCGCGCAGGTGCGCGACGTGTTCCTGTCGCTGGTCACCGATTCGCGCTACAGCATGCTGATGCACCCTGACGTGAGCGGCACGATCTCGGTGACGCTGAAGGGCGTGACGATGCGCGAGGCGCTCGAATCGCTGCGCGAGGTCTACGGCTACGACTACAAGATCGACGGCCGCCGCGTCACGGTGTTCCCGCCGACGCTGCAGACGCGCATCTTCATGGTGAACTACCTGCACACGCAGCGCAGCGGGCGCAGCGACATGCGCATCAGCTCGGGCGCGCCGCCTGCGAGCAGTGACAGCAGCGGCAGCAACAACAACAGCGGCAGCAACAACGGCACGTCGAACAGCCCGCGCTCGCGCAGCAGCGATTCCGAAGGCAGCCAGGTGTCGACCAGCTCGAAGAGCGATTTCTGGGCCGAGACCACCGAGGCGCTGCGTTCGATGATCGGCACCGCTGCCGGCCGCAACGTGATCACCAGCCCGCAGTCCGGCACGATCGCGGTGCGTGCGATGCCCGACGAGCTGCGGCAGATCGACGCCTTCCTGCGCTCGACCCGCGTGTCCATCGAACGCCAGGTGATGCTGGAGGCCAAGATCATCGAGGTCGAGCTGCGCGACGGCTTCCAGAACGGCATCGACTGGTCGGTGCTGCGCAGCCGCTTCTCGATCGGCCAGAGCAGCGGCTACACCGGCAATGCGCTGGTCGCCAACGGCAACGGCCTGACGACCTTGCCGAGCGGCACGTCCTCCCCGCTGGCCGACGTGGTGGGCGTGCCGATCTCGGGCACCGGCGCCACCGGCCTGGCGCTCGCCGGGGCGGGCTTCCAGTCGATCCTCGGCTTCCTCGAGACGCATGGCGACGTGCAGATCCTGTCGAGCCCGCGCGTCGCGACGCTGAACAACCAGAAGGCGGTGCTGAAGGTCGGCACCGACGACTACTTCGTCACCAACGTGTCGGGCGGCACCATCACCACCGGCACCAGCACCAACACCGGCTCGACCACGCTGCCGACGGTGACGCTGACACCGTTCTTCTCGGGCATCGCGCTCGACGTGACGCCGCAGATCGACGAGGCCGGCATGGTCACGCTGCACGTGCACCCGTCGGTGACCTCGGTGACCGAGAAGACCAAGCAGATCGACCTCGGCACCATCGGCACCTACAAGCTGCCGATCGCGTCCAGCAGCGTCAACGAGACCGACACCGTGGTGCGCATCCCCGACGGCGCGATCGTCGCGATCGGTGGACTGATGCAGATGGAGTCGTCGCGCCAGAGCTCGGGCCTGCCCGGTGCGAGCAGCAACGCGATCACCGGCACGCTGTTCAACAACCGCGTCAACATCGGCCGCAAGCGCGAGCTGGTGGTGCTGATCAAGCCGACCATCATCCGCGGACCCGAAGACTGGCAGCGCCTGACCGAGCAGAGCCGCGCCTCGCTCGACGACCTGGAAGGCCAGCGGCGCGTGATCACGCTCGATGGCTCGGTGAAGAAGGCGGCGGCGCGTTGAGTTGGTGCATCGCGCGGTTTGCAATGGTTTGCAATCCACGCGAGATCCTCTCGCGAATCTGCATGCTCTCTCCCAAGTCGCTCGTCAACATTCAACTGCCAGCCAAGCGAACCCAGGCAATCGTGCCTGTCCGCAGCGACCGGTCGTTCGAGGTGACTCCACCTGGCGGCGCAGCTGGCAGTAACCGCCTTTCAAAGGAAGTACCCATGAAGAAGCAATCTGGTTTCACCCTCATCGAACTCGTGATGGTCATCGTCATCCTGGGCGCGCTGGCCGTGGCGGCGCTGCCGAAGTTTGTCGACCTGAAGAGCGATGCGCAGGCGGCCGCTCTGCAAGGCGTCGCTGGCGCGCTGAGTTCTGCATTCGCGGTCAACTATGCCGCTCGTTCGGCAAAGGGCACCGCCACCGGCGTCACCGTGGACAACTGCAACATCACCACCGTACTGCAGGGCGGCCTGCCGTCCGGCTACAGCGTTGCTGCCTCCGCTGTCACCACTCCCTACTCCGGCTCGTGCACGCTGACGCAAACTGCGACCAACGCCACGACGAGCTATACGGTCATCGCCATCGACTGAAGATAATTTTTATCGCAATGTGCGAGATCCACGGAACTCAACGGAGTCGCTCAGCGGCACACAGACCGTTTCGTGGCTTCACCTTGATCGAGCTGATCATGGTGATCGTCCTCACCGGCACGCTGGCCGTCGTCGCCGTCCCCCGCATGGTCGACACCACGATGTGGCGCCTGCGGGCTTACGGCGACCAGCTGCAGAACCAGATGCAGACGGCCCGGCGCCTGGCGGCACGGCAGCGCCGGCCGGTGATCGCGACGATCACCCCCACCGGCGCCAGCTTCGCCTACGTCAGCGGCGGCAGCCTCGCCACGCTGGCCTGCCCGTCGGCCATTCCCAGCTGCATCGCCGAATCCGGCACGCGCAGCGTCACCTTCAACTCGGGGAACTCCGGCCAGGCCGTCACCTCCTCGGGCAGCGCGCTGATCATCACCATCAGCGGCGGCAGCACCACCAGCGCCTTCACGGTCGAGAACGACACCGGCGCGGTGCACTGACGCATCGCCGGGCCGGCCGCCGCGGGACAGGCCTTGTCCCGCCCGAGCGGGTTTCACCCGAGTTTTCGCACCCCGGCGAAGTGGCTACATTGCCTTCCCGGTCTCGTCTCGGGACCTGCATGAAGGAGACCCGGCCATGGCGTTCATCCTCACTCGTTCGGTGCAGCTCGCATTGCTGCTCGGCTTCTGCGGCACCGCGTTCGCGGCCCCACCCAAGGTGGTCACCACCGCGAACTCCGACCCGCAGTGCTTCGCCCCCTGGAGCACCACGACCAAGCTGTTCCAGTACCCGGCCAAGAAGGGCCCGTACCGCGTCGCGCTCGCGAACGGCTACATCGCCAACACCTGGCGCATCCAGATGATCAAGACGGCCAAGGCCTACGCCGCGCAGCCCGAGGTGGCCGCGAAGCTGAAGGAGTACAAGGTCGTTTCCACCGGCGAAGACGTCGCCGCGCAGATCGCCGCGATCAACAACTTCATCGACTCCGGCTTCGACGCGATCGTCGTCAACGCGCAGAACCCTGCGGCCTTCAAGCCGGTGATCAAGCGCGCGAACGACGCCGGCGTCGTGCTGGTCGCGTTCGACAACATCCTCGACACCGAGGAGGCGATCAACGTCAACGTCGACCAGAAGGGCCTCGGCACCTACTGGGGACAGTGGCTGATCAAGAACGCACCGAACGGCGGCAAGGTGCTGGAGGTGCGCGGCGTGTCGGGCACCTCGGTCGACCGCGACCGGCACGACGGCATCCAGCAGGCGCTGAAGGCCTCCGGCAAGAAGTGGGAAACCATCGAGGTGATCGGCAAGTGGGACGACCCGACCTCGCAGAAGGTCACGGCCGACGCGATCGCGGTGCACAAGAAGTTCGATGCGATCACCGCGCAGGGCGGCGACACCGGCGTCGTGCAGGCGATGCTCGACGCCAAGCACCCGATGGTGCCGTTCGCCGGCGAGACCGAGAACGGCTTCCGCAAGTTCTGCGCAAAGTACGCCGGGCAGGGCCTGAAGTGCGCCTCGGGCGGCACCGGGCCGGCCCAGGTGGCGGTCGCGATCAAGGTGGCGATCGCGGCGCTCGAGGGCAAGGTGCTGCCGCAGTCGATCAAGTTGCCGCTGTCGACGGTCGAGGAACCCGGCTTCAAGGACGGCGCCAACTTCTACGCAGCGCAATCCGACAACTTCTTCGTCGGCAATGCGTTCCCGAGTTGCGGCATCAACTTCACCGCCCAGGAGATCATGGGCCAGTCGGAAACGAACAAATAACGTCCGCGGCATGCCGCTGCTCGAGATCCAGGCGATCAGCAAGCGCTACGGCGGCGTGCACGCGCTGCAGGCCGCCGACCTGCGCGTCGAGCCGGGCCGCATCCACGCGATCCTCGGCGAGAACGGCGCCGGCAAGTCGACGCTGATCAAGCTGATCGCCGGCGTCGTCGCGCCCGACGAAGGCCGCATGCTGCTCGACGGCGAGCCGGTCGCGTTCGCCTCGCCCGCCGCGGCCAACGCCGCCGGCATCGTCTGCGTGTTCCAGGAGCTGTCGCTGGTCCCCGACCTGTCGGTGGCGGACAACCTCTTCCTGCAGGCGCCTCCGCGTCACTTCGGCCGCTGGGGTCTCATCGACCGCCGCGCGCAGCGCCGGCTGGCCGAAGAGGCGCTCGCGCGCGCCGGCGCCGCCGACATCCACCCGCTCGCGCTGGTGAAGGACCTCTCGCTGTCGCGCCGGCAGATGGTCGAGATCGCGAAGGCGCTGGCGCGCCGGCCGCGGCTGCTGATCCTCGACGAAGCCACGTCGGCGCTGACCACGGCCGACGTCGAGCAGGTCTATGCCGTGCTGAAGCGGCTGCGCGCCGACGGCCTCGCGCTGCTGTACATCTCGCACCGCATGCACGAGATCGCCGAGCTCGCCGACGAGTGCACGGTGTTCTGCGACGGCCGCAGCGTCGCGCATTTCGCGGCCGGCACGAAGACCGACACCGAGATCGTCGAGCTGATGATCGGTCGCCCCTACAGCGGCGTGTTCCCGGACAAGCCGGTGCGTGCCCCCGAAACCGCGGCCGATTCCGCCCCGCCGCGCCTAGCCCTGCGTGGCCTGCACTGGACGCACCGCCTCGCCGACATCTCGCTGCAACTGCGTGCCGGCGAGATCGTCGGCCTCGGCGGGCTGGACGGCCAGGGCCAGCGCGAGTTGCTGCTGGCGCTGTTCGGCGTGCTGCGCGGCTGCCGTGGCGAGTTGCTGGTCGACGGCCGGCCGACCCCTCTCACCGGCCCGCACGCCGCGAAGCAGCCCCGCATCGGCATGGCGCTGATCCCCGAGGACCGCAAGACCGAAGGCCTGATGCTGCCGATGTCGGTGCGCGAGAACCTGTCGTTCGCGGCGCTCGCTGCGCTGTCGCACGGCGGCGTGATCGACCGTGGCGCAGAACGAACGGCGGTGGAACGGATGATGGCCCTGCTCGCGGTGCGCTGCGACGGCCTCGACGTGGCGGCCGGCGCGCTCTCGGGCGGCAACCAGCAGAAGCTCGTGATCGGCAAATGGCTGATGATGGCACCGCGCATCATCCTGCTGAACGACCCGACGCGCGGCATCGACGTCGGCACCAAGCAGGAGATCTACCAGCTGCTGCGCCGGCTCGCCGACGAGGGCGCGGCCCTCCTCTTCTACTCGACCGACCATGACGAGCTGATCGGCTGCTGCGACCGCGTGCTGGTGATGGTCGAGGGCCGCATCCGCCGCGAGCTGGTCGGTGCCCAGATCACCGAGCACGCGCTGGTCGGCGCCGCGCTCGACGTTCCCGCAGCCGCCTGAGCATGACGACACCCAGCGACTGGCCCCATCGGCTGCGCGAGCATCAAGGCACGCTGCTCGCGTTCACCGGCTTCGTCGTGATGTTCGCGGTGTATGCCGCCAACCACCCGGCCGGCCTGACCGCGAATGTCGCGACCACCGCGGCCAACAAGGGCGTGCTGCTGGCGATCGTCGCGATGGCGCAGACGCTGGTCGTGCTGACCTCGGGCATCGACCTGTCGGTCGGCATGGTGCTGGTGCTGGCCAACTGCCTCGCGTCGCACCTGGTCGTCGGCACGCCGCTGCAGACCGCGCTCGGCATCGCCGGCGTGCTGCTCACCGGCTGCGCCTGCGGCGCGCTGAACGGGCTGATCGTGATCTACGGGCGGCTGCAGCCGATCGTCACGACGATCGCGACCGGCTCGGCTTTCTTCGGCCTCGCACTCGCGCTGCGCCGCGTGCCGGGCGGCGACGTCAACGGCGACCTGGCCGAGGCGCTGACCGGCCAGCTGCCGGGCGGCATTCCGGCGGCGCTCGCGCTGCTGCTCGCGCTGGTGCTTCTGGTGTGGCTGCCGTACCGCCGTTCGGTGATCGGGCGCGCGGCCGCGGCGGTCGGCTCGTCGGAGCTGGCGGCCTACATGTCGGGCGTGCCGGTGCAGCGGGCCAAGTTCGTCGCCTACCTGCTGTCGGGCCTGCTGGCGTCGGTGGCCGGGCTGTTCGTCACCTGCATCACCTGGTCGGGCGAGGCCTCGTCGGCCAACGGCAGCACCTACACGCTGTACTCGATCGCCGCGGTGGTGCTGGGCGGCGTGTCGCTGTTCGGCGGATCGGGCAGCGCGGTCGGCGCGGTGTTCGGCGCGCTGATGTTCCGCACCATCGGCGACCTGCTGTTCGTGTTCAACCTCGAGCCGCTGTGGCAGCCCCTGTTCCAGGGCGTGGTGCTGTTCGCCGCGATCTGCCTGGGGGCGCTGCGGCTGCTGAAGCTGCGCAACCGGCTCGATCTGTATGGCTAGAGTCTTCCGCGGCCCGATCGCGTCGGCCTTCGGCTGCATCGTCGCGCTGCTGCTGCTCGGCAGCCTCTACAGCAGCAGCTTCCTGTCGCCCGAATACCTGCTGCAGCAGCTGAAGGTGGCCTCGTTCCTCGGCGTGATCGCGACCGGCGCGATGCTGGTGATCCTGCTCGGGCAGATCGACCTGTCGGTGCCGTGGGTGGTGGCGGTCGGCGGGATGATGGCCACCGCCGCCACCGGCTGGGGGCCGTGGGGCAGCGCGTTCGCGATCCCGTTCGGCATCGCCTGCGGCGTCGCGCTCGGGCTGCTGAACGGCTTCGGCGTCGCGTTCCTGCGCATCCCGTCGATGATCGTCACGCTGGCGGTCAATGCCGTCGCGCAGGGGCTGATGGTGGTGCACACCGGCGGCTTCTCGCCGCAGGACGCGTCGTCGCCGGCGATGCGCTTCATCGCGACCGGGCACAGCCTGCTCGGCATTCCGAACGCGCTGCTGGTGTGGGCGGCGGTCGGCGCGGCGGCGGTGTTCACGCTGACGCGCACCACCTTCGGCCGCTGCATCTACGCGATCGGCAACCGCGAGCGCGCCGCCTACCTGTCGGGCGCGCGCACGCGGGGGGTCGTGATGGCGGCCTTCGCGGTGGCCGGCGGGCTGTCGGCCTTCGGCGGCGTGCTGCTGGCCGGCTACGCGAGCAAGGCGGCGCAGGCGATGGGCGACCCCTACCTGCTGCCGGCCATCGCCGCGGTGGTGCTGGGCGGCACCTCGATCCTCGGCGGGCGCGGCCACTACCTCGGCACGGTCGCCGGTGTCATCCTCATCACGCTGCTGCAGTCGATCCTGTCGGTGATGCAGATCGAGGAATGGGGCCGGCACCTGATCTACGGCGGCGTGATCGTCGCGATGCTGCTGCTGTACGGGCGAGCCGCGCCGGCGCGCTGAGGCGGTTCGGCGGTCAAGCGTCTTCGGCGGGCACGTCGGCAGGTGGGGAGTCCGACAGGCAATGCCGAGCGGTGGCGTGCAGGCACGCCAACATACTGAATGCCGCCATCAGCATCGCCACGAAGGAACCCGCGCTGAGGCGCTCTGCTGCAACAGCTTTCACATCGTCCTGGCGGTCGCCATCCGCGCCAATCATGTCCATCCTGAGCATCAGCGCGGCGGCCAAGGTCGCCATGGCGATCGTCCCCGCGATGCTGGCCTTGATGATCGTCGGGTCAGAGGGAATGTTGAGGTCCAGGCATGCACGTGCATTGTCGAGTTGCCGCCTGATCATCAGCGTGAACGGCGGCGGATTCCGTTCTTCTTCAGCCGGTGCTTGGGTCAGACGGTTGGAGACTGATTCTCCACACGATCGCATGAGCGCTCTCATCCACGGTCTCCTCAGGTGTTGCAGATGCCGACTGAGTCACCGCACCGCCGATTCGGTTCCACGAAAGCTCAGAGCCTGGCGGTGAGGTAGGCCAGCGCCATGCGCACCGTCTCGCGCGTGGCGGCCTTCACCGACACGCCGCTCGGCCGCTCGAGCACCACCGCGTGGATCAGCGCATGCACCGCATGCATCAGCATCCAGGTCGCCAGCCGCAGGTCCTCGACGACGATCTCGGCGCGGTACGCTTCGAGCAGTTCGCGCAGGCGCCGCTCGATCTCGTCGACCGATTCGTCATCGCCGGGGAACTGGTCGAGGCCCAGCACCTGCTTCTCGAGCACGCGGTGCAGGTCGGCATCGAGCTGGTGCGCCTTGACGGCCGATTCGATCACGCCGGCCAGCGCCTCGGGCAGCGACGCGCCGCGGTGCCG
This sequence comes from Rhizobacter sp. OV335, assembly GCF_900142965.1. GTDB lineage: Bacteria > Pseudomonadota > Gammaproteobacteria > Burkholderiales > Burkholderiaceae_C > Rhizobacter. Next base: position 155,642 of record NZ_FRCQ01000015.1, read on the forward strand.
CAGCAGCGCGGCGTCGAGCAGCGCGCTCATCTGCCGGCCGTGCCGGTCATGCAGCGCGGCGATCAGCGAATCCTTGTTCGGGAAGTACTGATACAGCGAGCCGACGCTGACGCCGGCCACCTCGGCCACCGCATTCGTCGTGGTCGCGGCATAGCCGCGCTCCACCAGAACGCGAGCTGCGGCGTCGAGGATCGCGTCGACGGTAGCCCGCGAGCGCGCCTGGCGCGGCGCCTTGCGAGGAGTCAGGGTGGTCTGCTGTGGGGTGAAATTCGGCGGGCTGGACATCGGTGGCTGAAATGCGAGTTTCAAATACGAATAAAAACTCGCATAGTGTCGACAAGGCGCTTCGTCGCGTCAACTCCACCCACACCCTCACCATGTCAAGAGTCCACACTTTCTTCATGCTGTTGCAGGCCACCTCCCACTGGCGCTCGCTCGATGCCGAGCAGCGCGCCGCGTTCCGCGAACGCGTGCTGGTGCTGGTGTTCCAGAACTTCCCGTCGCTGCGGCTGCGGCAGTTCGAGACCTGCGCATCGCGCTGGGACACCCAGTGCGCCGAGGTCGCGGTCTGGGAGACCCCCGACCTCGACGAGTACCACGCGGCGGTCGAGGCGCTGCACGCCTGCGAGTACTTCGGCCGGCCGTATTTCGAGGTCATCAACGTGATCCCGACGCGCGGCGAATGCTGGCGGGAGGACGATTTCGCGGTGTCGCAATCGTGCGCACTGTGAGGACTGGCTGCAGCGCCAGGTGATCGTGAGCGCGCCGCACCGCGTCGAGCGGGCTCGCCGCCGCCAGCCCGAGCGGTGCGGCCAGGTCCTGGTGCACGATCTTCAGCCACATCGCCGCCCGCAGTGATTCGCCGGTGGCGAGCCAGGCTTCGTCCAGGCAGCCGCCGAGCATGCGCTTGCCGGCTTCGAACAGCTCGGCCGGCTCGAAGCGGCCGCGCACGTGGTGCAGGCAGATCGCGTAGGCGAGTTCGCGCGGCCGCGGCAGCCGCGTCAGCACCGCATGCGCCGGCGCCGACGCGCGCAGCGCCAGCTGGCTCTCGATCAGCGCGATGCCCGTCGCGTGGTCGCCGGCCTGCACGCACCAGGCGAGGTAGTCGTCGAGCACGACCTGGCCGGGCGTCGTGCGGCGTTCGCCGCGCGCGAGGCTCGCGTGCCAGCCGGCCTGCGAACACCACGCGCCATGCCAGTCGTCGCAGGCGGCGTCGCCGCGGTACAGCCAGCGTGCGATCGCCCGCGTCGCATGCAGGTTGATCTGCAGCCCGCGCGGGCCGTCGTCCGCCAACTCGGGAGGCGCCTCGCTGCCGGCCTCCCGGGTCGCATCGCCGTTGCCGTCTCTGGCAGCGATCGCATGGTCGAGCCACCCGATCACGCGCGGCAGCACCGGGGCGATCTCGTCGTGCAGCCCGACCAGCCAGCAGTACACCAGCTTGTGCAACACCGTCGAGGCCAGGTAGCCCATCGGGCGCCAGGTCTTGAACTCGATGTCGAGCAGCTGCCGCAGCAGCGCCCGGTCGGCATGCAGGAAGGCTTCTTTCTCGATACGGGGGTCGAACGGCATGGCATCTCCTCGGCGTCTGCCCGCGCGGCGGCGCCTTCGCCAAGGATGGGCAGCAACTGCGAAGAGAAGTTGCAGATGCCCCTCGGCCGAGCGACTCTTTTGCCCGGTAGAAACCCTGCCCGGCTCTAGAATCGGCGTCCTCTTCCCCGCTGGCCTCCCGACCCGGGAGTCGTGCGGGTCCCGACCCGGAGCCGAACCCATGGACACTCGCACCTCCCCGATCCGCCTGCGCCTGGAGCGCGTGCGCGACGCGCTGAAGCAGCACCAGATGGCCGCGCTGCTGGTGCCGTCGAGCGATCCGCACCTGTCCGAGTACCTGCCGGTGCGCTGGCAGGGCCGCGAATGGCTGTCGGGCTTCACCGGGTCGATGGCCACGCTGGTCGTCACCACCGAGCGCGCCGCGCTGTTCGCCGACAGCCGCTACTGGGTGCAGGCCGAGGCCGAACTGGCCGGCACCGGCATCGAGCTGGTGAAGATCCCGACCGGCGCCGCCACCCACCACGTCGAATGGCTGGCCAACCAGGTGCCGGCCGGGCAGGTGGTGGCGGTCGACGGCGCGGTGCTGGGCCTGGCCGCCGCGCAGCAGCTGCGCACCGCCCTCACGCGCGCCGGCGTGCCGCTGCGCACCGACCTCGACCTGCTGCAAGACGTGTGGCCCGAGCGCCCCGGCCTGCCTGACGCGCCGGTCTACGAACATGCCGCGCCCCACGCGCCGCTGGCCCGCAGCGCCAAGCTGGCCGAGGTGCGCCGCGGGATGGCGGTGCAGGGCGCGACGCAGCACTTCGTCTCCACCGTCGACGACATCGCGTGGATCTTCAACCTGCGCGGCGCCGACGTCAGCTACAACCCGGTGTTCCTGGCGCATGCGCTGATCGGCCTGCACGGCGCGACGCTGTTCGTCGGCGTCGGCAAGGTGCCCGCCGACCTGCAGGCCGCACTCGCCGCCGACGGCGTGCAGCTCGCCCCCTACGCCGAAGCGGCCGCCGCGCTGGCCGGCCTGGGCGCCGACGCCACGCTGCTGGTCGACCCGCGCCGCATCACGCTGGGCCTGCGCGAGAACGTGCCGGCCGCGGTGAAGGTGGTCGAGGCGATCAACCCGAGCACCTTGCTGAAGAGCCGCAAGAGCGCTGCCGAGGCCGCCTTCGTGCGCGACGCGATGGCCCAGGACGGCGCCGCGATGTGCGAGTTCTACGCCTGGTTCGAGCAGGCGCTGGGCAAGGAGCGCATCACCGAGCTGACGATCGACGAGCAGTTGAGCGCCGCCCGTGCGCGCCGCCCCGGCTTCGTCGGCCTGAGCTTCAACACCATCGCCGGCTTCAACGCCAACGGCGCGATGCCGCACTACCGCGCGACGCCCGAATCGCATGCGGTGATCGAGGGCAACGGCCTGCTGCTGATCGATTCCGGCGGCCAGTACCTGGGCGGCACGACCGACATCACCCGCGTCTGGCCGATCGGCACGGTTTCGGCCGCCCAGCGCCGCGACTACACGCTGGTGCTGAAGGGCACGCTGGCGCTGAGCCGCGCCCGCTTCCCGCGCGGCACGCTGTCGCCGATGCTCGACGCGATCGCCCGCGCGCCGCTGTGGGAGCACGGCCTCGACTACGGCCACGGCACCGGCCATGGCGTCGGCTACTTCCTGAACGTGCACGAAGGCCCGCAGAGCATCAGCAAGGCCATCCCCGAGCCGCACATGGCGATGGAGCCCGGCATGATCACCAGCATCGAGCCGGGGCTGTACCGCGGCGGCCAATGGGGTGTTCGCATCGAGAACCTGGTGCTGAACGTCGCGGTGGACACGCCCGAGGCGGGGGCGTTCGGCGAGTTCCTCGGCTTCGAGACGCTGACGCTGTGCCCGATCGACACCCGCTGCATCGACGCGAGCCTGCTGCGCGCCGACGAGGCGGCTTGGCTGAACGGCTACCACCGCGTGGTGCGCGAGCGGCTGTCGCCGCTGGTGAGCGGCGCGGCGCTGGCCTGGCTGGTCGAGCGCACCGAGCCGATCTGAGCCCGGGGCAGGTGTCGGTGGGGGCGCCCCGTCCTGCCGACCTGCAGCCTGTCCCCCTGTTTCGACGCTTCGTCTCAGCGCGCTGTCGCCGGCGCGGGCCGGTGCCTACAGTTCACTCCAACGCAACAGACCTACCGCTGGAGACTGACATGTTCGACCGCCTCTTCGCCCCGCTGCTGACCTTCTCCGTGCTGATCGCCGCCACGCTGTCCATCGCGATCGCGATGGTCGAGGAAGGCCGCGGCAGCACGACGCAGCAAGCCAGCGCCGACGTCATCACGATGCCGGCCGTCACGATCACCGGCAAGCGCGTGCAGAGCGTGGCCGAGGCCACGCAGGTCCTGCGCACGACGATGGAGTGAGCGGCCTCGGGCACGTGCCCGGCCTCACGACCGGCCTTCACATGTGCCGGAACACGTGCACGAAGCTGCGGCTCACCGGCAGCAGCTCGCTGCGGCCCTTGATGTGCACGTCGGCCGTCTCGTTCGGCCCGCGCACCACCTGTGCCACCTGGCGCAGGTTCACGATCACCGAGCGGTGCACCTGCACGAAGCATTCCGGGTCGAGTTCATCGGCCAGTTCGCGGATGGTGCGCCGGATCAGCGCCTCGCCGCCCTCCCACACCACCAGCGTGTATTTCTCGTCCGAGCGCAGGTAGGCCACCTGCTCGACCGGGATCAGGCGCACGCTGTTGCCGACCGACGCCTTGATCCACTGCAGCCAGCCTGATTGCCGCTGCGCCGGTGCCTGGCGGCGCAGCTCGGCCGACATCTTCTCGATCGCCGCCTGCAGCCGGTCGTCCTCGGGGGCTGCCGGCGGGCCGGCCAGCCGCTGCCGCAGTCGCTGCACCGTGTCGGCCAGGCGCTCCTCGTCGAACGGTTTCACGACGTAGTCGAGCGCACCCTGCTCGAAGGCCGTCACCGCGTACTGCTCGTAGGCGGTGACGAACACCACCAGCGCCCGCCGCGCGATCGAGCGCGCGGCCTCGACGCCGTTCAGCCCCGGCATGTGCACGTCGAGGAACACCACCTGCGGCGCATGCTGGTCGAACAGTTCCACCGCCTCGCGGCCGTTGCGCGCTTCGGCGACGATCTCGAGTTCGGGCCACAGCCGCTGCAGCAGCCCGCGCAGCCGCTCGCGCAGCAGCGGTTCGTCGTCGGCGATCAGCGCGGTAGCTGTGGTCATCGGGCGGCTCCTGCATCGGCGGCGTTCGCGGCGTTGAGTTGCGGGCTCGGATCGGGCAGCACCAGTGTCGCGCGCAGGCCGTGCGGCGGCTCATCGGTCAGCTGCAACTGGGCCGCGTCGCCATAGGTGGCCTTCAGCCGTTCGCGCAGGTTGGTCAGCCCGGTGCCGGGTGCGGCCTTGTCGTCAAGGCCGACGCCGGTGTCGTGCACCCAGATCTCGACGCTGGCCTGGCGCGCATCGGCGCGCGCACCGACCTCGATGCGGCCGCCCGTCTCGCTCGGGTCGATGCCGTGGCGCACCGCGTTCTCCACCAGCGTCAGCAAGGCCATCGGCGGGAACGGCAGCCCGGCCAGGGCCGGCGGCATCGACACCTCGAAGGCCAGCCGGTCGGGCATGCGCATGCGCATCAGGTCGAGGTAGGCGCGCACCAGGCCGATCTCGTGGCCGAGCGTGCTGCCGGACTGCGCGAGGCTGGGCACTGCGGCGCGCAGGTAGGCGATCAGGCTCTTGAGCACCGGGCCGGCCCGTTCGGAGCCCGACTCGACCAGCTGTTGCACGTTGGCCAGCGTGTTGAACAGGAAGTGCGGTTCGACCTGCGCATGCAGCAGGCGCAGCCGCGCGTCGAGCGCCTGTTTCTCGAGCGTGCTGCGCTCCAGCGCGAAGGCGAGGGCCTGCGAGCGGGCCTGGGCATCGCGCTCGCGGTAGAGCGCGCCGAGCGCGAGCGTCAGGCCGACTGCCACGCCGGTCGCGGCGATCGACAGGAAGCCCCACAGCAGGCCCTCGTTGCGCTGGAAGCTGGTGAGGTCGCCCTGCACCATCACCAGGTAGGCGATGCCGGTGGCCACCGGCGCCGCGATCACCACGGCGGCCACCTGCACCACCCAGCGCGGCAGCCAGCGTGACGGCCAGTGCCCGGCGATGTCGAAGGCCACCAGCAGCATCAGGCCGACGAAGATGCTGCGGCCCCACACGCTGAGGAAGGGCGTGTCGAAGATCGGGTTCAGCGCGATCGCGGCGATGGTCGCCACCAGCAGGTTGATGGCGATGCGGCGGGGCGTGAGGGAGGCCCAGAGGCGGGCCAGGATGCGCAGGGGTGTGAACGAAGTGGCATGCATGGGGGGGACGATACGGCGGGAATCGACCTGCTGGGGCGCTGGTGCGACGGATGACCGATCTTCGGGCACGGCTGGCGCCGGGCTGGGCTGTGCTGCGCCGGCAGGTTTCGCCCCCTGGGCGAGTCACTTTCATTTGCCTTGCCAAATGAAAGTAACGGCGGTTTCAAAGGTGAAGTGCAACACTCCAGCCCCCTGAGAGCCGTTGCATGACAAGAACCTACGAACAATTGAGCGCCGAAGAGCGAGG
>NZ_FRCQ01000006.1 GCF_900142965.1 Rhizobacter sp. OV335
GCGCCAATAGGGACGGGGCGCCGGAGCTGGCTGGTTTGATGGCCCCGCGCGCAGCGCGATCGTGAACTGACTGTCGCCGACTGTTTGACCACAACGAACGAAGTGAGTGGCGGGAGTTTCGGCGACGGGCCATCAAACCAGTCAGCGGAGGGCAGTCATTGCCCCGCCAGGGGCGAGGACCGCACCGTCCGGCGAGCCACAGCCTCCCCGCACGCGCCTTCCGCGCCAATGCGCGAACCAGGAAACCTACGAACGGTACTGAAACGGCGGCAAGCGCCTCACCCGCCGCCACACCAGCACCGGCAGCCGCAGCAAAAACTCCACCATCAGCCGCGCGTGCATCCACGTCAGCAGCACGTTGTCGCGCCCATAGCGGAAGTGCGAGACACCGCCCTCCTCCGCCGTCAGGTACTTCACCGGCGCCGGCAGGTTGATCGGCGCGACGCCACGCCACGCGAGCCGCACCACCGCCTCGGTGTCGAAGTCGAAGCGCCGCATCCACGGCTGGCGCTGCATCACCGCGATCAGCGGCTCGATCGGGTACACGCGGAAGCCGTACAGCGAGTCACCGATGCCGGCGCCCAGCGTCTCCAGGTCGGTCCAGCCGTTCGAGATGCGCCGCCCGCGCACGCGCAGCAACGGCGCCGATGCGTCGAACACCGGCTTGCCCAGCACCATCGCATCCGGGTGCTCGACCGAGCTCGCGATGAACTGCGGGATCAGCCCCGCCGGATGCTGCCCGTCCGAATCCATCGTCAGCACGTGCGTGAACCCCGCCGCCTGCGCCGCGTGCAGCCCGGTCAGCACGGCAGCGCCCTTGCCCTGGTTGCGCGGCAGCACGATCACGTGCAGCTGCGCATCGGCCTCGGCCAGGCGCTGCAGCCCTTCGGCCGTGCCGTCGGTGCTGCCGTCGACCACCACCCACACCGGCGACCACTGCGCGCGCGCCGCGCGCACCGTGTCGTAGACCGTCGCGCCGGTGTTGTAGCTCGGGATCAGCACCGCATGCCGCGTCGTGCTCGCTGTCATGCTCACGTCCGCTCTTTCTTGCACAGCTCTGTTCTGAAATAGGACTCCAGCTCGTCCAGCGACAGCGCCGCGCCCTCGTGCGGCTCGAAGCGCTCGCCCAGCCGCAGCGTGAACGCCATCGGAAACGGCGGCACGCGCCAGATCGGCCAGCCCTTGCGCAGGTACGGCGAATCGGTCTCGATGAACACCGTCTGGATCGGCACGCCGGCCTTGTGCGCGATCGCCGTCACGCCCGGACGAAAGCGGTTCAGCATGCCACCTGCCTCGGTGCGCGTGCCCTCGGGAAACATCACCAGCTGCGCGCCTTCACGCAGGTTCGCGATCGCATGGCGCAGCATCGTGCGCGGCGAATCGTTCGGGATGTAGCGTGCGATCCGCGCCCCGGCCCCGAGGAACACGTTGCGCATCAGGTCGCCTTTCATGATGCACACGCCCCGCTGCAGCCGCGCGACGATCAGCAGCGCATCGACCATGCTCGGGTGATTGGCCACCACGACCAGCCCGCTCGCGTCGTCATTGAGCCGATCGAGCGCCCGGCTGTCGACCTCCATCAACCCGAAGCCGGCCGCCAGGTTCCAGAACACGCGGTACGAACTCGCGACCACGTGCCGGCCGATCGCCTGCGCGCGCTGCCGCGGCACCACCGGCAGCATCAGCGCGGCGACCAGGCTCCAGACCAGCGACGCCAGGCCCAACCCGAGCAGCAGCAGGTAGAAACACGCGAGCTGCCAGGCGCGCCGGATCATGGGGGCGACGGCTCCGCGGCCGACGCGATGCCGTGCGCCTCGATCTCGACCAGCAGGTCGGCGCGGCACACGTCGGCGCGCAGGTAGATGGCGTTGCGCAGCGCCGGCGCCTCGGCGCCCAGCCGCCGCGCCAGCACCTCGCGCACGGTGGGCAGGTCTTGCGGATGGCGAACGTAGACGGTGCAGTCGAGTGCGTCGACGCGATGCGCCTTCGGCCCGATCGTGCTCAGCGCGTTGGCCGCATCGACCACCGCGGCCACGTTCGCGAGCGTCTCCTCGGTCTGCCGGGCCACGTCGCCGGCATGCAGCGTCTGGTGGCCGACGATGCTCGCGGTGCCCGACAGGAACAAGGCCTCGCGCCCGCCGCCGATCGACGCCAGCGCGCCGCGCGAGAAGGTCGGCGCGCGCGGCCCGTATTGCGACGGGTAGCGGTAGGCGCTGACCTGGCGCGGGTTCTCGACCGCCCGCGGCGCCTCGCGCCCGGCCAGGAAGTGCACCGTCAGCGGCCCGCGGGTGGTGCCCAGCGCACACGCGGCCGGCGCGCCGTCGAAGGCGCTGCGCCGCGCGGCCAGGAAGGCGTCCTGCCGGCCGATGTTGAACTGCCGGTAGCGCTCCAGCGGGTCACCGCCATCGCCGGCCTCGATGCTGCCGTTGATGTCGGCCAGGTAGTTCCACACCCGCAGCAGGTGCGGGAAGCCTTCGTCGCGCAGCAGCTGGAACAGCTCGTCGTAGACCTGCCGCGCCGCCGCGCCGATGCCGCCGGGCAGCGTCGCGTCGTCGATGCACAGCGTGCCCATCAGCCAATGGCCGTCGCTCGTGAAGCGCGCCACACCCCGGTGCTGCTCGCGCGGCGTGCCGGCAGCGCTCCAGGTCTCGGTGATGCCGACAACCCCCGGGCCGGCCGGGTACAGCAGCGCCGGCGCGGCGATGTCGCGCGGCTCTTCGGCGGTGTGGAGGCGGCGGTCGAGCGCCGGCGTGGCAGTCGATTCGAAGGCGCGACGGAATTGCAAGGGGGACGACAAGGGGAGCGGCGGAGGGAACAACGGCAGGTCGCGCATCCATCGAATTTTAGAGGAGCGCCGTGACGTTTCCGGGCGCGGTTTCCCGGCGTGACGTGACGTCCTACAACGGGTCGGCCTCGGGGCGAACGAGCCAATTCGCGAAATCGTCACGCAGGCGTTCGCTTTCCTGCACCGTGCGGGTCCAGGCGGCCTGCCGCCCGGACACGTCGTCGCCCCAGGACTTGAAGTCGGCCCGGTCGGGCAGCTTGCCGTTCGGCAGTGTCGCGATCCACGCCGGGTTCGGGTACAGCACGATCAGCTTGTCGAGCATCGCGCTGGCGCGGTGGCGGCGCTTGAAGCCCTTGTCGAGCCAGCCCGGCACCACCGTCTTCTGGAAGTGCGGGTACAGCGCCAGGCCGTCGTGCATCGACGCGTAGTCGAGATGCAGGTGGTAGTCGGTGATGCCGCCGTCCCAGTAGGCGCCGGTGGGGCCGCCCGGGATGTCGTGCACCGCGTCGAGCCAGAACGGGATCGAGCAGCTCGCGAGGATGCTCGCGCGCAGGTTCGAGCCATCGAGCGCGGCGGTGTGGGTGCGGTAGTCGGTGAGCGACAGCGGCAAGGCATCGCGCGGATCGGAGAACACCACCCGCTCCAGCCAGCCGCCCATCGCGCGGCGGCTCAGCGCATTGGCCGCGAAGGCGCCGAGGTAGCCGATCGGCGTGCGCAGCCGCCCCTGCCGGCCGAGCACGTGCCGGCCGCGGCTCGTGAAGACATGCAGCCGGTAGCGCGGGTGCTGCAGCACCTGCGCCTCGCGGGCGCCGAACTGGCGCACCAGGTTGTCGGCGAACACCTGGCTGACGTGGGTCGCGGTCGGCTGCTTGCCGGGTGCATGCTCGTACTGCTGGCCGATGTAGTCGGCCGCCATCTGCGCCAGCTCGCGCGCCGGGTCGTCGAGGCAGCCGGTGGCCATGCGCCACGCGCCGATCGACGCGCCGAGCAGGTGCACCGTGTGATCGCTGCGCGGCAACCAGTCGCCGAACAGGAAGCGGTCGAGGTGGTTCAGCGCCAGGCCCTTGGGGCCACCGGCGGCGGCCGGGATGGCGCGCACGTCTTGCGGCTGCAGGCCATGCTGGCGCAGGTGCGCGAGGGCCCGCGGGCCGGCACTGACCAGCAAGGCCTTCATCGTGCCCGGTCAGTTGCCGGGGGTCGGATCGCGCTTGATGACGCCGCAGGCGATGCGGGCGCCGGAGTTGCCGGTCGGCTGGGTGCTGTAGTCGTCCTGGCTCGCGTGCACGATCAGCCCGCGGCCGACCAGGTCGGTCGGGCCGGAGCCGATGGTGACGCCGCTCAGCAGGAATTCGAACTCCGCCACGCCGTTCGCATCGGCAGTGATGGCCGGGATGTCGCCGGCATGGTGCTCGCCGAGCGGCGAGCCGTGCGGCTTGCCGGTGGGGTTGAAGTGGCCGCCGGTGCTCAGGCCGTCGCCGCTGGAGCAATCGCCCTTCTCGTGCGCGTGGAAGCCGTGATCCTGGTTCGGCTTCAGGCCGCGCACCTTGCCCTTGACGAGCACGCGGTCGTCGACCATCTGGAAGGTGACGACGCCGACCGCGGCATTGCCGGTGGTGGGCAGCAGCGTCGCGGTGGCGCTCGGGCCGGGCGCATGGGCGCAGGCGCCGAGCAGCGCGACAGCGCCGAGCATCGCGCTCAGGGCCAGGGATCGAAGACGTGATTGCATCGTGATGCTCCTCAGTGAAGTGTCGGACCGCATGGTGCCCTGAATCGCCGGCCGCGGCTCAGCCCTTGCCTTGCAGCTTCGCAAAGGCAGCCGCCATCGCGGATTGCTGCGACGATGCCTGCTGCTGCGGTGCGCGCTGGCCGCCACCGCCACCACCGCTGCGCTCGCCGCGCCCCGCCGGCCGGAAGCTGTTGTCGCCCTGGCGCTCGCCACGCGGTGCGACCGCCGCATCGAGCTTCATCGTCAGCGAGATGCGCTTGCGCGCCAAGTCGACCTCGAGCACCTTGACCTTGACGATGTCGCCGGTCTTGACGACCTCGCGCGCATCGGTGACGAACTTGTTGCTCAGCTGGCTCACGTGCACCAGCCCGTCCTGGTGCACGCCCAGGTCGATGAAGGCGCCGAACTGCGCGACGTTGCTGACGGTGCCTTCGAGCGTCATGCCCGGCTGCAGGTCCTTCAGGTCTTCGACGCCGTCGTTGAAGCGCGCCACCTTGAAGTCGGGGCGCGGGTCGCGGCCCGGCTTCTCGAGCTCGGCGAAGATGTCCTTCACCGTGATCGCGCCGAACTTGTCGCTCGCGAAGGCCTCGGGCTTCAGCGCACGGATCACGTCGCTGCGGCCCATCACCTCGGCGGCCGGCTTGTTGACCGCGGCCATGATCTTCTCGACCACCGGGTAGGTTTCCGGGTGCACGCCGGACTGGTCGAGCGGGTTGTCGCCACCGCGGATGCGCAGGAAACCGGCGCTCTGCTCGAAGGTCTTCGCACCGAGCCCGCTGACGTCCAGCAGCTGCTGGCGGTTGCGGAACGCGCCGTTCGCATCGCGCCAGCGCACGATGCTCGCGGCCACCGCGCTGCTCAGGCCGGACACGCGCGACAGCAGCGGCGCCGACGCGGTGTTCAGGTCGACGCCGACCGAGTTCACGCAATCCTCGATCACGGTGTCGAGGCTGCGCGCAAGCTCGCTCTGGTTCACGTCATGCTGGTACTGGCCGACGCCGATGCTCTTCGGCTCGATCTTCACCAGCTCGGCAAGCGGATCCTGCAGGCGCCGCGCGATGCTCACCGCGCCACGCAGGCTCACGTCGAGGTCGGGCAGCTCCTTGCTGGCGTACTCGCTGGCCGAGTAGACCGACGCACCGGCCTCGCTGACCACCACCTTCTCGATGTGCGTGCCCGGGGCGAGCTGCTGGATGCGCTTGATCAGGTCGGACGCGAGCTTGTCGGTCTCGCGGCTCGCGGTGCCGTTGCCGATCGCGATCAGGTTGACGCCGTGCGTCGCGCACAGCCGGCCCAGCGTGTGCAGCGAGCCTTCCCAGTCGTTGCGCGGCTCGTGCGGGTAGACGGTGTGGGTGTCGAGCACCTTGCCGGTCGCGTCGACCACCGCGACCTTCACGCCGGTGCGGATGCCGGGGTCCAGCCCCATCACGACGCGCGGGCCGGCCGGCGCGGCCAGCAGCAGGTCGCGCAGGTTCTCGGCGAACACCTTGATCGCGACCTTCTCGGCGTCTTCGCGCAACCGGCTGAACAGGTCGCGCTCCAGGCTCAGGCTCAGCTTGACCTTCCAGGTCCAGCCGACGGTCTTGCGGATCAGGTCGTCGGCCGGGCGCTTCTTGTGGCTCCAGCCGAGGTGCACCGCGATGCGGCCTTCGGCGATCGTCGGTTGCCCCGGCACGACCTCTTCATCGAGCACCAGCTTCGCATCGAGGAACTCGAGCGTGCGGCCGCGGAACACCGCGAGCGCGCGGTGCGAGGGCACGCGGTTGATCGGCTCGTCGTACTCGAAGTAGTCGCGGAACTTGGAGACGTCGGGGTGATTGACGTCCTTGCCGTCCATCAGCTTCGAGCGCAGCAGGCCCTCGTCCCACAGCCAGCTGCGCAGCTTGCCGACCAGCGCGGCGTCTTCGGCCCAGCGTTCGCTGAGCAGGTCGCGCACGCCGTCGAGCACCGCAAGCGCGTCGGCGAAACCGCCTTCGGCATTGATGAAGGCCACCGCCTCGGCGGCCGGGTCGAGCGAGGGGTCGGCGAACAGCTTGTCGGCCAGCGGCTCGAGCCCGGCCTCGCGGGCGATCATGCCCTTGGTGCGGCGGCGCGGCTTGAACGGCAGGTAGAGGTCTTCGAGCTCCTGCTTGGTCGGCGCGGCCTCGATCGCGGCGCGCAGCGCGGGCGTCAGCTTGCCCTGCTCGTCGATGCTCTTCAGCACGGCCTCGCGGCGGTCTTCGAGCTCGCGCAGGTACGACAGGCGGGATTCGAGCTCGCGCAGCTGGATGTCGTCCAGGTTGTCGGTGGCTTCCTTGCGGTAGCGGGCGATGAAGGGCACCGTGGCCCCGCCGTCCAGCAGTTGCACCGCGGCGTTCACTTGCACCGGCCGAACCTTCAGCTCGGCGGCGATCTGCAGAAGAATCTTGTCCAAAACGAGGGGGCCTGCCAGAGGCTTGTAGAGCACGAAAGCGGCGGAGTTTGCCACACGGTCATCGCCGGGCGGCCGGGTGGATTTGTCACTGTTTGCTATGCTCGCGGCCTTCGCGCCCCCCTCCATGCTGTCCCACCCCTTCGCCTTCACCCGTGCCTCGCGCCGCATCGCCTTCGCGGCCGTGCTGCTCGTGTCGCTCGTGCTCGCGCAGGCGCTGGGCTTGATGCACGGCATCGCGCACATGCGCCATGCACCGGGCACGACGACAACGTTGACGGCGAAGGCCGACTCGGGCTGGGTGGCCAAGCTGTTCGCCGGCCACCAGCACGGCGGCGATTGCGATGTCTACGACCAGTTGAGCCATGGCGATGCGCTGCATGCCGTGACACCGGTGTTCGCGGCCGTCGAGTTCACGCAGACGCCGGTGGCGCTGCACCGCGGCTGGCACATCGCCACGCAATCCTCGGGCTTTCTCGCCCGCGGGCCCCCTTCCCTGAGCTGATCCGCCTTTCCAGGTTCGTCATCCGGGCCCGGCTGCGCACGCGCACGCCGGCCCCGGCTTCATCAGCTTTGTTGGAAGTCTCCCCATGAATTCGCTCGTCTCGAAGCGCCACGCCGTGTCCGTGGCCGTCTCTCTTGCATTTTCGTCCGCTGCCTTTGCTCAATCCACCTCGGCCGCCGCCATCGCGCCGGCCGCTGCAGCCAGCGCCCCGACCACGCTCGACAAGGTCGTCATCACCGGCAACCCGCTCGGCCGCAGCGACATCGCCGCGCCGGTCTCGGTGCTGACCGGCGACGCGCTGACACTGCGCCGCGGCAGCTCGATCGGCGAGACGCTGAACGGCATGCCCGGTGTGTCGTCGACGTACTTCGGCCCGAACGCGAACCGGCCGGTGATCCGCGGACTGGATGGCGACCGGGTGCGCATGCTCAGCAACGCCGGCGGCTCGCTCGATGCGTCGAGCCTCAGCTTCGACCACGCGGTGCCGATCGACCCGCTGATCGCCGACCGCATCGAGGTGCTGCGCGGCCCGGGCGCGCTGCTGTATGGCGGCAGCGCGGTCGGTGGCGTCGTCAACACGCTGGACAACCGCATCCCGTCGAGCCCGATCACCGGGCTGGGCGGCTCGGCCGAGCTGCGCCTGGGCGGTGCCGATGCCGAGCGTGGCGGCGCCGCGCTGCTGGAAACCGGCAACGGCCAGTTCGGGCTGCATGTGGACGCCTTCGGCCGCAAGACCTCGGACCTGCACGTGCCGAGCTTCACGCCGCGCGCCGACGGCGTGGACCAGCCGGAGACGAAACGCGTGCGCGCGTCGGCCAGCGACACGCACGGTGGTGCGGTGGGTGGCTCGCTGTTCTTCGACCAGGGTTACGTCGGCCTGTCGGTCGACACCTACCGCAGCACCTACGGCGCGGTGGCCGAGCCGGACGTCGACATCGACATGAAGCGCGACCACGTCGGCCTGGCCGGCGAGGTCAAGCGGCTGGACGGTCCGTTCACCGGCGTGCGCGCGAGCTTCAACCACACGCGCTACCAGCACCAGGAGGTCGACACCAACACCGGCGCGGTGGGCACCACCTTCAAGACCTCCGGCGATGAACTGCGCGTGGAGGCCACGCATGCGGCGATCGGGCCGGTGCAGGGCGTGGTCGGGCTGCAGCTGGAGGATTTCGATTTCTCGGCGCTCGGCGATGAAGCCTTCGTGCCGAGCACGCGCACGAAGCGGCAGGCGCTGTTCGCTCTGGAAGACCTGAGCTGGAGCGGCGGCACGCTGACCGCCGGGCTGCGCGTGGAGCATGCGCGCATCACGTCGGACGGCGACGCCGCCGATGCGGCCGAGCCGAAGTTCGGTGCGGCCGATGCGCGCAGCTTTCCGGTGCGCAGCGCGTCGCTGGCCAACGTCTACAAGCTGACGCCGGCCTGGTCGCTGAGCGGGTCGCTGAGCTACACCGAGCGCGCGCCGACCTCGTTCGAGCTGTATGCGAACGGCGTGCACGCGGCGACCGGCGCGTTCGAGCGCGGCGACACGAACCTGGGCGTGGAGCGCGGCAACAACATCGATGTCGCGCTCGCGTGGAAGGACGACGGCAACGAGCTGCGGCTGGGCGCGTTCAGCACGCGCTTCTCGCGCTTCATCTCGCTGGAGGCGACCGGGCAACAGATCGAGGCCGAGGGCGACGACGGCCCGGAGTCGTTCCCCGAGTACGCGTTCCGCGCGGTGCGGGCGCGGCTGAACGGCATCGAGATCAACGGCAAGCACCGGTTGCTGCGGCAGGACGGCTGGACGCTGGGGCTGGACGGCAAGCTCGACTACACGCGGGCGACCAACCTCGACACCGGCGAGGCGCTGCCGCGCGTCGCGCCGCTGCGCACGCTGGTCGGGCTGGACGTCGACAGCGGGCCATGGAGCGCGCGCCTGGAGGTGGACAGCGCGGCGAAGCAGAACCGCGTGCCGGCGACCGACGTGTCGACCGACGGCTACACGATCGTCAACGCGTCGCTGGCGCGGCATTTCGCGATCGGCAGCAGCGATGCGCTGTGGTTCCTGAAGCTCGGCAACCTGGGCGACAAGCTGGCGTACAGCGCGTCGACGGTGCAGACGGTGCGGGATCTGTCGCCACTGCCGGGAAGGTCGGTGAAGACGGGGGTGCGCGTCAGCTTCTGAGGCTTCACTCTCCATGAGCGAGCGCGGACGCAGCGTGCCGCCACGCCGCGTTCGCCACCATGCCGTTTCACGTGGTAGCCAATTGGAACGTATTGGTATTTAAATGGTCATACGATCGATTTTCCGATCGAAAGGCAGTCTGCTTTCTCGGCCCTGAGCACGGTCATGGCGCTGCCGAAGTCTGTCGATGACATGACTCATGCTTTTTCTGACAACCGCTTTGCAGTTCGAAAGGAAAACAATGAGTTCGACCTCCCTCAAGCGTTCGCGCGTGTTCGACCTGTTGCTGGCGAGCAGCGCGCTCCTCGCCGCCGGCTCTGCGACCGCCGCCGATCCGGTGTGCGCTCCAGCCTGGAACAGAAACACCTCGTATGCCGGCGGCAGCCACGTCAGCCAGAACCTGACCAACTACACCGCCGCCTACCGCACGATCGACGAAAACCCGAACCCGCACAGCGGGCCGGTGGGCAGCGGACAACCCTGGGTCACCGACGGGCCGTGCGGGAACGCTCCGGCGCCTTCGCCCGCACCCGCCCCTTCCCCAGCGCCCGCGCCAGCCCCTGCTCCGGCGCCATCTCCCGCACCGGCACCTGCGCCTGCATCGAGCGCCATCGTCGGCGGCTACTACCCGTGGTGGGTCGGCTCGCCGATCCGGCTGCGCGACATCGACCCGCACTTCAACCTCATCTACCTGTTCGCCGCGACGCCACCCGGCGGCGATACCTCGGGCAACGTGCGCTGGCAGGCCCCGGCAGACGGCAACGGCGCCTGGACGCACTGGGTCGAGGACATGCAGTACGCGCGCAGCGTGCAGAAGCGAAAGATCATCCTGTCGGTCGGCGGGGCCGGCTTCGGCATGTCCTTCCCCGACCGCGCCAAGTCGACCACCTTCGTCGACAGCATCGACGCGCTCTACGCGCAGTGGCAGGGCTTCGACGGCCTGGACTTCAACACCTTCGAAGGCTCGCAGTCGCCCGACACCGGCGAGATGATCTGGATCGCCAAGGAGCTGAAGCGCCGCCACCCCGGCTTCATCATCTCCGCGCCGCCGGCGCCGTGGAACCAGGTCGACCAGGCCTTCTGCAAGACGATGCTCGACGCCGGCGCGCTCGACTACTGCGCTCCGCAGTACTACGACGGTCCGAACCTCGCGGACCCGAACTGGATCCTGCCGAACGTGGACCTGTGGATGACGCTGCTCGGGCCCGAGCACGTGGTGATCGGCTTCGGCGTCGACCCGCAGGCCTACAACTACGAGACCATCGAGACGGCGGTCAGCGTGTGGACGCAGATCAAGGCGCGCTACCCGAAGGTGCGCGGCGCCTTCGACTGGCAGATCAACAACGACGCGCTGCAGGGCTACCCGTTCGCGAAGCAGTTGGGGCCGCTGGTGCCTTGAGGCCACGCTGAGGCCGGCCGTTCGCGTCGCGCCGGCGACGCTTCGCGACCGCGGCGAGCCCCTCGTCGCATCGCGGTGTCGCCGGCGGGCGCGCATCGCCACAGTCCACTCCATCGACGACAGGTCGCCGTCGAACCCACCCGATGGAGTGAACCATGAACCGCACTGCAACCCGCCCCGCCTTCGCCGTCCTCGCCACGATGTTGCTCGCCCTCGGCAGCGCCGCCGCAATGGCCCAGGACGCCGCCGCGCCGAAGACCCGCGCACAAGTGCGCGCCGAGCTGATGGAAGCGCGCGCGCAAGGCACGCTGCCGATGGGCGGCGAATTCGCCGGCACGATGCGCCACGACGCGCCGGCCGCCTCCGACACCCGCACCGCCGAGCGCAGCCCGAAGCGCGCCGAACCGAAGGCGCCGATCGCCAGTGGCGGCTGATCCGCCGCGAAACGGATGCACTCACGTCAGCACTTGGCGAAGTTTCAAGCTCGGTTTCACCTAGTGGTGCGAAACCAAGTGCTACCGACGTAAGGCGCGGCAACGCCAGCTTCAGCCACCGCTTCAGCTTGTCGAAACCCGATCACGTCGCCATGACGTGGTCTCAGGGAGAGATGAAGATGAAGCGCAGAAACCTGTTGCTGGCCGCCTCCGGGGCCGCCGGCGTGACACTCCTGCCGCTGGCGCCGTCGCGCGCCGCCGGTGTCCGCACCATCAGCTTCGGCCAGTCGGCATCGCTGACGGGCGGCCAGGCCAGCTACGGGCGCGACGTGCAGAACGGCATCGCCGCTGCCTTCGCCGCAGCAAACACCAATGAGGCCGCCACCGGGCTCCACTTCGACCTGCAGACGCTCGACGACGGCGGCGTGCGCAGCCGCTGCATGAAGAACGTGATGCAGCTGGTCGAGAACGGCTCGACGGCGCTGATCGGCCTGACCAGCGGCGCCGGCGCCGAAGCCTGCGTGCCGGTGATCGAGGATGCGCAGATCGCGATGCTCGGCACCGCCAGCGGCAACATGGGCATCCGCGGCAGCAACGTCAGCGGCGCCTTCCACGTGCGTGCCGGCTACGACGCCGAGTACAAGCGCATGGTCGGCTACGTCAAGGATTTCGGCATGCAGCGCGTCGGTGTCGTCTACCTGAACGACACCTCGAAGGCCAACATGGAGGCGATGAACGCCGCGCTGTCGGCGATGTCCATCCAGCCCAAGGTGTCGATCGGCATCGACCGCAACGCCACGTCGTTCGACGGCATCGCCAACGAGCTGCTGGCCGCGCGCCTCGACTGCGTGCTGTTCACCGCCAACGCGGGGCCGGTCAGCAAGATCATCGACCACCTGGTGCGCGGCAAGTACGCCGGGCTGTTCTACGCCTCGTCGTTCGCGGGGCAGGACCTGATCGACACGCTGACCTCGCGCAAGCAAAGCTGCGTGATGAGCATGGTGGTGCCGCGCCCGACGCAGATGGGCGTCAACGTGGTCGCGCAATGCCAGCGCGACCTGGCACTGCTGAACAACGGCGCACGGCTGGGCATCACGACGCTCGAGGGCTACATCGGCGGACGCATCGCGGTCGAGGCGGCGCTGGCAGCGTCGAAGGCCGGCACGCTGAACCGCGCGCGCATGAAGGATTCGCTGGCCGGCCTGCGCAGCGACCTGGGCGGCTACAAGGTCGAGTTCGCCGGCACCACGCACGGCTCGCGCTACGTCGACCTGATCGCGATCGACCGCTACGGCCGTCTCGTCGGCTGAAGGGGCAGCGCATGAAACGCCGTGACCTTCTGATGGGCGGCGCTGCCGCCTGCGCGGGCTTCCCGCGCCTCGCATTCGCCTCCAACGCCGTCGTCACGCTGGGCCAGAGCGCCTCGCTCACCGGCGCCCAGGCGCGCTACGGTGCCGACGTGCGCGACGGCATCCTCGCCGCGTTCGCCGCCGCCAACCGGGCCGATCCCAAGGGCCCGCGCTTCGAGCTGCAGGTGCTCGACGACGGCGGCACCAAGGACCGCTGCATCGCCAACGTGCAGAAGCTGATCGGCGACGGCGCCGCGGCCCTGGTCGGCCTGACCAGCGGCGCGGCGGCCGAGGCCTGCATGCCGCAGGTCGAGAAGAACCAGATCGCGCTGATCGGCACCGCCAGCGGCAACATGGGCATCCGCAGCGCGGCATCGTCCGGCGCGGTGCACGTGCGCGCCGGCTACGACGTGGAGTACCGGCGCATGGTGGGCTACGCGAAGGAGTTCGGCTTCAAACGCGTCGGCTACGTGCACCTGAAGGACACCTCGAAAGCCAACCTGCTGGCGATGGAGGACGCATTGAGCCGGCTCGGCGTGCAACCCGTCGCCGTCGTGCCGATCGACCGCAACGCCGGCTCGCTGATGCCGGTGGCGCAGCAGCTGCTGGAACAGCGGCTCGATTGCGTGATGTTCACCACCAATGCCGCGCCGGTGCTGTCCATCATCGAGCACATGCACACCGGCGCGTACCCGGGCATGCATTTCTCGTCGTCGTTCGCCGGGCAGGACCTGATCGACGGCGTGGTCGCGACGCGGCGCAGCGTGGTGATGAGCCTGGTGGTGCCGCGGCCGTCGGCCCTGGGCGTCGGCGTGGTCGGCCAGTGCAAGAGCGACCTGGCCGCGCTGGGCGGCAGTGCCGCGCTGGGCGTGACGACGCTGGAAGGCTATATCGCCGGGCGCGTCGTGGTCGAGGCGGCGCACGCCGCGGTCAAGGCCGGCGGTGCGACGCGCAGCCGGATGCGCGACGCGCTGACCTCGCTGCGCACCGACCTGGGCGGCTACCGCCTCGCCTATGCGCCCGACAACCCGCATGGCTCGCAGTACGTCGAAATGGTGGTGGTCGACCGCTACGGCCGCATCGTCGGCTGAACCCCGAAGGAGGGATCCCTCATGGCTGCATCCTGGACACGCGGGCTGGCCTGGCTCGCGCTGTGGTTCGCCGGCCTGCCGGCGTGGGGCGCCGGCAGCGAGCCGAGCGCGCACCAGTGGGCCGAGGCGCGCGCCGCGGCCGCCGAGATCGCCACCGCCTTCACGCGCCACTGCCCGGTGGCCGGCACCGGGGACCAGCCGGCCTTCGAGCAATGCCGGCGCGGGCTGTTCGGCGATGCGGCATTGCGCGATTCGCTGGACGCGATCGTGCTGTGGGGCCGCCAGCGCGATCCGGCGCTGTCGCTGCAGGCCAGCTCGCTGACGCAGTTCGCGCCCGACGTGCTGACCGGGCTCTACATGCCGCTGTTCATGTTCGACGGGCAGCACAGCGTGCGCTACGTCGCCTCCGAAGGGCTGTTCCAGCTGCGCTTCGCGACCGCCTTTCGCAACCGGCTCGCGCCAGGGCAGTTTCCCTACCCGTTCTGGCACGACGCCGAGAAGTGGTCCATGTACCAGGGCGCGAACGAGGTGCTGCTGTGGTGGGAGCCGATGCGCGGCCGGGTGAAGGTGGCGCAGTTCACCGTGCACGGCACGCAGCCGCCGATCACCCTGGTGGGCAAGGTGCCTGCGCCGATGGGCTTCAGCGGCCAGTGGATGTGGACGGATGCGCAAGGCCGGACGCAGCCGAAGGCGACGCTCTTCGACGGCCTGTACCGCACCGACAACCCCTACCTGGGGCAGCTCGAGGGCTCGTACAAGCGGCTTGCGCTGCGCCTGCGCCAGGGTGAATGCGATTCGTGCCACGTGCCGAGCAACCCGGACAAGAGCAAGCGCCTGGTGCTGTTGCAGACGCCGGCGCATGCCGCCGGCGAGATCGAGCGCTTGCTGAAGGCGGTGCGCGAGGACCGCATGCCGCGCGACGAGACCGGCATCGAGAACCCGCTGGACGCGGTGACCAAGCGGGCGCTGCTGGAGGATGGCGAGGCCTTCGCCTCGGTGCTCGACGCGGCGCGGCGCTGGGAGGCGCAGGCCCGCCTGGCGGGTGCGGCCGGCACGCCGGCCCTGCGCTGACGCTTCGCCGTTCAGCCCGCGCGCGCGCGCGCCAGCCAGTCGAGCGCGCCCTGCGCCGCCACGCGCGCGCTCGCCATCGTTGCGGTCAGCAGGTAGCCGCCGGTCGGTGCCTCCCAATCGAGCATCTCGCCGGCGACGAACACGCCCGGCAGCGCGCGCAGCATCAGCGCGTCATCCAGCGCCGCGGCGCGCACACCGCCGGCGCTGCTGATCGCCTCGTCGATCGGCCGCGCAGCACCCACGGTGATGCGCAGGCCCTTGATGTGCGCGGCCAGCCGCTGCACGTCGGCCATCTCCGCCTTCGGCACCAGCTCGTGCAGCAGGCTCGCCTTCACGCCGTACAGGCCGAGCCGCGTCTTCAAATGCGTCGACAGCGAACGCGGCCCGCGCGGGTGCGCGAGCTCGGCTCCCACCCATTCCAGCGTGCGCGCCGGCAGCAGGTCGAGCGCGAAGCTCGCCTGGCCGTGCGCCTCGATGCCATCGCGCAGCCGTGCCGATGCGGCATACACCAGGCTGCCTTCGACGCCGGTCTGCGTGACGACGAACTCGCCCGCCTGCCGCCAGCCGTCGTCGAGCGCAATCGCCACGGATTTGAGCGGCTCGCCGGCGAATCGGCTGCGGAAATGCTCGCTCCAGCCCGGCGCCACGTCGAAGCCGCAGTTCGACGGCCGCAACGGCGCCACGTCGACCGCGCGCTGCGTGAGCCACGGCACCCACGCGCCATCGGAGCCGAGCCGCGACCAGCTCGCCCCGCCCAGTGCCAGCAGCACCGCATCGGCGCGCACGCTGTGCTCGCCGTCGGCCGATGCAAAGCGCAGCGCGCCGTCGTCAGCCCAGCCGAGCCAGCGCTGCCGCATGTGGAAGCGCACGCCGGCCGCGCGCAGCCGCTGCAGCCACGCACGCAGCAGCGGCGCGGCCTTCATGTCGGTCGGGAACACGCGGCCGGAGCTGCCGACGAAGGTGTCGATGCCGAGCCCGCTCACCCACTCGCGCAGCTGCTGCGGGCCGAACGCATCGAGCCAGCCCGTCACCTGCTCGCGCTGCGCGCCATAGCGCTCGACGAACGCCGGCAGCGGCTCGCTGTGCGTCAGGTTCAGTCCGCCCTTGCCGGCCAGCAGGAACTTGCGGCCGACCGACGGCATTGCGTCGTACAGGTCGACCTGCACGCCGCCGGCGGCGAGGCGCTCCGCCGCCATCAGGCCGGCCGGCCCCCCACCGATGATCACGACGTTGGCAGTGGAGGCGATGGCAGGCATGGGCAGGGGACACAGCGGGGAAGGGTCCGCATTGTCCCCCCGGGGCTCACTTGGCCGGCGGCGGCTCCGGGAACAGCACGACCGGCCCGTTCGCCTTGCGCCCCGGCGGCAGGTACGCCGGCGATTCGCCACCGGTCGCGCCGAGCGAGGTGATGAAGGCATGCATCGCGCGCAGGTCCGGCTCGCTGAAATCGCGCAGCACGAACCACGGCATCGGTGGACGCGTCTCGATCGTGTGCGCCACCTTGACCCATTGGTCGGCCGTCACGCGGCTGAAATAGTTGCGCAGGTTCGGCGCGTAGGTCGTGCCCCACGGGCCGCTCCAGCCGAGCGGGCTGCCGGTCAGCCATTGCGCCGGCGGCACCTTGCCGCCGGTCTCGCCGTAGTTGACGGTGTGGCAGTCGTTGCAGCCGCCGATCTTCACGAGGTAGCGGCCACGCTCGATCACGGAAGCTTGATCGGCCTTGGCAGACGGCGCGGCAGATGCCACGAGCGACAGGCCGGCCAGCACGGCAGCGGCGGAGGTCAGCAGGAATGTTCTCATCGGGATGCGTCGACAGAAATGCGTCGACAAAGAGTTGTGGAACCGGCACCTACGACCCGATGCGCCGCACGGACGCATCGGGTTCCATTCGACGACGGTATGGGTCGACGCTAGCGACTCAGTACTGCCCGCCCGACGCGGTGATGCGGTCGCCGGTGATCCAGCGTGCGTCGTCGCTCGCGAGGAACACCGCCAGCCCGCCGATGTCGTCCGGCCGGCCGAAGCGCCCGGCCGGGATCCCGGCGAGCATCGCCTTGTGCATGTCGGAGCCTTCGGTCACGCCCATCGTCGCGAGGCCTTCGGTCGCGGTCGCACCCGGCGCGATCGTGTTGATGCGGATGTTGCGGCCCGCCAACTCGATCGCCAGCGCCCGCGTGATCGCATCGACCGCGCCCTTGGTCGCCGAGTAGACCGAGCTGCCCGGCATGCGCGCGGTGCTCGCGATCGAGCCGATGTTGACGATGCTGCCGCCGGCCGCGCCGAAGTGCCGCGCTGCCTCTTGCGACGCGAGCAGCGTGCCCAGCACGTTGGTGTCGAACTGCCTGCGGTAGTCGTCTTCGCTCACCGCGTCCAGCGGCCCGAAGCTGTACACGCCGGCGTTGTTGACCAGCACGTCGACGCGGCCGAATGCGCGCTTCGCCTCGGCGAACAGCCGCTTCACGTCGGCCGGCTTCGACACGTCGCCCTGCACCGCGATCGCGCGGCCGCCCTGCTTCGCGATCTGCACGACCACCGCGTCGGCACCGGCCCGGCTGCTCGCGTAGTTCACGACCACCGCGGCGCCCGCGCCGGCCAATGCCGTGGCGATGCCCGCCCCGATGCCCTTCGAGCCACCGGTCACGACGGCCACCTTGTTGTTCAGCTTGCTCATGGTTCTGTCCTGTTGTTGCTGGCGCCTTGCTGGCGTCGGAACGAATGGTGTTTGATTCGCCAATGACGCGGTAGCGGTCCCCATCGGCTAAGTTATATTCGCCAGCCAAATGACTGACCGACTCATCGCCCTGCGCCTGTTCGCCCGCGTCGCCCGCAGCGGCAACTTCTCGCGCGCCGGGCGCGAGCTGGGGTTCTCGCAGCCGTCGGCCTCGCGCATCGTCAGCGAGCTGGAGCGCGAAGTTGGCGTCGCACTGTTCACGCGCACGACCCGCGCCGTCACGCTCACCGAGGCCGGCGTCGACTACCTGGCGCGCATCGAGGCCATCCTCGATGCGCTCGACGAAGCCGACCATGCGGCACGCGGCAGCGGCGAATTGCGTGGCGTGCTGCGGGTCGGCGTGGCGGCGAGCTTCGGCGTGCGCGAGCTGATCCCGCGGCTACCAGCCTTCACCGAGCGGCACCCGGCGCTGCGCATCGAGCTGCTGATGAACGACCAGCGGCAGGACCTTGTGCACGAGGGCGTCGACATCGCGTTGCGCTTCGGCGAACTCGCCGATTCGGTCGCGACCGCGCGCCGGCTCGGCGCCACGCGGCGGATGCTGGTCGCGTCGCCCGCCTACCTGGAACGCGCCGGCACGCCGGAGTCCCCCGACGACCTGGCCGCGCACCGCTTCATCGCCGGGCCGGTCGGCCCCGGCACGCGCGGCATCGCGATGACGCTCGACGGCCGCTCGCTGCTCGTGCGCGTGCAGAGCCGGCTGATGGTCACCGTCAACGAAGGCGCGACCGCCGCGGCCCTGGCCGGCATGGGCATCGCGATGAGCGGCCATTGGGGCTGCCGCGCCGAGCTCGATGCCGGCCGCCTGCAGCAGGTGCTGCCCGACTGGGACCTCGGCTCGACCGAGCTGAATGCGGTGTTCCCGGCCGGCCGTGCCGCAAAGCCTGCGGCGCGTGCGCTGGGCGAGTTCATCGCAACCGCATTGGCCGATCCGGCGTGAGCGTTTGGTAGATTCGCCCGCCTGGGAGAACACCATCACATGACCGACACCGGACTGCACGACCCCATTGACCCGATCGACCCCATAGACCCCGCCGCCGCCGACGGCCCGCCACCGCCGCCACGCCAACTGCCCCGCGGCGCCCTCGGTGCCTGGTGGCACCAGGGCATCCGCACCGCGTTGCTGATGCGCGCCGACTGGAGCGGCCTGCAGGCCACGCCGGCCATCACCGCCTGCCTGCTGCTCGTGCCCCTCGCGCTCGGCGTGCTGGTCGAGCGGCTCTTCATCGTCGGCCCGGCGTCGTTCTATTGGCCGACGCTGATGACGTCCCGCTGGATGGGGCTCGCGCTGCTGGTCTGGGCCTGCTGGCTGCTGATGCGCGAACCGCAACGCGGCGACGGCGGCCACCGCGCAGCGCCCGATGCGGCAGCGCTGTTCGCGATGCTGTGCGCGCAGGGCCTGCCGACGCTGGTGGTGCTGTCGCTGCTGCTGGTGCCGATGGCCCGCAACGGCCTGTACGGCAGCGGCGGCGAAGGCGGCTGGCTGGCCTGGGGCACGTGGTGGCTCGCGATCGGCTGGCTGTTCCTCGCGCAGGCGGTGTTGCTGTGGCGCGCCGGCACGCGGCTCGCGCCGCGCCTGGGGGCGCTGCTGATCGTCGCGGCGACGCTGGTGACCAACCAGTGGCTCAACCGCGCGGCGCACTGGTACCCGGCGCGCGCCGAAACCGCCGAGGGCGAAGACGACGCGGCTCCTCGCTTCAAGCTGACGCAGGAGCTGGTCGAGCAGCAATCGCAGCTGCTGCAGGCCCGGCTGCAGGCGCTCGCGCCGCAGCGCAAGGGCACGATCGACGTCTACACGCTGACCTTCGCGCCGAACGCCGACGAAGAGGTGTTCCGCCGCGAGAGCGCGATGGTGGCCGACGTGATGACGACCCGCTTCGACAGCGCCGGCCGCGCGCTGCAGCTGGTCAGCCACCACGACGACCCGGCCTCGTTCGCATGGGCCACGCCGGTCAACCTGCAGCGCGCGATCACGCGCATGGCCGCGCTGATGGACCGCGACGAAGACGTGCTGTTCCTGCACCTCACCTCGCACGGCGCGCGCGACGGGCAGCTCGCGTCGTCGTTCTGGCCGCTGGAGGTCGCCTCGGTCACGCCGGCGATGCTGAAGGGCTGGCTCGATGCGGCGGGCATCCGCCACCGCGTGATCTCGGTGTCGGCCTGCTATTCCGGCAGCTGGATCGCGCCGCTGTCGGACCCCGACACGCTGGTGATGACGGCGGCCGATGCCGACCACACGTCGTACGGCTGCGGCCGCCGCTCGCCGCTGACCTTCTTCGGCCGCGCGATGTACGACGAAGGAATGCGCAGCACCTGGTCGTTCGAGGAGGCGCATGCGGCCGCGCGCGCGCGCATCGAGCAGCGCGAGAAGGACGCCGGCAAGACCGACGGCTACTCGAACCCGCAGATCGCGGTCGGCGAACGGATGCGCGAGACGCTGGCGGCGCTGGCGAAGCAGCGCGCCGCGGCCGCCGGTCAGTAAGCGATCCGGGCCTGCAGGCGCCGCCACGAGATCCGGCGGATCTCGTCCAGTGCCTGTTGCAGCTCCTGCGCCCGCGTGCGCTGCAGCCGCGTCTCGAAGGCCTGCAATGCCGAGTCGCGCGTGTGCTCTCGGATGCACAGGATGAACGGAAAGCCGAAGCGCTCGCGGTAGACCGCGTTCATCGCATCCCAGCGCGCGGCCTCGGCCGCCGGCAGCGCCTGCAGCGCGAGGCTGCCTTGCTCGGCCACCGAATCGGCCGTCATCGCACCGGTTCGCGCCTGGTCGCCCGCCAGTTCCGGATGGCCCTGCAGCAGGGCCAGCAGTTGCGCCGCGGGCAGCGCCCGCAGCCGCGCCATCATCGCGGCGTGCACGGCCTCGAGGCTCGCGAAGGGCCGCTCGTTCAGCACCGCCACCGCGACCCACGGCGCGTGCTCGAACACGCTGGCGAGGCGCTCGACGAAGGCCTCGTCGCTGCTGTCGCGCAGCGCCTGCCAGGTGACCCGCACGATCGGCGGCACGCTCACGGCCTGATGTCCGCCGCCTTGATCGCCGGCGCCCAGTCGCGGATCTGCTTCTCGACGAAGCCGGCGAACTCGGCCGAGTTCATCTTCAGCGGCGTGATGCCGAGTTCCTCGAAGCGTTTGACGATCGCCGGCTGCAGCAGGACGTCGGCCAGCGCATGCGCGAGCTTGTCGTTGACCTCCTTCGGCAGCCCGGCCGGGCCGGACACGCCGAAGTAGTTGTCGCTGACGAGGTCGGGCCGGCCCTGCTCGACGACGGTCGGCACGTCGGGCGCGAGCGGCGAGCGGGTGCGCGAGGTCACCGCGATGCCCTTGATCTGGCCGCTCTTCATCATCGGCACGTAGGCGGTGATCACGTCGATGCCGAGCGGCACGATGCCGGCGATCAGGTCGGTGGTCATCGGCGCGCCGCCGCGGTACGGCACGTGCGTCATGTTCAGCTTCAGGTCGGCCTTCAGCATCTCGCCGACGATCTGCCCGATCGAGCCCGGCCCGCCGCTGCCGAAGCTCAGGTGGCCGTTGGCCGCGGCGGCCGCCTTCGGCAGGTCGGCCAGCGACGCGATGCCGGCCTGCGGGTTGGCCATGATCGCCACCGGCGCCACGCCCAGCATCGCGACGTGCGTGAACTGCTTCACCGGGTCGTACGGCAGCTTCGCGAGCGTGAACGGGCCGATCGACAGCGGCGTGGAGTTCGACAGCATCAGCGTGTAGCCGTCGGGCGCCGAGCGCGCGACCTCGGCACCGCCCAGGGTGCCGCCGGCACCCGGCTTGTTGTCGACGATCACCGGCTGGCCGAGCGCCTTGGCGAGCGGCGCGGAGATCTCGCGCGCGACGATGTCGCTCGCGCCGCCGGGCGCAAAGGTCACGACGATGCGGATCGGCTTCTCGGGCCAGGCGGCCTGCGCGGCACTGGCGCCCGCCGCGAGGACGACCGCCAACAGGCGACGGGAGATGGAAGGCATCGACGGGCTCCGGCAGGGGATGAGGTGCACCGATGCTAGGCAGCGGCTGCATTGCCGTCCATCACCGATTGGGCAACACTGCATGCTCTTTTTGAGTACGCACAGTTCAAAGGCCTTCCCATGCTGCGTGGCAACCTGCTTCCCCTCGTGCTCCGTTATGTCGACCAGGTGGCCCGCTCGGGCTCGATCCAGGGCGCTGCGAAGGAGCTGCACGTGGCCGCGTCGGCGGTGAACCGCCAGGTGCTGCAGCTGGAGGAGGCGCTGGGCGTGCCGCTGTTCGAGCGGCTGCCGCGCGGCATGCGGCTGACGCCGCCGGGCGATGCGATCGTCACGCTCGCGCGGCGCTGGCGCAGCGACGAGCGGCGCGTCGCGGCCGAGATCCGGCAGATGCAGGGCATCCACCAGGGGCACGTGCGCATCGCGGCGATGGACAGCCACAGCACCAGCGTGCTGCCGCAGCTGGTCGCACGGCTGGCGGCCGATCATCCGCGCATCACGCTGGGCATCGAGATCGGCAGCAGCGACGACGCGGTGGCCGCACTGCTGGCCGGCAAGGCCGAGCTGGCCGCGGTGTTCAACCTGTCACCGCGCCGCGAGCTGCTGGCGCTGTGGCGCAGCGAGCTGCCGCTGGGTTGCATCGTCGCGCCCGGGCATGCACTCGCGGCGCAGGAGACGGTGAGCCTGCAGGAGGTGTGCGCCTTTCCGGTCGTGCTGCAGAGCAAGGCGCTGCTGATCCGGCGCTACCTGGAGGCGCACTACCACTGGCTGTTCAACGACGCGCGGCTGCGCGTCGAGACGAACTCGCTGCAGCTGGTGAAGATGCTGGCGCGCCAGGGCAGCCACGTGGCGCTGACCTCGGAGCTGGATGCCGCACCCGAGTTGCTGGACGGTACGCTGCGTTTCATCCCGGTGCGCGACAAGGGGGTCGAGGCGCAGACGATCAGCCTGGCCGTGGACGCCGGCCGGCCACCCGGGCCGGTGGTGAAGCTGGTCGCGGGGCTGCTGGCGGAGTGCATCCAGCAGCGACTGGATGAGGTGCGCGCAGGACGAATGGAAACTCGGCGCAGTCCTGCGGTTTCAATAGTCGCCCAGGTGAGCGAGTGAAAAGAAGATGTCAGCCAGCTCAGCATGCTCAACATGACCTTGAGCCACGTCGACCATCACATCTTCGAGCTGCGGGCTGCGAGGCAGCGTGATGTCCTGAGTCGCCAGATACGTAAGCGCACTGACCAACGCCGTGCGCTTGTTCGCATCATTGAAGACGTGGCCTCGTGCAATCGCGACGGCGTACATCGCTGCGATCTCATAGGCATCGTTCATGCCCATGTACGTGATTCGATTGATGACTCGCGAGAGCGCACCTTCGACGGCACCCAAGCCATGATCCCCGCGCAATCCACCCTCGGTCTCCACGATCAGGTCGTGAATATCGACCACATCCTGCGGGTCAAGCATCGCCGACTAGCGATTGGCAAGCGCCTTGATCACATCCCTGTGCTCGGCAATCACCTTTTTTGCCGACTCCATGACCTGTTGGCGCTTCGCATCATCTGGAACATCAACAGGTTTGGGGCGAGTCTTCGAAGCCCGTTTGATGATTGCAATGCCGTACTTGTTCGTGCTGGATGGCGTGTTCATGGCGAAGTTCCTTCGGCTGCGGCCGAGTCCTTGATCTCCATTGCCTTGTTGATGCTCAGCGCGATCAGCGTGGCCGCCGAGCCCGACAGCAGGTAGACGCTGACGTACGCGAGGCCGAAGTGGGCCGACAGCCCCAGCGCCACCAGCGGCGCGAAGGCCGCGCCGATCAGCCAGGCCAGGTCGGAGGTCAGCGCCGCGCCGGTGTAGCGGTGCTGCGTCTCGAAGTTGGACGTCACCGCGCCCGAGGCCTGCCCGTACGACAGCCCGAGCAGCGCGAAGCCGACCAGGATGAACACGTCCTGCCCGATCGGCCCGCCGCCCAGCAGCGTCGGCGCGAAGCCGCTGAACACCCCGATCGCCGCGGCCAGCGTGCCGAGCGTGGTGCGGCGCCCGAACCGGTCGGCAATGCTGCCCGACGCGATGATGCCCAACGCGGCAATGCCGGCGCCCACCATCTGCACCGCGAGGAACTCGCTGATCGATTGCGTGGAATACAGCTTGATCCACGACAGCGGGAACACCGTGACGATGTGGAACAGCGCATAGCTCGCAAGCGCGGCGAACGCGCCGATCACGATCGTCGAGCCCTGCGTGCGCGCCAGTTCACCGACGCTGGTGGGCTCGAGCTCGTGCGCGTCGAGCAGCTTCGCGTATTCGTTGGTGGCCACCAGGCGCAGCCGGGCGAACAGCGCGACCACGTTGATCGCGAAGGCCACGTAGAACGGATAGCGCCAGCCCCACGACAGGAAGTCTTCGGAACTCAGGCTCGCGTACAGGAAGGCGAACAGCCCGCTCGCGATCACGAAGCCGATCGGCGCGCCCAGCTGGCCGAGCATCGCGTACCAGCCGCGTCGGTTGCTCGGGGCGTTCAGCGCCAGCAGCGACGGCAGGCCGTCCCAGGCACCCCCGAGCGCCAAGCCCTGGCCGACGCGGAAGATCGACAGCAGCACGATCGACGTGAAGCCGATGCTCTGGTAGCCCGGCACGAAGGCCATGCCGGCGGTGGACGAGCCGAGCAGGAACAGCGCGATCGTCAGCTTGGCCTCGCGCCCGTAGCGCTTCTGGATCGCCATGAAGATGATGCTGCCGATCGGGCGCGCGATGAATGCGAACGAGAAGATCGTGAAGGCCCAGAGCGTGCCTTCGAGGCCTTTTTCGAACGGGAAAAACACTGACGGGAACACGAGCACTGCCGCGATTCCGAACACGAAGAAGTCAAAATACTCCGATGACCTCCCGATGATCACGCCGATGGCGATCTCGCCAGGCGCGACCTTCGCGTCGTGGGCGGCATGCAGGCGGCGGGTGTCGCGGCCGATGTCTTCGGTCGTCGGATGCGGATGTTTGGGGTCCAGAGAGGAGGTCGTCATGAAGCTTCGGTCCGCTGTCTTGAACATTGTCGGGGGCAGTCTGGAGGTTCCCACGCCCGGGCACCGCAGGCGATAGGACAAAACGTCCAATCCCCGAACCGCGCCGTTGAACGTAGATTCTCTGCCCATCGGGCGCCGGTTGGAAGCAGTTTGCGCGCCCCTCCTACACAGACTTGGCATGCCACCCCTCCAAAAGCCCATGAGCCTGATCAGCCGACCGCTCCTGCTGGCACCCGCCCTGCTCCTCACCGGGCTGCTGGCCGGCTGCAACACCGTGCTGCTGAACCCGTCGGGCGACATTGCCGCCCAGCAGGGCAAGCTGATCGTCGTCAGCACGTGGCTGATGCTGCTGATCATCATCCCGGTGATCGCGCTGACACTGACCTTCGCGTGGCGCTACCGCGCCTCCAACCGCGACGCCCGCTACGAACCCGACTGGGACCACTCCACCCAGCTCGAGCTGGTGATCTGGGCGGCCCCGCTCTTGATCATCATCGCGCTGGGGGCGATCACCTGGATCAGCACCCACACGCTCGACCCGTACCGCCCGCTGAGCCGCATCGACGCGGCCCGCCCGGTCACCGCCGACGTGAAGCCGCTGGTCGTCGAGGTGGTCGCGCTCGACTGGAAGTGGCTCTTCATCTACCCGGAGCAAGGCATCGCGGTCGTCAACGAACTGGCCGCGCCGGTCGACCGGCCGATCCAGTTCAAGATCACCGCGTCGTCGGTGATGAACGCCTTCTACATCCCCGAGCTGGCCGGCATGATCTACGCGATGCCGGGCATGCAGACCCAGCTGCACGCGGTGATCAACAAGCCGGGCGACTATGAAGGCTTCTCGGCCAACTACAGCGGCGCCGGCTTCTCGCACATGCGCTTCCGCTTCCACGGCGTCGACAACGCCGGCTTCGACAAGTGGGTGCAGGCCGCCAAGGCCGACGCGAAGGAACTGACCCGCGCCGACTACCTGCAGCTCGAGAAGCCGAGCGAGCGCGAGCCGGTGCGCCGCTACGCGAGCTTCGCGCCGGGCCTGTACGACGCCATCCTGAACCGCTGCGTCGACAGCTCGAAGATGTGCATGTCCGAAATGATGGCGATCGACGCCGGCGGCGGCCTCGGCCGCCAGGGCATCGACGGCGTCAAGGAGAAGGACGGCCACACCTCCGACGCCAACGGCGCCACGCCGCGCACCTACTACGTGGCCGCCGCGCTGTGCACCGTCGCCGACCCGACCGGCACGCAGCCGGTGATGCGCACCGCGCAAAACACCATGCAAAACGCAAGCACGCAGAACTGAGTCGCACCCGATGCTCGATCACCTCGATTTGACGAAGCTCGTCTTCGGCCGCCTCTCGTGGAATGCGATCCCGCTCCATGAGCCCATCCTGCTCGTCACCTTCATCGCCGTCTGCCTCGGCGGCGTCGGCATGCTGGCGCTGCTCACGCGCTATCGCCTGTGGGGCTACCTGTGGCGCGAATGGTTCACCAGCATCGACCACAAGAAGATCGGGATCATGTACGTGATCCTCGGCCTGGTGATGCTGCTGCGCGGCTTCGCCGACGCGGTGATGATGCGGGCCCAGCAGGCCATGTCGTTCGGCGACAACGCCGGCTTCCTGCCGCCGCACCACTACGACCAGATCTTCACGGCCCACGGCGTGATCATGATCTTCTTCGTCGCGATGCCGCTGGTCACCGGGCTGATGAACTTCGTCGTGCCGCTGCAGATCGGCGCACGCGACGTGGCCTTCCCGTTCCTGAACAACTTCAGCTTCTGGATGACCACCTTCGGCGCCGGCCTGGTGATGGCCTCGCTGTTCGTCGGCGAATTCGCACGCACCGGCTGGCTGGCCTACCCGCCGCTGTCGGGCATCGCGTTCAGCCCTGACGTGGGGGTCGACTACTACATCTGGTCCTTGCAGATCGCGGGGGTCGGCACGCTGCTCTCGGGCGTGAACCTGATCGCCACCATCGTCAAGATGCGCGCGCCCGGCATGTCGATGATGAAGATGCCCGTCTTCACCTGGACCTCGCTGTGCACCAACATCCTGATCGTTGCCGCCTTCCCGGTGCTGACGGCCGTGCTGGTGCTGCTCTCGCTCGATCGCTACGCCGGCACCAACTTCTTCACGAACGACCTCGGCGGCAACGCGATGATGTACGTGAACCTGATCTGGATCTGGGGCCACCCCGAGGTCTACATCCTGGTGCTGCCGGCCTTCGGCATCTTCTCGGAGGTGGTCTCCACCTTCAGCGGCAAGCGCCTGTTCGGCTACGCGTCGATGGTGTACGCCACGGTCGTGATCACCATCCTGTCGTACCTGGTGTGGCTGCACCACTTCTTCACGATGGGCTCGGGGGCGAGCGTGAACTCGTTCTTCGGCATCACGACGATGATCATCTCGATCCCGACCGGCGCGAAGATCTTCAACTGGCTCTTCACGATGTACCGCGGGCGCATCCGCTTCGAGGTGC
Source organism: Rhizobacter sp. OV335 (assembly GCF_900142965.1). Lineage (GTDB taxonomy): Bacteria > Pseudomonadota > Gammaproteobacteria > Burkholderiales > Burkholderiaceae_C > Rhizobacter. The sequence goes on from NZ_FRCQ01000006.1 coordinate 27,114, forward strand.
CGATGCTGTGGACGGTCGGCTTCATGATCACCTTCGTGATCGGCGGCATGACCGGCGTGCTGCTCGCGGTGCCGCCGGCCGACTTCGTGCTGCACAACAGCCTGTTCCTGATCGCGCACTTCCACAACGTGATCATCGGCGGCGTGCTGTTCGGGCTGATGGCCGGCATCACCTACTGGTTCCCGAAGGCCTTCGGCTACAAGCTCGATCCGTTCTGGGGCAAGTGCTCGTTCTGGTTCTGGCAGATCGGCTTCTTCTTCGCGTTCACGCCGCTGTACGTGCTGGGCCTGATGGGCGTCACGCGGCGCCTGAGCCACTTCGAAGATTCGTCGCTGCAGATCTGGTTCGTGATCGCCGCGTTCGGTGCGTTCCTGATCGCGCTGGGCATCGGCAGCTTCCTGATCCAGCTGGTGGTCAGCTTCATGCGGCGCGAGCAACTGCGCGACGTGACCGGCGACCCGTGGGACGGCCGCACGCTCGAATGGTCGACCGCGTCGCCCCCGCCGGCCTACAACTTCGCGTTCACGCCGGTGGTGCACGACAACGACGCCTGGTACGACATGAAGGCCAACAAGTTCGATCGCCCGACCGACGGCTTCATCCCGATCCACATGCCGAAGAACACCGGTGCCGGCTTCATCATCGCCGGCCTCGCGGCGGTGGTCGGCTTCGCGATGATCTGGCAGATGTGGCTGCTCGCCGGCCTCGGCTTCGTCGCGATGATGGCCGCGATCATCATCCACACCTTCAACTACAAGCGTGACTTCCACATCGGCGCGGACGAAGTCGTCCGCACCGAGAACGCACGCACCCAGCTGCTGGCCGCCCATGTCTGATCTCACATTGAACCCCGCGGCAAGCGCCGACGCGCCGCGCTACTACCTGCGCGAAGAACACCATCCGGAGAACGGCACCCTGCTCGGGTTCTGGCTCTACCTGATGAGCGACTGCCTGGTCTTCGCATGCCTGTTCGCGACCTACGGCGTGCTCGGCCGCAGCTACGCGGCCGGCCCGTCGGGCGCCGACCTGTTCGACCTGCCGATCGTGGCGGTGAACACCTCGCTGCTGCTGCTGTCGTCGATCACCTACGGCTTCGCGGTGCTCGAGATGCAGCGCAAGCGGCTGCGCGCGACGCTGGTGTGGCTGGGCATCACCGGCCTGTTCGGGCTGGGCTTCCTGAGCCTGGAGCTGTACGAGTTCGCGCACCTGATCCACGAAGGCGCGGGCCCGCAGCGCAGCGCGTTCCTGTCGTCGTTCTTCACGCTGGTCGGCACGCACGGGCTGCACGTCACCTTCGGCATCGTCTGGCTGGTCACGCTGATGTTCCAGCTCGGCAAGCACGGGCTGACCGCGCCGAACCGCCGCCGCGTGATGTGTTTGTCGATGTTCTGGCACTTCCTGGACGTCGTCTGGATCGGCGTCTTCACCTTTGTGTACCTGATGGGAGTGCTGCCGTGAGCGCACAAGAAATCGACAGCCTCGCCCACGGGCGGGATCACGGCCACGCGCATGGCCACCACGACGACCACGGTCACGACCACGACGGCGGCCACGCCCCCAGCACGCTGCAGGGCTACGCCACCGGCTTCATCCTGTCGGTGATCCTGACGGCGATCCCGTTCTGGCTGGTGATGGGCAAGGCCTTCAACAACTCCAGCACCACGGCGCTCGTGATCCTCGGCTTCGCCGCGGTGCAGATCGTCGTGCACATGGTGTACTTCCTGCACATGAACGCCCGCTCGGAAGGCGGCTGGACCATGCTGGCGCTGATCTTCACGCTGGTGCTGGTGGTGATCACGCTGAGCGGTTCGTTGTGGGTGATGTTCCACATGAACAGCAACATGATGCCCACTGTCCACGACATGCGGGTCCGGCCGTGAGGCCGCGCAGGGCAGCGCTGATCGCAGCGGCCGCCCTGCTGTTCGCAGGCTTCGCCGCGCTCGGCACCTGGCAGGTGCAGCGGCTGTCCTGGAAGCTGGACCTGATCGAGCGGGTCGAGCAGCGGGTCCGCGCGGCGCCGGTCGAGGCGCCTGCCGGGCCGGTCAGCGCGGCGGCCGACGAGTACCGCCACGTCGTGCTGCATGGCCGCTTCCTGCATGCGCAAGAGACCCTTGTGCAGGCCGTCACCGAGCAAGGGCCCGGCTGGTGGCTCGTCACGCCGCTGCAGCAGGCCGACGGCCGCAGCGTGCTGGTCAACCGCGGGTTCGTCACGACCGAGTCGAAAGCCCTGGCCGCGCGCCCGGACGGCGACGTCACCGTCACCGGCTTGCTGCGCCTGACCGAACCGCGCGGCGGCTTCCTGCGCCGCAACGATCCCGCGGCCGGCCGCTGGTTCTCGCGCGATGTGGAAGCCATCGCCGCGGCACGTGGCCTCACGACGGCAGCATCCTATTTCATCGACGCCGATGCAAGCCCCGACGCCTGGCCCATCAGCGGCCTGACCGTCGTCAGCTTCCACAACAACCACCTCGTCTACGCCCTCACCTGGTTCGGCCTCGCCGCGATGGTGGCAGGGGCGGCGTGGATGCTGCGGCCGGGCGGCCGCTGGTCGGGCGAGAATCCGCCCTTCCCGGCCTCCGCCTCCGCCCTCCCGCACGATGCCCCTCACGGCTGACACCACCCCGCTGCAGCACACCCTGATCGGTCCACCCACGAGCTGGGCCGGCACCGTGGGCGTCACCGACGCCGGGCTGAAGAACATGCAGCAGCTGATCCAGCTGCGCTGGATCGCGGTGGTCGGCCAGATCGTCACGGTCGCGATCGTGCATTTCGGCTTCGGCATCCGGCTGCCGCTGGAGCACATGCTCGCGGTGCTGTACTGCCTGGTCGCGTTCAACCTCGTCAGCGTGCTGCGGCTGCGCAACCGCCGCCCGGTGCTGCATGTGGAGCTGCTGGTGGCGCTGCTGGTCGATGTCGGCATGCTCACTTCGCAGCTCTACCTGAGCGGCGGCGCGACCAACCCGTTCGCCTTCCTGTACCTGCTGCAGGTGATCCTCGGCGCGGTTCTGCTGAAGCCGCGCTTCACCTGGGTGCTGGTGGTCGTCACCTGCCTGTGCTTCGCCGGGCTCGGGCTGTACTACCGGCCGCTGGACATCCCGCTCGACCACGTGCGCGGCCTGTCGAGCCCGTTCGTGCTGGGGCTGCTGCTGTGCTTCGCGCTGAACGCGGCGCTGCTGGTCACCTTCATCACCCGCATCCAGCGCAACCTGCGCGCCCGCGATGCGCGGCTGGCCGCGTTGCGCCAGCGCGCGGCCGAAGAGGAGCACATCGTCCGCATGGGCCTGCTCGCGTCGGGCGCGGCGCACGAACTGGGCACGCCGCTCGCGACGCTGGCGGTGATCCTCGGCGACTGGCGCCGGCTGCCGCACTTCAGTTCCGACCCCGAGCTGCTCGAAGAGGTGGTCGAGATGCAGACCCAGCTGGAGCGCTGCAAGGCGATCGTCAGCGGCATCCTGCTGACGGCCGGCGAGGCGCGCGGCGAGTCGTCCGAGGCGACCACGCTCGCGACCTTCCTCGACGAGCTGGTGCACGACTGGCGCCGCACGCGGCCGGTCAAGGCCTTCGCGTACGAGAACCGCTTCGGCGACGACCTGCCGATGGTGTCCGACTCGGCGATCCAGCAGATGATCTGCAACGTCCTCGACAACGCGCTCGAGGCGTCGCCGCAATGGCTGCGGCTCGACGTGGAGCGCGCCGGCGACGCGCTGAGCCTGACGGTGACCGATGCCGGCAAGGGCTTCGCGCCGGGCCTGCTCGAGACACTGGGCCAGCCCTACCGCTCGACCAAGGGGCGGCCGGGCAGCGGCCTCGGGCTGTTCCTGGTGGTCAACGTGGCGCGCACGATCGGCGGCACCGTGGAAGCGGCGAACCGGCCGGAGGGCGGCGCGATGGTGAAGATCACGCTGCCGCTGTCGGCCATCGTGCTGGAAGACGCCACCGCACCTGAAGAAGAGGCCGAAGATGATCCCGAAGCTGCAGAGGAAGTGAGCGAAAGCCATGGACAACGCTGAACGCCGGCTGCTGATCGTCGAGGACGACGCCTCGTTCGCGCGCACGCTCGGGCGCTCGTTCGAGCGGCGCGACTACCGCGTCACGCTGGCCGCGAGCCTGGGCGATGTGAGCACCGTGCTGCAGACCGAATCGCCGGGCTTCGCGATCGTCGACCTGAAGCTGAACGGCGAGGCCTCGGGCCTGGCCTGCGTGCAGGCGCTGCATGCGCACGACCCGAAGATGCTGATCGTCGTGCTGACCGGGTTCGCGAGCATCGGCACCGCGGTCGAGGCGATCAAGCTCGGCGCCTGCCACTACCTGGCCAAGCCGTCGAACACCGACGACATCGAGGCCGCGTTCGGCCGCGCCGCCGGCACCACCGAGGTCGAGCTGACGAACCGCTCGAGCTCGATCAAGACGCTCGAGTGGGAACGCATCCACGAGACGCTGGCGGAGACCGGGTTCAACATCTCCGAAACGGCGCGGCGGCTGGGCATGCACCGGCGCACGCTGGCGCGCAAGCTCGGAAAACAGCAAGTGAAATAGGCGGCCGGTCTCCCCAGTCGAGGGGATGCCGCCCGGCGGGCGGCATCGGCACAATCGCCGGGCACTTTTGCGCCTGGACCGAGGCCCGCCATGCCGACTGCCACCCCTGCTGCCACCACGATACCGGCCACGCAAGTGCTCGGTGACGAACTCGAGCTCATCCGGGCGCGCCGGCGCGCGAACGACCCCCAGCTCGCCGCCGCCCGGCCGCGCAGCCGCGAGGTGTTCGGGCTCGCGCTGTCGGGTGGTGGCATCCGCAGCGCGACGGTCTCGCTCGGCGTGCTGCAAGGCTTGGCGCGTGCCGGGCTGCTGCACCGCTTCGACTACCTGTCGACGGTCTCCGGCGGCGGCTACATCGGCGCGTTCTTCGCCAGCCTGTTCCGCCGGCCGCTCGATGGCAACGACAAGGGCAACGGCCTGAACGCCGCGGCCACCGGCCACGACGCCGAGCGCATCCTCGCCGAGGACTTCTCGCGCCGCCCGCCGGGCTATTCGCCCACCGCCCGCCCGCTCGGCTGGCAACTGCAGTGGCTGCGCAAGGGCAGCCGCTACCTCGCGCCCTCCGGCGCGGGCGACTACCTGTACGCCGTGGCACTGGTGCTGCGCAACCTGGTCGCGATCCACTACGTGCTCGGGCTGGCGCTGGTGCTCGCGGTGCTGCTGGCGATCGGGCTGGACTGGGTCGTGCAGATGGCGGCTTTCACGATGGCGGACCTGCCGGGCCATGCCTCGGGCTTCGGGCTGCTGCTGCTGTCGGGCGCGCTCGGCGCGTTCTGGGTGGCACCGAGCGCGCTCGCCTACTTCGCCGCGGAGACGCCGAAATCCGACGACGGCAAGCTGCCCTGGTGGTCGACGCGCACCTTCTGGTCCTTCATCGCCGCGACCGCGGTGGCCATCGGGCTGAGCTGGTGGATCGGCAGCTTCGGCGATGCCGGCGACCTCTCGCCCGCACCGCAGGCCTGGCGCCTCGGCGTCGCGCGCCTGCTGGCCGGCCTGGCTGCGCTGATGCTGCTGTCGGTCGCGATGCTGCTGGTCGTCGGCACGCTCGCCCGGCACCGTGCCGGCCGCGGCGAGACCTCGCAGGCCCGCTTGCTGCAAGGCATCCGCGTCGACCTGACGCAGGTGCTGGCGCACGGGCTGAGCTTCCTGCTCGCGGCGGTGTCCGCCGCCGCCTTGCTGCTGCTGGTGCCCCACCTGCGCGAGTACACGGCAAAGCTGGTCGCCGCGGCCGTGGCGGCCGCACCGGCGGCGCGCTTCCTGATGTCGCTCGTGCCCCAGCGCAAGAAGGACAACGAGGCGTCGCCCGCGTGGCTGCAATGGCTCGCGTCGGCTGCCGGCGTGCTCGCGTTCACGCTGCTCGTGCTCGGGTGGACGCTGGCGGCCGATGCGCTGGTCTCCACCTGGCTGATGCCGACCGGCATCTCGGGCTTCGCGGTGATCACGTCGGTGCTGCTGCTGCTCGCGCTGGCCTTCGCGACCGGCCAGAGCTTCCAGTTCCTGAACCTGACGACGATCCAGCGCATGTATGCCTCGCGCATCATCCGCAGCTACCTGGGCGCGAGCAATGCCGAACGCTCGAACGCCGGCAGCCGCAGCGCGTGGCAGCGCATCAGCGAGGCCCACCCACGCGACGACCTGCCGCGCGGCGAGTACTACGCCGCCGATGCCTGGGAGCGCGGCGCGCCGCTGCACCTGATCAACGTGACGATCAACCAGACCGTCTCCGACACCGACCCGCTGGTGCAGCGCGACCGCAAGGGCCGCCCGCTGGTGGTGTCGCCCTGCGCACTCGGCGTCGACGGGCTCTGGTACGACTGGGACAGGCCGGCGGTCGAGCGCGGCAAGCCGGTGCGGCTCGAGGCGCTGACCATCGGCAACTGGATCGGCATCTCCGGCGCGGCCTTCAGCACCGGGCTGGGCCGGGCGACCTCGCTCGGCAAGTCGATGCTGTTCACGATCGGCAACGTCCGCCTCGGGCATTGGTGGAAGGCCTGGCCCGAGGAGCGGGCGCCGCGCAAGCGCGGCCCGCTCGACCTGCTGGCGCGCGGCATCTCGCGCGTCTTCACGACGCAGGCCTACCTGGCCAGCGAGCTGTTCGCGCGCTTCAGCGGCACGCAGCTGCCGTACTGGTACCTGACGGACGGCGGGCACTTCGAGAACACCGGCGTCTACGAGCTGCTGCGCCGGCGCGTCGGCATGGTGCTCGCGTGCGACAACGGCGCCGACCCGAGCTACCAGCTCGAAGACCTGGCGAACCTGATGCGGCTGGCCCGCATCGACATGGGCTGTGAATTCGTGCGGCTGGTGCGTGAGGATTTCGGACCGATGGCCGACGCGCCGCGCTGGCTGAACGCGGTCATCGACGATCAACGGCTGACCCGTGGCGATGGCAACGAGGACAAGGACACCGGCCGCGCGATGCTGTTCTACGCGTACCGGCCGCTCGATCCCGACGGCGTCGACAGCGGCACGGCGCTGGTGGTGCTGAAGCCGCGTCTTGCGCACTCGACCCCGCTCGACGTGCTGGAGTACGCCGCCACCTCGCCCACCTTCCCGCAGGAGACGACGGCCGACCAGTTCTTCGACGAAGGCCAGTGGGAGAGCTACCGCCGGCTGGGTGCGGCGCAGTGCGAGGACCTGTTCGCCGCGGCGGCGTCCACCGAGGCGGGCCAGGTCGATGCACTCACGCGGCTGCGCGACGAGATCCGGGCGGCCGCCCGCAAGAAGCTGGCGGCCGCCGGCAACGCCTGATCAGGGCGCCCGGAACGTCCAGCGCGCGTTGTCGCCGGCGCAATCCCACTGCTGGATCGCCGCGCCGTCCAGCGTCGACACGTTGGTCACGTCCAGGCACTTGTTGCTGTGCGAGGCGCGCAGGTAGTAGGAGCCGCCGCCCTGGTCCTCCAGCTTGAACAGCTGGTTCGCGCCGCCGGTGCAGGTCCATTGCTGCACGGCCGCGCCGTTGGCGGTGCTGACGCCGGTGACGTCGGCGCACTTGCCGCTCAGCACCGAGCGCAGCTGCCACAGCCCGTTGGCGTTGCCCTGCACGACCCATTGCTGGTTGCTGCCGCCGCCGTAGCTCCATTGCTGCAGCGCGGTGCCGTCGGTGGTGGCGCGTTCGCGCACGTCGAGCGCGCGGCCGCTGTGCTTCGCGACGATCGCGTACGTCTGGCCGGAGACCGGGCCGGTCGTGGGGTTCGTCGGCGGGTTGGTCGGGGGATTCGTCGGCGGGTTGGTCGGCGTGTTGGTGCCGGTCGAATCCTCGAACTGCAGCCAGTCGAGGTTCGCGACGCCGAGCCCGCCCTTGGCCACCAGGTAGATGTTGTGCACGCCGCTGCTGCGCTGGATCGGCGTCGTGACCTCCTGGAAGGTGGTCCAGCCGCCGGTGCTCGGCACCGTGACCGTGCCGACATGCGCGCCGGTCGGGCTGTCGAGGTGCAGCTCGATCTGCTTGCCGGCATAGGCCGCGTCCACCGCCAGCCGCAGCTTCAGCCGGTCGACGCCGCTGCCGAAGTCGACGTCGATGTAGCGCAGCCAGTCACCCGCATCGAAGCTGCCGACGCCGGCCGCGTCGAAGCTGACGCCGCTCTGCGCATAGAACATCTCGGCCTCGAGCTTGTCGGTGGCGCGCCAGTTGCCTTCGTACGGCAGGTTGCGGATCAGGCTGTTCTTGCCGGTCAGCGCAGCCTTGAACACGCCGGTCAGCATGGTGTTGGCCGCCATGTTCTTCTCGACGTCCCAGCTGCGCCACTTCGATTCGATCGTGGCGTACGAATCGGTCGAGACGTTCGGCGTGTTGGCGCCGGCATTGGTGCTGTTGTACAGCGCCCAGTTGCCGACGTTGGTGCCCTTGTAGGTCCAGCTCGTCCAGTGCCAGCCCGACTCGTTGTAGCGGCGCAGGCCGTACTCCCAGCTGCTCTGCAGGTTGAAGTACATGAACTCGCCGACGTAGTGCGGCACGTTGTACGACAGGTACTGCTTCTCCTGGTTGACCTTGCTGTCGGTGAAGCTCGCCTGCGCGGCGTAGTTCGACTCGTTGCCCCAGTTGTAGTAGTGGAACTCGTAGATCACGTTGGTCCAGCCGTAATCCGACGGCCGGGTGATCGCCGTCCAGTCCCAGATGCCTTCCATGATCACGATGTGGTTCGGGTCGACCGCACGGATCTCGTTGTAGAAGCGGTTGTACATGTCCAGCACCGGGCGCGTCGCCGGCGACGGGTAGTTCAGCGACGGCTCGTTCAGCAGGTCGTAGCCGGCGACCGTCGGCTCGTTGCGGAAGCGCGTGGCCAGCTCGCGCCAGAAGCTCAGCGCCTGGTTCTGGAAGGTCGTGTTGTTCCACAGCTGGCCCGAGCCGCCGATGCGCCCGCTGTGGTCGGCCCCGTTCTGCGAACCCGGCGCGCCATGCAGGTCGAGGATCACGTACATCCGGTACTTCTTCGCCATCGCCACCACCCACTCGATGCGGCGGAAGTCGATCTTGCCGGCGGCATCGCGCTTCCACGAGCCGTCCTCGTTCATGTGGTTCAGGTAGTAGATCGGCAGGCGCACCGCGCTCATGCCCATCTCGCTGAGGATCTTGAAGTCCTTCTCCTGCAGGTAGCTGTCCTGGTAGGCGTTGATCAGCGCGTCGCGCCCGGCATCGCCGAAGCGCTGGCTCAGCGTCTTGCGCATCGTGTAGTCGTCGCTCACGCCGGCGAGCGGCGACATCCAGGTCTCGTGCACCTGCCAGCCGCCGAGGTTCACGCCGCGCAGGTAGATCGGGTCGCCGGTGCCGTTCTGGTTGCGCACCAGGCGGCCGTCGACCTTCAGGAAACTGCTGTGGGCGGCCGCGGTGCCGGCCATCGCGAGGGCGGCGACGACGGGCAGCAGGGCGAACCGCGAGAGGTGCGAAAGGAGTTTCATGGTCGGGCTGGAGTGGAAGAAAAGTGGAAACGGTTCCAGTCCAGGATTCTTCGGGACCGAGGCCCGGATCATGTCCGGGTAAACCCTCGATCTGGCGGCGGGGTTGTCACCGCCTGCAACCGCCGCGTCAGCGCGGTGCCAGTTGCAGCGTGCCGCCGGGCCCGGGCGTGGCAGCGATCGCGTCGTAGCCCGGCAACTGCGGGTGCGGTGTTGCGATTGGATGCGTGTGCGTGGCCGTGATCACGACGATCGCCGCGCCCGCCGCCTCGGCCGCCGCGATGCCGGCCGGCGCGTCCTCGAAGACGAGGCAGGCCTCTGCCGCCACGCCCAGGCGCTGCGCCGCGAGCCGGAAGCAGTCGGGTGCCGGCTTGCCGTTCACCACGTCGTCGGCGGTCACGATCACCGCCGGCAGCGGCAGGCCGGCCGCCGCGATGCGGCGCAGCGCGAGCGCGCGCGGCGCCGACGTGACGATGGCCCAGCGATCGGCCGGCAACGCGGCCAGGAAGGCCGCAGCACCGGGGATCGCCTCGATGCCAGCCACGTCGTCGATCTCCAGCCGCGTGATCTCGTCGGCCTCGGCCTGCGCGTCGATGCCGGGCAGCGCGAGCTGGCGGATCGTCTCCACCGCGCGCCGGCCGTGGATGGTCGGCAGGAAGGCGGCCAGGTCGAGGCCATGGCGCCTGGCCCAGGCCGACCAGACCCGCTCGGCGGCCGCGATCGAGCTGAGGATCGTGCCGTCCATGTCGAACAGGAAGGCGGCGAAGGGGCGGTCGGCGTACGGCGGGGGAATGGGGGCCATGGGGCACGCTGGGGGCGGTGGAAGGGCCCCCAGGGTAACGTGGCTTCAGCCCCCCAGCGCCCGCGCCACCAACGCCTGCTGCTGCCGGTGATGCACCGCCTGCGACGACACCGCGCCCGCCGCCGTCACCGCGCGCGACACCTCGCTCAGCACTGCGCCGGACGGGCAGGCGTCGGCCAGGTCGTCGCGCACGAAGGCCCAGGCGCCCTGGTTGCGCGTCTCCTCCTGCGCCCACACCAGCTCGCGCAATTGCGGGTAGCGCTGCAGCACCGCGCCCAGCTCGGCCTGCGGGAACGGGTACAGCTGCTCGAGCCGCACGATCGCGACATCGCTGCGCCCCTGCGCCACGCGAGCGCAGTGCAGGTCGTAGAACAGCTTGCCGCTGCAGAGGACGACGCGCGTCACCTGCGAGGCATCGGCCACCGCGTCATCGCCCAGCACCGGCTCGAAGCCACCAGCCAGCAGCTCGCCCACCGTCGAATGCGAGGCCGACTCGCCGTACAGCACCGCCTTCGGCGTCATCACGACCAGCGGCTTGCTCACCGCGTCGAGCGCCTGCCGGCGCAGCAGGTGGAACCACTGCGCCGCGGTCGACGGAAAGGCAACCCGCAGGTTGTCGCCGCCGCACAGCTGCAGGAAGCGGCCGACGAAGGCGTTCGAATGCTCCGGCCCGACGCCTTCGTAGCCGTGCGGCAGCAGCAACGCGAGTGCCGAGCGGCAGCCCCACTTCGCTTCGCCGGCGCTGATGTACTGGTCGACGAACACCTGCGCGCCGTTGACGAAGTCGCCGAACTGCGCCTCCCAGATCGTCAGGCCGCGGCCTTTGCTGCCACTGCGTTGTGCGCCGATCTCCACGCTGTAGCCGTATTCGAAGCCGAGCACCGCCTCTTCCGACAGCACCGAGTTGAGGATGTCGAAGCGCGCACCGCCGGCCTCGACCTGCCGCAGCGGCGTGAACGCCCCGGCCCCCGTCGCCCCCTGGTTGTGCCAGACGCCCTGGCGGTGCATGAAGGTGCCGCGGCCCACGTCCAGGCCCGACACGCGCACGTCGGTGCCGGCGCCGAGCAGCGAGGCGTAGGCCATGTTCTCGGCAAAGCACCAGTCGATGCGCGCGGCGTCGTTGCCCGCTGCATGCGACCACTGCTGCATCAGCGTGTGGATCACCGGGTGCGGCTGGAAGCCGCCCGGCAGCGTGGTCATCGCGGCCACCGCCGCCTGCAGGCGCTCGCGCGACCAGGCGGCGTGCGGCGGTGCTGCGCCGGCCACTGCGGGGGCCGACGCCGTCCCGGTCCCGATCGCCGCTTCATCCACGGGCTTCCTGGCCGAGAAAGCCTCGATCGCCGCGGCACGCCCGCCGGCGATGTACGACGCCATCTCCGCCTCGCTCATCATCCCGGCGGCCACCAGCGCCGCGCCATGCACCTCGACGACCGAGGGCTTCAGCTCGGCGCGCGGGTACGTGCCGGGGCTGCTCAAGGCCGGCAGGTCGTGCTCGGAATGGCCAAGCCGGCGGTAGCCGATCAGGTCGATCACGATGTCGGTGCCGAACTGCGCGCGGTACGCCAGCGCGATCTGCGCCGCGCGCGGCAACTGCTCGGGCGCATCGGCATTCACGCGCAGCACCGGCGCGTCGACCATGCGCGTCACGTCGGTGCAGTAGCGCGCGGCCTGCGCGTCCATCGCGTTCGGTTCGCTGAAGCCGAGCTGGTTGTTGATGATCACGTGCACCAGGCCGCCGACCGCGTAGCCCGGCTTCTGCGTCACCGCGAGCGTCTCCATCACGACGCCCTGCCCCGCGAACGCGGCGTCGCCGTGCAGCACGATCGCCATCGCGTGGCCGTCACCGCCGCGCACCTGGCTCGCGCGCACCATGCCGGCCACGACCGGGTACACGCTCTGCAGGTGCGACGGGTTGTGGGCCAGCGTCAGCGCGATCTCGCCGTGCCGCGTCGCGACCGGGCGGCGACCGCCCAGGTGGTAGACGAGGTCGAGATACTGTTCCGGATCGCGCGCCTGCGGATCGAGGTAGCCCATCACCTCGGCCGCCGGCAGCCCCAGCAGGTTGACCAGCACGTTGATGCGGCCGCGGTGCGGCATGCCCATGAACACCTCGCCGACGCCGTGCGATGCGGCGCGTTCCAGCAGCGCATCGAGCAGCGGCAGCAAGGCCTCGCAGCCTTCGAGCGAGAAGCGCTTGCCATGCGGAAAGCGCCGCGCCAGGTGGTGCTCCCAGGCCTGCACCCGGATCAGGCGGTCGAGCAGCCCGGTGCCCGGCGGCGTGGCCGCCGGCGCGGCCTCCATGCGGGCCTGCAGCCACGCGCGGCGCGCGTCGTCGCGCACGGCCGAGGCATCCAGCACGAGCGGCCCGCAGTACGCGGCCTTCAGGCGCCGGTCGAGTTCGTGCACGTCGCGCGCGCCGAGCCACGGCGTGCCGTCGTGCGTCAACGCATCGCCCGGCGACAGGCCGAAGCGCTGCAGCGACAGGCCCTGCGCATCGAGCGGCCGCGACAAGCCGAGCGGGTCGAGCGCCGCATGGCGGTGCCCGTGCGCGCGGTGCGCCTCGACGAAGCGGTGGACTTCCGGCGTGAGCCGGGCCGGACGCAGCTGTGCGTCCTCGTGAAACGAAGTGGTCAACATTCCGTCCTCCCTGACAGAAACGTGATGAAGATGAACTGCACGGAACCAGCGGAGCGGGCCAGCGCTCTGGTGGCGCCTGCCGTCCGATCAACCGTCTCCTCTCACCCCCGCGCCGCGTGCGGCACGGCCTCTCACCGAATCTCCGGAACCTCAGGACCTCACAGGGCGAACGAGCGGACCACGTGGGTCAGCTGCGTCGCCTGGTCCTGCAGCGCGCGGGCCGATGCGGTGCCTTGCTCGACCATCGCGGCGTTGCGTTGCGTGGAATCGTCCATCTGCAGGATCGCGCTGTTGACCTGCTCGATGCCCATGCTCTGCTCGCGGCTCGATGCGCTGATCTCGGCCACGATCTCGCTGACGCGCTTGATGCTGCTGACGACCTGCTTCATCGTGACGCCAGCCTGCTCGACCATCTTGCTGCCTTCGTCGACCTGGTTCACCGACGCGTCGATCAGCGACTTGATTTCCTTGGCGGCGGTCGCGCTGCGCTGCGCGAGGTTGCGCACCTCGGCGGCCACCACCGCGAAACCGCGGCCCTGCTCGCCGGCCCGCGCCGCTTCCACCGCGGCGTTCAAGGCCAGGATGTTGGTCTGGAAGGCGATGCCGTCGATCACGCCGATGATGTCGGAGATCTTCTTCGACGAGGTCGAGATCGTGCTCATCGTCTCGATGACCCGGCCGACCACCTGGCCGCCCTGCGTCGCGACGGTCGAGGCCGACATCGCGGACTGGTTGGCCTGGCTCGCGTTGTCGGCGCTCAGCTTGACGGCGGAGGTCAGCTGCTCCATCGCCGACGCCGTCTCCTCGAGTGCGCTCGCCTGCTGTTCGGTGCGTGCCGACAGGTCGGTGTTGCCCTGCGACACCTCGTGCGCCGCGGTGGAGATGGTGTCGGCGCCGGTGCGCACCTCGGAGACGATGCGGTGCAGGCTGTCGACCATGTGCTGCAGCGCGGTGATCAGCCGGCCCACCTCATCCTTGCTCTGGACCCCGAGGTTGTGCGTCAGGTTGCCCGCGGCGACCGACTCGGCCAGGTCGATCGCCCGTTGGATAGGGTGGGTGATGGAGCGCGTGATGGTCCAGGCCGTCAGCACGCCCAGCAGCACGGCGAGCACCGAGGCGCCCACCATCTGCAGCTTCGCGGTGCGCGAGTTGTCCTTCGCGGTGGCCACGTCGTCGAGCATGCTCTGCGATTGCCGGGCCACCATCTTGTCGATCAGCGCGTAGTAGCGCTGCTGCGGGGCGGCCATCTCGTCCTGGTAGACGACCATCGCGTCGTCGCGCTTGCCGGCGGCCATCAGGTCGAAGACCTTGCGCACGACCACGCCGTACTCCTTGCGCGCCTTCGATTGCTCCTCGAATTGCGCCTTGTCTTCGGCGGTGTGGAGCATGGTCTCGAAGTCGGCGAGGTTCTTGGTGTTCGCCGCACGGATCGAGGCGTACTCGTCCATGTACTTCTTCAATTGCTCGGGCTGGGTGGACAGCAGGATGCGGCCGATCGTCACGGCGCCGTGGTCGCCCATGGTCTTGATCTTGTTGGCCAGCGCGATCTGCGCATAGCGGTCGTCGACCACGCTGTCCATGACCGAACTCAATCCGTTGAGGACCGAGGTGGCCACGCCGAGGATCACCAGCAGCAGCGCGATGACGACCGAGAAGGCCAGCGCGAGACGCGAACCGATCTTGAGGTTCGACAGATTCATTTTTACTCCCGGAACATTGCGTTCAATGTCTCAATGGTGTGGAAACGTTTGCTTTTCGACAAGAGCGACTTTTGGTCGCCCTTCACGAATTGCTTCAGATTTGCATTGCGGTGCAATTCCCGTGAATTGCGTCCCAGTTATCGGCAACGCAGGCGCAGGCCTGAGTCGATTTCAGAGCGTTTCAGGACAATTCAGCCGCAATTTCAGCCCGGCCTGCGCCGCATCGGCCACAGTGCACCCATGTGCTCCGACAACGCGACGACGCCCTCGAACACCGCGGTGTTCAGGCTGTCGCTGTGGCGGCAGGGATTGCATGTCGGATGGCTCGGCGAGAACAGCACCGAATGGGCCGTGCTGGTCACCGACATCCGCCACGCCCTGCTGCTGCAGGCGTGTCCGTACAACGGGTCGGTCTACTACCAGGTGTACGGCAGCCTGCGCTATCTGGCACTCAGCCCCGACGCCTGCATCGGCTTCTACAACTGGGCGAATGCCAGCGGCTTCACGCGCGAAGGCCGGCACCTGGTGGCCGACGACACCGGGCAGAAGCTGGCGCTGCAATCCGCCGAGAGCGGCGACCTGTGCGCGTGGAACGGCTGCGGCGTGCTGGAGGTCGGCTTCGAGCCGGTGGCTGCCGGCGTCGGGGTGCGGTAGTCGGTTCGCGTCGTCAGTTCGCAGGCACGCCCACAAACAGTGCACCGGCCCGCTCGCGCGCGCGCACCGGCACGCTGCCCGCGAGCGCGACGGCGGCCGTGCTGCCGAGCAGCGTGGCGAACACCTCGCGCACGTCCTGCTCCGACGCGGCCTGCAGGCGGGCGAGCCACTCGCGGCTGTCGCGCAGCTGGCCGAAGGTGAAGACGTCCTGCACCGCTGATTCGATGCGGCGCGACGGCTGGTCGAGCGCGCGCAGCGTGCGCACCGCGATCTGGTTGCGGGCGCGCTCCAGGCCGACCGCATCGGTGCCGTCGGCATGGCGGCGCAGCAGCTGGGCGACAGCCTCGAGGAACTCGTCGGCCTGGGCCGGCGCGGTCGCCGCCTCGATGACGAACTGGCCGGACGACGGCAGGATGTCGGCCGAGCACGACGCGAAGTACGCGAGGCTGCGGCGCTCGCGGATCTCGTCGAGCAGCGGCGAGCTCATGCCCTCGCCGAGCAGCGCGGCCGCCAGCACGCTGTTGACGTGGGTGTCGTCGGCCAGCGCCGGCGCCTCGAAGCCGAGCACCGTGTGGCACTGCGCGCTGCCCGACATGCGGCGCAGCTTCAGGCCGCCGCGCCAGTCGGGGTGCGGCACGGCGTTCGGCTCGCCGCCGGGCATCGCGGCGAACGCGGATTCGACCGCGCGCACGAAGGGCTCGAACTCGACCGGCCCGGCCGCGGCGACGATGACGTTGGCCGCGGTGTACTGCTGCCGCACGTAGGACAGCAGGTCATCGCGGCTGAAGCGCTTCAGGTTGGCGCGGTTGCCGATCACCGGCTGGCCGGCCGGGTGCATGCCGTAGCAGGCGCGGTCGAACAGCTGGAAGGCCATCGCGGCGGGGTCTTCCTCGAACTCGGTGAATTCGTGCTCGATGACCTGGCGCTCGCGCTCCAGCTCGTCGGCGGGGAAGGTGCTGTGCAGCACGATGTCGGCGAGCAGGCCGACGAAGGCCGGCAGGTCGCGCGCGAGGCCCTCGATGTGGAAGGCGGTGTGGTCCTTGTCGGTGTGGGCATTGACCTCGGCGCCGAGCCGTTCGGCATCGAGGTTGATGCGCTGGCAGTCGCGCGACTGCGTGCCCTTGAAGGCCATGTGCTCGACGACGTGGCTGATGCCGTTGAGCAATCGCGATTCATGCAGGCTGCCGGTGCGGATGAAGACGCTCAGGCTGACCGTCTGCCGCCACGGCATCGGGATCGCGACGGCGCGCAGGCCGTTGGGCAGGGTGGCGAGCTGGGGGGTGGGGGCGATGGGGTTCAAGGGCGGGGCCGGTGCTGCATGTCGAAGGCCCACATCATGCATGCATCGAAAAATCCGTTCAGCCTGAGGTATCGAAGGCCCGCGCTTCGTGCACAACCCTTCGACGGACGGGCCTTCGACAGGCTCAGTCCCTGCTCAGGGCGAACGGAAACTCGCCGGTTTCGACAAGCTCAACCCGAACGGATTGATGAGCGGATCGGCAAACGGATGGGTGATCGGTTCAACCCAGATGCGCCGCCAACTGATCGAACGTGCCGCCGTAGCCCTGCTCCATCGAGGGCTGCAAGTCATCGAAGAACTGGCGCTCGGCCGCCTCCTCGCCGAACGGGCTGGCCTTCAGGTGCACGGTGGTCACGCCGCCCTGCTCCGAGAACGTCACCGCGTTCTCGATCTCCATCGGGCAGTGCTCGCTGAACGGTGCGCGCGCGATGCCGCCGTGCGCATTCGCGAACGAGTTGAGCCAGACCAGCCGTTCGCCAGCGACGATCTCGCGGTAGTTGAAGCGGCCCCACATCGTCGGGGCGCCGTCGAAATGCATCGCGTAGTGGAAAAAGCCGCCGGGCTGGAATTCGAAGCGGCGCACCTCGATCGTGCAGCCCTTCGGACCCCACCATTTCTGCAACTGCGCCCGCTCGCTCCAGGCCTTCCAGACCACCGCGCGCGGCTGGCGGAATTCACGGGTGATGACGAAGCTCGTCGAATCAGGGCTTGCGGACATGGCGCTTTCCTTTCGGTGTCGGTGTGGATGTGGTGGTGGCGGGCTGCGTGGATTGCAGCAAGGCGTCGAGCCGGTCGAAGCTGTCTTCCCACAGCGCGCGGTAAGGGGCGACCCATTGCGCCACCTCCTGCAGCCGCGCCGCCTCGAGCCGGCACGGCCGCGTCTGCGCGGCACGGCTGCGCGAGATCAGCCCGGCGCGCTCCAGCACCTTCAGGTGCTTCGAGATCGCCGGCTGCGACAGCGCGAACGGCTCCGCCAGTTCGTTCACCGTCGCCTCGCCCGAAGCCAGCCGCGCCAGCATCGCCCGGCGCGTCGGATCGGCCAGCGCGGCAAAGGTCAGGTCGAGCACATCGGAACCCATCGCGGAACCCATCGCATAGCCTTGTCTTTATATAACCTTATGGAAATATAAAGAGCACTCGCGCGCCTGTCAACCAGGCATGCGCCGGACAGATCAGCGCAGCGCGTTCGCCATCACCGACAGCGCATTGAGGCTGCGGATGGCCTCATGCACCGTGCCGCAGGCCACCGAGATCGTCTCGGCATCCTCGCGCTGCACCGTGGGCCACAGCGCGAACGCATCGGCCAGGGCCGGGGTCTGGCATTGCACGCGCAGTGTCGGCGCGGCGGGAAGCCGCCAAGGCGCGCGCGGCGCAGCCGCCACGGCCTGCACGGCCTCGCGCGAAGCCGCCTCGATCGCCGCGCGCGACTGCGCCGGCGCCAACGAGCGCCCGCTGCGCGCGCCTTCGGACCACTTGACGACGGTGCACGCCACGCCCGACAGCAGCGCCGCCACCTCGGCCGCCATCACGTCGCAGCCGCTCGCCATCAGCACCGGCACGTCGAACTCGCCGGCCAGCGCCGCATAGAGGCCGATCTCACCGAGCTCCAACCCGCCGAGCCACACGCGCGCGAACGCGAAGCTGCTCGTGGTGTGGGCCAGCACGCCACGGCTCTTCGCACGCGAATGCCAGCCGATCATCAGCACGCCGTCCACCCCTTGGTCGACGCCGGCCATCATCCCGAGCTGCCGCGGCTTGCCCTGGATCAGCTGCGCGCGCGGGTCGATCTCGTCGGCCAGCAGGTTGCCGAAATGACCGTGCGAATCGTTGACCAGCACCGTGCCGGCACCGCCTGCAAAGGCACCGCGCACCGCCGCATCGGCCTCCAGCGTCATCCAGCGCCGGGCGCGCTCGTAGTCGCCGTTGCCGGCCTGCGTCTGCTCGGGCCGCCACACACCGGCCACGCCTTCGATGTCCACGGCCACCAGGATCGTCGGGGTCTTCATCATTGCTCTCTCATGCATTCATCATCAGCGCCTGCCAGTCAGGCGCGACATCGGTCAGCGCATGGCGCCTGCGGCCGTCACGGCCGGTGACCGTGGTGGCCGCGAACAGCGCATGCACGATCGCCTGCTCGGTGGCTTCGGCCGCGGCCTGGAACACGCCGTCGAGCGCGGCCTCGTGCAGCATCGCGATGGCCGGCATCGGCTCGTCCGCGAGCTGCGGCACGCGCCATGCGGTGCTGAAGGCCAGCGCGATGTCGCCGCTGCCATGTCCGTAGTCGGAGCCGGTGCGAGCCAGCCCGGCCGCGGCGCGCCGCGCGACGCGGCCCAGCTGCCTTGCATCGAATGGCGCGTCGGTCGCGAGCAGCACGATGATCGAGCCGCGCTCCGGTCCGGCCTCAGCTTGCAAGCGCGCCTGCAACGCCGCCCCGATGCGCCGCCCGGCGATCGTCAGCGCCTCGGGCCGGCCCTGGTTCGCGAGCACCAGCGCACCGACGCTGAACTCACGCCCCTGCCACGCGACACGGCGCGATGCACTGCCGATGCCGCCCTTCAGCCCATGGCACGACATGCCACGCCCCGCGCCGACGCTGCCCTGCGCGAAGCCACCCTGCCCTGCCTCGCGCGCCGCAGCCAGCGCCTGCGCCACGTGCGACTCCTGCAGCGCCAGCGTGCGCGCATCGTTCAGCCAGCCGTCATTGCACTCGAACACCAGCGGGTTCAGCGTCGGCAGGCTGCGCGCAATCTCCGCGTTGTGAGCCAGCCCGTCGCGCACCAGCGCCGTCGCCGCTGTACCCACCGCCAGCGTGCTGACGAGCGCGATCGGCGATTCGAGCGTGCCGAGTTCCTGCACCTGCATCAGCCCGACGCTCTTGCCGAAGCCGTTGATCACCGCAACGCCCGCCGGCAGCTTGTGCAGGAACAGATCACCCGGCTGCGGCAGCAACACCGTGGCGCCTGTCTGCGTGGCGCCGTCGGCCAGCGTGCAATGGCCGAGCGCCACGCCTCGCACATCGGTGATCGCATCGAGCGCCCCGGCGGGCAGCAGGCCCACGCGCGGTGCGCCGAGCGAACTCAACACCATCAGAACTTGTCCAGCTTCGGATCCAGCGCGTCGCGCAGGCCGTCGCCCAGCAGGTTGAAGGCCAGCACGGTGACGAAGATCGCGAGGCTCGGGAACAGCGCGACGTGCGGCGCGTTCAGCATGTCGGCACGCGCTTCATTCAGCATCGCGCCCCACTCCGGCGTCGGCGGCTGCGCGCCGAGGCCGAGGAACGACAGGCTGGCCGCGGTGATGATCGAGGTGCCGATGCGCATCGTCAGGTACACCACCACCGACGCCACGGTGCCGGGCAGCAGGTGGCGCAGCATGATCACTCGGTCCGACGCGCCGATCGAGCGCACCGCCTCGATGTAGGTCTGGTGCTTCAGCGACAGCACGTTGCCGCGCACCAGCCGCGCGAAGGCCGGCACGCTGAACACCGCGACCGCGAGGATCACGTTGATCATGCCGTTGCCGAGGATCGCGACGATGCCGATCGCCAGCAGGATGCCGGGGAAGGCGAACAGCACGTCGGCCATGCGCATCACGATGCGGTCCCACCAGCCCTGGTAGTAGCCGGCCAGCAGCCCGAGCAGCGTGCCGATCACCGCACCGGCCGCCACCGAGATGAAGCCGGCCGCCAGCGAGATGCGCGCACCCATCAGGATGCGGCTGAAGATGTCGCGCCCGAGCGAATCGACGCCGAACCAGTGCTTCGCCGACGGCGGGGAATTGAGCGCGTCGTAGTCGAAGAAGTTCTCGGCGTCGAAGGGCACGATCCACGGCGCGAGCGCCGCCACCAGCACCAGCAGCAGCACGAACGCGCCGGCCACCAGCGCGACCTTCTGGCGCTTGAACTTGCGCCAGAACTCGGAGGCCGGCGTGCGCACCGCACCGGCGGAGACGGGGGTCGCAGGGACGGGGGTGGGTGTGTTCACTGGAATCGGATGGTCGGGTTGATCACGGCGTACAGCACGTCGACCAGCAGGTTGATCAGGATGAACTCGAGCGAGAACAGCAGCACCAGCGCCTGGATCAGCGGGTAGTCGCGCATCTCGACCGCGTCGACCAGCAGCCGGCCCATGCCGGGCCAGTTGAAGACGACCTCGACGACGATCGAGCCGCCCAGCAGGAAGCCGAACTGCAGCCCCATCATCGTGACGACCGGGATCAGCGCGTTGCGCAAGCCATGCTTGAACACCACCGGCAGCTCGCCCAGGCCCTTGGCGCGCGCGGTGCGCACGTAGTCTTCCTTCAGGATGTCGATGAACGAGCTGCGCGTGAAGCGCGCCATCACCGCGGCCACGCCGGCGCCGAGCGTCAGCGACGGCAGGATGTAGTGGCGCCAGGTGTCGGCGCCGACCGTCGGCAGCCAGCCGAGCTGCACCGAGAACAGCTGCATCAGCACCATGCCGAGCGCGAACGACGGGAACGAGATGCCCGAGATCGCGAGCGTCATGCCGAGCCGGTCAGGCCAGCGGTTGCGCCACACGGCCGAGGCCACGCCGAGCACCAGCCCGAGCAGCACCGACCAGCCCATCGCCGCGAGGGTCAGGAAGAAGGTCGGCGCGAAGCGCTCGGCGATCTCGGTCGACACCGGCCGCTTGCTGCGGATCGACAGCCCGAAGTCGCCCTGCAGCGCATGGCTGAAGAAGCGCACGAACTGCTGCGGCAGCGGCAGGTCGAGGCCGAGGTCGCGCCGCACCAGCTCGACCGTCTCGGGGCCGGCATCGACGCCCGCCGCCAGCCGCGCCGGATCGCCCGGCAGCAGGTGCACGAACGCGAACACCAGCACCGCGACGATCAGCAGCGTCGGCAACAGCCCCAGCAGGCGCTTGAGAAGGTAGACAGCCATGGCCGGTGTTCGATTCAGCCGATCACTTCAGCTCGACATCGTCGAAGTTGAAGCTGCCGTCCGGAATGACGTAGAAGCCCGCCAAGTTGCGCGCCCGCACCGACACCAGCCGCTCGGTCACCAGGAACGCCCAGGGTGCGTCCTTCCAGATCTGCTTCTGCGCTTCGGTGTAGAGCTTCGCCTTCTCGGCCTTGTCGGTCGTCACCAGCGACTTCGCGATCGCGTCGTCGACCACCGCGTTCTTGTAGTACGCGGTGTTGAACAGCTTCGGCGGGAACGACTCGGACGACAGCAGCGGGCGCAGCGCCCAGTCGGCCTCGCCGGTCGACGACGACCAGCCGACGTAATACATGCGCACCGGCGCGGTCGCCGGGTCCTGCGCGCTCTCGACGCGCTCGACGCGCTGGCCGGCTTCGAGCGCCTGCACCTGCAGCTTGATCCCCACCTGGCCCAGCTGCTGCTGCACGAACTGGATCACCTTCTGCGCCGTCGTGTGGTTGTAGGCCGACCACAGCGTGGTCTCGAAGCCGTTCGGGTAGCCGGCTTCCTTCAGCAGCTCGCGCGCCTTGGCCGGGTTGTAGGGCCACGGCCCCAGCTTGGCGGCGTACTCCACGCCCTGCGGCAGCGCGCCCTCGGCGGGGATCGCGTAGCCGGAGAAGGCCACCTTGATCAGCGCGTCCTTGTTGATCGCGTAGTTGATCGCCTCGCGCACCTTCACGTTGTCGAACGGCTTCTGCTGCGTGTTCATCGACAGGTAGCGCTGGATGATCGACGGCGACGCGGTCACCTCCAGGCTCGGCTTCTTCGTCAGCGTCTCGACCGCTTCCGGCGGCACCGGGAACGCGAAGTGCGCTTCGTTGGTCTGCATCACCGCGGCGCGGGTGTTGTTGTCGACCACCGGCCGCCAGGTGATGCTGTCCACCTTCGGGAAGCCCTTCTTCCAGTAGCCGTCGAACTTCTCGACCTTCAGGTAGTCGGTGGCCTTCCACTCGACGAACTTGAACGGGCCGGTGCCCACCGGGTGCTGCGCGATGCCCTTGCTGCCGTACTGCGCCAGCGCCGCCGGCGAGATGATCACGCCCGACGGGTGCGCCAGCGTGTTGATGAACGGCGAGAACGGCTCCTTCAGCGTGAAGCGCACCGTGGTGGCGTCGACCGCCTCGGTCTTCACGATGTTCTTGTAGAGGTTGTAGCGCTTGAGCTTGTTGTCGGGATTGGTCACGCGGTCGAAGGTGACCTTCACCGCCTCGGCGTTGAACGGCGTGCCGTCGTGGAACTTGATGCCGCTCTTCAGCTTGACGGTGTAGACCAGGCCGTCCTTGCTGGCGGTGTGGCTCTCGGCCAGCACCGGCACCATCTTCATGTCCTTGTCGAAGCCGTACAGGCCCTGGTAGAACGACTTGGCGACCGCCTGCGACAGCGTGTCGTTGGCGTCGTACGGGTCGGTGGTCGTGAAGGTCGACGCGACGGCGACGGTGATGTCCTTCGCGGCGTGCGCGGCCAGCGCGGTGCCGCCCATGGCGAGCGCCACGGCAAATCGAGAGAGAGCGGAACGGTGTTGCGATGTCATCGATGTTCTCCTGGCTGGTACGACTTGGGGATTCAAACTCGAACTCAAAACGCGCCGCCGACCGCATGGCGGGCGACGAAATGGGCGGGCCCCACCTGGTGCAGCGGCGCGACCTGCGGTGCATCGCCAACCGCGCGCACCGGGCTCGCGATCTCGTCCGACAGCAGCTCGCGCGGGCGGCGCCGCGTCGGGTCGGCTACCGGCACCGCGGCCATCAGGCGCCGGGTGTAGGCATGCTGCGGATTCTCGAACACGTCGCGGCGCGGGCCGATCTCGACGATCTGCCCGAGGTACATCACCGCGACGCGGTGGCTGATGCGCTCCACCACCGCCATGTCGTGCGAGATGAACAGGTAGGCCATGCCGAACTCCTGCTGTAGGTCGAGCATCAGGTTGACGATCTGCGCGCGGATCGACACATCGAGCGCCGACACCGCCTCGTCGGCGATCACCACCTTCGGGTTCAGCGCGAGTGCGCGCGCGATCGCGATGCGCTGCCGCTGGCCACCGGAGAACTCGTGCGGGTAGCGGTTGGCCGCCTCGGCCGGCAGGCCCACCTTCTCGAGCAGCCAGCGCACGCGCTCTTCGGCCTGCTTCTGCGGCATCAGCTTGTGGATCAGCAGCGGCTCGATCACGCTGTAGCCGACGGTCAGGCGCGGGTCGAGCGACGCGTACGGGTCCTGGAACACGAACTGGATGTCGCGGCGCAGCGCCTGCAAGGCGGCGCCCTCCAGCGGCGCGATGTCGCGCCCGGCCACCTCGACGCGGCCGGCCAGCGGTGCCACGAGCCGCGCGAGCGAGCGGCCGGTGGTCGACTTGCCGCAGCCCGATTCGCCGACCAGCGCCAGCGTCTCGCCGGCCTTCAGCTCGAAGCTGATCTGCTCGACCGCATGCACCTGGCGCTTCACGCGGCCGAGGATGCCGCTGCGCAGCGGGAAGCGGGTCACGAGGCCCTGCACCGACAGCACCGGCGGCAGGTCGGCGCGCACGCTGTCGGGCATCGTGACCTGGTGCGTGGCGGCAACGACCTCGTCGCCCGGCAACGCGAACCGCGCCGGCAGGTCCTGGCCGTGCATCGCGCCGAGCTGCGGCACCGCTGCCAGCAGCGCCTTGGTGTACGGCTGCTGCGGCTGCGCGAACAGCGCGCGGCAGTCGCCGTCTTCGATCTTGTCGCCGCGGCGCATCACCAGCACGCGGTCGGCGATCTCGGCGACCACGCCCATGTCGTGGGTGATGAAGATCACGCCCATCGACAGCTCGTGCTGCAGCTGCTGGATCAGCGCGAGGATCTGCGCCTGGATCGTCACGTCGAGCGCGGTGGTCGGCTCGTCGGCGATCAGCAGCGTCGGCCGGCAGGCCAGCGCCATCGCGATCATCACGCGCTGGCGCATGCCGCCCGACAGCTGGTGCGGGTGCCGGCCCAGCACCTCGCGTGCCTCCGGGATGCGCACCAGGTCGAACAGGCGCAGCGCCTCGGCCATCGCCTCGCGCTGCGAGCGGCCCTGGTGCAGGCGGATCGATTCGGCCACCTGCTGGCCGACGGTGAAGACCGGGTTTAGCGAGGTCATCGGCTCCTGGAAGACCATCGCGAGGTCGGCGCCGCGCAGCGAACGCATGCGGCGCGCATCGGCCTGCGCCAGGTCGACTCGCTCGCCGTCGCGGCGCGTCAGCCACATCTCGCCGCTGTCGATGCGGCCGCCGCCGTGCTCGACCAGCCGCATCAGCGCGAGCGACGACACCGACTTGCCCGAGCCGGATTCACCGACGATCGCGAGCGTCTCGCCGGCGTCGACATGGAAATCGAGCGCACGCACCGCCTGCAGCCGTCCGCCTTCGACGGCGAAGCTGACGCTGAGGTTGCGCACGTCGAGCACGCGGCGCGGTGGGGTGCTGGTCATTGTTCGGGGCCGGCTTCGTCGGCGTAGATGGCGGACACCGGCGCTTCGCCGACACGGGCCCAGCCGCGGTACATGCCTTCGGTGTTGAACGGCAGCGCGACGTTGCCGCGCGCATCGACGGCGATCAGCCCGCCGCGGCCGCCGAGCGGCGGCAGCTTGTCCATCACGACGCGCTTCGCCGCGAAGCGCAGCGGCAACCCGACGTACTCGACCAGCGCCGACACGTCGTAGGCCGCGAGACCGCGCATGAAGGCCTCGCCGACGCCGGTGCACGACACCGCGACGGTGCGGTCGTTCGCATAGCAGCCGGCGCCGACCAGCGGCGAATCGCCGACGCGGCCGGGGCGCTTGTTCGTCATGCCGCCGGTGGAGGTGGCGGCCGCCAAGTGGCCGTGCGCATCGAGCGCGACCGCGCCGACGGTGCCGAACTTGTCGCGCTCGTCGAGCGGCGCGGGGACCGTGGGCGCCAGCTGGCTCGCGCCGTCGTGATCGAGCGCGGTGCTGTCGGTGGCCTGCATCGCGTGCAGTTGCGCCAGACGCTCCGGTGTGTCGAACCACTCGGGCGCGACCGTCTCGCAGCCGTGCTCGGCCGCGAAGCGCTCGGCGCCGTCGCCGATCAGCAGCACCGGGCCGCCGGCTTCCCCCGCCTCCATCACCGCGCGCGCCGCGAGGATCGGGTTGCGCAGCGTGCGCACGCCGGCCACCGCGCCGGCCGCGAGGTCGCTGCCGCGCATCACGCAGGCATCGAGCTCGTGGCGGGCGTCAGCGGTGTAGACCGCGCCGCGGCCGGCGTTGAACAGCGGGCATTCCTCGAGCTGGCGCACCGCTTCGGTGACGACGTCGATCGCGGCGGCGCCGTCGGCGAGCGAGGCCTGTGCGCTGCGCAGGATCTCGTCGAGCGCGGCGCGGTAGCGGGCTTGCTGCTCCGGCGAGATCGATGCGCGTGACAAGGTACCTGCACCGCCATGGATCGCGATCACCGCCGGCGTCGTGGAAAAACTCATCGCACGCTCCCCGGGGTGACCTGCAGCCACGGCAGCACGCCGCGGGCCATTTCTTCGGCGCGCTGCACGGCGCCTTCGGTGCGGTGCGCGAGGGCCGCGACCAGCGCTTCCAGCAGCGCGAGCACGGTGGCGTTCGAGGTCGGCGCGACCTGGCGGCTGACGTGCGCATACAGCGTCACATCGGCCAGCGGCACCAGCGGCGACGATGGCTCGTCGGTCAGCGCCAGCACCTTGACGCCGCGCTCGCGCGCCAGCCGCGTCAGCGCGACGGTGTCTTCGACGTAGCGCGGAAAGGCCAGCGCGATCAGCAGGTCGCGCGGCCCGCGCTTGACCAGCTGGCGCGCCGCATGCGAGGGCCCGCCCGCCTGCGCGAGGCTGCCGACGCGCGAGCACAGCGGCTCCAGCTCGTGCTGCAGCACGCCGGCCAGGTAGGCACTGCTGCCCCAACCGAGCGTCAGCACCTGGTCGGCCTCGGCGATCAGCGAGACGGCCTGCTCGCAAGGCTGGTGCTGCAAGGCCTGCAGCGTGTGTTCGAGGTTCGCCACCGTCTCGCGCAGCGAGGCGGCCATCGCCTGCTGCGTGCCGGTGGCGTGCTTCAGGTTGCTGCGCAGGCTCTCGACCGGCGCGAGGATGGCCTCGAAGCCGCGCGCCAGCTCGGCGCGGAACTGCGGGTAGCCGGCGAAGTTCAGAGCGCGGGCAAAGCGGTTGGCGGTGGCGATCGACACCGCCACCTCGCCGGCGAATTCATCGATGTTGAGCGTGGCCGCCCTGAAAGGGTGCGCGAGCACCGCCTGGCCCATGCGCTGCATCGCGGCGGGCATCGCCGGAATGCCGGCTGCCACCTGCTGCAGCACCGGCAGGCTGGCGAAGCGGCCGGTCCAGGCGGTGGAACGGGCAGTGGGAGACGTCACGGTCATGAAAACAGGGTTTCAGAAAACTTCGCGGACTGTAAAGCAACTTACAGGCCCGGCGGCTGAGGTCCACGAACTGCCGCCGGTCCTACACGGTGCGGCGACCGCGTCCGACTTGGCCGGCCACTGCGGGCGCCGATGATAAGCATCCCATCCAGGAGAACAACCATGAAGAAACTCATATCCATCCTCGCCCTGCTGTTCGCGGCCGGCACCGCCTTCGCGCAAGCCGGCACCGCCGTCAAGGAAGGCGCCAAGGCGACCGCCGAGACCGCCAAGCAAGGCACCGAGAACGTCAAGGGCGCCGTGACCGACGAGCCGTCGAGCACCGTGCACAAGACCAAGGCGAAGGTGCACAAGGCGAAGGCCAAGAGCCATGGCAAGAAGGCCAAGGCCGCCGCCAAGGAAACGGTTCAGTAAGAAGAGTTCAGTGAG
Organism: Rhizobacter sp. OV335; assembly: GCF_900142965.1. GTDB lineage: Bacteria > Pseudomonadota > Gammaproteobacteria > Burkholderiales > Burkholderiaceae_C > Rhizobacter. The sequence continues at coordinate 54,357 of NZ_FRCQ01000006.1, forward strand.
CCTCGGCCGCGTCGCGCAACAGCGGCGCGGCGGGCTCGATGCCGACGTGCCACCACGCCGGCAACAGGCTGCGCACCTGCGCCTTGCCGAAGCGGTCGTCGATCAGGATCACCACGCCCTCGTCGCTGGTGGTCCGGATCACGCGACCCGCGGCCTGCACGACCTTCTGCAGCCCGGGGTAGAGGTACGCGTAGTCGTAGCCGGCCCCGAAGCGCTGCTCCATGCGCTCGCGCACGCACTCGTTCACCGGGTTGACCTGCGGCAATCCCAGCGTCGCGACGAAAGCCCCGATCAGGCGCCGCCCCGGCAGGTCGATGCCCTCGGCGAACGCGCCCCCCAGCACCGCGAAGCCGATGCCCTGCCCGTGCTCGGTGAAGCGCGCCAGGAACTGCTGGCGTGAGGCCTCGTCCATCGCGCGCGATTGCGACCACTGCGGCACGCCGGGGTGCGTGGCCTTGAGCAGTTCGGACACCTGCTGCAGGTAGTCGAAGCTGCTGAAGAACGCCATGTAGTTGCCGGGTGCGCGCTCGTATTGCCGCGCGATCAGCTCGACGATGGGCGCGAGCGACTGAGCCCGCTGCTGCCAACGGGTGGAGATGTGGCGCGCGATGCGCACCGACAGCTGCTTCGCCTCGAACGGCGACTCGACGTCGATCCACGCGGTGCGCTCGGGCAAGCCCAGCGTGTCTTCGTGGAAGCCCTGCGGCGTCAGCGTGGCCGAGAACAGCGTCGTCGTGTGCGCCGCCGCGAAACGCCCGCGCAGGTGCGGTGCCGGGATCAGGTTGCGCAGGCACAGCGTCGAGCGCACGCGGCTGCCGCGGCGTTCGGTGATGCTCACATCGACCTGCGAGTTCTCGTCCAGCAGCTCCAGCACGCGCATCACGTGCAGCGCATCGAAGTAGAAGCGCAGCAGCGGCGTGTCGTTCGGCGATTGCCCGTCGGCGAAGTGCTCGCCCAGCGCCGCGATCGCGTTCTGCAGCGCATCGCGCCAGGCCGCGGGCGGTTTCTCGTGCACCGTGAAATCGGTCGGCTGCGTCGCGTCCTGCGCCTTGTTCAGCGCGCTCCACGCGCGGTGCAGGCGGTCGAGCGCCGGCTTCACCGCGGGCGGCGCGGTGCTGCGCAGCGCGGCCACGTCGGCCTGCTGCAGCTCGGCCGAATACATCTTGCGGCCGCGTTCGAGCAGGTTGTGCGCCTCGTCGACCAGCACGCCGACGCGCCATTCGTTCGCGAGCGTCATCCCATGCAGCATCGCGCCGAGGTCGAACCAGTAGTTGTAGTCGCCGACCACCACGTCGCTCCAGCGCACCAGCTCCTGGCTCAGGTAGTAGGGGCAGACCTGGTGGGCCAGCGCGACCTCGCGCAGGCGCGCCTGGTCGAGCGGAGCGCCGTCGGCGGCAAGCGCTGCGCTGCGGGCGGCCGGCAACCGGTCGTAGAAGCCGCGCGCCAGCGGGCAAGACTCGCCGTGGCAGGCCTTGTCGGGGTGCTCGCAGGCCTTGTCGCGCGCGACCAGTTCCAGCACGCGCAGCGGTGGTGCATCGGCACGGCTGCTGATCAGCCGCAGCGCCTCGAGTGCGAGGCCGCGGCCGGGCGTCTTGGCCGCGAGGTAGAACAGCTTGTCGAGCCGCTGCGTCGGGCAGGCCTTCAACAACGGGAACAGCGTGCCGACCGTCTTGCCGATGCCGGTGGGCGCCTGCGCGAGCAGGCAGCGGCCGGTGCTGGCGGCGCGGTACACCGCCTCGGCCAGCGGGCGCTGGCCGGCACGGAACTCGGCGTGCGGGAAGCGCAGGCCCTGCAACGCCGCATCGCGGGCGCCGCGGTGCGCGAGTTCCTGGTCCGCCCAGGCCACGAAGCGCTCGCACTGCTGCTCGAAGAACTGCTGCAGCTCGGCCGCGCTGCAGGTCTCGCTGAACACCGTTTCCTGCTGCGTGCCGACGTCGTAGTAGACGAGCGCGACGCGCAGCTTGGGCAGCTCGAACTTCTGGCACAGCAGTGCGCCGTAAATCTTCGCCTGCGCCCAGTGCAGGTGGCGGTGGTTGGCCGGCTGGCGCGCGAGGTCGCCACGGTGCGTCTTGATCTCTTCGACGAGGCCCTGGTCCGGGTCGTAGCCGTCGGCGCGGCCGCGCACCCGCAGCGCGCCGTGCGTGCCGCTCAGGCTGACCTCGGCCTGGTAGCGCCCGCCCCGGCGCGACGCCACCATCGCATGCCCGGCGATGCCTTCCTGCGCCGACGGGCCGGGCGTGAAGCGCAGGTCGAGGTCGCCCTGCTTGGCCGTGAACTCGCACAGCTCGCGCACGGCGATGGTGTAGGTGGGGGTGTCGACGCTCATGTTCTCAGCGCGAGAGTGTCGCAGGCCTCGTTTTGTAGGGCGGGCGGGACCTTGCATCGGTGCGCAGGATCGCGGTCGCCTGCTGCACGTGCGGCAGCGCGCGCACGAAGGTTTCGATGCGGGCGGCGTCGGCCTCGTCGCGCGAGCAACCTTCGACGTAGACGACGCGGCCCTGCACGGTGACCCACAGCGTCGTGTCGGGGAACGGGTTGCGCTCGCGCACGGCAGCCTGGATCGCTGACGCGATGTCGGCGTCGTAGGCATAGGCGTTCGGGCGGTCGCACTCCTTCGCGAGCCAGCAGGTCGTGCCTTTCTCGAGCCGGCGGTGCGCTTGCACGCGGCGGTCGGCCTCGTCGGTGAACGGGCCGGCGGGCAGCGGGCAGTCGGGCAGCGCGGCGGTGATCGGGAAGAACGGGTCGTTGAACCAGTTCTGCAGCGCGTCGGCCGGCTCGGCGGGGCTGCCGGTGGCGAACAGGAGGGCGGCCATGCCGATCAGGATGCGGTCCATCCCGCGATCGTAGGCCTTGTTGCCCGTATGCTGCCGCCTTGCGCATCGCGCGATGGAGGCGTCCCCGGTGGCCCAGCGCCTGTTCCTTCGACTCGACGAGGATCCCGTCCAGGGCCCGGAATCCGGCACGCCCGCGGCCAGCCTGCGCACACTGCCGCTGCCCGCGGCGCTGCGGCCCTTCGTCGCCCAGATGCTGCTGTACCGCGAGACCTTCGCGCCGGGCCACGAGGTCGTCGAACGCGTGATCCCCGACGGCGCGGTGCGCCTCGTCGTGCACTGGGGCGATGCGCCGGCCGCCGGCCCCGATGCGCGGCGCACCCTGCTCGCGATCGGCCCGTCGACGACGCCGGCCGTGCTGCGGCTGTCGGGCCGCATGGCCGGGCTCGCGATCACGCTGCGCCACGGTGCGGCCGCTGCGCTGCTCGGGCTGCCGGTCGGCGAGATCGCCGGGCTCGCGCTGCCGCTGCAGTCCCTGTGGCCGCGCGACAATGCCGAGGCCTTGTCCGCACTCGCCGACCTGGAAGACGACGCCAGCCGCGTGCGCCTCGTGCAGCAGGCGCTGCTGCAGCGGCTGCGCCATGCGTCCGTCGCCGAGCCGCGGCCGGCGGTGCACGCACTGCGCCTGTTGATGCAGGCCGGCGGGCGGCTGCCGGTGCCGGCGCTCGCCGCCGAGGTGGGCCTCGGCGAGCGCCGGCTGCAGCAGCTGTTCGACGCGCAGTTCGGGCTCTCGCCGCGCCGCTGGAGCCGGCTCTCGCGGCTGCACCGCTGCCTGCGCGAGCTGCGCGCACAACCGCAGCGCAGCTGGGCCGAGGTCGCGCTCGACGGCGGCTTCTTCGACCAGTCGCACCTCGCCAACGAGTTCCGCGCGCTGTGCGGCTGCACGCCGGCCGAGTACCGGCGCCTCGCGGTTTCGGAATCTTCCAAGACCGCCGGCTGACGACTGCGCAAGATGGCGCCATCGCACACAGGAGCCACCCGATGACGAACGACAAGACCCCTCGCCCGCTGCAAGGCCGCGTGGCCATCGTGACCGGCGCGAGCCGCGGCGCCGGGCGCGGCTGCGCGGTCGAGTTGGGCGCTGCCGGCGCCACCGTCTACGTGACCGGCCGCAGCACGCGCGCGCACCCCGCACAGAGCTACGGCCAGCTGCTCGGCCTGTCGGACATGACCGCCGTGCCCGGCAGCATCGACGACACCGCCGACGAGGTGACGCGCGCCGGCGGCCACGGCATCGCGGTGCGTTGCGACCACACGCAAGACGGCGAGGTGGCCGAGCTGTTCGCCCGCGTGCAACAGGAGCAAGGCCGCATCGACCTGCTGGTCAACAACGCCTGGGGCGGCCACGAAACCTTCGACGGCGTGTTCAACGCGCCGTTCTGGGAGCACCCGCTGGCCCACTGGGATTCGATGATCGACCGCGGCGTGCGCAACCACCTGCTGTCGAGCCGGCACGCTGCGCCGTTGATGGTGCGGCAGGGTCACGGACTGATCGTCACGACCACCTTCTGGGACCGCGGCCGCTACCTGCGCGGCAACCTGTTCTACGACCTCGCGAAGGCCGGCATGACGCGCCTCGCCTTCGGCATCGCCGAAGAACTGCGGCCGCACGGCGTGGCCTCGGTCGCGCTGTCACCCGGCTGGATGCGCACCGAGTTCGTGCTGGCCGGCCACCACACCGACGAGGCGCACTGGCACGAGCGGCCTGCCCTCGCGCGCACCGAATCGCCGCGCTACCTGGGCCGCGCCGTCGCGGCGCTGGCGGCCGACCCGCAGGTGATGCGCCGCAGCGGCCAGGTGCTGCGGGTGGGCGACCTGGCGCAGGACTACGGCTTCACCGACATCGACGGCCGACGCGTGCCGGCCTTCGAGATGGATGAAGCGTCGCCGTGAATCAGTGAGCCGGCACCGCGTCGCCTGAGCCCGCCGCGGCGCCGTTGTCGACCGCCGTCGGCGCCAGCAGCTTGCCGAACACCAGCTTGACCCCCAGCAGCACCACGCCGGCACCGCCGACCAGCGCCGCATGCAGGCCCCAGAACTGCTGCCCCGGCATCGTCTCGAGGAAGCCCGCCAGCCAGCCGACGAAGGTGTTGGCCAGGAACAGGTGCAGGTAGTAGGTGCCCATCATCAGCCCCTCGAGCTTGTGCGGCGCCGTGCGCGAGTACAGCGCCAGCCCCACCGGCATCACGTTCGCGAAGCCGATGTCGTTGAGCACCGCGTAGCCGATCGCCCAGCCGAAGCCGACCTTCTCGTGCGAATGCTCGACGATGCCGGAGGCGATCATCAGCAGCGCCGGGGCGGACGCGGCGATCAGCGAGCCGAGCGCCATCTTCGTGATCTCGTCGGGCTCGCGGCGACGCGTGGCCCACCAGCGCCAGAACGCGATCGAGCCGATCATCGCCGCGGTGCTGGCAATGGCGTCGATCGCCTGCAGCCAGGTCACCGGCACCGACCAGCCGAACAGCACCAGGTCCATGTGCTGCTGCGACCACAGCGGGAACGCGTTGTTGTACTGCTGGTTGCCGACGACCGTTCCCATCAGCACCGGGATCAGCGCGACCAGCAGCACCAGCCTGCCCTTCTCGGTGCCGGTCATGCCGGCGCGCGGCAGCGCGGCGGCCTTCTCGGCGCGGCGCTCGCGAAGCGGCTCGGGCGGCAGGTGGCGGCGGCCCGCGAGGTACACGAACAGGCCGATCACCATGCCGACGCCGGCGGCACCGAAGCCCCAGTGCCAGGCCACCTTCTCGCCGAGCGTGCCGCAGACGATAGGTGCGAGGATCACCGCGATCTGCACCGCCAGCATGAAGATCTGGAACGCGCTCGCACGCCGCTTGTCGCCGGGCGCGTACAGGTCGCCGACCTGCGCCGCGATGTTGCCCTTGAAGCAGCCGACGCCGATCAACAGGCACAGCAGCGCGATGAAGAAGCTGGCCTCGAAGGCCATCAGGAAGTGGCCGGTGGCCATCAGCACCGCACCGATCACGACGGTCCTGGTGCGGCCGAGCACGCGGTCGGCCAGCAGGCCCCCGAACAGCGGCGTCAGGTAGACGAAGCCCGCATAGAGCCCGAACACGACGGACGCGAGCTGCTGCGGCGAGCGCGGGCCGGTGACGTTCTCGATCGCGCCGCGCACCGCGTCGATGCCGGCGACGTGGCCGATGTTCTCGGGCAGGAACAGGTAGTTGGTGAGGTACAGGACCAGCAGGGCCTGCATGCCGTAGTACGAGAAACGTTCCCAGAGCTCGCAGAAAGCGAGCCAGCCGAGGCCGGCGGGGTGGCCGAAGAAGGCACGGTCGTTGGAGGCGGAGGTGGACACGGGTAGTGGCTTCCGAAAGAAATTGGGTAATCCGCGACTGTCGCTGAAATGGCCGGGCGGCACAACTCGCGGTGACCCGGGATGCTCAGCGCGCGGCTTCGTACAGCTCCAGCGGCAATCCGTCCGGATCGGCGAAGAACACGAAGCGCCGGCCGGTGTACTCGTCGACGCGGATGTCTTCCACCGCGACGCCCTTGCCTTCGAGCGTGGCCTTGCACTGCGCGACGTCGTCGACCTCGAACGCCAGGTGGCGCAGGCCGCGCGCCTCGGGGTACGACGGCCGCGGCGGGGCGCCCTCGAACGAGAACAGCTCGACCTGCGAGCCGTCGGGCAGCGCGAGGTCGAGCTTGTACGAGTTGCGCTGCGCGCGGAAGTGCTCGGCGAGCACCGCGAGCCCGAGCGTCTCGGTGTAGAAGCGCTTCGAGGCCGGGTAGTCGGAGCAGATGATGGCGGCGTGGTGGATGCGGAGCAGCATCGGGCGATTGTCGCGGCTCTCTACAATGCGGCCCCCTTTCGCCTCAGATCGAACCCGCGCCCATGGACCTCGTCGTCAACGAAGAACTCAAAGCCTACATCGACCCGTTGACGCCCGACGAACACGATGCGCTGGAACGCAGCATCCTCGCCGAGGGCTGCCGCGATGCGCTGGTGCTGTGGGGCGACATGCTCGTCGACGGGCACAACCGCTACGGCATCTGCCGCCAACACGGGCTGCCGTTCCAGACGGTGCAGAGCACGCGCTTCCAGTCGATGGAAGACGTGCACCTGTGGATGATCGACCAGCACCTCGGCCGGCGCAGCCTGTCGGACTACCAGCGCGGTGTGCTCGCGCTGCGCAAGCGCGAGATCGTCGCCGGGCAGCGCGCTCGGCGCCTGGCCGAGCCGGCCGAAGGCGCCCCTTCTACGCCGGCCGGCCAGGCACCCACGCTCGACACCCGCGAGGCGCTCGCGAAGGCGGCCCGCATCAGCAGCAACCAGGTCGTGCTGATCGAGAAGATCCGCAAGCAGGCGGCGCCCGAGCTGGTCGAGGCCATCAAGGCCGGCACGATCTCGATCAACGCCGCGGCGGCCGTCTCGAGCCTGCCGGCCGCGGAGCAGGTCGCTGCGGCGGCGGCCGGCAAGGACGAGCTGAAGCAGGCCGCGAAGCGGGCGCGCGATTCACGCCGCAGGGCGCCGGCTGATGAAGGCACGGCAGAAGCGCAGCCACAGGCCCAGTCCCAAGAAGCTTCGACCAACAGCGCCGACACGGTCGATGCGCTGCGCCAGCGCGTCACCGTGCTGACCGCCGAGAACGCCGCGCTGAAGCTGAAGATCGCCGACCTGCACGCCCAGCTTCGCGCCAACGCCGGCGAGGCCGACACCGCGCCGTTCTGATCCACGGTATAGTTTCCGGATGATGGATACACATATGTGTATCCACGAACCGGAGCTGCCGATGAACACCAAAGACGCCGGGATGCGGATCCGCATCGAGCGCGACCTGCGCGATGCCTTCGTGCAGGCCTGCCAATCCCAGGGGCTGGCCGCCTCGGAGGTGCTGCGCGACTTCATGCGCAGCTTCGCCGCCAAGCACTCCGCCGAGCAGGCGCAGTTGTTCGGGCAGTCCCCCAAGCCCGAGCGGCCCTGAAGGAGCGGCCGATGATCGTCCTGAAGGACACCCAGGCGAAGCTGCTGGCCGCGCTGCAGTCGGTCTGCGGCATCGTCGAGCGGCGCCACACGCTGCCGATCCTCGCGAACGTGCTGATCCGCAAGACCGGCACCACAATCGCGTTCACCACCTCGGACCTCGACATCGAGGTCGGCCACCGCGTCGAGCTGGGTGGCGATGCCGGCGACTTCGCCACCACCGTGTCGGCCCGCAAGCTGGTCGACATCCTGAAGGCGATGCCGCCCGACCAGGTCGTCACGCTGACGGCCGAGCCCGGCCGGCTGCGGCTGCAGGGCGGACGCAGCCGCTTCATGCTGCACACGCTGCCGGCAGAGCAGTTCCCGCTGGTCGCGCGCGCCCCGCATGCCACCGCGTTGCAGTTGCCGCAGGGCGTGCTGAAGTCGCTGGTCGACCAGGTGAGCTTCGCGATGGCCACGCACGACATCCGCTACTTTCTGAACGGTGTGCTGTTCAACACCGACGGCCGCCTCGTGCGGCTCGTCGCGACCGACGGCAACCGGCTCGCGCTGGCCGAGGCCACGATCGATGCCGAGCTGCCAGCGCAGCAGGTGATCCTGCCGCGCAAGGCGGTGCACGAGCTGCAGCGCCACCTGCGCGAAGGCAGCGACGACGCTGCCACCGTCGAGATCCGGCTCGCCCCGGCACAGGCCGGCTTCGAGCTCAACGGCATCAGCTTCGTCACCAAGCTGATCGAGGGCCGCTACCCCGACTTCAAGCGCGTGGTCCCGAACGCCAACCCGCATGCCGTGACACTCGGCCGCGCCGCGCTGCTCGAATGCCTGCAGCGCGCCTCGCTGATGACCAGCGACAAGTTCCGCGGCATCCGCCTGAGCCTCGCGGCGGGCGCGATGCGCATCGTGTCGAGCAATGCCGAGCGCGAGGAGGCCGACGAAGATCTGGACGTCGACTACGGCGGCGTGCCCCTTGAGATCGGCTTCAACGTGACCTACCTGACCGAAGTGCTCGGCGAGACCGATGCCGAGATGGTGACGATGGCGCTGCAGGACGCCGGCTCGGCGGTGCTGTTCACCTTTCCGCAGCGCAGCGGCTTCAAGTACGTCGTCAGCCCGATGCGGCTCTGACGCGGACCTTGACGTGAATCGCGGGGTCCCGATCGATAGTTTTTTACCATCGACTTGATTCAGTCAATTAATCCCGCAAATGCTGCAGTGCGGTCAAAATTCGCTTCGCCAGTTCGCTTTTTTCATCCAACCAAGCACACCAAGGAAATCAAACGATGTCGCTGATCAACACCCAAGTCCAGCCGTTCAAGGTCGAAGCCTTCCACAACGGCAAGTTCATCGAGGTCACCGAAGCCAGCCTGAAGGGCAAGTGGTCGACCCTGATCTTCATGCCGGCCGCATTCACCTTCAACTGCCCGACCGAAGTCGAAGACGCGGCCGACAACTACGCCGAGTTCCAGAAGCTGGGCACCGAGGTCTACATCGTCACGACCGACACGCACTTCGCGCACAAGGTGTGGCATGAAACCTCGCCGGCCGTCGGCAAGGCCAAGTTCCCGCTGATCGGCGACCCGACGCACAAGCTGACGCGCGCATTCGGCGTGCACATCGAAGAAGAAGGCCTGGCACTGCGCGGCACCTTCGTCATCAACCCCGATGGCGTCATCAAGACCGCGGAAGTGCACGACAACGCGATCGCGCGTGACGTGAAGGAAACGTTGCGCAAGCTGAAGGCCGCGCAGTACGTCGCCAAGAACCCTGGCCAGGTCTGCCCGGCCAAGTGGAACGAAGGCGCCGCCACGCTGACGCCGTCGCTCGACCTCGTCGGCAAGATCTAAGACCTCTCTCTCGCTTTTCCCCTGTTATGCCGCTCTGCGGCCCCGCCTTCGGGCGGGGCGCTGGGCGGAGCTCTACCCGAACACAACAAACACAAGGACCGATCACATGTTGGACGCCACCCTCCAGGCCCAGCTCAAGGGCTACCTGCAACGCCTGACGCAGCCGGTTGAACTGGTGGCGTCGCTCGATGATCGCCCTGCCTCGGCCGAGATGCGCGAGCTGCTGCAAGAGATCGCCGGCCTGAGCGAGCTGGTGAGCCTGCGCGTGGACGGCACCGACGAGCGCCGTCCGTCGTTCAACATCAGCCGTGCCGGTGCCGGCATGGGCGTGCGCTTCGCCGCGATCCCGATGGGCCACGAGTTCACATCGCTGGTGCTGGCCCTGCTGCAGGCCGGCGGCCACCCGCCGAAGGTCGAGGCCGAGGTGATCGAGCAGATCAAGTCGCTGACCCGCGACGACGGCGGCGATTTCGTGTTCGAGACCTACATGTCGCTGACCTGCCACAACTGCCCCGACGTCGTGCAGGCGCTGAACCTGATGGCGGTGCTGAACCCGCGCATCAAGCACGTCGCGATCGACGGCGGGCTGTTCCAGGGTGAGGTCGAAGGCCGCCAGATCATGGCCGTGCCGACCGTCTACCTGAACGGCGAGGTGTTCGGCTCGGGCCGCATGGAGGTCTCGGAGATCCTGACCAAGGTCGACACCGGTGCTTCGGCGCGCGTCGCGGCCAAGCTGGGCCAGAAGGACGCGTTCGACGTGCTGATCGTCGGCGGCGGCCCGGCCGGCGCGGCGGCGGCCGTGTATGCGGCGCGCAAGGGCATCCGCACCGGCATCGTCGCCGAGCGCTTCGGCGGCCAGACGCTGGACACGCTGGGCATCGAGAACTACGTGTCGATCCTCGAGACGCAAGGCCCGAAGTTCGCGGCCGCGCTGGAAGCGCATGCACGCGTCTACGAGGTCGACATCATGAACGGCCAGCGCGTCGCGAGCCTGGAGCCGGCGGCGCAGCCGGGCGGCGAGATCACCGTGACGCTGGAGAACGGCGCGGCGCTGAAGAGCCGCAGCGTGATCCTGTCGACCGGCGCGCGCTGGCGCAACGTGAACGTGCCCGGCGAGGCCGAGTACAAGAACAAGGGCGTGGCCTATTGCCCGCACTGCGACGGCCCGCTGTTCAAGGGCAAGCCGGTGGCGGTGATCGGCGGCGGCAACTCGGGTGTCGAGGCCGCGATCGACCTGGCCGGGCTGGTGGCGCACGTCACCGTGGTGGAGTTCGCCGACACGCTGAAGGCCGATGCGGTGCTGGTGAAGAAGCTGCACAGCCTGCCGAACGTGACGGTGCACACCAACGCGCAGACGACCGAGATCACCGGCGACGGGCAGAAGGTGAACGGCCTGGTCTTCAAGGACCGCGCGACGGGTGCCGAGCACCGCGTGGAGCTGGCGGGAGTGTTCGTGCAGATCGGGCTGGTGCCCAACACCGAGTTCCTGAAGGGCACGCTGGAGCTGAGCAAGTACGGCGAGATCATCGTCGACGCGCGTGGCGCGACGAACCAGCCGGGCGTGTTCGCGGCGGGTGACGCGACGACGGTGCCGTTCAAGCAGATCATCATCGCCGCGGGCGATGGGGCGAAGGCGGCGCTGTCGGCGTTCGATCACCTGATCCGCACGCCGGTGGCGGCTTGAGGTAGGCGGACGGGAGTCTGAGCGAACAAAACCCCCCCGTTCGCCCTGAGCATGTCGAAGGGCCTGCTCGCATGGCACCAAGGCTTCGACAAGCTCAGCCCGAACGGGTCACGTCCGTTCGACGGATCCACCACTCCCCCGTTCGCCCTGAGCCTGTCGAAGGGCCTGCTTGCATGGCACCAAGGCTTCGACAAGCTCAGCCCGAACGGGGGTTGGTGTCGGCCCGACTGGGGGTTGATGTCAATCCGAACAGTGGTTGGCGCGCATCGGTTCACCCTGCATGGCTGCCGTGCTTAACGACCTGCCACCCCTGCGTTGACGACAGCCGCAGCGTGACCCGCAACGGGCAGGCGCCGTCGAACTCCATCTGCAATTCCGGCACCTCGACACCGCGCCCCGACACCCAGCGCCGCAGGCGGTTGCCGTTCGTCTGGAACGGCGCGATGCCAACCAGGCGATCGACGCGGCAGCCCTCGCCGCGCGCATTCAACTGATCCACGAAGGCCTGCGCCACCGCGATGGCCTCGTCGGGCCGGTGCTCGGCCTTCAGCCATGCGAAGCCGGCAATGGCCGGACCCACGATGGCGGCTATAGCCAACGCCGCGAGGCGGCTGCGTCGAGACAAGCGTGGAATCATCGGCAAGATGCGCAAGTGATGGTCAATGGGCCTCCAGCCCGGTGGATTCTCGCAGGCAGAATGGCCGCCCGATGATCACCCTCGCCCGACTCACGATCCAGCGCGCACGCGCCGAGCGCCTGCCGCAGATCGCCGGCAGCCTCACCTTCACGACCGTGCTGTCGGTCGTCCCCTTCCTCGCGGTGTGCTTCGCCCTCTTCACCCGATTCCCGATGTTCAAGCGGCTCGAGGACGCGATCGAGGAGCACCTGCTGCGCAGCCTGCTGCCCGAAGAGATCTCGCGCACCGTGCTGCGCTACCTCGCGCAGTTCGCGACCAACGCCGGCGGGCTCACGCTGGTCGGCTCGCTGTTCCTGGTGGTCACCGCGGTCGCGCTGCTGCTGACCGTCGAGAACGCGCTGAACCAGATCTGGAAGGTCAAGAAGAACCGCCCGTTCCTGAAGCGCGTCGGCATGTACTTGCTGATGATCGGCCTCGGCCCGCCGCTGCTGGGCGTGAGCCTGTGGGCCACGTCGTACGCGGTGAGCGCGTCGGCCGGCCTGATCCAGACGCTGCCGCCCTGGGCCAAGTTCGGGCTGACGCTCGGCCCGGCGCTGATCGGCTCGATCGCGATGGCCGCCCTCTTCCACTACATGCCGAACACCCGCGTGCGCAAGCGCGATGCGGCCATCGGCGGGTTGATCGCCGGCATCGCGTTCGAGCTCGGCAAGCGCGGCTTCGCGGCCTATGTGCTGAAGCTGCCGACCTACAAGACGGTGTACGGCACCTTTGCGGCGTTTCCTGTGTTCCTGCTGTGGGTGTACTTCTCGTGGCTGGTGACGCTGGCGGCGGCGTTGATCACGTCGAACCTCGCACGGGCCAGGAAGCCGCAGCCGGCGGGCAAGAAGCCCGCCAAGGCTTGATCCACGCCACTCACACGCCGGCGATGCCCTCGAAGGGCAGTACCGGCTCGAACTCACGCAGCGTGGCGTAGAACGCCGCGGCGTTCGCCGCATCGAAGAAGAGCGGCACGCACAGGCGGAACACGACGGCGCGCAACACCAGCTGCTGTCGAAGCGACGGCGGAAGCTCCAACAACGCCAGCGACGCCGCCGGCTCGCGATGCCACGCGACGCTGTCGGCCACGAGCACCGCGTGTGCGTACGCCACCGGTCGGAAAGCCGGCGAGATGTCGATGACGACCGGCGCGCCACCATCGAACAGGATGTTGCCCGCCAGGTCGGTGTGGACGAACTGGCTCGGCAGGTTGACCGGCTCGCAGCGGGACTGCAGTGAAGACACCACCGCCTTCACACGATCCGGTGCGGCGTCGGGCACATGGCGCTCGCTCCACGCCACCCGGGTGGCTTCGGTCCACGGGCTGGTCCACGCGTCGAACGCCGCGGGTTTGCCGACGCTGCGAACTGCACGATGAAAGTCGGTGGAAGCCGCGAGCTTGTCGGCCATCCGCCCTTCGACGAAGGCGCCGTCGAAGTAGCGCGTGGCGCCCCACCCTTGCTCGCACCACATCCCCTTCAGCGACCGGACGGGCGCAGCCACGTTCAGGCCATGGAAGTCGACGCCCTCCAGCGCATCACCCAGCCACTCGTACTTGGAGACTTCGTCGACCGGCTTCAGCACCAGGTTGCCGGCATGCACCGAACGCCCTTGCCCGCCCGGAAAACGCTCATGCAGCGGGGCATCGGTGAAGAAACGGCGGACCGCTTCGTCCATCGCCAACATCTCTCACGCGCCGGCGGGATCCATGGGCTTGCGCGCCCACAGCACCGACAGGAAATCCTCGCCGAAGACCTCCGCGCCCGGCGGCGGTTTCAGCATGCGCCGCGTGCTGTGCACCTCGAGCCCGGTCGCCCAGATCGTGCGCAGCTGTTCTTCGGTATAGCCCAGGCCGCCGCCCAGCGTGCGGCGCTCGTAGGTCTCATGGTCCGACAGCCCGCTGCCGCCTTCGGGGCGAAAGCACGCCAGCCCGAACCAGCCGCCCGGGCGCAGCGCCTTGCTGACCAGCTGCACATAGGTGTGCCGCCGGTGCGGTGCCAAGTGGTGGAAGCAGCCGGAGTCGTAGACGAGGTCGAAACTGTCGGCCGGCAGATCGAGGTCAAACACCGACCGGCAATGCCAACGCACCGACACGCCAAGTTCGGTCGCCCGCTGCGTGGCCCAGTCGATCGCCGCTTGCGCGTAATCGACGCCGTCGACATCGAAGCCCCGGCTCGCGAGGAAGCGCGAGTTGCGGCCGTTGCCGCAGCCGATGTCCAGCGCGCGCCCGCCCGGTGCCGCATGCTCGCCCACCCACTCCGCGAGGCATTCATCCGGCGCATCGCCGAAGAACGGCACCGGCTTCTTGCGGTCCGCGTAGAAGCCTTCCCACCAGTCGCCCGCACGGCCGGCGAACCAGCCGTCGAGCATCGACAACACGGCCTCTTCGCCGCAGATCGGTTTCAGCTCATCGGCCATCGGCGAAGGCATCGGTGGCGGCGACCAGCTCGGAGGTGATGCCCGGCTCCATCGACGAATGCCCCGCATCGGGCACGACGACCAGCTTGGCCGACGGCCACGCATCGGCCAGCGCATAGGCATAGCGCACCGGGCAGATCACGTCGTAGCGGCCATGCACGATGGTGCAAGGCAGGTGCGCGATGCGCGGCACGCCGTCGAGCAACTGGTTGGGGGTGAGGAAGGCGCCGTTGACGAAGTAATGCGCCTCGAGCCGTGCGAGGTTCAGCTCGAAGACCGCGTCTTCAGGCCGCAGCGGCTCGACCGGCAACGGGATGAGCCGCAGGCAGGCGCCTTCGTAGTGGCTCCAGCCGCGCGCCGCCGGTGCATGCACGGCAGGATCCGGATCGCTCAGGCGGCGCTGGTAGGCCGCGACCAGGTCACCGCGTTCCTCCGCCGGGATGGCATGGGCGAACGCCTCCCACTCCTTCGGGAAGAACTGCCGCATGCCGTGCAGCCACCACTGCTGCTCTTCCAGGCTGGCGAGCCAGATGCCGCGCAGGATCAGCCCCAGGCAGCGATCCGGGTGCGCCTGCGCATAGGCCAGCGACAGCGTGGAGCCCCATGACCCGCCGAACACCAGCCACTGCGCGATGCCCAGCCGCTCGCGCAGGCGCTCCAGGTCGGCGATCAGCAAGGGCGTGGTGTTCTCGCGGCATTCGCCTGAGGGCGTGGACTTGCCGGCGCCGCGCTGGTCGAGCAGCACGATGTGGTAGCGGGCGGGGTCGAAGAAGCAACGGTCCTTGGGCGAGGTGCCGGCCCCGGGGCCGCCGTGAACGAAGATCACCGGGATGCCGGCGGGATTGCCGCTGCGCTCCCAGTAGAGCGAGTGCAGGTTGCCGGCGGGCATGAACCCTGTTTCCAGCGGCTCGAGGGGTGGGTAGTGGGTGCGCAAGGTCATGCGCACTGACTTTAGGCGAAAACCTCAGCGGAACGGGCATCGGCAACACAGCCGCGGTTGGCGGACCGGCGCGCCGCAATCGCGGCCGCAGCGCGGCAGCGACAGCAGGTGATCGGCCCACTCGCCGCGCTCGGTGCGGGCGCGCAGGTGCGGCGGCTGGCCGGGCTCGCGCACGACATCGAGGTAGACCCACTGGCGCAGGGACGTGTCGACGACGTAGTAGCGCTCGAGATCGAGATCCATGCAGCGGATGGCCTGGGCGATGCCCATGCGCCATTTGCGCTGGCTGTGGCCGATGTGGGTGATGAGCGCGTGGTGCGGGAGGTGGCCGGAGAGGGTGATGCAGTTGACTTCCATGGATCTCATGCATGTTTCCCTTGAAGTTCAAAAAACATTTCAAAGACTTCGTTTGGTACCTCTAAGTTAACACTTGGAAACCCAAAGAAGGTGGAGGACTTGTGCAGACGCCGCAATCCTTCGCTGATGAAAAAGAACGCCAGCAAGAAGCTCTCGGCCCGCGATGTGTTCGCGCGCAACCTGCGCCGGGTGCGGCGCGCCAGGGAGATGTCGCAGGAGGCGCTCGGGCTGGAGGCGGGCATCACGCGGCCCTACGTGAGCAGCGTGGAACTCGGGCGGCGCAACATCTCGATCGACAACATGGGCCGCCTGGCCGACGCCTTGCGCATGCCGCTGCGCGACCTGGTCGACCCGGACAAGTTCACCGACCTCGACGAGGCCTGATCGAGGTTGCGCGAGCGGTGTAAGAACCGGCTCGCCGGGTGCGACGCATCTGGATCCTCACTCTCGGGAATCCGCATGTTCACTCGTCGCCAGTTCTCCACCCGCGTCGCCGCGACCGTCGGCCTTGCTGCCACGGCTCGCCTTGCTGCGGCTCAATCGGCATCGGCACCCACGACAGCGATGCCTGCGCCGGGCATGCGCAACGTCGTGCTCGTGCATGGCGCGTATGCCGATGGGTCGTGCTGGTCCGACGTGATCGCGCTGCTGCAGCGCGCCGGGCTGCGCGCCACGGCGGTGCAGAACCCGTTGACATCGCTGGCAGACGACGTGGCCGCCACGCAGCGCATCCTGGCGCTGCAGGACGGCCCGACGCTGTTGGTCGGCCATTCGTGGGCTGGCACGGTGATCAGCGAGGCGGGTGTCGACCCGAAGGTCGTGGGGCTGGTCTACGTGGCGGCGCGAGCGCCCGGTGCGGGGGAAGACTACGGCGCGCTGGCCGCCAAGTTCCCGACGCCGCCGGCGAGCGCCGGGCTCGTCAAGTCGGGTGGGTTTGCGCAGTTGAGCGAAGAGGCGTTTCTGCGTGACTTCGCGGGTGACGTGCCGACCGAGAAGGCCCGCGTGCTGTATGCGCTGCAGGGGCGCATTGCGGAGACGCTGTTTGCGTCACGCACCACGGTGGCCGCGTGGCGCAGCAAGCCGAGCTGGTATGCGGTGTCGACGCAGGATCGGACGACGTCGCCGGAGTTGCAGCGGTTCGTGGCTGCGCGGATGAAGGCGAAGACGATCGAGGTGGCGTCGAGCCATGTGTCGTTGATCAGTCATCCGCGGGAGATTGCGGGGGTGATTCTGGAAGCGGCAATGCACACGACCGGCACTGGCTGAGCGCGGAAGCCACCCGTGAGACGTGTTGCCTCAAAGACCGAGTAGCTGCTTGCAGCAGTTGCGGCCATGAAGCCAAGGTTTCGGCCGCATTTCAGCCATCGGTCGCCCACGCGACGGCGACATCAATTTCTGCTCCGCCTCGCTCCGTCACTTCAAGTCGTGGCGGGCTTAGGATGGTTGCAAGTTCTCAGCGAATCAGCGGAACTGCGTCTAACATCGAGCCCGACCAAACACTCACGCATCGCACCAAACCATGGCTAGTAGCTCGAAGACGGCGAATACAACCACGAGCCCTTTCGATTTCCAGTCCGCTGATGTGGCAATCGAAAAGATTTTATTGGACCCCAACAACTACCGCTTCTGGGATCAGAAGAAATTCAAGAAAAAGGTAGTCACCAGGTTCCACGAAGAGAAGGTTCAAACGGCAACATTGGAGAAGCTGGAACGAGACTATCAGCTTGACGAACTGAAGAACTCAATATTGACAAATGGGTACGTTCCAATGGAGCGCGTTATACTTGCTCCGTACAAGTACGGGTCAGGATATTTTGTCGTAGTCGAAGGAAATCGGCGCATCGCATCCCTGAAGTCGCTGCTTAAAGAATCCAGCGAAGGCGTCTTGGCACTAAGTCAGGAGCAAAAGCGCTTATTCTCCAAAATTCCGTGTGCCATTCTGAAATCATCCGGGAAAGATCTAAGACACGCCGAGCGCGTAATTATGGGGATCAGGCACATTGCAGGGCCGAAGGAGTGGGGAGCGTATCAACAAGCACTACTCGTTGCAGAACTAAAGGACGAGGAGAATCTTGATTTCAAGGCTATCGGAGGGATGCTGGGTATTTCTTCTGTCGAAGCTGCGCGGAGATACAGGGCAGTTGCAGCACTGAAGTTTATGGAACAGGATGAGCTATTTGGAGACAAGGCGGAGCCAGATTTTTACCGCCTACTTCATGAAATGATCTCATCACCGGAGGTTCGCGAGAGGTTCGGCTGGTCTCACGAGGAGACCACTTTCATCGATGGAGAGTTGGCCCGACAGTTCTTCCAACTTGTTACTGGCGACGCGAAGCACGAGCCAAAACTGACGACGTATTCTGACGTTCGCAGACTGAAGCTCATTGTGAGCAATGCGCACGCCTTCGAGTCGCTATTAGATCCTGAACAAAGTCTTCTAGATGCCATTCGGATCGCGGAAGGAACCAAGGCGGCGGCTTCGCCTTTGGCAATCTTGCAATCAGTGGATGCGGAACTCGGTAGAATTGGCGTTGCGCAAGCGACTTCTTTCGGTACTAAGGAGCTTCAACTCCTGAACGAGATACTTAGCACGTTGGAGGGGCTTAAAAGCTTGGCGAAGAAAGAGAAATGAGCGAGCAGCTTCAACGAATCGGAGAGGAGACCCTTGCCTATTTCCTCTGCGAGTATTCGCCCCAATCCCCAAAGCAGAAGCTCGAAGTTGTCATCGAGTCGTATCTGGGAAAGTGGTACTCAGCCGAAGTTATATCCATCTTTCTAGAGAAACGACTAAATCAGTTTCGAGGCGACCTTGTTGGCGAATACAATTCCCGAATAGCAGAGGATTTATCTATCCGATTTGACATTGTCGATCCTCTAGGAGAGGGCCATCTTGTGAAGGGTCGGCGAACCAACCCGGTCGACAAGCGATTAATTTTCCAAGATGCTTTGCAAGGCATTGACCCAGAAAAGTTCGAAGATCTCGCGGCTATCGTGCTTAAACGGCTAAGCTGCGAAGCCGTATTTAGAACACCAAGATCTCACGATCAAGGTGTCGATGCCTTTGGATATCGTGGCGTGGCCCCTTCCCTTTCAAGAGCGGTGTCCCATAAACTCGTCTGGATCGCCCAAGCAAAACACTATATCACTCACGGAGTTAGCACCAATGCCGTAAGAGAGTTGGTAGGAACCAGCGAACTTCTCGTGAGTAAAATATTTTCCACCGTCGACAAGCGCTACAAAGAGCTTGAGCTTTTGCCATATGCTCCAGCTGCTCTTTTGCTTTTGACTACCCACGAAATGCCAAGCACCGTGCGTCGCCTTGCGGAGCGTGCCGGCATCTATGTCTTCGAGGCCTCTGACCTCTACGATCTCCTCGGTTCAAGTATTATAGGTAGGGTCGATGCTCAGGCGCTCTCGAATCTGATCGATTCTGAGATTGCTTCGATCCCGAGTATTTCTTGAGTGCTTCGGCGACCATACAATATGCGCAAGCTCCCTGCTGGCTGAATAACTGCAGATTGCGTACCCTATGCGCATGCAGTTACTCCCGCGACGAGACGTTGACGCGCGGTGAAGCCAAGAACACCACACCCGAGACGATGCGGAACAAGTCATCTTCATCGTCCTGCCCAGCGTACTCCCGCATTTCGAGCGGAGGCACATATGTCGCAACGAATCGAGCCTTGCAGGCCTTTCGAAGCAGGTTCGCGGCATTGCGAACATCTTCCTCTGCACTGTTGGTGAACTTTTGCCTTGCGCTGCGCAATTGCTCTTGCCGCTCGTCACCTCCCAGCATCTCGGAGTCCTTCTTCGACAGCCGCCTGCCCGACCACTTCCCTCGATGGAGCCGGACGACAAGCAACGCGACTGACATGGGATCGGGATAAGTCAGCTTTTGATGCTTTGGATCTTTCATGTAGGCGAGCGCATTTTTGGCCTGTTCGTCGACCTCCTTCCAACGTCCTTTGACCTTGCGGAGTTCACTCTTGGCGTTGATGGCCACGGTCGTCATCTTCAACTCCAAGGCCGTAGCCCGGTGCATGAACAGACCGAAGTAGTCGACTCGTCCTTTGTAACTCGCCCCCCCATGCGTGCGGGCAACTCCATATTCAACATCCGAAACCGGGCAAATCGTCGAGAACGCGTGGCCGACCAATGCTGACAACTGACGCTCGCGATGAAAGAGCGGTGGATCGCACCAGTACCGCGCATCCCTCGGATCGGCGTTGTCCCGTTCGAGCTCTCGCGCACGCACCAGCAGTTCATGGCTGAAGTGCCGGTAGTTGGCGGCCACCGTCTCCACGACCAGGCGCTCCAGCAGGTCCTGCGCGCTTCCAGACTCCGATGTGGCTCGCTGCCCATTGAGGCGTCGAACGATTTCAATCACAGGCTCCTCCGTGTCATCTGATCTGCGCGAGGTTCACCTCGCTTTTGCTCAAGCCGGACATGGTCAGCGAGTCCCGAAAACTGCCGTACCGTAAGTTCGCGCCGAATCGACAACAGAAACGAGCAGCTGCGTGCGTCCCGACGACAGTGGGTACGCCACAGCAATCCCGGTAGCACTCTGCCCCGCAAGCGCACAAGGCGCGGCGCCAAAGGTCAGCGAGACGTTGAACACGTTCTTCCCAGAGGCGCGTGGAGCGATGGTTCCACTGAAGTTGCACCCCAAACCAGACGTGGCGGTGAACGAACCCGCCGGCTGGATGTTCAGAGCGATGCTTTCACCCGCAAGACTCGTCGCCGTCCAGGCGCCGGAAACGGTGCTCAGCGATGCCGCAGCGTTGTAGTCGTAGAGCGATCCCGCTATCGGGCCGCCATTGAACGTGACCGCTCCTGCGGTGCTCGTGAGCGTCCCGGAAATCGTCTTCGCTGCCGCGTTGAAGGTGGCATTGGTCGACGCAGCGATCGCCGGGGCGAACCCAAAGTCCTTCGTGTTCGACGACGTGAAGCTCCCGTTGCTGGAGTTCCCGGAGCCCTGAATGAAGCCGGCGATTCCGAACGCAGTGGATGTCTGCGTTCCGTACATCGACCAGAACTCTCCGTTCTCGAGAATCAGCAACTGAAAGGCACTGCTCGCGCTTCCATTGAGAGTCCCACCATAGACACCCTCAGCCGATTGGTCGGACTGGGAACTGCCCGCGCCTCCACCGCCACCTCCACCGCAAGCAACAAGCCCAGCCGCGGTGGCGATCAACGAGCAAAGCAGCAGCCTTCGAACGCAATGCATTTTGTCTCCAAGAGTTCTTCGCAAAGAGTAAGCGCGCTGGGATCAGCCGCGCTCCGCGAGCTTCACACCCGATACTTCTTCGGAATCGGATGCGTCCTGCAATCAAACGGACCATCGCTCCCGCTGCCCTTGATTCGCGCCTCGAAGAACTGCCGCTTCGATCCCGCTGAGCGCAGCCCCTTTACCGTTCCGGGGTCAATCTCGCAGTAGTGGTAGTAAGTCGAACGCAGGCGAATGACCATGTAGCGCTCGGCCGTGTCGTAGCAGATCCGGGTGACGTCACTGCCCTCATTCACCTCGGCGCAGACGAAGGCATCGAGCGTCACCGGCCCGTGGTACTTCACCAGCACCGTCTCCGCCAGCGCAGGCCCGCACGCCAGAAGAAGCGGCGTGATCATCAAGAAGCCAGTCATCCTGCCCATGCGACCCCCTAACTTTGGGTGCAAGTCTGTCAGCCGCCATTGCGCTCTGAAGCAGGAAATCCCTTCCCCATTTCAGATGAAATCAGGGATTCGCCTCTTCAGAACTCCACGTCCGAAATCGGCGAGCCCACACATCGCGCAACAACGACGATGCCAGCTCCCCACACCCGGACGCCCCCCATGCATCACTTCCAACTGATCGCCCTGCCCCCCTCCGAGTTCGCCCCGCTCTTCACCCTCTCCGACCAAGCCCTGGCCCAAGAGCACGGCGCGCAGCGCCACATCGCCACCGCCAACACCGGCTACCCCTGCCGCATCAGCCTCGAAGACGCCCAGCAAGGCGACGAGCTGCTCCTGCTCCCCTACGAGCACCAACCCGCCGCCAGCCCCTACCGCGCCTCCGGCCCGATCTACGTGCGCCGCGGCGCCGTGCAGCGCGTGCTGCCTGCCGATGAAGTGCCGCCCTACCTGAGCTCGCGCCTGCTCTCCGTGCGCGCCTACGACAACGCCCACGCGATCATCGACGCCAGCGTGTGCGAGGGCACGCAAATCGCCGAAGAGATCGAGCGCGTCTTCAGCAACGCCGCAGTCGCCTACCTCCACCTGCATTTCGCCAAGCGCGGCTGCTTCGCGTGCCGGGTGGAGCGCCAGCACAGCGCTTAGGATGTCCGGAAGACAGCTCCGACTTCAGAGCGCAGCTCCTGTCTCCCTGCAACACGCCCGACCGCATCAATGCCCGACTACGACGATCCAGAAATTGAGGCCCAGTGGTGCACGGAGCGCCGCAAGGAGGTCGCCGACTACCTGCGCAGAGAAGGGCTGGCGCACGGCGAGATTTCGGCCGAGCCCGCTTGGCATGTCGCCCCGTATGTTTCCGTCTGGGCCGTCGAGAGCATGGCCGCTCCCGGCTTCACAGGTTGGTGGGCCGTCTCCGGAGACATGCCGAACGACCATGTATCCGCCAGCAAAGCCAGCAACCCACGCGATGCAGTCCGGGCGATTGCATCCCTCTGGCAAGAGGCCGCTCAGTACATGGCGCGCGGGGAAAAGCACCCGACCCTCCGCATCGGCTCAGGCGAACAAGACGAGGAGCTTGCGCCGATGTTGGCGTCAAGAGCTGAACTGCTGCTGGAGTGGGTCAGCGATCCGCAGGCGTGGGAAGAAGACGAGGCCTGACTCCAGCGATCGAACAGCCCCTTTGCCGGAACATGTCGATTCGAGTGAACCTCGTTCGTCGTCTTCGAGGCGTGCCCGGCAGAACTGGCTCAATCCTGAGGCAGGCCGAGGCAAGGCAGAAAGGCCAGACATGAAGGCAGAGAACGTCATCGGCCCCGCCTCGATCGTCGACAAGCCGGAGAGGCCTTACCTCGGATTGCGGTTCGAGACCCCGTTCGGCGGGATGTTCGCCCAGGTCACGAAGGCCCTGAAGGAACTGCGGAAGTGGGCCCATGAAAACGGCTTGTCGGAGCAGGCACCGTACTTCCTGAGGTACTACCACTGCGACATGAAAAGCATCATGGAGGTGGAAGTCGGCCTGATGACGAGCTCCGTTCTGCCAGGTGATGAGCGCATCAAGCCGGGCGTCCTTCCCGCCGGGAGGTATGCCACGTTGGTCTACCGGGGCAACGGGCTTCGCGGCAACCAGGCCCTGATGACGTGGGCCAAGGATTCGGGAATTGCTTTCGATCCACTGGTCGCCGACCGTGCGGAGTCGTATGCCTGCAGGTACGAGGCCTACCTGACCGATCATCGCGTCGAGCCGAGAAAGCTTCTTTGGGACGTCGAGCTGTCGATCAGGATTGCCGATCAGGTCCGACTCAGGCCGTCGTACAGGCCCCTCTCAAAGTCGCCGTAGAGCTTCACGACGGCGGGGTCGTAGAAGGGCAGCACCTGTGTGAACACCGTTCCCGTAACTCGCTTCACCGGGTCGACCCAGTAGTAGCAGTTGAGCAGGCCGGCCCAGGAGATGCTGCCCGCACTGCGCCCATTCGGGCCCGGTCGAGTGTTGATGTCGAATGACAGACCCCACTTCTGCGGCATTCCCGGGAACAGGTCTGCGTCGTTCGACCACATGGCCGCGGACGTCTTCAAGGGGTTGACGTTGAGGTCGCCGATCTGGTTGTGACGCATGGCCGCCACCGTCTCGGGTTTGAGGATGCGAGCGCCCCGGAAGGTGCCATCGCGCACCAGCATCTGCAGGAATGCCATGTAGTCGCGGGGCGTTCCGAACAGGCCACCGCCGCCCGAGAAGAACTCCGGACGCTGGGGCATCTCGAACGGCAGCGGCTGCAGCGAGCCGTCAGCTTGCCGGCTGTACGTTGTCGCCGTGCGCCGCCTTTGCGCGCTGCTGATCAGGAACCCGGTGTCGGTCATGCCGAGCGGCGCAAAGATGTTCTCGCGGAAGTAGACCTCGAGCGACTGATCGCTGACGGCCTCGACGATCTTGCCCACCGCGTCCATGCCGATGCCGTACTGCCAGCGCTCGCCGGGATCGAACTCGAGCGGTGCGGCGAATGCGCCGTTCTTGCTCTCTGCGATGTCAGCCTGGCCCGTGAACTTCTCGTACTGCGGCAGCTTGTCGCTCCAGTTGCTGTACGTGAGGCCGGACGTGTGGGTGAGCAGGTGGCGCAAGGTGATCGGTCGACGCGCCGGGCGAAGCCTTGGCGCGCCTGACGCATCAAACCCCTCGAGCACCTTCGGCGAAGCGAGATCCGGCAACAGCTTGCCGACCGGCTCGTCCAGCTGCAACTTGCCCTGCTCGACGAGCTGCATGCAGGCCGTGGCGGTCACAGCCTTTGTCATCGACAGGAGCCAGAAGACAGTGTCGAGAGACATGGCCGGACCCCGTGCCGCATCGCGCTGACCGAAGGCACCCTCGTAGATGACGCCCTTGTCGTTCGCCCCCAGGGCCACCACGCCCGCGACCTGCTTGGCGTCGACGGCACGCTGAAGTGCTCGGTCGATGGATCCGAACGCAGCTTTGTGAAGGCGCGGGACGCCTGGCATTCCGCCTGCAGCCAGGGCCTGGCCGCTTCCCAACCCTGTGACTGCAGGCAGCGCCATGAATGTGGCCGCACCCTTGAGCAAGCTGCGCCGACTGATTTCTTGATGCATGTTCGTAGACTCCGATGATCCTTGAGCGTTGAAGTGAGACTCTTGAACTCGCTTCAGGCGCGCGCGACCAGCGCTCGCACCACGGAGTCCAGGGAAACCGTTCCTTTGCGGATGCTCGAGGCGTCGCCTTCGAAAGCGATCCACCCTTCGTTGAAGCCGTCCAGCATCTGCGCGCGCGGCAACGGGTTCTTCATTCCTTGCGACCTGAACAGCGCCTCCCAGGTTGCGCGGGGCACGACATCCATCCGGACATCGCGCTCCAGCACGCGCGAGAACGCGGCCGCCAGGTCGTTGGGTGCCACTCGCGCACTCTCCAGTTCGACGACGCGTTTGCCTTGCCAGGTTTCCTGAAGCAACTCGGCCGCCACTCGCCCGATGTCCTCCGTGGCGACCATGGGAATGGGCTTGTCCAGTGGCTGGAGGAAGCTGGGAATCACACCGGTCGTGCGTGCGGATGCAACGTCCCACAGCGCGTTCTCCATGAACCAGCCGGCGCGCAAGAACGTGATGGGCAACGCCAAGGTCCCAAGACTCTCCTCTTGCAACCGGTGCTGCTGCAACAGGTTGGGCTGCCGTGCCTGAGCTCCGATCGTCGACATGGAAACGACCTTGCCCGGTTGCGCTGCGTCAAGGGCCTCGCGCACAGCTGCAACGACTCGACGGGTCTCAGCGAAATCGGGAGACGGATCGAAGACCGGCGGCAGCAGAAAGAACACCCCCTCCACGCCGGCGAATGCTTCCTTCAGGGCGTTGGCGTCGCCAAGATCCGCGACGGCAACGTCGCATCCTTCGCTCGCCCAATCGCTACCCTTCTTCGCGTCGCGCACGACGGCACGCACGCGTTTTCCATTGCGCATGAGTGCACGCGCAACGGCACCTCCAACTTGACCCGTGATTCCTGTGACTGCATACATTCGAGACTCCTTGTGCACTGCGACGATTGCCGGTGTGCAAGAAGTCTCATCGAGGCGGGCTGATACTTCAATGACATGAGTGTCATTTGATAAATGACACGCCGTCATCGAAGAAGGCTGGCGCTGCCAGCCAGTGCCTCTACTGAAGGAGCGCGATGATGAAGTCGAGGAACGCCCGCGTCTTGGCGGGCAGGTGGTGCCGAGACGGATGCAGGGCGTACAGCGGGAACCGCTCGTCGGGCCAGTCCGGAAACACCTCCACGAGTCGCCCATCGGCCAGCATCGGCGAGACGCCGAGATCCATGACCTGGGCCATTCCATGTCCGGCCAGGCAGACGCTGTACAGCGTGCCTGCGTCGTTGACCGTCAGCGAACCGGTCGTCTCGAGGACGAGCTTCTTGCGTCGCTTGTGGAACTCCCAGGGGTAGGGGCGACCAGACTCCGGGTCACGGAATTGGATGCAGACATGGTGACCACTTTCCAGCTCGTGCGGGTCCTTGGGATGGCCATGGCGCTTGAGGTACGCGGGAGCCGCGACGGTCAACATCCTCGTGTCCAGAAGCTTGCGCGCAACAAGGGACGACGCACGAGGGTGGCCGAAACGCACGGCAAGGTCGAAGCCGTCGCCCACCAAATCGCCAAGGCGGTCCGTCGTGACGAGATCCAGCTGCAACTGTGGATAGCTCTCAAGGAACGCGCCGAGCCGCGGGCCGAGGATCAAACGCGAGAAGTACGGATCGAGATTGACCCTGAGGCGCCCACGAACGGCCGTGGTGCCTAGTGCCGCCGACGCAGCAGCTTCCTCCAAGCCCGTCAGCAGCGGCATCACTTGCTCGTAGAAGCGTCTGCCTTCATCGGTGAGGGCGACGGATCGGGTCGTGCGATCCAGCAAACGGATGCCGAGCCGAGCTTCGAGCCTCGCGATCGAGCGACTGACTCCCGACTGCGACATGTTCAGGATCTCGCCGGCTCGCGCAAACGCACCGCTGTCCACGATGGCGGACAACACACTGATGCCGTTCAGGACTCGTTCGTCGAAGCTGGCCATGCGCAGTTGTCTTCCATGGGGTGTTGGCCATCCTATCGCCAACGACGACCGCTCCATGTGCGCTCAGACCTGAGCGAGCCCCCCGTCGACCGGCAGGTCGATGGTCAGCATCAGGACCCGAGCGTTTCCCCCATCTCCCCCCGCATCCGCTGCGCCGCCCTCAACGCCAGCGCAGCAACCGTCAACGCCGGGTTGACCGCCGCCGCCGAAGCAAACGGACTCCCGTCCGTCACGAACAAGTTGGCGCAGTCGTGTGCCTGGCACCAGCCGTTCAGCGGCGAGTCCGTCGGGTCGGCGCCCATGCGGATGGTGCCGCACTGGTGACCGGGGCCGTCTCGGCCGAACAGCATCGACACCGAGCGCTTGAACCCGGCCTCTGCCAGTGCTTGCTTCCAGCGCGCCTTCAACCTGTCGTGCGTCGAAAGGTTCGTGCGGTGCTGGAAATCCAGCACCAGCCGCTTGCCGTCGAGCCGAACGTGGTTGCGCGGGTCCGGCAGGTCTTCGCTGTTCAGGAAGAAGTCCAGGGTGTGCCGGCTGACCTGCCCCAGCAGCCACTCCGGCACCCGAGGAAGCCCGGCCTTCAGGATGGCGCCATCCACCCGGCCCAGCAACTGGATGTTGCCGAGCGGCGGGCCACCCGCGCCGTCGTCCAGGTAGAAGTCGTTGATGGCGAAGGTCTTCTGGTAGACCGCATCGTTCCTGAATCGCCAGTCGAATCCGATCGCGATGCTCTGGTTGTGGGCCATCAGGTTGTGCCCGACCTGGCCCGACCGGTTGATGGTCTTGTCCACGTCCGAGGCGAGCAGGATTCCTGCGCTGGGAATGGCCCCCGCAGCCAGCACGACCAGGCCGGCCCGCAGCGTGTGGACCTGCCCGCCGGATTCGAACTCGACGCCGGTGGCACGCTTGCCATCCGGCGCAAACAGGATGCGCGTGACCTTGGCGCCGCTTCGAAGCTCGACGTTGGGGCTGGCCAGCGCCGGGATGAGCGCGGCGTTCTCGGCGTCCATCTTGCCTTCTCGGGCATCAGGGAAGCCGTCCCATCCGGTGCTGCCATGGCTCAGCCACGTCTTCAAGTCGATGCCAAGTGGCAGCGCGCTTGGATGCAAGCCGATCGCCTGCATCCGCCTGCGAGCTTCGGCCATGGCGGGCTCGTCCGGTACGGCCGGGAACGGCAGCGGTGCCTGGCGAGGCGGCTCGGTAGGGTCCTGGCTGGCGTCGCCGCGCACCTGGTACAGGCGCTCTGCCGCCTGGTACCAGGGCTCGAGCTCGGCATACCGGATGGGCCATGCGCGTGACTCGCCTTCGGGGTAGGCCACGCCGTCGAAGTCGCGTTCACGCAACCGGTACAGCACGCCCCCATAGAACTTGGTGTTGCCGCCCACGTTGAAATGGTTGCCCGCCGCGAACGCAGTGCCGTCCGGCCGAAACCAGGAGTCGTCGGACTTGAAGTGATCGCTGCGATAGACCGCTCGTGGGTCCCTGTTCTCGGGTGCCGCGGGAATCTGAACCCCGCGCTCCAGCACGGTGATGCGCGCACCGGTCGACGCCAATGCATGCGCGACGGTCGCGCCGCCCATGCCGGATCCGATGATGGCGACGTCTGCGGTGGGGTGGGGCATGTGAGTCGGTGGTGGGCCGGTGGTGAGTCGCCCCGGATTCTGTCGAGCCCGCCGGGTCGTGCCTGTCCGGGCTTGCTGCGTGAGCGCCGGCAGCATGGTGATGTCACCGAGCAAAACCACGGTCATCACCGAAGGAAACTGGCGCTACTTTGGTGGTTGACGTTACCCTGTCATCTACGCCATGACGACTTCTCTTGACAATCTCCAGATCCGCGAACGCGTCGACGCGTGGCACGCGGCGGTAAACCTGCGCGACCTCTCTCTGCTGCACGACGCTTTCGAACCGTCCGCGCTGTGGGAGGTGCTGGCACCGGTGAACCTCCGCCACGAAGGTCGCGACGCGATCCTGAAGGGGCTGCGGGAATCGATGGAGCGGCAGGAACTGCTGGTACAGCTGAATTCCGGCCTCGTCGTGACCCTGCGCGGCGACAGCGAGGCTTCGGCCGTCAGCACCCTGGTCGAACAGGGCCGGGAATCGAAGGAAGCAACGCCCTGGATGGCCATCGGTTTCTACCGCGACGAGTTGGTGAAACACGGCGGGCGTTGGCGCTTCGCAAAGCGCAGCCTGCATCTGCGCTACCTGGGCCCGCTGGATCTGCGCGGCACTTCGCTTTCCCCGCAAGGGCTGGACCTGTCCGCGTTCAATGGCCGACTCGACACAGGAGGCATCGAGGGCCACCACTAGCAGCCGAGGCGAGCCCAGTGGCGTCAGAAATCTGCAAGCTATAACTTCCATTTTCGTGCAGTTTCCCTACAATTGCACGCCATGACTGACAGTATTCGCCTTCCGGATGAGTTGGGCCGCGCACTGGTCGCGCAGCGGAAGGCACTCGGCCTCAGCAAATCCGCCTTGGCTGAGAAGGCCGGAAAAGTCCGGGAAGTCGTCTACCGGCTTGAAGCCGGCGAAGACACCACCGTGTCGTCCTTGATGGCCGTGCTGGGTGCGCTGGGCCTCGCACTGCGACTCGAGCGGGTGGGGCTGCCCACCGCGGATGAAGTCTCGCGCCGGTTCCAGGACGACGACGATGCTCCCTGAAAAGATCCGCGCACTCGACGTCGACATCGGTGAGGCGTCCCATGCAGGGCAGCTGCTCAAGGCGTCCGCCTATGAGTTCCGCTATCTCGCGCCAGACCCGGCGCAAGCGACGGTGGCCCTGCTCATGCTGCCGATGCAGAACTTGACCTGGCAGGACGGCGACCTGTTCGCCCCCATGGACCAGAACCTGCCCGAGGGCGACCTGTTCATGCGCATCCGCGAGCTGTTCCCCAAGCAGCCGATGACGCCGATGCACCTGCTGGCGCTGGCTGGCCGAAACGGCATCGGCCGCCTGGGCTACCGCCTGCCGGGCGCCCCCGACGTGGCCGCTCCTCGGGTCATCAGCAAGGCCGAACTGCTCGGCACGCGGTACACGCCCGAGGTGTTCGGTGAGCTCGTGGCCGCGTACCTGAGCACCGGCGCCGGCATCGCAGGCATGCAGCCCAAGATCATGGTGCCCGACCGGCCCACCGTGGCCGTGCCCTCGCTCATCGTCAAGGCGGCCGGCCCGTCCTATCCGGGTCTCGCGGCCAACGAGTTCCTCTGCCTCTGCGCAGCCCGGCGCGCAGGCATCCAGGTGCCCGAGTTCTCGCTCTCCGATGACGGGCAGATGCTGATCCTCGATCGATTCGATATCGTCACGCACGACGATGGCCGCATCGAACGCCTGGGCTTCGAGGACATCGCCGCGCTGGCCGGCCTGCGCGTGCGCGACGTGTTGTCGGACCGCAAGTACCAGGGCAGCTACCAGCGCGTGGCCGAGCTGCTGCGCCAGCTGCAATTGCACGCCGACAACCTGCATCGCTTCTTCGAGCAGGTGGCCTTGTGCATCATGGTGCGCAACGGCGACGCGCACCTGAAGAACTTCGGCGTGCTCTACCGCAGCGAGAGCCAGGCGTGGCTGTCGCCCCTGTTCGACGTGGTGACGACCTCCATCTACCGCTACACGCGCTACCAGGGTGGGCCCGAGCTGGAAGACAGAACGCTCGCGCTCAAGCTCTTCGCCGGCAGGCACGGCAGCAAGGCCTATCCCACCGTCGAAGAGCTGCACGACTTCGGACGGCGCGTCTGCGGCGTCAGCCAACCCGCCCAGGTGCTCGAGCGCATCGCGCAGGCCATGCGGCAGACGCTGCAGGACGCGCGGCAGGACGCCCGCGTGCCCGCACCACTGCTGCAGACGATGGCGGCGGCCTGGGAAACAGGCCTGCACTACGCGCCCTAGCCACCCAGCCCCGCGCCTGCGCCAAGAGGCTGGCGCAGTTCACCCTGCTACCGCATACTCCGCCGCAAAAGCAGGGAGTGAGCGTGGCCGCTGCGACCGTCAATCGCGACAGAAGGTCCATCCGAAGTGCGCTGGTGTTTCGCATTTCGGCATTGGCCATTGCCGTCCTGCTCGTCTTTGCGCTCAGCGCGTTCTACGTCATCGTCAGGCCTGCCGTGGGTCAGCTGGCCCACTCGCAGTTGCAGCAAGCCGCAGCCGAACTCGATGGCCGCGCGCAGCAGCTCCTGGGCACCGTAGAGACCACGTTGCGCACCTCCAGGGACTGGGGTCGCCATGGCAGTGCGAGCCTCGACGACCTGTTGCGCTTCAACGAGCTCTTCTTCTCGGTGATCGCCAACCACGGCGAAATCAGCTCGGTGCTTCTCGCCAGCGAAACCGGCCGCGAGATCCTGCTGCTGCGCAATGCCGACGGCACCTGGGTCAATCGCCTGACCAACCCCGACCAGTGGGGAAAGATCGCCTATTGGCTTCATTGGGATCAGCAACAGCGCTTGACCAGGATCGAAGCGCGCGAGCTCGACTACGACGCCCGCACACGCCCGTGGTTCACGGCCGCGATGGCGCTCCCCGACGACGACAAGGTGGCGTGGACGGCGCCCTACGTTTTCTACACCACCCGCGAGCCCGGCATCACGGCCGCTGCGCGCTGGACGGGTACCGATGGCCAGCGCTTCGTCATCAGCCACGACGTGCGCCTGCTCGACCTGTCGCGCTTCACCACGCGAGTGGTCGCAGGGCGCCACGGCATGGCCGCCATCCTTCATCCCGATGGCCGGGTGATGGGGCTGCCGCGCGACGACCGATTCGCTTCCGACGAGGGCATCCGGTCCAGCGTGCTGCAAGACGTGGGGCAGCTCGGCGTCGCCCCGCTCGCCGATGCACTCCAGGCTTGGCGAGCTGCCGACGAGCGACAAGACCTGCGCTACCAAAGCCAGGGCGACCACTGGTATGCGCTCGTGCGGCGCAGCGTCATCGGCCAGAACCAGGTGCTGCTGGCCGTCGCGGCACCTGAAGCCGACTTCGTCCCCGACAAATGGGCCAGCGCCGCCATGCTGCTGCTGCTCGGCGCCCTGGCCGTGGCCAGCGGAACCGCACTCGCCACGCGCATCGCGCGCCAGTTCGCACGGCCGCTGGAGCAGCTGTCGGAAGAAAGCAGCCGCATCGGCCAGCTGCAACTGCAGCAGCCGGTTCAGGTCGTCACGCCATGGCGCGAGGTGGCTCACCTGGCGCAGGCGCAGGAGTCGATGCGGCAGCGGCTGCTGTCGGCAACGCACGATCTCGCGCAGGCGAACGCCACGCTGGAAGGCGAAGTCGCGCATCGCACCGAAGAGCTCGAGGCCAAGCTCGCCGAACTCCACCGCGAGCGCGAGCGCCTGCGCCGCATTCTGGAGACCGCGCCGGTGGGTGTGGCCATCTCCGTGGAAGGCACGGTGCGGTTCGCCAACCCGCGCACCCACGAACTCATCCGCCTGACGGGATCGGACCGGCCGGACACCTACGCCGACCTGGCCGACCGCGACCGCATGATGGCGACGCTGCAGAAGGACGGCATCGTCCGGAACTACGAGCTGAGGATGAACGGCCCCGACGGCCTGGAGCGCGACATCCTGGCCACCTACCTGCCGACCGAATACGAAGGCAAGGCCGGCATCCTGGGCTGGCTGGTCGACATCACCGCGCAGAAGGAAGACGAGCGCGCGCTGGAGCAGGCCAAGGCCGCCGCCGAAGACGCGACGCAGGCCAAGTCGATGTTCCTGGCCAACATGAGCCACGAGATCCGCACGCCGATGAACGCCATCATCGGGATGTCGCACCTCGCGCTGCGCACCGAGCTCGCGCCCAAGCAGCGCGACTACGTGCAGAAGATCTACAACGCAGGAACGGCGCTGCTCGGCATCATCAACGACATCCTCGACTTCTCGAAGATCGAGGCCGGCAAGCTGGACGTCGAGACGGTCGACTTCAACCTCGACGACGTGCTGTCCAACCTCGCGACGGTCACGGTCGCCAAGGCCCAGGAGCAGGACCTCGAATACCTCTTCGACGTGCCGGCCGAGGTGCCGCGCGGGCTGCGGGGCGACCCGCTGCGGCTCGGCCAGATCCTGATCAACCTGGTGAACAACGCGATCAAGTTCACCGAACGTGGCGAGATCCACCTGTCGGCCCGCACCCTCGCGGAATCGCCAGGGCGCGTGCAGTTGCAGTTCTGCGTGCGGGACACCGGCATCGGCATGACCCCCGAGCAGGCGGCCCGCCTGTTCCAGCCCTTCACGCAGGCCGATGGCTCCACGACACGCCGCTTCGGCGGCACCGGCCTGGGCCTGAGCATCTGCAAGCGCCTGGTGGAGATGATGGACGGGCGCATCTGGGTCGACAGCGCGGTCGGCGAAGGCAGCCGCTTCAGCTTCACCTGCTGGCTGGCCACGAGCGACGCGCCTCCCCGCGCGCCCCGCGTGGTGCCCGAGGCGCTGAACGACCTGCGGGTGCTGGTGGTCGACGACAACCCGGTCGCCCGCTACATCCTCGTCGACGCGTTCAAGGGACTGCCGGTGCACGTCATGGCGGCGTCGGGCGGCAAGGAAGCGCTGGAGATGCTCGCGGCGGCCACGCCGCCTTTCCAGCTGCTGCTCACCGATTGGCAGATGCCCGGGCTGAACGGCATCGAACTCGCGCTGCGCGCGCGTGAGGCGCTGCCGGAACCACCCCGCGTCATCCTGGCCACCGCGTTCGGGCGCGAAGAAGTGCGCGCCGCGGCCGAGGCGGCCGGCGTCGATGCCTTCCTGCTGAAACCGCTCGATCGGTCGGCCTTGATCGACGCGCTGGTCGAAGTGTTCGCGCCCGAACACATGGCAGCCCAGGCGCCGGCACGCGGCAGCGTTCCCCGGTTCGACGGTGCGCACGTGCTGCTGGTCGAAGACAACGACACGAACCAGCAGATCGCGACCGAGCTGCTCGAGGCAGCGGGTGTGTCGGCCGACATCGCCTCCAACGGGCAGCAGGCGATCGAGCGCATCCAGGCCGCCGAGCCGGGCCGCTACGACCTGGTGTTCATGGACCTGCAGATGCCGGTCATGGACGGCTACGAAGCCACCCGCCAACTGCGTGCCGACGAACGCTTCCGCGGGCTGACGATCATCGCGATGACGGCGCACGCGATGAAGGAGGAACGCCAGCGCTGCCTGGACGTCGGCATGAACGATCACGTGTCCAAGCCGATCGAGCCACCGGCCTTGTATGGCACGCTTCGCCGCTGGCTGCACC
This sequence comes from Rhizobacter sp. OV335, assembly GCF_900142965.1. GTDB lineage: Bacteria > Pseudomonadota > Gammaproteobacteria > Burkholderiales > Burkholderiaceae_C > Rhizobacter. Next base: position 87,972 of record NZ_FRCQ01000006.1, read on the forward strand.
AGAAGCTCGCGACGGAAGCGCCGTCGCCGGCCAAGGCCAGTTCTTCCAACGCCGGATCGTCGACCACCTTGCCGACGCTGCAGGGCTTCGATCTCGAAGCAGCCAGGCGCCGCGTCAACGGCAACGAGACGCTGCTGCTGAAGTTGCTGCGCCGTTTTCGGGACGAGCAGCCGCGGGTCCCGCAGGGCATCCGGCTGGCGTTGCAGGCCGCCGACCGCTCGACCGCCGAACGACAGGCCCACACGCTCAAGAGCGTCGCGGGGAACCTGGGGCTGCGAGGCGTGCAGCAATCGGCGGCGGAACTCGAAGCGGCCGTGCGGCAAGGCGCTGCGTTGGTCGACCTGGAGCCTGCGCTGCAAAGCCTGCAGTTGGCGCTCGACGCGGCGGCCAAGGTGCTGGACGCCGGCTTGCCGGCCCCGGAAGGCACGGCAGCCGATCGGCCGCGGCGCCCGCTCGAAACATGGCTTGAAGAGCTGCGCCTGCTGGCAAGCCTGATGGAAGACTGCAGCGCAGATGCCGCCCCCAGGTTCGAAGGACTCGCGTACGATTTCGAAGGCGAGTTCGGGGCCGGTGCCGCCACTGCGGTGCAGCGGGCGCTGAACGACTACGACTTCGATCTCGCGCTGCAAGCGCTGCGTGCGGCGGCCGATGGCCGCTCGGTGCAGCTCCACTGAAGGAGGGGGAGATGACGAGTCCGAACGGACCATCCCGACACATCGTCCTGGTCGTCGACGACACGCCCGACAACCTGACGATGCTGTCCGATCTGCTCAAGGACGACTACAAGGTCAAGCTCGCCAACGGCGGCGCCAAGGCGCTGAAACTGGCTGCAGCACTTCCGCAACCCGACCTGATCCTGCTCGACCTGATGATGCCGGAGATGGATGGCTACGAGGTCATCGCGCGCTTGAAGGCGGACCCGCTCACCGCGGACATCCCGGTCATCTTCCTCACCGCCAAGGCCGAGGTCGAGGACGAGCAGAAGGGGCTGGCGCTCGGCGCGGTCGACTACATCCACAAGCCCATCTCGCCGCCCATCGTGCTGGTGCGCGTGAAGACCCAGCTCACGGTGAACCAGGCGCGCCGCCTGTTGAGCGACCACAACGCCGTCCTCGAGACGCTGGTGAAGGAGCGCACGCTCGAACTCGAGCAGATGCGCGACGCCACCATCCACGCGATGGCGAGCCTGGCCGAGACGCGCGACAACGAGACCGGCAACCACATCCGCCGCACGCAGAGCTACGTGGTCGCGCTGGCGCGGGCGCTGAAGACCCACCCTCGGTTCAGCGAGGTGCTGACCGACGCCAACATCGAGTTGCTCTACAAGTCGGCGCCGCTGCACGACATCGGGAAGATCGGTGTTCCAGACCGCATCCTGCTGAAGCCCGGCAAGCTGGAGCCGGACGAGTGGGACATCATGCGGCTGCACACCGTGTACGGCCGCGACGCGATCCGCGAGGTGGAACGCTACCTGGGCCGCAGCGACAGCTTCCTGGTCTTCGCGCGCGAGATCGCCTACTCGCACCAGGAGAAGTGGGACGGCTCCGGCTACCCCGAAGGACTGGCGGGCGACGAGATCCCCGTGTCGGCGCGCCTGATGGCCGTCGCCGACGTCTATGACGCGTTGATCACCAGGCGCGTGTACAAGCCGGCGTTCTCGCACGAGGAAGCGATGGACATCATGCGCAAGGGACGAGGCAGCCATTTCGACCCGGATGTGCTGGACGCGTTCACGTCGATCGAAGAGGAGTTCCGCGCCATCGCGGGGCGATTCCAGGACAACTGATCAAGGAGCCTCACCATGCAGGATTCCGTCAATGCCAAGCCCACCGTGCTGGTGGTGGACGACACGCCCGAGAACCTCGACCTGCTGGCCAACCTGCTGCGCGAAAGCTACCGCGTGCGCCTGGCCAACAGCGGCGCCAAGGCGCTGCAGCTGGCACTCGATACGCCACCCGACCTGGTGCTGCTCGACATCATGATGCCGGCCATGGACGGCTACGAGGTGCTGGAGCGCCTGAAGTCCGAGCCGCGCACGCAGACCATTCCGGTGATCTTCCTGACGGCGCTGTCGGCGCCCGAGGACGAGGAGCGCGGGCTGCTGCTCGGCGCCGTCGACTACATCACCAAGCCCATCAGCCCGGCCATCGCGCTGGCGCGCGTGGCCACCCACCTGCACCTGAAGGTCGTGTCGGACGTGCTGCGCGACAAGGCCGCCTTCCTCGAGGCGGAGATCGTCCGCCGCACGAACGACCTGCGCGCGGTCCAGGACGTGACGGTGGTCGCACTGGCCTCGCTCGCCGAGTCGCGCGACGGCGAGACCAGCGGGCACATCCTGCGCACGCAGCACTACGTGCGGTCGCTGTGCGTCGCCCTGCGAGCCAATCCACGGCTGGAGGAAACGCTGGATGAGGCGACCGTCAACCTCATCGTCCGCTCGACGCCGCTGCACGACATCGGGATGAGCACGGTGCCCGAGTCGTTGCGGCTGAAGCCTGGTCCGCTGAGTGCCGACGAGTTCGAGCTGGTCAAGAAACACACCACGCTGGGATGCGAGGCCATCGTGCGGTCGCAGCAGCGGCTGGGCGTCGACGCGAAGTTCCTGAGCTGCGCGAAGGAGATCGTGCTGTCGCACCACGAGCGCTGGGATGGCAGCGGATACCCGCAAGGCCTGCGCGGCGCCGAGATCCCGTTGGCGGCCCGGCTGATGGCGGTGGCGGACGCCTATGACGCGATGGTGACGCCACGGGTCTACAAGGCGACCTTGACGCACGACGAGGCGGTCGCGTCGGTCTTTGCAGCCAGCGGAACGCAGTTCGATCCCGATGTCGTGGCGGCCTTCGAACAGCGCCGGGACGACCTGCGGGCGATCGCCGAGCGTTACGCCGATGGCGCTGTGGTCTAGCGCTTCGCTCAGGCTTTTCCGTGGTGATCTCCGCGGTGATGCCGGCACACCTCCAGCACCACGCCGCGCAGCCACCGATGCGCCGCGTCCCGGTCGAGCCGGGGGTGCCACATCTGCGAGATCGTGATGTCCTGCGTCGACACCGGCAGCTCGAATGAGCGCAGCGTGTCGTTCGCCCTCATGTGCTCGAAGTACGACGCGGGGATCAGCGCCACCATGTCGGTCGCGGCCGCGGTCGACAGCGCGGTGCCGAAGCTGGGAACGATGACGGCGACATGGCGCGTCAGCCCGGCTGCCGCCAGTGCATCGTCCACCGGGCCGGTGATGCGCCCACGGCGCGACGTGACCACGTGGTCGCAGGCCGCATACCGCTCGGCCGTGATCTCGCCGTCGGCCAGCAGCGGGTGCCCGCGCCGCACCACGGCGATGAAGTGGTCGCTGTAGAGCGCTTGAACGCGCACCTCGGGGCCGGTCTCGCCGAGCACGCCGACGTCGAGATCGATCAGCCCCTCGCGCAGCGGGCGCACGTCCTTGTCGGGCTTGGGCGCGAAACGCAGGCGCACGCCGGGCGCTTCGCGCGCGGTGCGCGCCACCAGCAGGTGCGCGAAGGCCTCGGTGAAGCCGTCGTTGGCCCGCACGGTGAACATGCGCTCGAGCGCGCCCAGGTTCAGGTCGGGCCCGGCCGGCTGCAGCACGGCACCGGCCTCCTCCACCAGCGCCTTGACCCGGTCGCGCAGCGCCAGCGCCCGCGGCGTGGGAACCATGGCCCGGCCCGCGCGCACCAGCAGTTCGTCGCCGGTGGTTTCACGCAAGCGCGCCAGGGTGCGGCTCATGGCCGATTCGCTCAGGCCCAGGCGCTCGGCCGCTCGGGAGACGCTGCCCTCGGAGAGCAGCACGTTCAATGCAATCAGAAGGTTCAGGTCGGCATCGATGGGCATGCGCTGAACCTAGCACGCTTCGGCCAGGCAGGCCCGGCGCCGCATGCATGAACAAGATGCGCGCCACGCTCTGGCTGGGTCGGGGCCATCGACCTATGCTGACGTGGCGCGATCGAGCGCGCCATCCTGTCCTCCCCCCATGTCGTCCACTGCCCTCCTCTCCACCGCCGCCACCGCCTCGAACGAGCTCGATGGCCTGCCACTGCCGCAACGCTACGCGGCAGTCGCCGCGATCCTCGGTGCCATCGTGCTGGTGGTGCTCGATGGCGCGATCGCCAACGTCGCACTGCCGAGCATTGCGCAGCAATTGCAGGCGTCGCCGGCCGATGCGGTGTGGATCGTCACCGCCTACCAGCTCGCGATCGTGATGTTCCTGCTGCCCGCTGCCGCTGTCGGCGAGCGGCTGGGCTATCGCCGGGTGTTCACCGCGGGCATCGCGCTGTTCACCGTGGCGTCGGTGCTGTGCGCGCTGGCGCCGTCCTTGCCCTGGCTGATCGCCGCACGCTGCCTGCAGGGCCTGGGCAGCGCGGCGGTGATGCCGCTGGGCCTGGCACTGTTGCGCTTCACCTACCCGCGCCGGTTGCTGGGCCAGGCGATTGCATGGAACGCGCTGACGATTGCAGGCGCCTCGGCGGCCGGGCCGGCCGTCGGCGCCGCGTTGCTGTCGGTCGCGAACTGGCCGTGGCTTTTCGCGGTGAACCTGCCGATCGGCGTGCTGGTGCTGGTGGCCTGCACCGGGTTGCCGAATCCGCAAGGCAGCAAGCGGCCCCTCGACCTCGCCAGCATCGCGCTCAACGCGATCATGTTCGCCGCCTTCGTGCTGGGCAGCGACTGGCTGCCGTCGTCGCCGTGGATCGGCGCGGCCTTGCTGGTCGCAGCGGCCGCCTCGATGGTGCTGCTGGTGCGGCGCGAGATGCCGAAGGCGGCGCCACTGGTTCCGCTCGATCTTCTGCGGGTGCCGTCGTTCCGGGTGTCGGTCATCGCATCGGTGTGCTGCTTCACCGGGCAGATGATGGGTTATGTGGCGCTGCCGTTCTACTTCCAGCACGAGCTGGGCCTGAGCGCGATGGACACCGGCCTGCTGATGACGCCGTGGCCGCTGGCGGTGATGGTGGCCGCGCCGCTGTCGGCACGCCTGGCGAAGCGCGTGTCGACCGCGTGGCTTTGCGCGGTCGGCGGGGCCTGCCTCTCGCTCGGCCTGGCGCTGTGTGCCGCCTGGCCGGTGCATGGCGATCCGTGGCTGCCGATGGCGCTCTTCACGAGCCTCGCAGGCCTGGGCTTCGGCTTCTTCCAGACACCCAACAACCAGAACATGCTGCTCGCCGCGCCGAAGGAACGCAGCGGCGCGGCCGGTGGGGCCCAAGGCACGGCCAGGCTGACCGGGCTGACGCTCGGAAGCCTGTCGATGGGGCTGCTGTTCGCGTTGCTGCCATCGGTGCGCGCCGTGCACTGGGGCCTGGCGCTCGCGGCGCTGGCCGCGGCGGCCGCTGGAGCGATCAGCCTGCTGAGAGCCCGGCGCGGAGCCGGGGCATGAGCCCCGTTCGCCCTCGTGCGAAACTGCCCGACCACCGATCCGCGACACCGAATCCCGTCCATGCATCGCCACACCATCGCCCGGTTGCTCACCGCGGCGCGGAAGCGCACTGAAGCCATCGCGCAAAGCCATCGCCTGAGCACGCAACTGGCCGTCATCGCCGTGCTGCTCGTGGCATGCGGGGGCTTCTTCCTGACGCCGGATTCCTGGCGCTTCGTGGCCACCCCGTTCGCGCTGTCCGCGGCCTCCGCGTTGGTGGCCTACATCGGCCGGCGACGGCTTGCCGATGCCATCGTGCTCGCCCTCCCGCCGCTCGCCGGTCGCTGGGTCGACCCTGAAGTCGGCTCGCACGCCTTGCTGGTGGCCTGCCTGGTGATCTATCTGCTGACGCAGCGGCCGCGCTTCGCTGCCGTGGCCGGCAGCACGGTGGCCGCGCTGTTGCTGGCCGCCATCCGCCTGAAGCAACAATTCGCCGGCACGCCGCTGACGTGGCAAGACGTTCGCTTCTTCTTCCGGCAGTTCGCGGACAACGTCGGCGTGCTGGGGACGCAGCCGACGCTGGTGTGGTACGCAGGGGCTGCGCTGGGCCTGGCGATCCTGGGCTGCATCGCGGCCTGGCGATGGAACCCACCGGGTCGCCAACCGGGCTGGTCGGCTCCGACGACGGCCGCAGCGCTGGCAGCGCTCCTCGTCACGTACAGCGGCGTCCTCGTCGCGAAAGAGGTGTCGAACCTGAAAGCGGCCGGCATGTGGTTCGTCGGAGCAGGCCTGGTCGAACGCCCGGCCCTCGGCTTCTTCGCGACGGCGTCGCTGGATCCGCGGTGGGGCGTGGAGGCCGCCGACACCACGGCGTTCCGGCACGAGAGCCTGAAGCTGGTGTCCGCGGAAGCGAAGACCACGCCGGCCGACATCGTCGTCTTCCTGCAGGAGAGCCAGTTCAATCCGGCGACGCTGGCAGGCTGCCCTGCAACGCTGTGCGGCCTGGATGCCTTCGCGGCCGCCCCCAGCACGATCGCGCACGGGCCGCTGCAGGTGCATGTCTTCGGCGGCAGCACCTGGCTGTCGGAGTTCGCGTTCGCGACCGGTGTCCCGCACGATTCGTTCGGGCCGGCGGGCGAGTTCGCGCCGTTCAGCGTGGCGCCGCACGTGCACCGCTCGTTCGTGCGATCGCTGAAGGCGGCCGGCTACCGCACCGTCGCGCTGTACCCGACGCGTGGCGGCATGATGAACGGCCGCATCGCGTATGCCGGCTACGGCTTCGACGAGTTCCTCGACGCGGCCGAGTTGGGCCTGCCCGAGGCCTGGGGCACGCCGGATGCGCTGGTGCATGAAGCCGCGCGGCGCGTTCTGGCGCGCGAGCGCCAGCACGACCAGCCGGTGTTCCTGTTCGCGCTGACCATCTTCAACCATGCGGAGCATGGCGTGGAGATGGAACGGGTGCCGGCTGGACTTCGCGCCGAAGCGTCGCGGGATTTCGCGTCGGCGGATGAGGCCCGTAGCGTCGCCGACTACGTGTGGCGCAGCCGGGAGTTCGAGCGCGAGCTGAACCTCACCCGTGCCGCGGTTCTCGGCAACGCGCAACGGCCCGCGGTGCTCGCCTGGTTCGGCGACCACCAGCCGCCGTTCGCCAACGCGATCACGCTGAGGGATCGCATCCGATCACTGCCGACGCAGACCGGCGCGGTACCGGCCAAGTACCAGACCTGGTACGAGGTCTCGAGCAATCGGCCCGACCGGGTGCCGGCCGAGGCGCCGAATGCCTTGGACCTCGTCTTCCTGCCCGGCCTGCTCGCCCAGGCCGCGGGCGCGCCCATCGACGATTGGCTGGCCGCCAACATCTCGGCCAGAACCCAGTGCGCCGGCTTGCTGGAGGCCTGCCGCACACCCGGCGTGCGCGAGGGCTACCTCTCGTACCTGTGGGACGATCTCAAGGAGTTCGCGCTTCCCTGAGCCCGTCCGCCGCGACTCAGCGGAGGTTGATCGCGGTGAGCGTCATCGACGTGGCACCGACGGTGTTGTAGCCGGCAATGTAGAGAACGCCGTTGCGCGACAGCGCCAGGTTTCCGGGCGCCGGGTAGCTCCATGCCGCACGGTGCGTGGTGCGGTCGATCGCATAGGTCGACCGGTTCGTGCTGACGATCACCGCGTTGTCGGTGAGCAGGACCTCGCTCACGAACGATGTGTCGCTCGACGCCTGCGGCGTCCAGGACCACAGCAGCGCGCCATCGGACTCGGCGCGCGCCTCCAGGCGCAGCGGGTTGTTGTTGACCGCGTACAGCACGCCGCCGCCGTAGGCGGGTGTCCTCGGGTAGACACCCTGGATGCTCCAGTCGATGGTGTTGGCCTGGAGGTTGAAGTGCAGCAGCGAATTGCCGATGGTGCCGCTGTTGAGGAAGCTGTTGGCGTAGGCCGCGGCAAACACCGAATCGGGCCCGCCCAGCACCGCCGACCCGCCGATTTCGTAGATGTAGTTCGTGAACGTCGGGTCGGCGATGGTTGCCTGCAGTGCACCGGTGGTCGGGTGGAACACGCGCAACGCGTCACCCGAGTAGGCGTAGACCGCGCTCGAATCGACAGCCGGGGTCCAGGTCGACTGAAAGTCGGTTGGCGAAAAGTACAGCGGCGTGCCTTGCAGGTCGAAGGCGTACATCCCGCCCGTGGTGCCCGCGTTGGCGTAGACCCCCGATGGCCCCACGGTGGGCGCCAGGTAGTTGCTCCACTGGTTCGACATGTCCGAGCGGAAGCGCACGCTGCCGTCGCTGGCATCCAGGCCGAACATCGTGGCCGACGATTGCTGTCCGGCCGACACGTAGACGGTTCCGTCGCGCACGGCGGGCGGGTTCACCGACGGGTACTCCAGGCCGCTGAAGCTGTAGCTCCAGAGCACGGACCCGTCGTGCTCGCTGCGGGCCGTGACGGCGTTGTTGCCGGCGATGAAGAACCTTCCGCCTTCGGTGGTGACGGTGGCCAGATTGAACAGGCCGTTGAAGTAAAGATGGGACGGGACCACCACCTGCCAGCGCGTGCTGAACCGGTTGGGGTCGAGCGTCACCGGCACGTGGCCGGTGTGGGCCGCGTTGCCCTGGAACGTCGACCATTCGGGCGCGCCCGGCATCGCCGCCAGCGTCGTCAGGTGGTTGCCCGGCCAGGCGCCATCCGCCGCCAGCACGTCGACGCTGTAGTTCAGCACCATCGTCGGCGTGGAGTGCAGCGCCGAGCACGCGGCATCGCGGCAGAGGTTCACCACGGCCTGCCCGGCATGGGTGCCCGTGGTCGCGGTGTTGAGGGTGGCGAGTTCGAGTGCGTAGCTGCCGCCGCTGGCAGTGACCGCGACCGGCGCGCCGAACACGCCGCCGGGGTCATTGACCGTGGCGTACAGGGTGTCGGAAAGGCCCAAAGCCGTGGCGTCGAGCGTCACCACCGGATGGACGGACGTGCCGGCCACCACCGAACGCGAGACGCTGAGTTCCTGTGGTGGCTGCGGCGCAGCGGGCGCGTTCGAGTCACCTCCCCCACCCCCACAGCCAGCCAGAACGATGGCGCCCACACAGGCGACCCACAGGCCTCTTGCAATCATCTGTTCCCTCCCGGAATTGTTGCTGTCTCTCGTCCCGTGGACGGAGTCCGCGGATTCTAAGAGGGGCTACAGCAGCGGATCGAGCACCGCCCGCCACGCCACCGCCAATTTCTTGTAGCCGTCACGCGTCGGGTGAATCTCGTTCTGCCAGTCGCCCGAGACGCCGTCGGCCGTCGGTTCCGCCAGCACCAGCCCGGCCGATTGTGTGTCGACGACGACCAGCGTATCGGCCGGGTCGGCCGCCAGGTGGGCCGCCACCAGATCACGCAGCAGCCGGTCGAGCCGCCTCATCAGCCCAGCCGCCACATCGCCCCAGTCGTCGATCGGAATGCCGAAGGCCGCCAGCGCCGGCTGCAGCCACGGACCACTGATGAAGCCCGCGCCCGACGGCCTCGGCATGATCGGTGCGTAGTTGTGCAGCAGCGTCGGCGTGTGCCAGTTCTGGCCGGAGGCGCGCTCGGAAATGAAATGCGCGAAGACCTCGCCCAGGTGCCGCTCGAAGGTGTGCCAGCCGTCCGCGCTGAGGTAGCCGGCGGCATCGGCCGGCACGGCCGTGCGCTCGTCGGGGCGCAGCAGCAGGCGCCGGTCGCGCGGCGCATCGGGGCCGACCGACGCGGCATCGATCAGGTCGTTGCCGCCGCCCGACAGCAGGATCGCATCCCAGCGGAACGACGACGGGCCGCGCAGCAGCCGCAGGAACATCGTCTCCGACAGCGTGTCGGCCATGTGCGCGAGCGTCTTGCTCGGCCGCCCGCAGTTGACGATCACCGTGGCGTTCGAGAGCCACAGCTCGGCCAGCACGTTGCTCGTGAGCCCGGGCGGAATCGAGCCGATCGAGAACCACGAATCGCCCTGCGCCAGGCATTGGCGGTCGAACAGGTCGAACGGGAACAGGCCGGTGTCGCCCTGCCCGTAGGCCGCCGCCGGGGCGATGATCTGGGCGCGAAAGTCGGTGCTCATGGAGGCTCCTTGAAGGCACAGCAGCCTCCGGTGTACTAGCGCAGCAAGTGCGCCTTCTTGATGGCGGCAATCTTGGCGTCGCCACCCGCCGCCGTGTTGTGGACCACCGTGATGGCATAGGTCTGCAGGTCGGCGGTGATCAGGCCGTAGACCCCCTTGAGCGCCGCCCCGCCGGTATCGACGAAATCGGCCGGCTTGAATTCGAACACGGCGCTGGCCGTGCCCTTGATGCGCTCCCATTCGGCTTTGCAATCCTGGCCATCGCCCGTGGACACATGGCATACCTTGAACACGCCGCCCACCTTGTAGACGGCCATGATGCAGCCCGAAAAGTTGTAGCTGACGACGTCGTCGCCGCCCGCATCGACGGAGTTGATGCCGTTCTGGACGAAGGGCAGATGCTTGTAGTTGACCGTGCCGAGCGTCACGGCTTCAACGCCCCGCGAACACACGGTGCCGGTGCCTCCACCCAGTGTGCCGGTCACGCGCAGAGGGGATGGTGCACCAACGTGCAGAAGCTTCTCGATCATGTTCTTCGTCCTTGATGAATGCAGGCGCTCATTCTGATTCAGGCATGCCCAAGAAATCCAGCAAGGCCCGGATCTTCGGCGCCACGTGCGGCCCGGCCGTGTAGATCAGGTACGCCGCCCGCTCATACGTTTCGGTGAGCTGCCATTCGGGCAGCACGCGCACCAGCGTGCCGTCAGCGAGCCCCTGCGCGGCGCTGAACTCGGGGATCAGCCCGATGCCTGCACCGCCCGCCACGACCGCGGCCAAGGCCAGGCTGTTGCCGATCGAGTACCGGTCCGAGACCGTCACCGCAATCGTCTCGTCACCGCGCTTGAACGGCCACGCCGGACCGAATGCGCCGTAGCCCAGGTGAAGGCAGCGGTGCCCCGTCAGCGCTTCAGGCCGCTGCGGCACGCCGTGCGCCTTGAGGTAGCCGGGCGAGGCAATCAGCACATACGGCGCAGCGCACAGGCGCAGCGCGGCAAATCCGGGCGGCGGCGCTTGCGTGATCCGCACCGCCACGTCGACGCGCTCATCGATCAGGTCGATCGGGCGATCGTCGAGCACCACCTGCAGGTCGACCTCCGGAAAGGCGTCGATGAAGCCCGCCAACCTCGGCGCCAGCCAGACCTGCCCGAACGCGACGGGCGCAGAAACACGCAGCAGGCCGGTGGCGCGGGTGCCGTACTGGCCGGCCAGGTCGTGCACGTTGCGCGCGGCAGCGAGCAGCTTCTCGCATTCCGTGTAGATGTGGCCGCCCATCTCGGTCAATGCCAGCGCGCGGGTGTTGCGCACCAGGAGCCGCGCGCCGAGCGATTTCTCGAGCCGCGCGACGCTGCGGCTCATCGACGACGGTTCGACGCCGAGCGCACGCGCCGCCTGCGAGAAGCCACCACAGCGCACCACGTGCGCAAAGGCGGCCATTTCATTGAACAACTGCATCGTGAGGGCATTCTCGCCCGATGCAGGTCGAAGACCGGTCAGCGCGAATAGCGGGTGAAGAACTCGCTGGCGATCTTCCACCGATCGTCGACCTTGACCAGGTGCATGACCTTCCAGCCCTTGCCTTCGTAGCTGGCCTCCTTCAACGCCGTCTCGTAGTCGAGCGAGACCTGGGCCACGCTGCCGACCTGCTCGATCTTGATGTTGCTGAAGCGCTGCTTGAACTTCTTGCCGCTCTCGAAAATGGCCTTCCTGAAGCCGGCGTAATCCTGGATGGTGGCCAGGTTCGCCGAAGCAGGCAGGTCGTTCCAGACGCCGGCGAAGGGGATCTTCAGGTCCAGCAGCTGCGACTCGAAGCGTTGCGAGTCGCCGTCGGAGACGCTGCTCGTGTAGGTCTCCAGCAGGGCGTCGATGGCCTTCTGCTCAGCGGCAGAAGGCGAGTTCCAGGATTCCGGTGTCATGAAGGCGCTCGTTCGGGATGAATGGAAGGCGACGAGCACCACGGCGCACAGCAGCGCCTTGCGCCAGGGCCGGCTGCGGCCGGAGGAGGGGTTTGCAAGACGGGTCATGCGAGTGGTGGCGAGTGGTGGTGTCAGGCGAGCCTGATTCTTGGCGCCGGGCCGGCGACCGGCAACAACGCCAGCGCAAAGGCCTTGTGCGCATGGCGCAAACACCACCATCCCACGCCGCCTCAGTCCTTGAAGAACGCCAGCAGGTCCGGATTGATCACGTCCGCATGCGTCGTGCACATGCCGTGCGGCAGGCCCGGATAGACCTTCAGCGTGCCCTTCTTCAGCAGCTTGATCGAGAGCAGCGCCGAATCGGCGATCGGCACGATCTGGTCGTCGTCGCCGTGCATCACCAGCGTGGGCACGTCGATCTTCTTCAGGTCGTCGGTGAAGTCGGTCTCGGAGAAGGCCTTCACGCAGTCGTGGTGCGCCTTGATGCCGCCCGCCATGCCCTGCAGCCACCAGTGCTGGCGGATGCCTTCGGAGACCTTCGCGTTCGGCCGGTTGTAACCGTAGAACGGCAGCGTGATGTCGCGGTAGAACTCGGCGCGGTTGCCGGCCACGCCGGCGCGGATGCCGTCGAACACCTCCATCGGCAGGCCTTGCGGGTTGCTCTCGCTCTTGAGCATCACCGGCGGCACCGCGCCGATCAGCACGGCCTTGGCCACGCGCTTGCTGCCGTGGCGGCCCAGGTAGCGCGCCACCTCGCCGCCGCCGGTGGAATGGCCGACGTGGATCGCGTCGCGCAGGTCCAGCGCGTCGGTCAGCGCGGCCAGGTCGTCGGCATAGTGGTCCATGTCGTTGCCGTCCCAGGTCTGGGTTGAGCGGCCGTGGCCCCGGCGGTCATGGGCGATCACGCGGTAGCCCTTCGCGAGGAAGTACAGCATCTGCGTGTCCCAGTCGTCGGAACTCAGCGGCCAGCCGTGCGAGAAGACGATCGGCTGGCCGGTGCCCCAATCCTTGTAGAAGATCCGGACGCCGTCCTTCGTGGTGATGGTGTTGTCGCCTTTGGTGTGGGAGCTCATCGTGTTGTCCTTCCTGTGGGTTGAGTGCCAAGCGGCCGTTGATTGCAGCACCTGCAGATGACAGTGGCAACGATTGCCCACAAGAAAGAGACGCACCAAGGCCGTGCACCCAGGGTGGTGTCGTTCTCATGGGCGAGAAATGGCGCGCGAACGATTTCAGGTTCTAGAGTCGCCGGCCTCATCGTCAGGGAGACGCGAATGACCCAGCTGAAATTCGAAACGCTATGGCAGAACTACCCGCGCTTCACGCCATGCACGGATCCCCGTACGGGCAGTCCGCCTGCCGGATTCACGAATCAGTGTGCGATGCGGGTCGGCCGGGCCCTTGAACTGTCCGGCGTGTCGTTCGCGTCGTTTCGCGGCAAGCGCTGTCCTTTCGGCCCGCAGCAGGGCGGATTGGTTGCCGGCGCGCAAGAACTGGCAAACTGGCTCGGGCCGTCAAGGTTCGCTGGCTGCCCATCGCACGAAACCTCTATCGGCAGCGAGGTGTTCGACAAGATCGCCGGGCGCAGCGGCATCATCTTCCTGGCCAACTACTGGCCGCGCCCAGGCGAAACCGGCACAACTCGAACCGGCGACCACATCGACCTTTGGAACGGCTCCCGCATGACCGAATATTCCAGCTGGCTGCGAGTGCACTTCGGCGTGTCGTGGGATGGCTATTGGTCGGATTTTCGAAGGGCCTCGCGAACCTTGTTCTGGGCGATTTCATGAAAAGGGTGGTGGTCCTTTTCGCATCCGGCATGGGTGGCCTCTGCCTCTGCCTGCTGGCCGTCATGCTGTCCGACGCCACACGGCTCGCGCCGCAATTCCCTGCCCCGGGCGGCGAGGACGACTTCGCCGTTCGGGCCAGCTGGTTCTTCTTCGCCGTCTGCCCTGCCTTCTTCCTGATCGGCGCGTGGATCGGCCATCGATCGCTCGGCAGTCCGAAGCGATGGCTCGCCGCCTGGACGGGCGGCGTCATCGGCACGCTGGTGGTCTTCGCCTGCGTCCGCCTGATGCAACCCGTGCTCGACACCTTGACCGAAGGCCGCACCGCCACGCATGCCGCGCTGGCCTTCTTCGCCGCGTGGGCCGTCGCAACGGCGCTCGGCGCGTGGCTCAGCGCAAGCCGAGTCGCGTCAGCTTCTTGATCAAGCCGACGCGCGAGATCCCGAGCCGCCGCGCCGCCTCGGACTGGTTGCCGCCGACCGCCGTCATCGCGTCGCGCACCAGGCGCAGCTCCAGTTCGGTCAGCGCCGCGTCCAGCGGGCCCGCGGTATCCGCGCCCGGCGCCGTGTGCTGTGCCCCGGCCACCTCGGCCGGGTCGCCGCTCGCCAGCCGCAGCAGGTCGGCATCCACCTCGCGCTGATCGGGCAGCAGCAGCGCGCCGGCCGATTCCACCACCGCCTTCAGCTCGCGCACGTTGCCCGGCCATTCGCGCGCGGCGAGCCACGCAAGCGCCCCGGCCGACAAGCCGGCGCGCGGCGCCACGCGGTGCAGGAAGCGCGTCGCGAGCACCGGCACGTCGGCCGGCCGCTCGGCCAGCGACGGCGTGCGCAGCACCACGCCCTTCAGCCGGTAGAACAGGTCTTCGCGGAACGAGCCGTCGCGCACCATCGCCTCCAGGTCGCGGTGCGTCGCCGCGACCACGCGCACCTCGGCCTTCTTCTGCACCCGCCCGCCCACCGGCACGAAGCTGCCCTCCTGCAGGAAGCGCAGCAGCTTCACCTGCATCGGCGGCGGCATCTCGCCCACCTCGTCGAGGAACAGCGTGCCGCCGTGCGCCGCCTCGACCAGGCCCGGCTGGTCGCGGTACGCGCCGGTGAAACTGCCCTTCATGTGGCCGAACAGCTCGCTCTCGAGCAGTTCGGCCGACAACGCACCGCAATGGATCGCGACGAACGGCCCGTTCGCCCGCGCACTGCAGGCGTGCAGCGCGCGCGCCACCAGTTCCTTGCCGGTGCCGGTGGGCCCGAGCACCAGCACGCTGACGCCGGTCTGCGCGACGCGCCGCACCATCGCCCGCAGCTGCGCGGTAGCCGGCGCCTGGCCGACGATGCCGAGGTCGTCGGCGGCCTGCGCAGTGCGCAGCGTCGCGATCTCGGCATCGAGCCGCGCCTTGCGCAGCGCGCGGGCGACGACGAAGCGCAGCATGTCGGGGTCGATCGGCTTGGTGAGGAAATCCCACGCACCGAGCTCGGTCGCGCGCAGCGCCAGCTCGTGCTCGCCATGGCCCGTCAGCACGACGACCGGCACACGCGCAAAGTGCGGGATCAGCTCGAGGCCGATCTCGGGGTCCATGTGCGGCGGCATCGCGAGATCGAGCAGCACCAGTTCGGGCCGCTGCCGCGCGAAGGCTTCGAGCGCCTGTTCACCATCGCCCGCGAGCGTGACCTCGTGGCCCAGCCCGCGCAGGAAGCTGCCGCCGAGGCGCTGGAACGCGGCCTCGTCGTCGACCAGCAGCACGCGACCGCGCTCGGCCGGATCGGAGGAAATCTCGTCGCTGTCACTCATGTCGTCCTCGGAAACTTCAGCGTGAAACAGGTGCGCCACGGCGCCCGCTCGGTCAGCGCGACGCTGCCGCCGTGCGCGCTCATCACGCGCGCGACGATCGCGAGGCCGAGCCCGGTGCCACCGGGGCTGCGCGACGCGAACGGCTCGAACAGCCGCTCGCGCACCTCGGCCGGCACGCCCGGCCCGTTGTCGCAGACGTGCAGCAGCAGCGCATCGGCCGTGGTCTCGGCATCGATGTGCACGCCGGCGCCGTCATGCTGCTCATCAGCCGCCGCGGTGCGCGCGTTCTCGACCAGGTTGGTCAGCGCCTGGTCGATGCGCCGCGCATCGGCGTCGACGATCAGCTCGCGGTCCAGCCCCGGGCCGAGGCTCAATGCGGGCAGGCGACGCGCCGCGGTGCGCACGTGCGCCGCCAGGTCGATCGGCGCGGTCGACAGCTTCCAGGGCTTCGCGTAGTCGAGCAGGTCGCGCGTCAGGTGCGAGATGCGCGCGACCTGGTCAGCCACCTCACGCCGGGTCTCGGCGGGCGCCAGCGCCACCGCCATCGAGATGATGTTCAGCGGATTGCGGATGTCGTGCGCGACCGTGGCCGCCAGCGAGCCCAGCTCGGCGAGGCGCGCCTGCAATTGCCGCTCGCGCTCGCGCTCGGCAATCTGGCGCGCCTGCTCGACGCGGGCCGCCGCGTCCGCGACGACGCTGCCGAACAGCTCGGCCACCTGGCGCGGGCCGGGCGGCGCGGCCTCCCAGCCGTGCAGCGTCGTGGTCCAGCCTTCGCTGCCCGCGAGGCACACCAGCGATGGTGCAGACGCAGGCGTGGCCGGTGCCTCGCCGACATGCACCTCCACCCGCGTGCCGATGCGCTGGCTCAGCAACGCCGCGGCGCGTTCGGCCAGTGCCTGTGGCGTCTCGGGCGATTGCAGCGCGAGCCGCCATGCGCCGAGGTCGGCCACCGACACTTCGCCGCCCGGGTACACCAGCCGCTCGGCGAAGCGCCGCACCGGCCCGTTCAGCGCAAGGCAGCTGGCCGCGACCGCCAGGCCGCCGATCCAGCGCGACTCGATCGGCAGCAGCGGCGTCACCGCGACGATCGCCGCGCCCAGCGCGAGCAGCAGTGCCCACACCAGCGCGCGGCGCGCCCAGGCGTTCGCGACGAACACGCCGTAGCGCAGGATGCCGTAGACGAGGATCAGCGGATAGAACGGCAGCCCGAGCAACGGGAACGGGTAGACCGGCCAGTCGAGCACCGCGATGCCGTAGCCGGTGAGGCACAGCATGCCCCACAGGCATGACGCGGTGACGGCGGCGATCTGGTTGAAGTACTGATTGAAGCCCGGCCGGCGTGCCCGCATCAGCGTGTGCAGCAGCACCGACACGCCGCCGATGCCGAGGATCACCCAGGCCAGGCTGGCGATCCAGCCGCTGAGGTTGGCGATGGCGATCCAGCCGATGTCGCGGTGCGCGACCAGGTGGCCCGGCACCAGGATCTCGGCCGCGATCGTCGAGAACGCCCCCAGCGCGTACGCGGCGGCGACACCGGCCCGGCCGATCTCGACACGGCAGAACACCAGGCAGAAGTGGAAGAAGAACGACGAGGTGAGCGGCGCGGTCGCGAGCAACGCCATCGTGATGCGCTCGACGCCGGGGCCGAACCAGTTCGGCAACTCATTGCCGGTGATCCAGATCGCGATGCCGGTCAGGAAGGCGGCCAGCAGCCGCGCCCCCGCGACCCGGTCGGCCCACCACAGCAGCACGCCTGCCAGGGCCAGGGTCTCGAACAGCGCAAAGGCCAGGGTGGCGTGGATCAGCATGTAAACCAAGTTGACGACGAGGGGTTCGCGCACTGTATACGAAGTATGCAGGTCGAAAAACAAAACTCAATCAAATCAACGGCTTGCGTGTGACGGACGGGGTGGTCCGGTTCTCGCGATAGAGAGCTTGTCAGCCACCTTCGAACAACACCATGACTGCCTTCACCGCCCTGCTTGCCCCCCGCCTTCGCCGCGCCGCTGCACCGAGCACCCCGTCGCGCGCCGCACCGCTCGACCTGGCCGCGCTGGTCGGTGCCGACGGCTGGAACCGGCTGCCGGCCGCGGTGCAACGCCGCTTCGGCTGTGCGCACGGCGACACCACCTACATCGGCCACCTGGAGCTGGGTTGCTCGCGCATCGGTGGCTGGTATGCACTGGCGACACGGCTGTTCGGCGGGCCGCTGACGGGCATCCGGGCGACAGGCGTGACGACCACGGTGCGCGTCAGCGACGACGGCCGCGGCGGTGTCGTGTGGGAGCGCTGCTTCCACCGCAACACGATGCTCGGTGCGGATCACGTGCGCACCGTGCGCTCGACGAAGCAGCTCGACCGCGACGGCCGCCTGTTCGAGCGCACCGACGGTGGCCTGAGCATGGCGCTCGACGTTTTCGAAGAACGCGGCTCGCTGGTCTTCCAGAGCCGCGGCTTCTCGCTGGTGTGGGGCCGGCTGCGCCTGCCGGTGCCGGCGCTGCTGACACCGGGCACCTGCCGCGTGATGCACACCGACCTGGGCGGCGGCTTCTTCCGCTTCACGCTGTCGATGGTGCATCCGCTGTGGGGCCAGACCTTCCATCAATCCGGCGTGTTCGCCGATCCGCACACCGACCTTTGAGAGAACCTGCGATGAACACACTCTTTCTGCTTCTGTCCGTCCAGGCCCTGATGGGCGCCTTCGACAACCTGTGGCACCACGAACTGCAGGCGCGCTTGCCGCAACGCGCCTCGGCGCGCTACGAGCTCACGCTGCACGCCGCGCGCGAGGCGATCTACGGCGTCGTGTTCATCGGGCTGGGCTGGTTCGAATGGCGCGGTGCGTTCGCCGCGGCGATGGCCGGGCTGCTGGCGACCGAGGTGGTGATCACGCTGGCGGATTTCCTGGAGGAAGACCGCACGCGTGCGCTGCCGCCGTTCGAGCGGCTGCTGCACACGCTGCTGACGATCGGCTACGGCGCCTTCATCGCGCTGATCGCACCGGTGCTGTGGGGCTGGTCGCAGCAGCCGAGCACGCTGGTGCTCACGCCGCACGGCGCGCAGGCGTGGGTGTCGTGGCTGTTCACGCTGTACGGCGTCGGCGTGCTGGCGTGGAGCCTGCGCAATGCGCTGGCGGTGCGGCAGCTTGGCCGCGTGCAGCCGGCGCCTGCGGCGACGCCGCAGCCCTCGCACCGGATCGAGCCGGCGGTGCTCGTCACCGGCGCGACCGGCTTCGTCGGCAGCGCGCTGGTGGCCTCGTTGCGGCGCGACGGCCGCCGCGTGATCGCGCTGTCGCGCGACCTGCGGCAGGCGCGCGCCACGTTCGGTCCGGGCGTGTGGGTGGTCGACAGCCTGGAGGCGATTCCGTCGGAGACGCGCATCGACGCGGTCGTCCACCTGGCCGGTGCGCGGGTGCTCGGCCTGCCGTGGACCGCGGCGCGGCGGCATGAACTGCTGACCAGCCGCGTCGGCGTGACGGCCGCGCTGCTAGGGCTGATGCGGCGCCTGCAGCAGGCGCCGCGCGTGATGGTGAGCGCGTCGGCGGTGGGGTTCTATGGGGCGTCGCCGGAGGGCGCGTTCGAGCCGCTGGACGAGACGGGCCCGGCACGCGCCGGCGAGTTCCAGTCCGACCTGTGCGCGGCGATCGAGCACGAGGCACGACGTGCCGAGGCGCTGGGCGTGCGCGTCGTGCGGATGCGCTTCGGCGTGGTGCTCGGGCGCGGTGACGGCGCGTACCCGATGCTGGCACTGGCTGCGCGGCTCGGGCTGGGTGCGGTGCTCGGCAGCGGGCGGCAGGCGGCGCCATGGATCCACCTGGATGACGCGGTCGGAATGATCCGCTTCGCGATGGCCCGGAATGACGTCGACGGTGCAGTGAACGCCGTCGCACCCGAGACCTTGCCGCAAGCGGCGTTCGCCTCGGCCACGGCGGCGTCGTTCGGCCGCCGCGTATGGCTGCACATGCCGGCCGCACCGATGCGCGCGCTGGCGGGCGAGATGTCGACGCTGCTGCTCGACGGGCAGAACGCGGTGCCGCGCGCTGCGCTGGCGGCGGGCTACAGGTTCAGGTTTGCCGCGCTTGGTGCGGCGCTGGCCGATCTGGCTGGTGTCGGCGCGCTGCTCAGAGCCTCGCCCCCGACGACATCGCCACCGAGAGCAAGGTCCCTGTCTGCTCAAGACCATCACGACGCAAGGCGTCGAGCATTGCCTGTGGATCAGGCCGTGACGTCAGGTCCTGCCGGAAGTGCCGAAATGCCGCGATGAAGCCGGCCTTGGACCTTGAGAGCAGATCCGAGAGAAAGTCGTCGGGCCGCCGCACCTCGATGCCCATCGCCTGCAGAGTCCAGGTAGACGAGCAAGCCCCGCGTTGTTGCGGCAAACAACGTGTCTGCGTCGGCCACCACAGGATTCACGGTGCGCCGAAAATCTCGTCGTCGAGATCACCCGCGAGTCGCTTCAATGCCTTGGCCTGACGCAAGCGTTCCGCAGATTGCCATGCAAGGACGTTGCTCCTGAGCACCCGGCGCTGATTGCCGACGCGTTGATGCAACGCGATGGCGCCGCCGTCGATCAACCGAACCACGAACGGACGCGACACACCCAGCAACTTGGCCGCCTGTTCGGTGGTCAGCACGTCATCCGGCCGCGTTGCGCTTTCGCCGGTGGTGCTCGTACTCGCAGAAAGTTCAGCACCGGCGCCTTGCAGCGCGTCCGACAGATCGCGCTGAAGCGCCATCCGAGTCGCAGGTGTCAAACGGACGTGCCGTCCGATGATCGAAATCAGACGATCGGTCGGCACTGACACACGCAGCACCAGTTGTGTCTCACCCAGGGGTGGCAATGCGGAGCGCTGCGATGCCGACCTGCGGGCGTTGGTGGAGGACTTGGAATTCACGCCCCGATCGTACTCGAATCACTCGAAATACACGAAACGCCCGCTCTGCTGAGCAGCCTGCCGGTCCGTCACGCCAACGGCGCCAGCAACGCCTTCAAATCCGCCTCGCTGAACTTCACCGTTGCCTCGCCGTCGACACCCAGCACGCCTTCGGCCAGCGCCTCCTTGCGTTGCTGCAGCGCCAGCATGCGCTCCTCGATGCTGCCTTCCACCACCAGCTTGTAGACGAACACCGGTTGGTCCTGGCCGATGCGGTGGGCGCGCGCGGTCGCCTGCTGCTCCACCGCCGGGTTCCACCACGGGTCGAGGTGGATCACGGTGTCGGCGGCCGTCAGGTTCAAGCCGACCCCGCCGGCCTTCAGGCTCAGCAGCATCAGCGGCCGTTCGCGCTGCTGGAAGCGCCGCACCACGTCGCCGCGCTCGGCCGGCGGCGTCTCGCCGGTCAGCGTCAGGTGCGGCAGGTTCAGCGCGTTCAGTTCGTCGGCCACCAGCCCGAGCATCTCGGTGAACTGCGAGAACACCAGGATGCGCCGGCCTTCCTCCAGCAACTCCGGCAGCGTCGCGCGCAGCCACTCCAGCTTCGCGCGCTCCATCGTCGGCGCCATCGCGGTGCCCTTCAGCAGGTACGGGTCGCAGCAGACCTGCCGCAGCTTCAGCAGCGCATCGAGAATGCTGATCTGCGCGCCGCCAAAGCCGGTGCGCTTCAGCAGCCGCCGCACCAGCTCGTCGGCGGCCACGCGCACGCTCTCGTACAGCGCGCGCTGCTGGCCTTCGAGCTGCACGCGGTGGACGATCTCGGTCAAGGGCTTCAGCTCGGTCGCGACCTCGTCCTTGCGGCGCCGCAGGATGAAGGGCCGCACGCGCTGCGCCAGCAACTGCGCGCGCAGCGTCTCGCCCTGCGTCTCGATCGGCTTGCGCCAAGTTCTCTCGAAAGAGCGAGAGTCGCCGAGGAAGCCCGGCATCAGGAAATCGAAATGCGCCCACAGCTCGCCAAGGTGGTTTTCGAGCGGCGTGCCGGTCACGCACAGCCGGTGGCGCGATTGCAGCCGGCGCAGCGCGGTGGCCGCGCGGCTGGCGGCGTTCTTCACCATCTGCGCTTCATCGAGCACCACCAGGTGCCAGGGCTGCTGCGCGAGCGTGCCGATGTCGCGCCACAGCAGCGGGTAGGTCGTCAGCACCAAGTCGTGGCCAGCGGCATCGCCGAAGCGCTTCGATCGGTCGGCGCCCTGCAGCGTCAGCACGCGCAGTGCGGGCGCGATGCGTGCCGCCTCGGCCTGCCAGTTCGCGATCAGCGAGGTCGGCAGCACCACGAGGGCCGGCAGGTCGAGCCGACCGGCCTGCTGCTCGATCAACAGGTGGGCCAGCACCTGCGCCGTCTTGCCGAGCCCCATGTCGTCGGCCAGGATGCCGGCGAGGTGCTGCTCACGCAGGTACTGCAGCCAGGCCACGCCGTGCCGCTGGTACGCGCGCAGGTCGAGCCCGAGGCCGGCGGGCGACTCCACCGGCGGCGGCGTGCCGGCCGCGCGCAGCCGCTGCGTCAGCTCGGTCAGGCCGGCATCGCCCTGCAGCTGCCAGCGGCCGTGCTCGCCGGCGCGCGCCGCCTGCGTGTCCATCAGGCTGAGCCGCAGCGCCTCGATGCGCTGGGCCTCCCAGTTGGACAGCTTCATCGGGCCTTCCTGCCGCTTCGGATCGGTCAGCAGGTCGAGCATCGCGCTGACGATGGCCTTCAGCGGGCCGGCCGGCGATTCGATGCCGCGCCCGCCCTTGCCCCGGCGCAGCATCACGATCTTGTCGTCGGGGATGTCTGCGACCTGCTGCGCGTCGAGCCAGCGCGGCTCGCGCTTGAACAGGTCGACCAGCAGCGGCGCCAGGTCGACCGGCTCGCCGTCGACCTCGATCCCGAGGCTCACCATGAACGAGCCCTCGCGCTTGGGCTGGGCCAGCGACGCGAGCGGCACCTGGTGGCGCGACGGTGCGTCGACCAGCTCGCGCCCCTGCTCGGCGCCGGTGAGCGGATCGATCAGCAACCGCCAGCGCTCCACCGGCGAGCTCATGTGCGCGAAGCCCGGCGCCACCACCACCGACCAGCCGAGGCCCTGCAGGCGCGGCACCTGGTCGAGCCAGAAGGCGCCGAACTGCACTTCTTCGGGCAGGGTCCACAGCTGCGGATGGCCCTCGCCGGCTTCGGCGCTGCGCCACTGCAGCGCCTGCATCGGCAGCGGGCGCAAGCCGGTGGACCACAGCAGGTCCATCGCATCGGCCTCGCCGGCCAGGTCGCGCTCGAGCACCACGCGCTCGTTCCACGCGCCGCGCAACAGCTCGGTCGGCGACGGCCGCTTGCCGAGCACGCTGGTCGGCGCCGGCGTTTCCCAGAGCAGGCCGGGCGCGGCCTCGTAGGTCCACTCGATGCGCGCGACGCTGAGCTTCTGGCTGCGCGGGCCGAAGCCGTTCATCGCGCGCATGCCGAGCAGGCCGTCGCCGCGGGTCAGGGTTTGCAGGGAGAGGCGGGGGCGCAGCGGGACGGTGGTGGGCGGGTCGGAGGGCAAGGGCATGCCTGCATTCTCACAGGCACTTCGCTCAGCGCGGATGGCTCAGCGCGGCTTGTCCAGCTGCCACTGCAGGTGCGCCCGCACCGCCGGCCACTCGGCGCGCGTGATGCTGTAGACGCAGGTGTCGCGCAGCAGCCCGTTGGGCATGCGCTGGTGGCTGCGCAGGATGCCGTCGAGCTTGGCGCCCAGGCGTTCGATCGCGCGTCGGCTCTGCTGGTTGAAGAAGTTGGTGCGGAACTCGACCGCGATGGCCTCCTCGGCGAACGCATGCGTCAGCAGCAGCAGCTTGCATTCGGTGTTGAAGCCGCTGCGCTGCACGCTCGCCGCCGTCCAGGTGGAGCCGATCTCGACACGCTGGTTCACCGCGTCGATGTTCATGAAGGTCGTCATGCCGACGATGCGGCCCGCGGCATCGCGCGTCGTGAACGGCAGCATCGAGCCCTTGCGCTGCAGGTCGAGGCGGCGCTCTATCTCGGCCCGCATCGCCTGCGGCGCCGGGATCGCGGTGTACCAGAGGTTCCACAGCTCTCCGTCGCTGACGGCGGCGATCAGGTCCCGCTCGTGGTCGATGGAGAGCGGCTCGAGCGAACCGTGCGAGCCTTGCAGTCGGAGGGGGGTGAGCCAGGTCATCGTCGTCGTCCTTGCGGGAGGTTCGGTTCAGGGTGCTCTACAGTAGCGCCGGTGTGGCACCTTGAAAAGCGCCACGCATGGCGATTTTCATGGAGCCACGATGACAACCCACGTGCCGCAGGCCCTGCTCGATGCGCCGCTCTCGCGCGAGCGCGGCCCGGCCTCGCTGCAACGCCAGCTGCACGACCGGCTGAAGCACGCGATCCTCGGTGCAACGCTGGCGCCGGGCACCCGCCTGCCGGGTTCGCGGGCCCTCGCCGAGGCGCTCGGGATTTCGCGCAACACCGTGACGGCTGTGTACGACCTGCTCGCGGCCGAAGGCTACCTGCTGCCCGATCGACAGGGCACGCGCGTCGCGGCGCTGACCCGGCCGGCTCGCACTGCCCGTACAGCGCAAGGCAAGCCGGTGCAGCACGCCGCACCGGCGGCACCGCCTGCGATCGCCCGGCGCCTGTCGCCTATCCAGTCCGAGCCCGCACAGACCGATGGCGATGCGGCGTTGCGCCCCGGCGTGCCCGCACTGGCGCAGTTCCCGCTGGCCGAATGGCGCCGGGCACTCGATCGCGCGATGGGCCGCGCCGGTCCGTCGACGCTGGGCTATGGCAACCCGCTCGGCGAACCGGCGCTGCGCCGCTCGATCGCCCGCCACCTGAGCGTCGCGCGCGGCGTGCGCTGCGAGGCCGAACAGGTCGTCGTCACCGAAGGCGCGATGGAGGCGCTGGCGCTGTGCGCGCGGCTGCTGACGAACCCCGGAGACACCGTGTGGGTCGAGGACCCTGGCTACCGCGGCGCCCGCACCGCGATGCATGCGGCCGACCTGCAGATCGTGCCGATGCGCGTCGATGCCGAAGGGCTGTGCGTGCGCGAGAGCGACT
This sequence comes from Rhizobacter sp. OV335, assembly GCF_900142965.1. GTDB lineage: Bacteria > Pseudomonadota > Gammaproteobacteria > Burkholderiales > Burkholderiaceae_C > Rhizobacter. The sequence continues at coordinate 112,316 of NZ_FRCQ01000006.1, forward strand.
GGGCCGCGCGGCCGCCGCGGCTGATCTACGCGACGCCGTCGCACCAGTACCCGTCGGGCGCGGTGATGAGCGCGGCGCGCCGGCTCGACCTGATCGCGCAGGCGCAACGCCATGGCGCGTGGATCATCGAGGACGACTACGACAGCGAGTTCCGCCACGCCGGCGAGCCGATCGGCGCGATGCAGGGCCTGGTCGCGCAGGCGCCGGTGCTGTACGTGGGCACCTTCAGCAAGACGATGTTCCCGTCGCTGCGGCTGGGCTTCCTGGTGCTGCCGGAGGCGCTCGCCGCGAGGCTGCAGGCGCCGCTCGGGCAACTGCTGCGCGGTGGGCATCGGCACGAGCAGCTGGCGCTCGGCGATTTCATCGAGAGCGGTGCGTTCGGCCGGCACCTGGGGCGCATGCGGCGGCTGTACCGCGAGCGGCAGGTCGCATTGCGCGAGGCGCTGTCGCGCCACCTGCGCGTGCCGCATGCGATCGACGGCGGGCATTGCGGCATGCACCTCACGGTGCGGCTGCCGGGCGAGTACACCGATGCCCGCATCGCCGCCGCAGCGCTGCGGCACGGAATGGCGCCGGCGGCACTGTCGAGCTTTGCGCTGCAGCCCTCGGCCGACGACAACGGGCTCGTGCTCGGCTATGGCAACACGCCGGCGGAGCGCTTCGAGGCGCTGGTGAAGAAGCTGTCGCAACTGGCGCGCGCTGCCGCGGCGGATGCCGTCTGACCGTTCGGGCTGAGCTTGTCGAAGCCCTGGCTCGATGCGAGCAGACCCTTCGACAGGCTCAGGGCGAACGGATTTGCGGCGCCGCCTTCGATCACACCGGCGTGCGCAGCCGCAACTCCGGCGCCGGCATCGGCTTGTACGGCTGCCGCGCGTCGTTGACCCGGAACCGCTCCTCCAACTGCTCGATGCCCGCCAGCAAGGCCTGCAGCTGCTCGGCCTCTTCATCGCTCAACGCGCGTGCGCCGTCATCGCCACCCCTCAGCGGAGGCCCGTGCCTGGCATCATCGATCGCCTCCCCCATCGGCACCGCATGCGCCTGGCTCGCTGCCGCCGAGGCCGCGCCCTTCAACCAGCCGCGCAGCCCGACCAGCAGCGCCTGCAGCCGCACCCAGCGCTGCTCCTGCCACGCCGGCGTCGCACGCTCGCCCGGCGCATCGGCATAGCGCTCGACGAACAACTTGCCGCTCGCCGTACCGTAGCGCCGTGCCATCCGCAGGATGCGCTTGCGTGGCATGCCGATGTGCAGCTCGCCCTCGCCCGGCCGCAGCGCGAGCCGTGCGACGCGGTTGCGCGCGGTGGCCAGGCGCATCGCGCTGTGGTCCTGCCAGTCCTTCGCGGTCAGGCCGGCCGCCAGCAGGAAGCCCGCGAGAAAACCCAGCGGCTTGTCCGCACGCTCGCGCGCCTGCACCGGCGTGCCGGGGTCGGTCGGGTCGAAACGCTGCCAGCTGTCGCGGCTGCCCTGCAGGTGCGTCTCGGGCAGCCACACGAACACGTTGCGCCGGAACGGGTTGCGCTGGCCCAGCCACAGCCCGAAGGTCGGCCAGCGCGGCACCGCCGCATCGAACAGGTGGATCGGGAAGTTCGAGCACAGCCCGCCATCGGAGAACCAGCAGCGCTTCAGCTGCCGGTCCTTGCGCGGCATCTCGTGGTCGACCGCCCACAGCGGCACCGCCGAGAACAGCAGCGGAAAGCTCAGGCTCAGGCGCGCCGCGACGAGGATCGGCAGGTCGCCGCGCGGCAGCTCCAGCAGCCCTTCACTCTTCGCGGCCTCACCGGCCGGCGGGTCGAACTCGCTGGCCGGCGCATAGGGCCGCGCCACCTTCACCATCGCGTCGACCACGCGGTCCGGAAAGAACAGCCGCAGCGCCTCGGGCTCGAAGTACACGCGGTCGGTCTCGTCCTGCAGCGGCAGCCGGTACGGCCGGCCGTGCGTCACGTTGGTCGTGATCAGCTCCAGGTTGATCGAGCGCAGCCGGCGCTCGTCGCCATCGCGCACCGCCACGCGCGGCGCGCCCGGCGAGGCCGGCGCCGACCACAGGTCGCGGAAGGTCAATGGTGCGTCCTCGCGGCCGAGGCCGGCGGCCAACTGGATGCCCTTGTCCAGCCATTCGACGAGACCGGGGTCGGTCTTCGGGTCGCGGCCCGGTTGCGTCTTGCCGCGGCACAGCCCGAGGTCGTTCTTCACCAGGCCCTTGATCAGATCCGGCCGAAGACCCAGCCAGACGACAGCCAGCAAGGCGCAGACCGGTATGGTCAGCAGCAACCCTGCCCCATTGCCCCGACCGATCAACAGCCCGAGGGCGGCGCCCCAAAGGGCCGGCACGCGGTAGCTGGACAAGATCGGCCACAGCAACCGCAGCCAGCGTGGCACCCGGCTGCGGCGTGTCTCGCCATAGATGTCGACCGCGCCCACGAACAGGTCGAACAAGCGCTGCCCGTCGGGCGCCGGCTGGAACAGCGACAGCATCTTCGTGCGCAGCCCGCGCGGCCCGGGCTTCGCCAGATCGCCCGGCGCGCGCCGCAGCACCTCGAAGCCATCGTCGTAGCCGTTGCGCCGCCCGTACTCCGCCGCCGCCGCGAGCGCCGCCGCCATCGCACCCACCGACGTACCGCCGATGCTCTTGAAGCGGAATGCCCGCGCGATCTCGAGGATCGCCCACGGGTAGACGACGCCGCTCGCGACACCTCCCGTCAGCACCAGGTCGCAGAAGCGATCGGCGGGCGGGCGCTCGGTCAGCGGCTCGGGCAGTTCGACGAAGTCTTCTCCGGTGTCGAGCGGCGCGCTCTTTTGCACCGTCATTCGAAGGCTTCCCGGTCCACCTCGTCGACCCACAGGTGGCCGTGGTCCTCGGTCGCGAGCTGTTCCAGGCCGTCGCTCGTCGGGTACAGCAGGTAGGCGGTGCCGCGCGTGCGCACGAACGGTTTCAGGCCCTTGAACTCCGTCACGCCGACGCGCTTCATCGCATCGCCCGGCAGCACGAAGTTCGCATCGGGATCCTCATGGTGCGAGGCCAGCGGATCCTTCGCACGGCCCTCGTCGAGGTTGCCCATCGGCACACGGTCGGCCCATTCGCCGAGCAGGTGCTCGAACTGGTTCTCGATGCTGCTGCAGAAGAACAGGCCGAGCAGGCCGCGCTCGGCATCGGCCGATTTGTCTTCCTCCCACGTTCTCCCGTAAGGCGCACCACGACGCAGCAGCGGGCGATGCCGCCGCTGGTGCGCGATCTCGCCGCCACGCGGGTTCATGCGGCGGACGTGGGCCCCGAACGGGCAGCCCTCGCCTTTCGCGTCGCTCTCGTAGTTGAAATCACCTTCGGGCTCGCCGACAGGTTCCTGCGTCTCGGGGTGGATGCGCTGACCGTCCCGAAAGCGGCCACACAGTTTGGCCCGCACGAGCTCGATCGCCGAGGCTTCCTTGATCGCACCACCGCTGCCTTTGACGATCCGCTTGGCCTGCTCCTCCAGGTAGCCGCGGAACGCCGGCTCGTCCTGCTCCATCTGCCGCAGCACGCCAAAGCTCGCCTCGCAGAAGAACGACCTGACGGCCTGCGGCTGCGCGGCCAACGCCCACGGGTTCGCGCCGCCGTCGTCCGGGTGGCCGAGCAGGAACTCGCCGGGGTTGTGCATCGAGACCGGCAACAGCGTCCCCGTCCGGTTCGGATCATCCGACCAGCCGCGGATGCCCACCTTCGACAGGCCGTCGCGATAGCCGAAGTGCACCCAGCGCTCCTCCGTCTTGCCGTGCGTGAAGTTCTCACCCCGCAACGGTTTCTCGGCCACTCGCACATCGAACTCGCCGGCCAGTCCGCGCACGCGCTCCACCAGCTTGGCAGCGCACGCATCGTCCTTGTAGTGAAGGCTGATCACGGCATGCAGCGCTTCAAGCTGAAAGTCGCTGTCCCAGCGATCCGGTGCACTCGATCCCGTGTCGCCCAGCCGCGTGGCGGCCTGCACCGGCGCGCCGAGGTGGAACGACGGTGCGAGCTTCTGCAGCACCAGCTGCACGTGGCAAGGCAGGCCCAGCGCTTCCAGCCCGCGGTAGGTGAAGCCGACGCTGAGCTGGGGATCCGAATCGGGATCGCGCGCCCGCGACGTGTATGTCACGTCCTTGCTCAGCTTCCTGAGGAACCTGCGCGCCGGCGAGCCCTTCCCGTTGAACTTGAGCAGCAAGTGCTGCACTCCCAGTTGCTTCGGCGTGCACAGCACGATGCGCTGCACATGGTCGAAGTGATCGCCCCACGGCGTGCGTGACGTGGCCGGCTTGCGCGGAGGGCTCTTCATGGCTCGATCGCCAGCACGCGCCGGATCTGCGCCGTCTCGGCGGCCGGGTAGGCGCTGAAGAAGTAGCCCGCCGCCACCGGCCGGTCATTGCGGCGGATCAGGTCGATGAAGGCGCCGGGGTACTTGTTGACCGGCATCGGCGGCGGGTCTTCGATGTGCTCGAAGATCTTGTCGAACAGCTCGCCCACCGCCAGCGCGAAATGCTCGATGTACGACTCGAACAGCCCGTCGTACACCGTGTGCAGCACCAGCCGGTTGTCGTTCTCGATGAACTCGAACCACGCGAAATGGATGTGCCGCGATTCGCGAAGCGCCCACTCGATGCGGGGCGCGCCGGCGCGGATCACCAAACGCAGCATCTCGGCATGCACGGCGATCGGCGACTTCACGCGCATCGACACGTTCAGCGCATGCTGGCGGTCGAGCCGGCAGCTCAGCGGATAACGCTTGCAGGTGAAGCCCCAACGGCGCTCCAGGCCCGCCACCGTGCCGTCTTCCGGGTCGATCGCCTCGGCCAGGCCGCGCAGCAGCAGCACGCGGCGCACGATCTCGCTGACCAGCGGCCGCACGAGCATGTTGCCGATGCACGAATGCAGACCGTGCGGCGACGGGCCGCCGTCCAGGCCGAAGATCAGCGGATGAGCTTCGGCCGGCGGCTTCGTGGAAACCTCTCCCTTGCCATCGAACGCACCCTGGAAAACCGTGCCCTCGGCACGCAAAGCCGCGACGATGGACAGCACGCACTCGTTGTTCTTCGCCAGCCTTGCCTTGCCCGGCAGCTCGATGTCCGCGGTCACCCGGCGCGGCAGGTAGGCGGCCGGCGGGTTCAGGCGCAGCGCCTCGGCAATCCACGGCCACAGGTCCAGCGGATCTTCCTTGTCGCGCAGCTTGTTGCGCAGCGGCTCGACCAGCCCGTTGCGGAAGAACTCGTACAGGGCCGAGCACACCGCCGCCTGCACGTTGCCGACCATGCCGGCCATCACGCCGACCACCATCACGCCGAGTTCCTCGCCGCTGAGGTCGCCGGCATCGCGCGCGAGGAGTTGCATCGCCGGATCGAAGCCGTGCACCAGGTCGATCCGCAGGTCCACACCGGTCGGGAGGTTCTCCGGATCGCGCTGGTACTCGTCGATCAGCTCGCAGGAGCGCGCAAACAGCAGGCCCATCGCGTCGCGGGCCACCGCCAGCGGCACCGGATCACTGACGAAATGCCGGCCCAGGATCTGGTGCGTCAACGCCATGTAGGCGCCCCGCAGCGCCTTCTCCAGCAACGGATAGTCGCCGGTCGCGAAGCCGAACAACCGGCTGCAGAAGCGCAGCGCGGCCTGCTCGGCCAACTCCGCGAGGTCGAAGTGCGGCGCGCGCAGCGAGATCGGCGCCGCTTCGTCGAACGCCAGCGCGGCCAGCTGCGACACGGTCGATCCGGAGTAGCCCAGCGCGACCTTCGCCGCTTCGCGCTGGCGCCTGCGCATCTTCTCGTCGTCGAGCCCGAGCAGGAAGGTGCCGGAGCCCAGCTTGTTGTACGCCTCGTTGCTGAAGGCCTTGCCTTCATTGCGCAGCACGAACGCGATGTCTTCGGCCCGCATCACCAGGTGCACGTTCTTGTGCCCGAACGTCGGGTCTTCCCCTGCCAGGCTGTCCTTGGGCTCGTACTCGCTCAGGTGGTGGATCGCGCGGCTGCGAAAGGTCAGCACGCCCTTCAAGTCCGAGCGTTTCAGCAGCGCCTCGAACAGCGCATCGCGCTGCGCCGGCAGGCTCTGCGGATCGTGCGGCCGCAGGTCTCGCCAATCGCACAGCCAGTCGAACAGCATGCGGTTGCGCACGTAGTCGGTCGCCTGTGCGTCGGACCAGGTCGGCAGGCCCTTCTCGACCGACCCGGGCCGGAACTTCCTGTTGGTCGTCATCACCGCCTCCCCGCGTTGCCGCGTCAAAAGCTCAACTCATGGACCGCAGCAGCTCTCGCGCCTGTCGCAGATCGTGCGTCTCCAGCCCTTCGGTGAACGACGCATGGGCCGGCTTCAACAGCTGCAGCGCCTCCCGCGTGCGGCCGTCCTCATGCCACAGCCGCGCCAGGCTGGTGGCGCTGCGCAGCGCGAAACCGCGCTTGTGCTGCTGCATCGCCAGCGCGTGCGCCGCCTGCAGGCCCTGCTCGGCCACGCGGCGTGCCGCCGGTAGCAACGGCCCGTCGCGGCGCAGCGTCAGCTCGGCGATCAGCCGGCGCACCTCGGCCTCGTAGTAGCGCTCGCCATGCGCCTGCACGATGCCCATCGCCTCGTCGAGCCGCGCGAGCCCTTGCACCAGGTCGCCGCCGCGCGCCAGGCCCTCGGCCAGCAGCGTCAGGTACAGCGGCCGCGTGACCACCGCACCGCTGCGCGCCCACAGCGCCAGGCCCTCGCGCATCTCGGCAACGCCCTCGTCGTGCAACCCGCGCTCGCACTGCAGCCAGCCGTGCATCACATGCGCGTGCGCCAGCCACACCGCGAAGCCGCCTTCGTCGCAGATCGCGATCGCCTGCTCGGCGCAGGCCAGCGCCTGCGCGTGCTCGCCGCGGTAGCGGTGCACGTTGGCGGCAAAGCCGAAGGCCTCGCCGAGGCTGAACTTGTGGTCGAGCGTGCGCGCGAGCTGCTGCACGCGGTCGATGCGCGCCAGCGCGTCGTCCGGATGGCCCAGCTCCCACTGGCCCCAGGCCGAGTAGCACAGGCACATCACGCCCGGGTCCTGCACCGCGGCGCGGCGGTGGTGCTCCGGCCGGTACACCGCCAGGCACTCGTCCATGCGCTGCACCGCGGCCAGCCCGTGGCCCTCGTGGAACAGGATGTTGGCCGTGGCCCAGCGCACCTGCAGCCGCGCCATCGTGTCGCCGCTCTGCTCGGCCAGCGCCTCGGCGCGGCGCGCGATCTCGTGGGCGCGTGGGAAATCCGCGCGCATGAAGTGGTAGCCCTCCAGCCCGAGCTGCGCCTTCAGCCGGGCCCCCGGGTCGCCGAGTTCGTCGCCCAGCTGCTCGGCGCGCGCATAGGCGCGCTCGACCGGCGGCGCGCCATAGCCTTCGGTCGCGATGTAGCGCGACGCGAGCAGCAGCTGCAGCCGCAGCTCGATGCTTCGACGCTCCGGTTCCTGCGGGTGGCTGCCCAGCAATGCCAGTGCGCGCTGCAGGTGCTGGATGGCTTCGTCGTGCGCCGAGCGCGAGGCGGCCAGCCGCGCGGCGACCTCCCACTGCCCGAGCGCCTCGGCCGCCAGGCCGGCCTCGGTCTGGTGGTGGGCGAGCAGCTCGGGCTGGCGCTGCGCGAGCTCGGGCCACGAGGCGCGCAGCACCGCTGCCACGGCGCGGTGCACCAGTTGGCGGTCGCGCGTCCACAGCGACTGGTAGGCGATGTCGCGCACCAGCGCGTGCTTGAACGCGCAGCGCCGCTCGCCCGCGCCGTCGGTACCGCCGGCACTCGTCAGCAGCCCCGATTGCTCGATCAGGTCGAGCTGCGCCGTCAACTCCTGCGGCGTCATCGGGCGCCCGCCGTGCGCCAGCACCTGCTGCAGCAGCGCGACCGGAAACTCGCGCCCGAGCACCGCACCGAATTGCGCGATCGCGCGCGCCGGGCCGAGCCGGTCGAGGCGCGCCATCAGCAGGTCCTGCAGGCTGCCCGGCACGTCGAGCGACTGCGGCAGCATCTCGTCGAGCGTCGCGCTCTGCTCGACCACCATGCGCGCCGATTCCTCGAGGAACAGCGGCACGCCGTCGGAGCGCCCGGCCAGCAAGCGCACCACGCCGGCCGGCAGCAGCGATTCGCCGCAGGCCTGTTTCAGCAGCCGGCGCGATTCATCGGGGCGCAGGCCGTGCAGCTCGATGGTCTCGTGCACGACCGCGGGCTGCCATGGCGCGGCGGCGGGGTTGTCACCACTCGTGCGCTGCGTCAGCAGCACCAGCATCGGCACCTGCTCGCCACTCGCCAGCAGCCGGCCGAGGAACTCGCGTGTCGACGGGTCGACCCAGTGCAGGTCTTCGACCACCAGGCACAGCGGCCGGGCCTGCGCGCTGCGCTGGAACCACTCGACCAGCGTCGCGAGCGTGCGTTCGCGCAACCGCTCCGGCGTGCCGACCAGCGGCTCGCCCGGCAGCGACAGCAGCGCAGCCACCACCGGCAGCGCCTGCGCGGCGTCCAGGCCGGCCGGCATCGCGTCGGCGAGCTTGCGCCGGCGCGTGGCCTCGTCATCGTCGTCGCGCACGCCCAGCCAGTGGTGCATCGCGTCGATCACCGCATGGAAGGCACTGCTCGCGTGGTCGGGCAGGCAGCGGCATTCGAACGACAGCGCGCCGCGTGCCTTCAGGCCGTGCCGGAACTCGCGCACCAGCCGCGATTTGCCGATGCCGGCATCGCCGTGCAACTGCAGCACGCGCAGCGCGCCGGCCTGCAAGGCGTCCCAGTGGCGCAGCAGCACCGCCAGTTCCTCGCCACGGCCGACGAAGGGGGTGAGGCGCGGCAGCGCGTCGAGCCGGTGCTCCTTGCGGTCGTGCAGCACCACGCCGGCGCGCTGCGCGCCCTCGATGCCCTTCAGCGCCAGCGCGTTCTCGAGCGGCTGCACCGTGAAGCGGTGCTGCACCAGCGCGAGCGTCATGTCGGACACCATCACCGTGCCGGGTGCCGCCTTGCTCTGCAGGCGCGCGGCCAGGTGGATCGACACGCCGACCGGCTGGCCGGCCATCACCGAGACGCGCCCGGTCGCGATGCCGATGCGCACCTGCACCGGCGTCGACATGCCGGCCACCGACTGCACGATCGCCAGCCCCGCCGCCACCGCCTGCTCGGCGCTGCGCTCGCTGGCGGCCGGGTAGCCGAAGTACGACATCACGCCGTCGTCGCCCTGCGGGTCGTCGGCGACGCCGCCGTGGCGCTCGATCTGCGCGATGCAGCGCTGGTGGAACTCGGCCAGCAGGCTCGCGTAGCGTTCGCTGCCCAGGCGGTGCAGCCAGCCGGTGGAATCGACGAAGTCGAACGACAGCGAGGTGACCTGGCGCGCATCGTTGCCGGCCGACGCGCGCGCATCGGGCAGCACCAGCACCGCATCGCCGTCGCCGTACAGCTGCAGCCATGCGGCAGCGGGCTCGCCGCGCACCGCGCGCACCGCCTCGGCGATCGGCTGGGCCTGCGAGAGCCGCTCGCACAGCATCGCGAACCAGCCGTGCTCGTCGTCGCCCGGGGCTTCACCGGAGCCCTGCGGCGCCACCAGCAGGCTCGCCCCGAGCGCCGCCAGCCGCTGCGCGAGCCGCGCCACCTGCTGCTCCGGCGCCGGTGCGACGACGAAGAGCTTCGGCGGCCGCAACCAGGTCACGCCCGCCAGCAGCTCGTGCGGCACGCCGGCGTCCAGGCGGATCACGTCGTGCTCGGCCAGCAGGCCGGCGATCGCGTCGGCGGCCACGGCATCGCGCGGCAGCCGGGTCGACAGCACGGCCGCGCTGTCGAGCGCCGGCAGCGCGGGCGGCACCGCATCGGCACGCCCCGCCGCATCGCCCAGCCGCAGCACCCGCAGCGGCCCGCGCCGCGGCACGCGCCGCACGGTGGCGGCAGGATCGGTGTCGGGATCGACGTCGGACCCCGCGCCGGGGCCGGCCTGCCGGTCGTCGTCGACCAGCAGGTGCCGCGCGACCCGCCAGCGCTCGCCGAGCAGGCCGTGGCCATCGCTTGCCAGTTCCCAGTGCAGGCCGTGCAGGGCCGCGTCGAGCTGCAGGTTCAGGCGGCGCGGCTCGCTGCCGCGCAGCGTGGCGCCGACGATGCCCGGGAACAGCTGGGCGAACAAGGCGAGGCCCGCGTGCAGGTCGCCCTCAGCGGCGGCTTGCGACAGCCGGCGCAAGGCCGGCAGCTCCGGCCACGACCGGGCGTGGCGGCCCACCGACCGCCCATCGGTCACGAAGACGTCGCATGACCCGGATTCGTCCAGGCGCGCCGTGACGTGGAACGGCGGCAGATCCTGTGCTCGCGCACTGCGCATTCAAACTTCCCCCTGCGGGAAATCTAACCGCAAACGCGCCTGTCTGACACACTTTGCTACACGCCATCCGCGCGACTGTCGACGAGTTGCCATCGCGCTGTCATCCCCAATGTGTCGGATGGGTTGGAACCGGTACCGGAATCGGCCGCCCGCGCATACCATGCACAGCCACGCCTTGCCGGGGAGGTATGGCACTTGGTGCATCCTGAGGTGTCATCGACCGACCGCGCGGCCCTGCCGATGGTCGGTGGCGTGTTCGGCACCCGGCCCTAGAAGCTCTCTTTCACCTCGACGACGAACTGCACCTTCTTGATCGAGGTGTCGCCGTCCAGCGGGAACGCGAGGTCGACGTGGATCACGTTGCCGAGCGACGTGCGGCTGTTGCCCAGGCGCAGCCCGAAGCCCACGTCCTTCAGCAGCTTGTGCGATGACTCCACCGCGCCCTGCCCCCAGGTGCGCCCCATGTCGTAGAACACCGCACCGCCGACGTTGAAGAGCCGGAACGGGTACCAGTTCGTGAACACCCGCTGCTCGGTCGTGAACAGCCAGCGGCCGTCGCCGCTCTGGTAGCGCAACGGGTAGCCGCGCAGCCCGTTGTCGCCGCCGAGCAGCACCTGCTGGCCGTCGTCGAGCCGCACGCCGCGCTGCGCCGACAGGCCCATGAAGAAGCTGCGGCGCGCCGACTGCCGCAGGTAGTAGCGGCCCTCTGCCTTGAACAGCGAGTTCTGCAACTGCCCGTCCTCGACGTGGCCGACCGCCGAACCTGCGAGCAGCAGCGTCTGCCGCGGCGTCAGCGCATGGCCCACCTTGGCGCCCAGCGAGAACACCGTGGCGCGCCGGTCCGCGCCCAGCGCGGGCAGCGAATAGCCCAGCTTGCCGTTCACGAACCAACCGAGCGAGACATCTTCGGTCTTGCCGATCTGGTCCTGGTTGCGCACCTCGCTGAAGGCATCCTCGATCAGCTCGAAGCCGATCCACGGGTACACCAGCTGGCGTTCGGTGCCCGGTGGCACCGCCTCGTTCGGCGGCACGGCCAGCGTGGCGCGGTGTTCGTCGAGCGAGACGCCCGCGGTCCAGCGCGTCACCCAGCCATCGCGCAGCCCGGCCGACCAGCCGCCGTACGCCGACACCATGCGGTCGCGCACGTCGAGCTGGCGCAGCACCTCGCCGCGGTCGTAGACGGAATCGACACGCTGCTCGTCGCGCACCTGCGCACCGGTCGTCCACGGCGTGTCCAGCGCATAGAACGGCCGCCTGACGATCAGCTCGTGCACGTGGCCATCGCTGTTGTCGGAGTACTGGGCCTGCAGGTCCCACCAGCTGTCGAGCACGTGCTTGTCGTGGTAGCTCACTTTCTTGCTGCTGCGGTCGACCTCGGACTTGAACGAGAAGCCGAGCTCCTTGCCGAGGCCGAGCAGGTTGGAATCTTCCAGGCTGAAGCCGCTGCTGTTCTTGCCGCCCGAGCGGCCGAGCGACACGCCGGGGTTCAGCGTCCACACGTCCTGCGTGACGACCTCGAGGTCGACGATGCCGTCATGCCAGGCGATCGGCCGGATGTGCGCATCGCGGAAGTACGACTCGGTGCGCATGATGCGCTCCGACTCGCGCAGCCGCCGCGGGTCGTAGGGATCGCCCGGCTTGAACAGCAGGTGCGACGCGACCACCGACTCGTGCGTCAGCAGGTGCAGCTTGTTGGCCCAGCGGAACAGCAGCCGGTCTTCTTCGGGCAGGCGCGTGTCGAAGAGGTTGAGCCGCTGGAAGCGGACTTCGCCGATGCGTGCGCCGGCCGCGACCAGCGCCTCGTCGTTCGGCACCTCGTCCGGACGCGGCTTCTCGAACTCGGGGGGCTTCGGGCGCGGCGGGCCGTCGTCGGCGGTGGGCTCGGAGGCGGCGGAGGCGGGCGGGTCGGCGGCTTGCGGCGCGCCTGCGGCCGCATCCTGCGCTGCAGCGAGGGTCGGCGCCAGCGCCGGCACGAGCGCCGCCCCCAGCATGAGGGTCCAGCTTGCCGCACACGAGCTCACACGCCACACCATCGGCTTCCTTTCGGTTGAACTGCTCGCCCCGCGTCGTACCGACCGTGCAGGCATGGTAGCCACACCAAGGCAGTCGGCGTGCCCGGTCGATCCGACAGACAGGCGGCAGCGGCACGGGGAGCGCAGCGCATCCACAAGGCACACCGATTGCCACCCTTCCATACCGCGCCTTTGGGTCTTCGGGCCAAAGAGCGGGATGTGACCGGCGGGGCCGGCGCGTCACCTCTTCCAACACCTGCAAAGGAGTCACATCATGACAAAGCTGTCCACCACCTTGACCCTCGTGTCCGCTGCCGCACTGGCGGCCGTGGTGTCGCTGTCGTCGGCCCAGTCGACCTCGAGCAACACCTCGGCACCCAGTTCGGCGAGTGCCGACCAGAACCAGCCGAACGGCCCGTCGACGTCGACCACCGAGAGCACGACGCCGACGAACCAGAACACGACGGCTCAGCCGACCACCATGGACACCCAGGTCAGCCCGAACAACTCGAACAATGCGAACCCGCCGACGACCTTGAACAACAGCGATTCGTCCAGCACGGTCGCGAGCGACCCGCTCGCACCGCGCGCCGACCGCAACTGATCCAGGTCGCAACGGACTGAAGGCCCGGCAGACGACCGTCTGCCGGGCCTTTTTCAATGGAAGCACGTCAGTTGTAGACCGTCGCCTGCGCAAGGCGCGTGGCGGAATGCGCCACCTCGGGCACGCCGAACATCTCGGCAAGCGAGCGCCGGTCGGGCACCAGGTACACCATTGCGCGACCGCGGCTGAACATCGGGCTGATCACGCCGTCGTAGAACGCCGGCGGCAGGTTGATGCAGCCGTAGCTGATGCGGTTGTCGTCGACGCCCGGCGACGCGAGGCGCTGCGCGCGCCGCTCGCGCGGGTTGGTGGTGCGCACGCGGTGCATGGAGACCGCGGCGTCGTAGTCGACCCAGACGATGTCTTCCCCATTGGCGTTGTGGCCGGGGCGCCCGACGAAACGCCCGGCCGGCGTGATGCGCTCGAACGGCTTGATGTCGGCGATGGGGCGCTCGCCGATGCCCGGCACCGAATCGTCGCCGCGTGCCGCGCCCAGCAGCGCCGGCGCCGAGCCCAGCAGCCGGCCGGTGGCATCGAACGCGAACACGTGCGCGCGCGGCTTGTCAATCAGCACGAACGGCAGCCCGCGGTTGTCGGATCGGCTGACGACCCAGTCGCCGAGGCGCCGCACATCGGCCGACGCCGTCTCGGCACCGAAATCCAGCGACCTCGCCGTGTACACCGGCACCGCGTGCCGAGCGTTGTGCGCCAGCCGCTCCGGATGGGCGGGCGACAGCGGCTGCGCTATCAGGCTCAGCGCGATCGTCGCGACGCCCATCAGGCCCGCGTTCACCCATTCCAGCACCGGTGATGGCTTCATGCCGATGCGTGGCAATCCCCGTGCCCGTGGGATAGCCAGCGCGATGGTTTGCGCGCCTCATCGGCACAGCGAACTGCGTCCACTTTGTCGCGCTTTTCGACGGACATCCCGCGACCGGCTTCCCTACGATTCACCATCTTCACGCGAGCGAGCCAGGACCCCGCCCATGCGATTTGCAGGTAAAGCAGTGCGATCGGCAATTCTTGCCGGTCTGTGGGCGGTGAGCACGCTGGCATGTGCGGCAGCTTCGACATCCGACGATGCCGGCGCGTCGCCCGAAGCCCGGCTCGTCACCCGCTGGATCCTCGACAGCCACGACAACCAGGGCAAGCCGTTCGCGGTGGTCGACAAGAAGGCGGCGCAGCTGCGCATCCATGCGGCGGACGGCCGGCTGCTCGGCGTCGCCCCGGCGCTGCTGGGCCTGGCCCCTGGCGATACCGCGATCGCCGACATCGCGCACCGCGCGCCGTCCAGCCTGCGCCCGTTCGAGCGCACCACGCCGGCCGGCCGCTTCGAATCGCAGCCGGGGCGCAACCTGCACGGCGAAGACATCGTCTGGCTCGACTACGCGGCCTCGCTCGCGATCCACCGGCTGCGCCCCGCGGCGGCGGCTGAGCGCCGCGCGCAGCGGCTCGCCTCGGACTCGCCGGCCGACAACCGCATTTCGCTCGGCTGCGTGGTCGTGCCGGTGGCGTTCTACGAGCAGGTCGTGGCGCCGGTGCTCGGGCACGAACGCGCGGTGGTCTACGTGCTGCCGGAAGACCGGCCGGCGCGCGGGTTCTTCGAAGCGGCGCAGGGTTTGTAGACCAGCGCCGCGCCCATCAGCAGCATCCCCGCCGACTGCAGCGCCGACAGGCTGCGGCCATACACCAGCCAATCCACGGCCACCGCGGCGAACGGGTAGACGAACTGCAGCAGCGCGATGCGGCCGGTCGGCAGCCGTGCCATGCCGGCATACAGCAGCACATACGCCAGGCCGGTGTGGATCACGCCCAGCCCGGCCAGTCAGCCCCAGGCCGCGGGCTGCGCGGGCCAGCCCTGCGTCAGCGGCCACCAGGCCGTCAGCAGCACGCCGACCGCGCATTGCCAGGCCGCGAGCGCAAACGACGACGCCCCCTGCACCAGCTTCGCGATCAGCGTGACCGCCGCGTAGCTGAGCGAGCCGCCGAGGCACATCACGAGGCCGGCCAGGTAGCGCGTCGATGCCAGCTCGCGCTGCGGCTGCCCGGCCAGGCCCGTCGCCAGCGCCAGGCCGAGCAACGCGAGCCCTGCCGCGGCCCAGCGCCGCGCGCCGATGCGTTCGCGCAACCACCACGCGCCGAAGCCCATCACCCACAGCGGCTGCACGTGGAACACCACGGTCGCGACGCCGATCGAGGTGCGATCGATCGCCGCGAAGAACAGCGCCCAGTTCACCACCATCAGCACGCCGCACGCGAGCGCGGCCGCGAACGCCCGCGGCGCGAGCCGCAGCTCGTGCAGGCGGCCGGTGGCCGCGCCCCAGGCGAGCAGCGCCAGGCCGCCGAACGCACAGCGGAAGCAGACCGCCATCAGCGGATGCTGGTCGGCCTCTTCGACGAACACGCCGAGCGTGCCGAGCAGCAGGCCGCCGGCGGTCATCAGCAGCACGCCGCGCTCGGTTGACGAGGCGGTGGGCGCTGACGGGGTCACGGCAGGCGTCGCGGTGGGTGTGCTCATGCCGGCATCGTCGAGGCGGCGCAGCATCCCGTAAAGCGCATAGTTCAGCTTGCTACCATTCGATTTCCATGAGAACCCCCGACCTCCAGCTCGACTGGCTGCGCGCCTTCGTCGCCGTGGTCGATGCCGGCTCGCTGACGGCGGCCGCGCCGCAGGTGCACCGATCGCAGTCCGCGCTGAGCATGCAGATCCGCAAGCTCGAAGAGGCCGTCGGCCGGCCGGTGCTGACGCGCGGCCCCCGCCACCTGGCGCTGACGCCGACCGGCCACGAGCTGCTCGGCTATGCGCGGCGCCTGCTCGAACTGCACGCCGAGGCGCTGGGCGCACTGAACGACACCCGCGTCAGCGGCCATGTGCGGCTGGGCGTGCCCGACGACTACGCGGTGGCCTACCTGGCGCCGGTGCTGCGCACCTTCGCGAGCCGCCACGGGCTGGTCGAGATCACGCTGTCGTGCGCGCAATCCACGCTGCTGATCCCGCAGGTGGAGCGCGGCGAGATCGACGTGGCCATCGTCACGCGCGACCGGCCGCAGCGCGGCACGCTGCTGTTCCGCGAGCCGATGGTGTGGGTCGGCGCAGCGCAGCACGAGGCCTGGCGGCGCGAGCCGCTGCCGCTCGCGATGTACGAGGCCGGCAGCCTGGCGCGCAAGGCGGTGCTCGCCGCGCTGGCGGCGCAGCGGCGCCAGCACCGCACCGTGACGCACAGCCAGAGCCTGGTCGGCCAGCTCGCGGCGGTCGAGGGGGGGCTCGCGGTGGCGGCGCTCACGCGCTGCAGCGTGCCGGCAGGCCTGCAGATCCTCGACGGGCGGCACCAGCTCCCTCCGCTGCCCGACATGGAGGTCGCGGTGCTGCGCAGCAAGGCGAGCCAGGGCGACGCGGCGGCCGATGCGATGCAGGCGCAAATCGTGAATACCTTGCGCCGTTCACCCTCCTGAGGGATGGACGGGCGGCACGAACGCAGCAGAATCCCTCCCGACTCAAGAACAACAGGAGGGTTGGAACGTGAAGAGATCGACAAAGGCCCGCGTCGTGCGGGGCGTGTTCGGTGCCGTCGTCGCGGCGGCAGCGCTGGCCGCGACACCGGCCGCTTCGGCGCAATCGATGTACCGATGCAAGTCGGGCAACTCGGCCTACCTGTCCGACCGGCCCTGCACCAGCGGTGCCGGCTCGACGCTCGGCACCATCAGCGCGGCCCCGAGCAACACCTACCAGCAGCCGTCGGGCACCTATGTGCAGCGCCCGGCCAAGGCGGCCGATCACGTGAACTACCTCAGCTCGGCCTGCGCCGACATCGCCGAGGCGATCCGCACCGGCCCGTCACGCGGCGTGCGCGGCGACGTGATCAGCGGCTTGCACGAGGAATACCGGCAGAAATGCTCCGAAGACGACGCGGCGGCGCGCCAGCGGGTGGCCGAGGACCGGCGCAACGAGCGCGATGCCAAGCGTTCGGTCCAGACGGCGGCCCAGCAACAGCAGCAGCAGACGCGCATCGCCAGCGACCAGTGCAACGAGCTGCTGCGCATCCTCGCGGCCAAGCGCCGGCAGACCGCGACGATGACCGACGGCGAGCGCGCCGACCTGCAGCGCTCGGAGGAGAGCTACGCGCAGCGCTGCAAGCACTGACGCGGCAGGCCCCTCAGGCCGCCAGCGGCTGGGGCGACGCTGCTGTTGCCGCTTTCGCGGCACCGGTGACGGCGTCGCGGTTCAGCTCGCCGCCCAGCGCCTCGATCAGCGCGGGGATCAGCTGCTGCAGCTCGCCGGTGACCAGCGCGACATCGGCGTCGAAGTGGTCCTCGTCCTTGGTGGCCGTCGAGGCGCCTTCGAGCACCACGTCGAGCAGCTTCAGCTTCTTGATCGTCATCGCATCGCTCAGCACGAAGGACACGCGCGACGACCAGGTCATCGCAAGCGATGTCGGCAGCTTGCCCTGCACGATGTGCTGGCCGACCTCGTCGATGTCGAGCGTGTGGCGGGCGTACTTGACGGTGGCCTTCTCGCTGTCGGGCTGCTTCAGCTCGCATTCGCGGTCGACCGTGAAGCCGGCCGGCGCTTCCTTGCTGGTCAGCCATTCGGCCATCGCGGTGGCAGGCGAGATCGCGCTCTGGGCCAGGCTCAGCCGGATGCCGCCACCGAGCAGCTCGACCAGCATCGTGACGACGCGGTCGGCCTTGGCGGTGCTGGCGGCGTCGATCACGACGAAGCCGGCGCGCACGTCGATCCACACCAGCGTGGCGGAGCGCTTCGGGAAGGCGCGCGGCAGCAGGTCCTGCACGATCTCTTCCTTCAGCTCCTTGGCGATCTTGCCCTTGGGGCGGCGACCGGTCTCGGCCTCGATGCGGTCGAGCCGGGCTTCGAGCTCGGCCTTGACCACCGACGACGGCACCGCCTTGCGCTCGACGCCCAGGCGCAGCACCAGCTGGCCGCCGATGTTCTCGATCAGCGCGCCTTCCTTGTCACCGCGCGGCTGCAGCCAGCCGGCGGATTCGGGCTGCGTCGCGCCGCAGGCGGTGAAGCGGCTGCCGGCGAGGCGGTCTTCCACCTCGTCAAGCGGGGGCGGGGTCCATTGGTCGATGCGGTAGAGGAGTGCGTTCTTGAACATCAGCGGCGGCGTGGGAGCAAGGGGGCGGATTGTAGGCCGGCCATCCGCCCAGGTGCCTCACGCGCCCTGCCGCCTGGCCTGCACGCGGAACAGGTCGACGAAATCCAGCGCGGCAGAGTCGACGTGCCGCCCCCGTGAGTGCATCGCGATGTACTGCTTGATCGCAGAGCCCATGTCGGGTGCCTCGAGCAGGCGGCTCTCCTTGCCGGTGGCGGGATCGTAGACACGGAAGCCGTAGCCATTCCTGGCGCGCGAGACCATCACGCTGTGATGACGCAGCCGACCATCGCGTGCGTAGCGCTTGAAGCACACGCCGAGATCGTTCGACCACTGCAGCATCTGCGGCATGCGGTCCTTCGAGGCATTCCACCGCGATTGCTGAAGCTGCAGACCGTCGCCCCGCGCCGCCAGCTTGGTACCGATCTGCGCGATCGAGCCCGGTCCGTCGGGCATCACCAGGCGGTCAAGGTCATCTGCCTGCTTCATCAGCAGCATGTTGATCACCGGCCGGCTGCCATCGCCGCCGGATTCCTCGCGTTTCAGCAGTTCGCGGTAATCGGGACGACCGGTGTGCTTGTCGGTCACGGAAAGCACGTCGAGAACCTCGGCCGGCACCAGGTCGGACCCCTTCTCCATGCAGCGTTCGACCTCCGCGTTGATCATCAACGCAAAGCCTTCACGGTCGTTCAAGCGCTGGGTGAATCCGATGTCGCACTCGTTCCACGGCAACGGATACCGGTCGGACGTGGCCACCGCCATGCGGCGGACGTAGCTGTCCCTGGAACCCTCGGGCTCGATCGGATGGCGGGCTTGCAGGTGGCTGTCGATGGCGGACTTCATCGCCGCCATGGCATCCGCCTCATGCCCGGGCACGGCCGGTATCCCGTTCCGGGCGGCCTCGAGCCTGGAGCGGCTGAAGGACGCCAGGATCTCGTGCTGGCCGGCCTCGTCCTGCGCGGCGTCCAGCGCGCGCTGGACGCTGCGGGTCGCATTGACATCGCGATTCCATTGCTCGCGAACGAACCGGCAAAACGGCGCCAGGTCGTGCATCGGCAAACCGTCGACCTGCCATTCGAAGTGGTCGCCTGTGCGCCAGGCTTGGTCGGCCATCGCCAGCAGGTGCTCGCACTTCTCCAGGAACAGCTGCGGTGGGATGCCAGGAAACAGCTGATCGGCGATGCCCTGCATTTCGGCGTCGCTGCAGTGGCTGTAGTGGATGCTGGGTGCCGCCTCGGCCAGGTTGCTGGCCACCCGGCTCAACAGCTCCAGGCCCTGCGCCGGCTCCGTCATCAGGCGGCCGGCTCCGTCGAGGCAGTCCTTGATCCGGCGCTGGCACTCGGGATGTTGCTGCGCATGGCTCTGCGCGCGCTGCGCCAGCCGCGCCCCGAAGAAGCTTTCGAGGAAGACACCGTCCGACAGCTTCGTCGCGCCGCGGGGCAGCCCGAAGCAGGGACCCAGCTGATTCTGCAGGTCCAGCAGGCGATGCCACTCGTCGCCCTCGTCGTCGAGGGCCGCATCGGCGGCCTTGCGCATCCGGGCCGCGGCCAGCACGCTCTGCTTGATCATGCTGAGTTCGAGTGCGGTGACACCCTGCTTGATCATGAACCTCATCAGCGCGACGTGCACCTCCGGATCCAGCGGCTTGTCGCGCACGATCTTGTCGACCAGCGTGGCGAAACAGGCCAGGCCCATCGCCGGGCTCAGCTGCACGTCGACCCGGTGGGTCTTCTTGCCGGCAAACACCTTGCCGCCGCCGACGAACGTCCCCCGCGTCGCCGTGCCCTTGAACCACCCTTTGCGGACCGTCTTCCGTAGCCCGTCGCCGCACTGCGTCGCGATCAGGATATCGGCGGCCTGCTGGTCGTTCTTCTGGTCTCGCTTGCGGCACGCGTTCCTGCCGAGCTTCGCGCCCATCGAAATCAGGTAGAGAGTTCCAACGCTGCCGCTGACCGCAGCGGGGACGGTGCCGAGAGTGGTGACGCCGGTGGCCACTGCCGCGACCCACAGAGGCCATGCGACGACGCTGTTGGCGACCCCCTTGAAGAAGCGCACATAGGAGCAGCGCTTCATGAACTTGGCATGCTTCGCGATGTCGTGGTGCGC
Source organism: Rhizobacter sp. OV335 (assembly GCF_900142965.1). GTDB lineage: Bacteria > Pseudomonadota > Gammaproteobacteria > Burkholderiales > Burkholderiaceae_C > Rhizobacter. The sequence continues at coordinate 132,414 of NZ_FRCQ01000006.1, forward strand.
CTGCCAGCAGGCGGGCAGCATCGTGTTGAAGAGCGCCCGATCAGCCTGGTGTTCCGGTGACTGCTCGTCGTTCACCGGAAGGTGCTTCACGGCCTTCAGCCAAGCCATCGTGTCCTTGGCGAGGCGGAACTTCTCGCCCCAGGCCTTGTGTTCGAACGTGCTGTGACCCATGTCGAAGCCGCTGCCGATCGGCGCCAGCCCCCCCGACGACACGTCGCCCAACGCACCGGCCGCCGCCGACAACGCTTCGTTGGCGCCGTCTGCCGCCGCGGCGATGCCGACAGCGATGCGGGTCAGGCTGACAAGGCCGGACGGCGCACCGACGCCGACATCGCGCCAGGTGGCCACCAGGCACCGCAGGCTCATGTCCGACATCTCCGCCCCGAACTTCGGATGCCGGGCGAACGCCTGCCTGCATTGGCTTGCGGCGATCCATTCGGCGTCGGTCGGTACGGCAGCGCACTCCTCCCCCGCCTCGTGGCACATCACCTTCAGCAGCGCGTGGAAACTCGTGACGATCTCGATGGCCGCCTTCTTTGCGGCACTCTTCATATCGATAAAGGCATGCAACTGGTCGGCGGCGTCGATCAAGCCCCCAAGAGCGTTGCCGGCACCTGTCATGCCACCAACGACTGACCCGGTCGACGCGGCGCCACCCATCGCGCTCTCGACACTGAGGCCGGCGCCCTCAACGCGGCAAGTCGCCCAGCCGGGCAGGACAGTGCTCACATAGGCGGTCTGGGTAAAGAAACCACGATCCGGTGTGGGCTTGATCACGTGGTAGTGCTTGTCACCCTCGTCGTTGCTCAACCCGGTCTCCCTCCTGAAATGTCGACTGAGGAAGACCGGCAAGCGCTGCGACGCGTCTCTCGCGTCATTCCACGTGGGGCGTCGCTTCTGCAGCGGAATGTCGATCCGGTAGGCCGGAAAGCCCGCGAAGAGATCCGTGGCATCGCGATCCACCGCGACGTAGCCTTTCTTCTCCAGCTTCGCGGCCAGCCGGCTCACCTTGGCGATCATTCCGCCGGGCTCGCGCGCCAGCTTCAGGAAATTCACCACCTCGTCGGCGGCCGCACGCCAGTCCTCGACGTGCCGCGACAGGCTGGGTTGAGGCGGCAGCACGGGGCCGCGTTCCGAAGGTCGATTGCTCCGGCTGCGCCCGTGTGCCTTCGCGAAGACCCTGCGCTTGCGGGTTGCGGGCGGTGCGTCGCCTGGTTCGGCGCGCTCCTTGCCGGCCCGATCGATTTTTCTTTGGCTGACAGGGTTCATCGCATGTCCCCCTTGGCCACTTCAGTATTGAGCCGACATCGGAAACTGCGCGGCAGCATCGCTGACAGCGGACGGCCTCTCCAGCAACTCGCTCAATGCGTCCTCCCAGGCATCGACGATTCCCCCGAGCTGGCCTTCGATCACCTCGCCGAGGACCTCGGCGTCGACAAGCTCAGCCGCTTCGAGGTGCACGCAAAGTCTGATGTGACCGGTCTGCGGCCGCAGGCTCATCACGGGTTGCCGCAGTCCATCGGCCTGGTGGTTGAATTGCAGCAGCAACCGGCAGCAGGCGAGTTCGACGGACGCCGGTGGCGGCCCGAGATCGATCGTGATGCGGCACCGGTCGATCGCCTCGATGAATTCGATCCGCAGCGGGTACCCGTCGATCGAGAGCAGGCAATCCTTCAACAGCTGGTGCGGATCCTCCAGGCCCTGCGCCTCACAGAACCGGTGGATGGCCTGCTCATAGTGCTCGATGCTCATGTCCGATGCCTTCACGGTCGGGTACGTGTCATTCAAACGGCCCCCCGATCGACTCGATCCGATCGCCAATCACACCCGGGGACGATGGTTGCTGAGTGACCTTCGCCGGGAATTCGTTCGCTGTTCAGATGAACTGGTCAGAAACCCGCATCAAACCGGCGTCACGCTCACCGACACATCGAGCTGCTGCTCGCCACCGCCCAGGATCACGCCGCGCAGCGGCACCACGTCGGCGAAGTCGGCGCCCCAGGCGAGCGTGATGTAGCGCTCGTCGGCCAGCTGGTTGTTGGTGGGATCGAACTCGACCCAGCCGTGCGCCGGCGAGTACGCGGCCACCCACGCATGCGACGCATCGACGCCGAGCAGCCGCGGCTGCCCTGGCGGCGGGTCGGTCAGCAGGTAGCCCGACACGTAGCGCGCCGGCAGCCCGTGGCCGCGCAGGCAGGCGATCATCAAATGCGCGAAGTCCTGGCAGACGCCGCGCTTCTGGTACAGCACCTCGTCGACCGAGGTGCTGACGGTGGTCGCACCCGCCTCGAACTCGAAATCGTCATGGATCGCCTGCGTCAGCGCCGACAGCGATTCGAACCAGTCGCGGCCCGGCGCCAACGCAGCCCGCGCATACAGCCGCGCGCCTTCGGACAAGGGCACCAGCACCGTCGGTTCGCACATGCGCGCCGGCTCCAGCGCACCGAGTGTCGGTGTGTTGCGCACCGCATCGCGCACCGATTCCCAGGGCTGCGCCGCCGACGCCCACACCGGCCGCGTGCCCACCTCGACCGTGCAGGCCATGCGCACCCGCAGCAGCCGGTGCGCGCCATGCAGCCCGAAATGCGTGACGGCGTTGCCGAAGCTGTCGGGCGCCTCGTGACGCTCGTCGGGCGGCGGGTCGATCTGCAGCGAATGCGCCAGCAGCTTCTGCCACGGCAGGTCACGCGGCGCGAGCCGGGCCAGTTGCCACGATTGAGACACCGGCGCGGCGTACGCGTAGCGCGTCTCGTGCTCGACGGTGTAGCGGACGGCCGGCATCACGCGACCAGCGAGAGCACGCTGCGCGACGCGGCGTGCGAGAAGAACTTCAGCGTCAGCTCGTCCGACACCGTGTACGCGGCGCGCTGCAGCTGGTCGATCACCGCCGCCAGCGCCTCGCTCTCCGGGTGCAGGTCGTGCGCACCGAGCGCCAGCAGCGCCGCCTGCGCCGGCCCGAGCACGTCGCTCGCGAAGCGGCCGTGCGTGCGCTCGAGCCTGTCGGTGTATTCCACCAGCCCCTTCACCTGGAAGGCCACCGAGCGCGGGTTGGTGTCGTCGCGCAGCAGCAGGTCGAGCACCGGCAGCCACTCCGGCGCCACCAGGTAGCGCGAACGGTAGGTGACGGTGGAGTCGGTCAGCTCCAGCAGCCAGTCGAGCCCGCTGCTGCGGCCTTCGCGCGTGGCGACCTTCAGCGTCTGGCACAGGGTCGACAGCCGTTCGATGCGCCGCCCGATCGACAGGAAGCGCCACGAGGTGCTGCGCGTCATGCCGTCGAGCACGAAACCCGACAGCGTCATCATCGACGTGACCGCGCGGTCCAGCCAGGCCAGCGCCAGCGCCAGCGAGCCGCCGCGCTGGAACACCGGGTCGGCGATCAGCTGGTTCAGCGTGCGCCAGTTGTCGGCCGACAGGCGGTCGCGCAGGCTGAAGGCCACGCGCAGCAGTTGCCGCAGCCGCACGCTCAGGCCTTCGTCCGGGTGCGTCGCGGCGCGCAGCAGCTCGGTGCCCACGTCGTCGAGCGAGTCGATCAGGCCCATGCGCTTCGCGAGCGCGAGCGTCGGCGTCAGGCCGTCTTCCGGGTCGTCGGCGCGCGCATCGACATTGCCCAGCACACCGGCCACCGCGACACGCAGCAGCCGCGCCGAGGCATCGCAGCGCTCGCCGTAGCGGCCGAACCAGAACAGGTTCTCGGCGGTGCGCGACGGCACGTTGCCCTTGGTCGTCGCCAGGTCGGCCGGCGTCACGGTGCGTGTCAGCAGCGAGAACGACGCGTTGACCGGCCGGTCGGACAGCACCCAGGTGTCCTTCGAGCGGCCGCCGCGCTGCATGCCGATCACGCGGTCGTCTTCGTCGCCGGCCACGCGGGTCAGGCCGCCGGGCATCACGCGCCAGCCGTTCGGCGTCGCGACCGCGAACACCCGCAGCCCGACGGTGCGCGCGCTCAGGTGTTCGCCATGGCGGGCGGTGCCACGCTGCTCGCGCTCGAGCACCGGTGCCTGCGACACGTGCACCCACTCCTGCGCGACGTAGCGCTGCGGGCGTGCCGCCACGCGGGCCCGCAGCAGCACGCGCTCGTCGTCGGAGAGGTCGGCACCGAACACCGCCGGCTCGCCGGCCGAGCGGTCCAGCGGCTTGATGATCAGGTGGTCGATGCGTTTCCAGGCGTCGTCGAACGCCGCCGGCTCGCCCAGCCACCAGGTGGCGACCGACGGCAGCAGCAGCGGCTCGCCGAGCAGCTGTTCGCTGAGCTGCGGCAGGTAGCCGAGCAGCGCGCCGGATTCGAGCACGCCCGAGCCGAGCGCATTGGCCAGCAGCACGGTGCCGCGGCGTGCGCAGTCGGTGAGGCCGGCCACGCCGAGCGCCGAATCGGAGCGCAGCTCGAGCGGATCGCAGTAGTCGTCGTCCTGGCGGCGCAGCAGCGCGTGCACCCGCTTCAGGCCGTCGACGGTCTTCATCCAGACGCGGCCGTCGCGCACCGTCAGGTCGCTGCCCTCGACGAGCGCGAAGCCGAGGTAGCGCGCCAGCAGCGCGTGCTCGAAGTAGGTCTCGTTGTACGGGCCCGGCGTCAGCAGGCCGATCAGCGGCGGACCGTCCCCCTTCGGGGCCAGGCGCAGCAACGATTCGCGCAGGTTCGAGAAGAACGAGGCCAGGTGCTGCACGTGCAGGTCGCGGAACATCTGCGGGAACACCCGCGAGACGACCAGCCGGTTCTCCAGCGCGTAGCCGGCGCCCGACGGCGCCTGCGTGCGGTCATTGACGACCCACCAGCGGCCGTCGGGCGAGCGCGCGAGGTCGGCCGCGTACTGGAACAGGTGCACGCCGCCGGGCGGGCGGATGCCCTGCACCTGGTGCAGGAAGCCGCTGTGGCCGAACACCACCGACGGCGGCACGCTGCCGTTGCGCAGCAGCTCCTGCGGGCCATAGATGTCGGTCAGCACGCGGTTCAGCAGTTCGGCGCGCTGCGCGATGCCGGCCTCGATCTCGTCCCATTCGGTGGGCGAGATCAGCAGCGGCAGCGGGTCGACCTCCCACGGGCGGTCGGCGCCCTGCGGATCGGCGTAGACGTTGTAGGTGATCCCGTTCTCGCGGATCTCGCGTTCCATCAGCGACAAGGTGTCGCCGATGTCGGGGCCCTGGCGCTGGGCCAGGGTCTTCAGGAAGGCTTCCCAGTGGGGCCGGGGTTCGCCGGCCGCGGCGAGCAACTCGTCGTAGCGGCCCTCATTGACGGCGTATCCCTCAAGCAATGTTCTGAGCATGTGTCGACTTCAAACCAGTCGCCAGTTTGTCACATGCGCATCGCGTCCTGCGTCACGAGGGAGCGCGCCGCAGATCCAGCGTGAACGGAAAGTTCGGGTTGCGCTCCTCCTTCGGCACCACCATCACGCCCGGCGTGTGGCCGACGCGGAAGAAGCGCGCCAGCCGCCGCGCCTCGGCCTCGTACGCATTCACCGGCGCGGTGTCGTAGCTGCGCCCGCCCGGGTGGGCCACGTGGTACTGGCAGCCGCCGAGCGAGCGGCTCATCCAGCTGTCGACCAGGTCGATCGTCAGCGGCGCATGCACCGGGATCGACGGGTGCAGCGCCGATGCAGGGTTCCACGCGCGGTAGCGCACCGCGCCGACGAACTCGCCGACCTTGCCGGTCGGCTGCATCGGGATCGTGCGGCCGTTGCAGGTGAGCACATGGCGGTCGCCGACGAGGCCGGTCGCCCGCACCTGCAGCCGCTCGACCGACGAATCGACGAAGCGCACCGTGCCGCCCGGCGCGCCCTCCTCGCCCATCACGTGCCACGGCTCCAGCGCGAGCCGCAGCTCGACCTCGGTGCCCATCGCGCTGAAATCGCCCAGCCGCGGGAAGCGGAAGTTCAGGTGCGGCGCGAACCACTCCGGCTTGAAGCCGTAGCCGAACTGGTTCATCTCCTCGATCACGTCGCACAGGTCCTGCCAGATGAAGTGCGGCAGCATGAAGCGGTCGTGCAGCTCGGTGCCCCAGCGCTTCAGGCGCGGCGGCTGGTACGGCCGCTGCCAGAAGCGCGACACCAGCGCGCGCATCAGCAGCTGCTGCGTCAGGCTCATGCGCGCATGCGGCGGCATCTCGAAGGCGCGCATCTCCAGCAGCCCGAGCCGGCCGGTCGGGCCGTCGGGCGAGTACAGCTTGTCGATGCAGAACTCGGCGCGGTGCGTGTTGCCGGTCACGTCGATCAGCAGGTTGCGCATCAGCCGGTCGACCAGCCACGGCGGCGTGTAGCCGTTGCCTTGCGCGGCGATCCGCTGCAGCTCGGCGAACGCGATCTCGATCTCGTAGACCGAATCGTTGCGCGCCTCGTCGACGCGCGGCGCCTGGCTGGTCGGGCCGATGAACAGCCCCGAGAACAGGTAGCTCAGCGCCGGGTGGTTGTGCCAGTAGCCGACCATGCTGGCCAGCAGGTCGGGGCGGCGCAGGAACGGCGAATCGGCCACCGTCGCGCCGCCCAGCACGAAGTGGTTGCCGCCGCCGGTGCCGGTGTGGCGGCCGTCGACCATGAACTTCTCGGTCGACAGCCGCGTCTCGTGCGCTGCCTGGTAGAGGTGCGTCGTCTGCTCGACCAGCTCGCCCCAGTTGTGCGCCGGGTGGATGTTGACCTCGATCACGCCGGGGTCGGGCGTGACGCGCAGCGTCGACAGCCGCGGGTCCTTCGGCGGCTCGTAGCCTTCGAGGATCACCGGCAGCTTCATCGCGACCGCCGTGTCCTCGACCGCGGCGATCACCTCCAGGTAGTCCTCCAGCGCGGTCGCCGGCGGCAGGAAGACGTAGAGCCGGCCACCGCGCGGCTCGGCGCTGATCGCGGTGCGGGTGACCCAGCCGGCAGACTCCTTCGGCGCGGGCTGGGGTGCGGGCTGGTGTGCTGCCACCGCGGGCATGACGCTCGCGGTCGAGCCCGGCGCCAGGCGCAGCCGGGGGTAGGCCGGCAGCGGCGCGAACGGCTGCGATTGATCCGGCGGATGCACCCACGGCAGGTCGGTGTCCTTGGCCCAGGGCTGCGAATCGAGCGGCAGCCGGTAGCCCATCGCCGAATCGCCGGGGATCAGGTAGCAGCGCTCGGCACGCAGGAACCACGCGCCGGTCTTCCACCGGTTGATGGCATTGCGCACCGGGTTGCGCGCGATCGGCAAGACGTGGCCGACCACCTTGTCCAGCCCCTGGGTGAACACATTCCGCAGGCGGTCGCGCTCCAGCGCGTCGGAGAGCTTCGCGTCGAACGGGTCGACATTGACCGGCAGCTTGCGCTCGCGCCACAGGTAGTACCAGACGTCTTCATACGCCGGGAAGACGTACTTGCCGTCCAGTCCCAGGCGCTGCGCGACGCCCTGCAGGAACGTCTGCGCCTGCACGTCGGTGACGCCGTAATCCTTGTGCTCATCGGCGAACAGCTCGGGGTGCGTCCACACCGGCTCGCGGTCCTTGCGCCAGAACAGGTTCAGCGACCAGCGCGGCAACTGCTCGCCCGGGTACCACTTGCCCTGCCCGTAGTGCAGCAGCCCGCCGTCGCCGTACTTGCGGCGCAGCTTGTCCATCAGGTCGGCGCTCAGCAGCCGCTTGGTCGGCCCCATCGCGTCGGTGTTCCATTCGGCGCCGTCGCGGTCGTCGACCGACACGAAGGTCGGCTCGCCGCCCTGCGTCAGCCGCACGTCGTGGCGGCGCAGGTCGTCGTCGACGCGGTGGCCCATCGCCTCGATCTCGCCCCACTGCGCATCGTCGTAGGGCAGCGTCACGCGCGGCGCTTCCCAGATGCGCGTGACCTTCATCAGGTGCTCGAACTCGGTCTCGCATTCGTCCAGCGCGCCGCTGACCGGCGCGGCCGACGACGGCTCCGGCGAGCACGCAAGCGGGATGTGGCCCTCGCCCGCCAGCAGGCCGGACGTGGGGTCGAAGCCGATCCAGCCGGCGCCCGGCAGGTAAACCTCGCACCAGGCGTGCAGGTCGGTGAAATCGACCTCGGTGCCGCTCGGACCGTCGAGCGATTTGACATCGCTCTTCAGCTGGATCAGGTAGCCCGACACGAAGCGCGACGCGAAGCCCAGGTGGCGCAGGATCTGCACCAGCAGCCAGCCGGAATCGCGGCACGAGCCGCTCGCGTTGACCAGCGTCTGCTCCGGCGTCTGCACGCCGGGTTCCATGCGGATCAGGTAGCCGATGTCCTTCTGCAGCCGCTGGTTCAGCGCGACCAGGAAGTTGGTCGTCTGCATCTTCTCGCGCGGGATGCTGGCCAGGTACTTCTCGAAGGCCGGCGTCAGCGGCGCCTTGTGGCGGTACGGCTCCAGCTCGGTCGCGAGCGATTTGTCGTACTCGAACGGAAAGTGCTCGGCCGCCGGTTCGAGGAAGAAATCGAACGGGTTCAGCACCGACATCTCGACCACCAGGTCGACCTCGATGCGGAACGAGGTGGTCTTGTCCGGGAACACCAGCCGCGCCAGGTAGTTGGCCTGCGGGTCCTGCTGCCAGTTGATGAAGTGCGTGGCCGGCTCGATGCGCATCGAGTAGCTCAGCACCCGGGTGCGCGAATGCGGGGCCGGGCGCAGCCGGATCACCTGCGGGCCCAGGTTGATCGGCCGGTCGTACCGGTAGTGGGTCACGTGGTTGAGCGCGACGTGGATGGACATTCAGGGCTCCTGGGCGGTGAGCACAGCGGTTTCGGGATGGGGCCTGGGGTCCGGCGTGGGGGCGTCGTCGAGGACGCCGATGTCCACCGTGACCCGCATGGTTTCGTCGCCGCCGCCTTCGCGCACGCCGCGGATCGGCGAGCAGGCGGCGTAGTCGGGGCCGACGGCCAGGCGCACATGGCGCTCGTCCATCAGGCAGCGGTGCGTGATGTCGACGCTGAGCCAGCGCCGCGCGGCGGGGTCGACGCAGATGTCGGCCCAGGCGTGGCTCGCGAGGGCGGGCGCATCGGGCGCGTGGAAATAGCCGCTGACGTAGCGCGCCGGCACGCCGGCGGCGCGGCAGGCGGCGATGAAGACGTGGGCCTGGTCCTGGCACACGCCGGCACCGAGCGCGAGCGCTTCGGCGGCGCTGGTGCGGGTGGTCGTCTTGCCGCCTTCGTAGGCGATGCGGTCGGCCACCGCGAGCGCCAGCGTGAGCGCCCGGGCCTCATCGACCGGGCCGTCGAGGTGCTCGCGGCCCAGCGCGGCGAGCGCGTCGGCAGCCTCGGTGAGCGGCGTGGCGCGCAGGTAGAAGGCCGGCGGGATGCGGTCGTCGACCAGCAGCGGCGAGGCATGCGTGCGCACGACGCCCGCGGCCCGCACCACGCCGCGGTAGACGCGCTGGCGCAGGCTCCAGGTGTGGCCGAGGTTGCCGAAGGCATCGCGCTGCGCAAACAGCTGGCCGGGCGCGGACAGGCTCCAGTCGAGCACCGTCTGGTGCGCGTTCGCCTGCGGCGTGAGGCACAGCGACTGCAGCGCGTACTGCAGCGGCGCGCTGTAGTCGTAGTGCGTGACGTGCCGGATGTCGAGCTTCATCCGGTGGCCCGCGCACGAGGCGTCATGCCGCCACCGGCACCAGGAAGTCGCGGCTGATGCCCACCCCCAGCGTGCCGACGCGTTCGAGGAACTGCGTGAGGAACGCGTGCAGGCCGGTCGCGAGGATCTCGTCGATGCGGCCGAAGCGCAGGTCGGCCTGCAGCCGGCCGGCGCGGCGCAGCGTGTCGGACGACTGCTCGTTGGCCACCTGGCGCAGGTTGTTGACGACCTCGTCCATGCAGGCCGCGAGCGAGCGCGGCATGTCGGCGCGCAGGATCAGCAGCTCGGCCACTTTCTCGGGCTTGATGACGTTGCGGTAGGCCTTGCGGTAGACCTCGAAGCCGGACACCGAGCGCAGGATCGCCGACCAGTGGTAGAAGTCGTACTCCTGGTCCTTGCCGTTGCCGTTGCCATTGGTGCCCATCGAGCCGGTGCCGAAGAACTCGCTCTCGACCGCGTGGAACTTCACGTCCAGCATGCGGGCGGTGTTGTCGGCGCGCTCCAGAAAGCTGCCGATGCGCAGGAAGTGGAAGGCCTCGTCCTGCAGCATCGTGCCCACCGTCACGCCGCGCGACAGGTGCGAGCGGAACTTGACCCATTCGAAGCCCTCGCCGGGGTCCTTCTGGAAGGTCTTGTGGCGCAGCATGCGCTGGAACTCGAGCCAGGTCTGGTTCTGCGTCTCCCAGACCTCGGTGGTCAGCGTGCCGCGCACCGCGCGGGCGTTCTCGCGCGCGGCCATCAGGCAGCTGTAGATGCTCGACGGGTTGCGCTCGTCGCTCACCATGTAGTCCATCACGCGGCGGGCATCGATCTCGCCGTAGCGCGACGCGTAGTCGGGGCTCAGTTCGGAGATGCTCAGCAGGCCCTTCCAGCCGTTGACCGCGGCATCGGCCGATTGCGGCAGCAGCGAGGTCTGGTAGTTGACGTCCAGCATGCGGGCGGTGTTCTCGGCCCGCTCCATGTAGCGGGCCATCCAGAAGAGGTGGTCGGCGGTTCTCGACAGCATCGTTGGTCTCCCCTTTTCTCAGGCTTCAGGCTTCCAGAACCCAGGTGTCTTTCGTGCCCCCGCCCTGCGACGAGTTGACGACCAGCGAGCCTTCCTTCAGCGCGACGCGCGTCAGCCCGCCCGGCACCATCTGCACCGTCTTGCCGCTCAGCACGAACGGGCGCAGGTCGATGTGGCGCGGCGCGATGCCGCTCTCGACGAAGGTCGGGCAGGTCGACAGGCTCAGCGTGGGCTGCGCGATGTAGCCGCCCGGGTTGGCCTCGAGCACCTTGCGGAAATCGGCGATCTCGTCCTTCGTGGCGGCCGGGCCGACCAGCATGCCGTAGCCGCCGGCGCCGTGCACCTCTTTCACGACCAGCTCGCCCAGGTGCGCCAGCACGTACTTGAGGTCTTCGGCATCGCGGCACTGGTACGTCGGCACGTTGTTCAGGATCGGTTTCTCGCCGAGGTAGAACTCGATCATCTTCGGCACGTAGGGGTAGATCGACTTGTCGTCGGCCACGCCGGTGCCGATGGCGTTCGACAGCGTCACGTTGCCGGCGCGGTAGACGCTGAGCAGCCCGGCGCAGCCGAGCGTCGAATCGGGGCGGAAGGCGAGCGGATCGAGGAAGTCGTCGTCGACGCGGCGGTAGATCACGTCGACGCGCTTCGGGCCCTGCGTCGTGCGCATGTAGACGAAGTTGTCCTTGACGAACAGGTCCTGCCCCTCGACCAGTTCGACGCCCATCTGCTGCGCGAGGAAGGCGTGCTCGAAGTAGGCGCTGTTGTACATGCCGGGCGTCAGCACCACGACGGTCGGGTCGTTGACGGCGGCCGGCGCGACCGCGCGCAGGGTCTCGAGCAGCAGGTCGGGGTAGTGCGCGACCGGCGCCACGCGGTGCTGGCTGAACAGGTCCGGGAACAGCCGCATCATCATCTTGCGGTTCTCGAGCATGTAGCTCACGCCGCTGGGCACGCGCAGGTTGTCTTCGAGCACGTAGTACGAGCCGCTGCCGTCGGGGTTGGCGGCGCGCACGATGTCGATGCCGGAGATGTGCGAATAGACGCCGCCCGGCACGTCGACGCCCATCATCTCGGGGCGGAACTGCGCGTTCTTGAAGATCTGGTCGCCGGGGACGATGCCGGCCTTGATGATCTCCTGGCCGTGGTAGACGTCGTGGATGAAGCGGTTCAGCGCGGTCACGCGCTGGCGCAGGCCGGCTTCCATGCTCGTCCACTCGGACGCGGGGATCACGCGCGGGATCAGGTCGAACGGGATCAGGCGTTCGGTGCCGGAGCCGTCTTCGTCCTTCGCGCCGTACACCGCGAAGGTGATGCCGACGCGGCGGAAGATCATCTCGGCTTCTTCGCGGCGCGAGCGCATCACGTCGCCCGGTTGCTGGGCCAGCCAACGCTCGTACACCCGGTAGTGGTCGCGCACCGTGGTGCTGGTGGCCTGCATCTCGTCGAAGCTTGCTCTCATCGGTTCAGTCTCCTCGTACTCAGGGTAGCAAATTCCAGGCCATTCACGTCACGGCGACGGCAACCGATGGTGCCAGTAGCGGCGGACGCGGTCACGCTCGCAAACGCCAGTCGCGGCCGGGCGGTCGCTGCGCCAGCGCCAGGCGCCGCACGAGGTGGTGGCGGCGACCAGCACGTCGCGCTCGTGCAGCCGGGCCAGCACTTCGGGCACCGGGTGGCCGAAGCGGTTGCGGTAGCCAGCCTGGATCAGCGCGACCTGCGGCTGCACCGCATCGAGGAAATCCGCGCTCGACGAGGTGCGGCTGCCGTGGTGCGCGACCAGCAGCAGGTCGCTGCGCAGTGCATCGCGGCTGCGCTCGACCAGCGCGCCCTCCTGCTCGCGCTCGATGTCGCCGGTGAGCAGCGCGCTGCGCCCGCCGGCGCTGACGCGCAGCACGCACGAGACGGCGTTGGGCTTGCGGGCTCGGTCGTAGTCGTCGGCGAAGGGGTGCAGCATCTGGAAGTGCACGCCGTCCCAGTCCCACGACTGGCCGGCGGCGCAGCGGGTGGCGGGGATGCCGGCGTCGCGCAGCGGGTGGCCGTCTTCCAGCGAGCTGTCGAGCTCGGCGACCGGCAGGCCAGCGATCACCGCCGCGGCGCCGCCGGTGTGGTCGGCATCGCGGTGGCTCAGCACCAGGCGGTCGATGCGGTCTTCGCCGCGTGAGCGCAGCAGCGGCAGCAGCACGCGCTGGCCGGCGTCGGATTCGCGCGAGTACTGCGGGCCGGCGTCGTAGACCAGCAGGTGCTGCCGGGTGCGCACCAGGACCGAGGTGCCCTGCCCCACATCGAGCGCCAGCAGCTCGAACTGCCCGGCGGACGGCAGCTCGCGCGGCGGCAGCAACAAGGGCAGCGCGAGCGGCACGGCCAGCAGGCGCAGGCGCCACGGCAGCGGCAACACCAGCAGCAGCGCCGACGACAGCCCGGCGAGGGCCGCCCACCACGGCGCGGCCGGCACGCTCCACACCGCCCACGGCGCCTGGGCCAGCCACGTCAGCAGCACGACCAGTTGCTGTTCGACCCATGCGCCCACCGTCCACAGCCACGGCCAGCCGGCGCCCAGCAGCGCGAGCGGCGTGATCACCAGCGTGATCAGCGGGATCGCGACCAGGTTGGCCGCGAAGCCGACGACCGAGATCTGCTGGAAGAACACCAGCGTCAACGGTGCCAGGCCGATGGTGGCGATCGCCTGCGTACGCAGGCCGGCGCGCAGGCTGCGCAGCACCGCGGCGAGCCGGCTCGGGGCTGCGGTTGGTGCGGGCTTGCCGTGCACGGGCTCTGACGCCATCAGCAACCCGACCGCCATGAACGACAGCCAGAAACCCGGCTGCAGCAGCGCCCACGGGTCGCAGGCGCTGACGACCACCGCCGCGGCCAGCAGCACCAGCGGCCACGGCCAGCGGCGTGCACCGGCCTGCAGCAGCGTGACGACCGCGAGCATCCACACCGTGCGCTGCGCCGGCACGCCCCAGCCGGCGAACAGTGAGTAGCCCATCGCCGCCGCGAGGCCGATCCAGCGCGCGGCCAGCGGCGCCGGCACCCACAGCATCGCGCGCACCGAACGCCGCCACAGCGCACCGGCAAGGCGCGCGGCCAGCCACGCGAACATCGTGATGTGCAGCCCGCTGATGCTGACGAGGTGGGCGATGCCGGTGCTGCGGAACAGCTGCCAGTCGGCCCGCTCGATGGCCGATTGGTCGCCGACCGCCAGCGCCGCCAGCACGCCGGCCGTCTGCGGGTCGTCGACCTGCGCGTACAGCCGGTCGCGCACGCGCTGGCGCAGGCGCTCGATCGGGTGCGCGGCGGCGGGGTCGAGCAGCGCGGCATGGCCGTCGAGCACATAGCCGGTGGCGCGCACGCCTTGCTCGAACAGCATCAGCTCGATGTCGAACCCGTTGGGATTCAGGCTGCCGTGCGGCTGGCGCAGGCGCGTCGTGAAGCGCCAGGCCTGGCCGGCGCGCAGCTTCGATTGCTCGGCGCTCAGCGGGCCGTCGTCGTGCCAGCCCTTGTACCAGCCGAGCGAGACGAGCGGCGGCACGGCGACGCGCTCGCCGCGCCAGCGGGCTTCATCGATCTCGAAGCGGAACTGCAGGCCGGAGGGGGTGTGGTCGGGTAGGCTCGCGACGACGCCGGTGAGGACCAGGTCTTCGCCTTCGAGCGAGGTGGGCAGCGCATCGGCCAGCCGCAGCGAGGCGCGCAGGTCGGAGGCCGCAAAGCCGGCGATCGATGCGGCCAGCACGCCGAGCAGCGCCCAACGGTGCCAGCGCCACGCGAGCATCGCGCAGGGAAGCGATGCGATGAGCAGCAGCGCCGTGACCGATGCCGGACAGACGGCTTGCTGCTGCAACTGCCACGCAACCCCCAACAGCCAAGCGACCGTGATCCCCGCGAGGTACAGCCCGCCCTGTCTGTGCATCGGGCGAGTGTAGGGGCGCGAGGCCCGTCAATTCCCCAGGATCACCTTGAAGATCTTCTCGTCGCTGTTGTTGGCGGTACTGTCCTTGTCGCCATTGTTGGTGGTGCTCATCCACAGGTTGCCGTCGATCGACGGCTCGACGGTGCGGATGCGGCCGTAGGTGCCGCGGAACAGCTCCTGCACGTTGGTCAGGCTGTCGCCGCTGATGACCTCGCGGTAGACACGCGTGCCGCGCTGGCACGCTACATACAGCACGCCGCGCACGATCGCGATGCCGCTGCACGAGCCGTCGGCCGTCGGGTAGGTGTGCTTGGGCGCGATGTAGCCCGAGGTGCCGCAACCGCCGCCGCTGCGCGACGAGGTGCCTTCGCAGTCAGGCCATCCGTAGTTGCCGCCCTTCTGGATCAGGTTGGTCTCGTCCATCGTGCCGTCGCCGAACTCCTGCTCCCACAGCCGGCCCTGCGCATCGAAGGCCAGGCCTTGCGGGTTGCGGTGGCCGTAGCTCCACACGTAGTTGCCGAACGGGTTGTCGGTGGGGCGCGTGCCATCCGGGTTCATCCGCAGCACCTTGCCGTTCAACCCGCTCGTGTTCTGCGCGTTGGCGCCGTTCTGCGCATCTCCGGTGGCGACATACAGCTTGCCGTCCGGGCCGAAGCGCAGGCGCCCGCCGTTGTGGAACTTGTTGCGCAGGATGCCGCTGAGCAGCACCTGGATCGTCGACGTGTCCAGCGTGCCGTTGACGTACTTCAGGCGGATCACGCGGTTGTCGCTGGCCGTCGTGTGCATCACGTAGAGCCATGGGTCGGTGGCCGGGAAGGCCGGCGTCACGGCCAAGCCCATCAGCCCGCCCTCGCCGTCGGTGCCGGACACGTTCGGGATCTTGCCGACGGTGGTCTTGGCGCCGGTGGCCGGGTTCAGTCGCACGATGTCCTGCGCATCACGGCGGCTGTAAAGCACGTTGCCGTCGGGCAGCGTGACCAGCCCCCACGGGATGTCGGTGTCGGTGGCCACCTGGCTCACCGAGCACACCGGGTTGCTGCACGCGCCGCCGGTCGTCAGGCTGACGCTGGTGCTGCGGGCCGACACGTTGCCCTGCGCATCGCGCGCGGCCACCGCATAGCGGTAGGTCGTGCTGGCGGCGAGGCCGCTGTCGGTGTAGCTCAGGTTCGAAGTGGAGCCGACCTTGGCATCGTCGCGGTAGACGTCATAGGCGCTCACCGCGACGTTGTCGGTGGCGGCCTTCCAGGTCAGCGTGGCGGCAGTGCCGGCCACCGAGCCGGAGAGCCCGGTGGGCGCGGTCGGCGGCTCGGTGTCGGCGCTGCACTGCGGCACGGTGATCGGCAGCGTCGCGCTGGCCTGCGAGACATTGCCCGCTGCGTCGCGGGCGTTCACGTACAGCCCCCAGCTGGCACCCGGGCTCAACGTCAGCGAGGTGCTGAGCGTGCTGCCGCTGACCGAGGCCATCGCCTGGCCATCGTGGTAGATGTCGTAGAACGCGACGCCGACGTTGTCGGTGGCCGCCGACCACGACAGCGTGACCGACCGGCATTGCAGGTTGGCGACCTTCAGGTTGCCGGGGATCGACGGCGCCTGGGTGTCGTTGGTGCCGCCATCGCTGCGGTTCCACACTTGGTTGCCATTGCCGTGGCAGGCCCAGAGTTGCACCACCGCCTTCTGCGCGGTGCTGGCGCCCGTGACATCGAGGCACAGGCCGGATTGCGAACCCGAGATGGTGCCGTTGGCGTTGTAGCGCCACTGCTGGTTGGCCTGGCCGTTGCAGGTGTACGAGGTGACCAGCGTGCCGTTCGTGGTGCCCTGGCCCTTGGCATCGAGGCAGCGGGTGCCGCCGAAGGTGCGCAGCTCGCCGGACGCGGTGAACTCCCATTGCTGGTTGGGATTGCCATGGCAGTCGTAGATCTGGATGCCCGCCCCGGGCGTCGTGCTGTTGCCGGAGACATCCATGCAACGGCCACTCGCCTTGCCGACCAGCGTGGTGGTGGCGGCAGACGCCGAGCCGGGCAACGCCGCAAGGGCCGACAACACGGCCAACGGTGTGCACAGGGCAAGGCGCCGCAGCGCGCCCGCGTTCAGGGTCTTGAATGCCGTGTCGATTGCCATGGATGAGCCTCCTTGCGTTGTTTGAGGAACGTTCGTTCCAGCGGCAACATACTTGGAATTTCAATTCCACTGTGTAAACAGGCGTTCGCGACGACGCGTCGGATATCGGTAGCGTCTCACCTCCCGCTACAGTTCATCCAGCAACAAGGAGCCCTGTCATGAAGCGCGTTACCGGCATCGGCGGCATCTTCTTCAAGTCCAAGGATCCGAAGGCACTCGGCGAGTGGTATCGGAAACACCTTGGGCTGGACGTCGAGGCATGGGGCGGCGTGAGCTTCCGGTGGGTCACCGAAGACAACCCGACGGGCACGGGCACCACGCTCTGGACGCCGTTCAAGGAAGACACGTCCTCCTTCGCGCCGAGCGCGGCGAGCTTCATGGTCAACTTCCGGGTGCACGACCTTCACGCGCTGCTCGCGGCATTGCGGTCGGAAGGCTGTGCGGTCGACGACAAGGTCGACGAGTCCGAGTTCGGGAAGTTCGGCTGGGTTCAAGACCCGGAAGGCAATCGCGTCGAACTGTGGCAACCGCCACAAGGTCAATGAAGCGGGGGACATCCTCAGTCCGGGCGCGCTCACAACCCCGCAGCGCGTTCAGCCAAAGGCCCAGGTGTAGGATCCCCCGCTTCCTCCACCTGCCCTCCCCGCCATGTCCGTCTACGACCGCCTGAAAGCCCTCGGCATCGACCTGCCGCCGGTGTCCGCTCCCGCTGCCGCCTACGTGCCCTTCGTGCGCACCGGCAACCTGGTGTTCCTGTCCGGCCACATCGCCAAGCGCGACGGCAAGCCCTGGGTCGGCAAGCTCGGCCTCGACATGGACACCGCCACCGGCAAGCAGGCCGCCCGCGCGATCGCGATCGACCTGATGGGCACGCTGCAGGCCGCGGTCGGCGGCGACCTCACCAAGGTGGAACGCATCGTCAAGGTGATGAGCCTCGTCAACAGCACCGGCGAATTCACCGAGCAGCACCTGGTGACCAACGGCTGCTCCGAACTGCTGGCCGAGGTGTTCGGCGCCGACAAGGGCGCGCATGCCCGCAGCGCGTTCGGCGTGGCCCAGGTGCCGACCGGTGCCTGCGTCGAGATCGAGTTGATCGCGCAGGTGGCCTGACCGATGGCCGCCTTCAAGTTCGGCGCCACGCAGCGCCTGTATGCCGTCGCGGTGCTGTGCCTGGCCGCCGTCGGCGTCGCGATGTTCTCGCAGTACATGTTCGACTTGCGCCCCTGCCCGTGGTGCATCCTGCAGCGGCTGCTGTTCACGCTGATCGCGGTGCTGTGCATCGTCGCGGCCTGGCTGCGTGGCGGGCCGCGCGTGGCGCTCGGCGGCATCTCGGTGCTGCTGGCCGCGGGCGGCATCGCGGCCGCGCTGTGGCAGAACCTGGTCGCCGCGAAGTCGAGCTCGTGCAACCTGACCTTCGCCGACAAGATCATCACCGGCATCGGCGTCGACAAGCTGCTGCCGTCGGTGTTCAAGGTGACCGGCAGTTGCGCCGAGGCAGCGGTCTCCATCCTCGGCGTGCCCTACGAGTTCTGGAGCCTCGCGGTGTTCGGCGTGGCCGGGCTGCTGGTGCTGTCGGCGCTGCGCGGGCGCTGATCACCCTGGCCGCGGGTCAATCGCCGATGGCGCCCGGGGCCATCGAGGGCTAAGCTCACCGGATCGTCCGCTACCGGAGCACGATCATGATGTGGCACTGGAACTCGTGGTGGGAACCGCGCAAGGACAACCCCGCCGCCACCGAGCCCCCCGCCTGGCACGGGCCGTGGGGCGTCGAGCAGGTGGCCGCCTGGCAGGCGCGCAGCTGGGAGCACATGGTGAGCACGAGCCGCTCGATGTGGAGCTTCTGGCTCGGCGCGATGCCGGTGCCCACGTGGCCGGTGATCGGGCAGGTCACGCCGCCATCGGCGCCGCATGAGGTGCAGCCGGAGACGCCGGCCAAGCCGGTGACGCGGACGGCTCAGAAATCACCGACACGCAAGCGGACTGCGCTGCCCGATGGGCGGCATGCGCAGCAGGCGCGCAAGCGTTGAACCTGCCGCCGTCGACCTGAGCAAGATCGCCTGCGCGTTCTGGTCCGGATTCAGATGTTCGAGGTCCGCATTCCCCGGGACCTCTGGTTGGCCCACTTCCGGAACCCCTTCATGGCAAGTGCCACTCAAGGTGAGTCGTATCACCTGTGAACAAAGCACGCCATGAATATCTCGTCCGCCTTGAAGGCTTTTCGTCCAACGACCCCGCGCTCATCGAGCGAGTCTGACGTCCGCGCAATCACCTCGTCAAACCCACCTGCCTTCATCGCGCAGAACTTTCGCCCTCAAGACGAGCGCAGTTGGCGCGAAGCGGCCACGGCTTCGCTGCGAGCCGCTGACGGAGAGGGAGCAGAGTCGCTCGAGTGGCTGAGCCACCACCCCTTCCGTGAAGAATCCGGCGATGCCTGCTCGAAGGCCCCCGTGGAGTTGAACCTGTCCAACATGGGCTTGACCCGTACCGACCTTCGCAAGCTTGGTGCATGGCTGCAGTCGCGGAAACTCCAGGTTCCCATCAAGATCGATCTGTCCGGCAACAACTTCGGCGACAAATGCGCCGACGAACTCACCGCGTTGCTGACAGAGCCTTCATGCGTCACCGCACTGAATCTCTCCAATTGCGAGCTTCCCAAGAGAAGCCTCTCGAAAATCTGCGCCGCCTTGCATGAGAACACGACGCTGCAGGAACTGAAGCTGAACCTCAATCGCTTCCAGGGTTGCGGCGAGCACATTGGCGCCATGCTCCTGGCGAACAAGACATTGAAGTCGCTCGGGCTTCAAGGCGAGCTGGGGGGATACCTTGAGCGCAAGCGGATGGGATATCAGAGCATCCGCTTGATCGCCCAAGCCCTTGAAAAGAACTCGTCGTTGCAGGCGTTGGATCTCAGTAGCAACGATTGGGGATTCAAGGGCGCCGAGGCGATGGCGAAGATGCTGAAAGAAAACAAGACGTTGACCGAACTCAACCACCGCCGTACACCACTGCATCGTGGGTTCAAAACACTTTGCAAGGCACTGGAAGCCAACACGACACTCAAGCGTCTCGATCTGAGCAACAACAACCTCTACAACAAGCAGCTCGTGGCACTTGGCTCCTTGCTGAAGACGAACAAGAGCCTTCAACAACTCGACCTGTCCTACACCAGATTCGAATGCAGCAAGGAAGAAGACTGGCTGTACTACGACCAGTTCTGCGAAGGCCTGTCTTTGAACACCGGTCTGCGCGAGCTGAAAATCCGTCCCTGGACCTCCGCGATCGACAACGCACTGGTGTCCATGTTGCGCAATCCGACCAGTCACATCGAGGCGCTGGACATCTGTGGCGCACCCCTGTGGGGAAAACGTGGGCTGGCCGCTCTGACGGAGGCAGTGCAGGCCAACCAGACATTGGTCAGCTTCAAACCGGGACGCGGCAGCAGCTTCACGGAAAGTGAACTGTCCGCCATTCGGCAGGCGACCGCGAGAAATAGGGAACGGCGACAAGGCTTGCCCACGCAAGCAGGGCCAGCCTTGTACGCTCTGCTGAATATGGCGTTCCAGAAGGGCCAGGTACCATTCCTTCCCAGGGAAATGGCCCGTGAATTGGAGAAGGCATTCAGCGCCAATGGAGACGTGCCTGCGATGATCAACACCATCGAAGCCGTCACGGGCTGACGGATTGGCGTGCGGGGCTCACCCCCCCGCCAGCACCCGCTGCGCCTTCATCCCCGCCGCATCCAGCACCTTCCCCTTGCGCGCCCGCTTGCCGCCATAGACGGCGAGCGACGCGCCCTTCAGGTCTTCTTCCTTCGGCTTGCCGCCGCGGCCCAGGCCCAGCACCTTCAGCGCGGCCGCGCAGGTGGCGGTGGACACCAGCGGGTCCTTCGCGTCGACCTCCATCAGCGTCAGCCCGCGGCCGCCGTTGGCCTGCAGCTTCAACTCGTCGAGCGGGAACACCAGCAGCCGGCCACTCAGGCTCAGGCAGGCCACCTGCTTGTGCGCGGCCGCCAGCGGCACCGGCGGCAGCAGCTTGTCGCCGTCGTCCAGCGTCAGGAAGCTCTTGCCGCCGCGCTGCCGGCTGACCATGTCGGACACCTGCGCCAGCAGCCCGAAGCCGCCGGTGTTCGACAGCAGCAGCTTCGTGTCGGCGCTCGCCGCAAAGTAGTGCAGCGGCTGCGTGCCGCTTTCCAGGTCGACCAGCGTCGTGATCGGCTGGCCGTCGCCGCGCCCGCCGGGCAGCAGGCTGGCCGCGATCGAATACACCCGCCCGTTGCTGCCGAACACCAGCAAGGTGTCGACGCTGCGGCACGGGAAGGTGCCGTACAGCCCGTCGCCCGCCTTGAAGGCCAGCGCCGCCGGATCGATCTCGTGCCCCTTCAGCGCGCGCGCCCAGCCCTTCAGGCTGACGACCACCGTCACCGGCTCGTCGAGCACCTTCACTTCCACCACGGTGCGCTTCTGCGCCTGGATCAGCGTGCGACGGTCGTCGCCGTACTGCTTCGCGTCGGCCTCGATCTCCTTGATCATCGTGCGGCGCAGCGAGGCCGGGCTGCCGAGGATCTCCTGCAGCTTGTCGCGCTCGGCGCGCTGCTCCTTCAGCTCCTGCTCGATCTTGATGGCTTCCAGCCGCGCCAACTGGCGCAGGCGGATCTCGAGGATGTCCTCGGCCTGCCGGTCGCTCAGCTTGAAGCGCTCGATCAGCGCGGCCTTCGGCTCGTCCGACTGCCGGATGATGCGGATCACCTCGTCGATGTTCAGCAGCACCGTCTGCCGGCCTTCCAGCACGTGGATGCGCTCGAGCACCTTGTCGAGGCGGTGCTGCGTGCGCCGCTGCACCGTCTGCTGGCGGAAGGCGATCCACTCCTGCAGCATCAGCCGCAAGGTCTTCTGCGTCGGCCGGCCATCGGCGCCGATCATCGTCAGGTTGATCGGTGCCGAGGTCTCCAGGCTGGTGTGGGCCAGCAAGGTGTTGATCAGGTCCTGCTGCTCGATGCGGCTGGTCTTGGGCTCGATGACGATGCGCACCGCCGCATCCTTGTTCGATTCGTCGCGCACCGTGTCGAGCACGGCCAGCACCGTCGCCTTCACCTGCACCTGGTCGGCCGTCAGCGCCTTCTTGCCGGTCTTGACCTTCGGGTTGATCAGCTCCTCGATCTCTTCGAGCACCTTCTGCACGCTGGTGCCGTGCGGCAGCTCGGTGATGACCAGCTGCCACTGGCCGCGCGCCAGGTCTTCGATCTTCCAGCGCGCGCGCACCTTCAGGCTGCCGCGGCCGGTGGTGTAGGCCGCGCGGATGTCTTCGGGCGAGCTGATGATCTGGCCGCCGCCCGGGTAGTCGGGGCCCGGCACCAGCGTGAACAGCTCGTCGTCGCTCATCGCCTCGTTGCGGATCAGCGCGACGGTGGCCGCGGCGATCTCGCGCAGGTTGTGCGACGGCAGCTCGGTGGCCAGACCCACCGCAATGCCGCTGGCGCCGTTCAGCAGCACGAACGGCAGGCGCGCCGGCAGCAGGCGCGGTTCGCGCTCGACGCCGTCGTAGTTGGGGACGAAGTCGACCGTGCCTTCGTCGAGCTCGTCGAGCAGCAGGCGCGAGATCGGGGCCAGGCGCGCTTCGGTGTAGCGCATCGCGGCCGCGTTGTCGCCGTCGCGCGAGCCGAAGTTGCCCTGGCCGTCGACCAGCGGATAGCGCTGCGAGAAATCCTGCGCCATGCGCACCATCGCGTCGTACGCCGCCTGGTCGCCGTGCGGGTGGAACTTGCCGATCACGTCGCCGACGACGCGCGCGCTCTTGACCGGCCGGGCGCCGGCCGTGCCGCTGAAGGCCAGGCCCAGGCGCTGCATCGCGTACAGGATGCGCCGCTGCACCGGCTTCTGGCCGTCGCAGACGTCGGGCAGCGCGCGGCCCTTGACGACGCTGAGCGCGTATTCGAGGTACGCGCGTTCGGCGTAGTGGGCGAGCGTGATGGCGTCGTCGGGGTTGCCGGTGTCGAAGAGGTCGTTGGTCATCGTGTTTTTCAGGGAAAGGCTTCGCGGCTTCTGCAAGGGCTAGCGGGAAGCGTCGGATGCAGCGGCGCCGTGCATCTGCAGCCCGGTGCGCTCGCCCGGCATGCGCGCCTGCAGCAGCGCCCAGTAGAGCTCCAGCACCAGGTGCACGTGCGCCTGGGTTTCGGGGATGGCCGGCATCTCGCCGCCGGCCTTGCGCACCGCGGATTCACCGGCATTCCACGCCGCGAGCGCGACATCGATGCGGCCGAAGCGGCGCGTCAGGGTCGACAGCATGCGGGCGCCGGTGAGGATGTTGGTGCGCGGGTCGAGCAGCTTGTCGCGCAGCGCGGCGGGGCGTTCGTTCGCAGCGAAGCCGCCGTAGTGCTGCGCGGCGATCGGGGTCAACTGCATCAGGCCGACCGCGCCGCGCGGCGACACAGCCTTCGCGTTGAAGCCGGACTCAACAGCGATGATGGCCTTCAGCAGCTCGATGTCGACGCCGTGCGCGGCCGCCGCCTCGCGCAGCAGCGGCTGCAGCGATTTCACTTCCGGCGCGAACTCCAGCCAGGTCAGCAGGCCGCCGGCGCCATCGGTCTTGCCAGGCACGCGCAACTGCGCCGCATCGCCCATCACCAGGTGGTAGCGCGAATCGACCTGCGTCGGCGCGAGGTGCGCGGTGCCGCTGCCGTCGACGTAGCCCCACAGCTCGGCGTGTGCGAGCGTGGGCACGGCGAGGGCGACCGCAGCCAGGGTCGCCGAGGGACTCACACGTCGACCTCGACGTCGTCGCCGCGCAGTTCCATCAGCTCGCGGCGGGCTTGCGCCTCGCCCTTGCCCATCAGCTTGGTCAGCGATTCGGTCGTGGCGCCGAAATCGAGCACGCCGAACGCCACCTGCAGCAGCCGGCGTGTGTCGGGGTTCAGCGTGGTGTCCCACAGCTGCTCGGCGTTCATCTCGCCCAGGCCCTTGAAGCGGCCGATGCTCCAGCTGTTGTCGCGCGCGCCTTCCTTGCGCAGCTTGTCCAGCGTGGCGGTCAGCTCGCCTTCGTCCAGCACGTAGAGCTTGGCCGCCGGCTTCTTGCCGCGCGCCGGCGCATCGACACGGAACAACGGCGGCTTCGCGATGTAGATGTTGCCGCGCTCGATCAGCTTCGGGAAATGCCGGAAGAACAGCGTCAGCAGCAATACCTGGATGTGCGAACCGTCGACGTCGGCATCGCTCAGGATGCAGATCTTGCCGTAGCGCAGCCCCGACAGGTCCGGCTCGTCGTTCGCGCCATGCGGGTCGACGCCGATCGCCACCGCGATGTCGTGGATCTCGTTGTTGGCGAACAGCCGGTCGCGCTCGACCTCCCACGCGTTCAGCACCTTGCCGCGCAGCGGCAGCACCGCCTGCGTCTCCTTGTTGCGGCCCATCTTCGCGCTGCCGCCGGCCGAATCGCCCTCGACCAGGAACAGCTCGTTCAGCGTGAGGTCACGGCTCTCGCAATCGGTCAGCTTGCCGGGCAGCACCGCCACGCCCGAGCCCTTGCGCTTCTCGACCTTCTGGCTCGCGCGCTGGCGCGTCTGCGCCTGCTTGATCACCAGCTCGGCCAGCTTGCGGCCCAGCTCCACATGCTGGTTCAGCCACAGCTCCAGCGCCGGCTTCACGTAGGTCGACACCAGCCGCAGCGCATCGCGGCTGTTCAGCCGCTCCTTGATCTGGCCCTGGAACTGCGGGTCGAGCACCTTGGCCGACAGCACGAAGCTGGCGCGCGAGAACACATCTTCCGGCATCAGCTTCACGCCCTTGGGCAGCAGGCTGTGCAGGTCGATGAAGCCCTTCACCGCACCGAACAACCCGTCCTTCAGCCCGGCTTCGTGCGTGCCGCCGTTGACGGTGGGGATCAGGTTCACGTAGCTCTCGCGCATCGGCGAGCCGTCTTCGGTGAACGCGACGCACCAGGCCGCGCCCTCGCCTTCGGCGAAGTTCTCCGTCTCGCGCGAATCGGCGAAGCGCTCGCCCTCGAACAGCGGGATCACCGGGTCGGCGGTGAGCGCCTGCATCAGGTAGTCGCGCAGGCCGCCCTGGTAGGTCCAGGTCTGCACCTCGCCGCTCTTCTCGAACGTCAGCGTGACGATGACGCCCGGCATCAGCACCGCCTTGCTGCGCAGCAGGTGGGTCAGCTCGGCCTTCGGGAAATCGACGCTCTCGAAGTACTTCGGGTCCGGCCAGGCGCGCACCGTGGTGCCGGTCTTGCGGTCGCCCGACGCGGCCGAGTACACGCCCTTGCGAATCGTCAACGGCTCGATCACGTCGCCGCCCGAGAACGCCAGCCGCGCCACCTGGCCCTCGCGGTACACCGTGACCTCGAGCCGCTTGGCCAGCGCGTTCGTCACGCTGACGCCCACGCCGTGCAGGCCGCCCGAGAAGCTGTAGGCACCGCCGGAGCCCTTGTCGAACTTGCCGCCGGCATGCAGCCGGGTGTAGACGATCTCGACCACCGGCACCTGCTCTTCGGGGTGCAGCCCGAACGGAATGCCGCGGCCGTCGTCGTGCACGGTGACCGAGCCGTCGGTGTGCAGCACCACGTCGATGCGCTTGCCGTGGCCGGCCAGCGCCTCGTCGGCCGCGTTGTCGATGACCTCTTGAATGATGTGCAGCGGGTTGTCGGTGCGGGTGTACATGCCCGGCCGCTGTTTCACGGGCTCGAGGCCCTTCAGGACACGGATCGATGACTCGCCGTAGGAATTGCTGGGTTTGGTCGCCATGGGGCGGGATTCTAGAAGCCCACCACGTTACAACTCGCAATCGACCGTGGCGCGGTCGACACGGAGCCGTCGTGGAGGCGCGTTACCCTTGCGCGCTTTTTTCTGATTCATCCAACCCGACCCGACCCATGCGCCTTGCCTCCGCCACCCTGATCGCCCTCCTGTTCGGTACCGCTGCGCCGATCGCCCAGGCAGCCGAGCTGAACTCGCTGCAAACGCTGACGCAGTCCGAGTTCCGCCTGCTGTCGGAAGACCTGGGCGCCATCGTGTCGTTCAAGCCGCTGATCCCGTCCGAGCCGCTCGGGCTGACCGGCTTCGACATCGGCGTCGGCGTGTCGGGCACCGTGCTCGAGAACCGCGGCGTCTGGGAAAAGGCGACCGGCGGCAGCAGCGTGCCGTCGACGATCGCGGTGCCGTCGCTGCGCGCGCACAAGGGGCTGCCGTTCGACATCGACGTGGGCGTCTCGGTCTCGCGCGTGCCGTCGGCCGGCGTCACCGTCACCGGCGGCGAGTTGCGCTGGGCGCCGCTGGCCGGCAATGCGGTGCTGCCGGCGATCGCGCTGCGGGTCAGCGCGTCGTCGATGTCGGGCGTCGACCAGCTGAAGCTGCGCACGCTCGGCTTCGACGTCTCGGTGTCGAAGGGCTTCCTGTTCGCGACGCCGTACGCCGGGCTCGGCACCGTCAACGTCAAGAGCAAGCCCCAGGGCGCACCGTTGGCAGGCGATGAAGACTTCAACCTGGCGAAGGTGTTCGCCGGCGTGAACCTGAACCTCGGGCTGGGCAACCTGGCCTTCGAGGCGGACAAGACCGGCAAGGCGACCAGCTACAGCGCGAAGTTCGGGTTCAGGTTCTGACCGGAGGGCAATCCGTTACATTCGCCCGATGTCCCGGACCGTCGACGCCCCCGCTCCGCTCTCGATGAAACAGGTGCTGCTGTGCGGCGCCATGATCGTCACGCTGTCGATGGGCATCCGCCACGGCTTCGGGCTGTGGCTGCAGCCGATCACGATGGACCGCGGCTGGACGCGCGAGACCTTCGCCTTCGCGCTCGCGGTGCAGAACCTCGCCTGGGGCGTCGCCGGCCCGTTCGCCGGTGCGCTGGCCGACCGCTTCGGCGCCTTCCGGGTGCTGATCGCCGGCAGCCTGTTGTATGCCGGCGGGCTGGTGCTGATGGGCCTGTCCACCTCCGGCCTCGCCTTCACCGGCAGCGCCGGGCTGCTGCTCGGCATGGCGCAATCCGGCACCACCTACGCGGTGGTCTACGGCGTGATCGGCCGCAACGTCGCCGCCGAAAAGCGCAGCTGGGCGATGGGCGTCGCCGCGGCAGCCGGCTCGTTCGGCCAGTTCCTGATGGTGCCCACCGAGAACTGGCTGATCGGCCAC
Organism: Rhizobacter sp. OV335; assembly: GCF_900142965.1. Classification (GTDB taxonomy): domain Bacteria; phylum Pseudomonadota; class Gammaproteobacteria; order Burkholderiales; family Burkholderiaceae_C; genus Rhizobacter. The sequence goes on from NZ_FRCQ01000006.1 coordinate 159,066, forward strand.
CTCGGCTGGCAGCAGGCGCTGTTCGTGCTGGGCTGCGTGGCGCTGGCCATCATCCCGCTGGCGGCCGGCCTCAAGGAACCGAAGTTCGTCGTCAACCCGCTGCAGCAAAGCCTCTCCGCCGCGCTGCGCGAGGCCTTCGCGTACCCGAGCTTCCTGCTGCTGATGGCCGGCTATTTCGTCTGCGGCTTCCAGGTGGTGTTCATCGGCGTGCACATGCCCAGCTACCTGAAGGACCACGGGCTGTCGCAGGATGTCGCGACCGGCGCGCTCGCACTGATCGGCCTGTTCAACGTGATCGGCACCTACACCGCCGGCACGCTCGGCCAGCGCCTGCCCAAGCGCTACATCCTGTCGACCATCTACGCGCTGCGCTCGGTCGCGATCCTCGTCTTCCTGAACGTGCCGCTGTCGCCGACCAGCGTCTACGTCTTCGCGTCGGTGATGGGCGTGCTGTGGTTGTCGACCGTGCCGCCGACCAATGCCGTCGTCGCGCAGATCTTCGGCGTGCGATACCTGTCGATGCTGGGCGGCTTCGTGTTCCTCAGCCACCAGGTCGGCTCCTTCCTCGGCGTGTGGCTCGGCGGCAAGCTGTACGACACCACCGGCAGCTACGACGTGGTGTGGTGGATCGCAGTCGGCCTGGGCGTGTTCGCCGCGCTCGTCAACCTGCCGGTGCGCGAATCGGCGATCGTGCGGACGACGCCGCAACCCGCATGAAGCAGGACGTCGTCAGGGTGGGCATCTGGGTCGCGGTCGGCATCGTGATGGTGCTCGTGTTCCTGGCCTACCTGCGCCCCGAGATGGCCTTCACGCTCGCCAACCAGCTCTGGAACTGCTTCTGACATGTACGTCGTCGTGATCACCGGCGCCTCGGACGGCATCGGCGCCGAGCTGGCCCGGCAGTGGGCCGCGCGCGGCAAGGGCAACATCGCGCTGGTGCTGGCAGCCCGCAACCTCGACAAGCTGCAGGCCGTCGCCGACGAGTGCCGCACGCACGGCGCGCAGGCGCTGGTGCAGCGCTGCGACGTGAGCGTGCAGGCCGACTGCAAGGCGCTGGTCGACGCGACGATGCACACCTACGGCCGGCTCGACACGCTCGTCAACAACGCCGGCATGTCGGCGCAGGCGCTGCTGCGCGACGTGGCCGACCTCGGCTGGTACGAAGACCTGATGCGGGTGAACCTGTGGGGCAGCGTCTGGTGCACGCATGCCGCGCTGCCGCACCTGAAGACGAGCTACGGCCGCATCGTCGCGGTGTCGAGCCTGGCCGGGCTGGTCGGCGTGCCGGGCCGAACCGCCTACGCCGCCACCAAGTTCGCGATGACCGGGTTCTTCGAATCGCTGCGGCCCGAGATCGGCCGCCAGGGCATCAGCGTGACCATCGCCTACCCGGGCGTCGTCGCGACCGGGATCCGCCACCGCGGGTATGACGCCAGCGGCCACGCCGCCGGCCGCAGCGGGCTCGATGAATCGAGTGCGATGCCGGTCGAGACCTGCGCCCGGCTGATCATCGAGGGCGCCGAGGCGCGCCGGCGCGACATCGTGATGACGGCGCAGGGCAAGCTCGGCCGCTGGCTGAAGCTGGTCGCGCCGCGCTTCATCGACCGGCTGGCGCTGAAGGCGCTGAACCAGCACGCCCGCCCGCAATGAGCGCGACGCTGACGCCCCCCGGCGCACCCGCGCCCTCGGCCTGGGTGCAGCGCTGGTCGCACCTGATCGCGCCGGGCGCCCGCGTGCTCGACGTCGCCTGCGGCAGCGGCCGCCATGTGCGCTGGTTCGCCGGCCGGGGCTGCCACGTGACCGCGCTCGACCGCGACGCGGTGGTCACCGAGCCGCTGCACCCGATCGCCGACGTGGTGCTGGCCGACATCGAGGCCGGCCCGTGGCCGCTGCCCGACCGCCATTTCGACGCCGTCGTCGTGACGAACTACCTGTGGCGGCCGCTGCTGCCGACGCTGTGCCAGGCGCTGAACGAGGGCGGCGTGCTGATCTACGAGACCTTCGCCCACGGCCAGCAGAGCGTGGGCCGGCCGGCCAACCCCGATTTTCTGCTGCGCCCGGGCGAGTTGCTCGAGGCGGCCCGCGGCCTGCGCATCGTCGCGTTCGAAGACGGCTTCCTCGGCTCGCCCGCGCGCTTCGTGCAGCGGATCGCCGCGGTGAACGCCGCCGCCGACCCCGCCGGACCGGGTGAAATCCCGCGTTATCTTCTGGACGCCGGGCACCCCCCGCAGGGTGAGTAAAATCCGCGGATTCCGAGGATCCCGCATGAAACCCATTGTTGGCAGCATCGTCGCGCTGATCACGCCGATGCACGAGGACGGCAGCGTCGACTATGACGCGCTGCGCCGCCTGATCGACTGGCACATCGACGAAGGCACCGACTGCATCGGCGTCGTCGGCACCACCGGCGAGAGCCCCACGGTCTCGGTCGAGGAGCACTGGGAGATCATCCGCGTCGCGGTCGAGCATGCGCGCGGCCGCGTGCCGATCATGGCCGGCACCGGCGCCAACTCCACCCGCGAGGCCATCGAGCACTCGCGCTATGCCCGCAAGGCCGGCGCCGACTGCACGCTGTCGGTCGTGCCGTACTACAACAAGCCGTCGCAGGAAGGCATCTACCAGCACTTCAAGGCCATCGCCGAGGCGGTCGACATCCCGATGGTGCTGTACAACGTCCCCGGCCGCACGGTCGCGGACATGCTGCCCGAGACCACGCTGCGCCTCGCGCAGGTCCCCGGCATCGTCGGCATCAAGGAAGCCACCGGCAACATCGAGCGCGCCGGCTGGCTGGTGCGCAATGCGCCCGCGGGCTTCTCGATCTATTCCGGCGACGACCCGACGGCGATCGCGCTGATGCTGCTGGGCGGCCACGGCAACGTGAGCGTCACCGCCAACGTCGCGCCGCGCGCGATGCACGAGCTGTGCAAGGCGGCGCTGGCCGGCCAGGCGCGCGAGGCGACCGCCATCCACCTGAAGCTGCTGCCGCTGCACAAGAACCTGTTCGTCGAACCGAGCCCCGCGCCCACCAAATGGGCCTTGTCGCGCCTGGGGCGCTGCGGCGCCACGCTGCGCCTGCCGATCGTCGGGCTGACGCCCGCCGGCCAGGCGACGGTGGAACAAGCGATGCGCGAATCGGGTCTGCTGTGAGCGGCCCGAGCCGCCTGCGCTGACGCGATCGCCCGTCCCTGCTCCAGTCCGCCCTCCCTTTCCTCTTTTCCACCGGCCCGGCCGGCGCCCTTGTGGCACTGTCCTCGGAGATGCACAACGTGACCCGTTTTCCCCTGAATCCTCTCGCCCAGGCCATCGCCGCCGCCCTCGCCCTGGGCCTCGCCGCCGCCGGTTGCTCGACGATCGAGACGGCCGTGACCGGCGAGAAGGTCGACTACAAGACCGCGACCGCCAAGCCGACGCCGCTGGAAGTGCCGCCCGACCTGACCCAGCTGCAGAACGACTCGCGCTACAACATGCAGAGTGGCGGCACCATCAGCGCCACCACCTTCCAGAACCCGCAGGCCGCCGCAGGCTCCACCCAGGCCGCCGGCCCGGCCACGCAGACGGTGGCGCCGAACGCGCTCGGCCAGGCCCGGCTGGAACGCCAGGGCGAGCAGCGCTGGGTCGTGACCGCGCAGACGCCCGAGCAGGTGTGGCCGCAGCTGCAGGCCTTCTGGAAGGAGCGCGGCCTGTCGATCTCGCTCGACCAGCCCGAGGCCGGCGTGATGGAAACCGAATGGGCCGAGAACCGCGCCAAGCTGCCGGACGACCTGCTGCGCCGCACGCTGGGCCGCGTCATCGACGGCCTGTACTCCACCGGTGAGCGCGACAAGTACCGCACCCGCGTCGAGCGCGGCGCGAACGGCACCGAGATCCACATCGCGCACCGCGGGCTGCGCGAGGTCTACGTCGGCCAGCAGAAGGAATCGACGACCTGGGAACCGCGCCCCAACGACCCGGAACTCGAGAGCGAAATGCTGTCGCGGCTGCTCGTGAAGCTGGGCGCGAAGGACGAGCAGGTCAAGCTGGCCTCGCAGCAGGCCGCGTCGGCGCCCGCCGCTGCCACGCCCCATGCACGCGCGCTCACCGGCCAGGCCGCCGCGACGCTGCAGGTCGACGACGCCTTCGACCGCGCCTGGCGGCGTGTCGGCCTCGCGCTGGACCGCAGCGGCTTCACGGTGGAAGACCGCGACCGCACGCAGGGCGTCTACTTCGTGCGCTATGTCGATCCGGCGATGGCCGGCAAGGAAGAGCCCGGCTTCTTCGGCCGCCTGTTCGGCACCGGCGAGAAGGGCAACTTCGCCCCGGTGAAGTACCGCGTGCGCGTGGTCGGCCAGGGCGATGCCAGCCTGATCTCGGTGCTCGACAGCAAGGGCGAGCCGGAGAACGGCGACGCCGGCAAGCGCATCGTCGGCCTGCTGGTCGACGAGCTGAAGTAAGCCCCGGGGTTCCGGCGACGAGGTACCGCACATGCTGCGCTTCTGCAGCCTCGGCAGCGGCAGCACCGGCAACGCGACGCTGGTCGAGGCCGGCAGCGGCGCGAGCGTCACGCGGCTGCTGATCGACTGCGGCTTCTCGCTGCGCGAGCTGACGCTGCGGCTGTCGCGCACCGGGCTCGCGGTCGACGACATCGACGCGGTGTTCGTGACGCACGAGCACGGCGACCACGTCGGCTGCGCGCTGACGCTCGCACGCCGGCACCGCGTTCCGCTGTGGACCAGCCAGGGCACCTGGCGCGCGATCGGCGATCCGACGGCGCAGGAATGGCTGAACGTGGCCCGCGACGGCGAGCCGATCGCGATCGGCGACCTGCAGCTGCAGCCCTACACCGTGCCGCACGATGCCAACGAGCCGCTGCAGCTGCGCGTGACCGATGGCGACGCCTGCCTGGGCGTGCTGACCGACATCGGCTCGTCGACGGCGCACGTGGTGTCGCACCTGCAGCACTGCGATGCGCTGCTGCTGGAATGCAATCACGACGTCCAGATGCTCGCGAACTCGAGCTACCCGGCCTCGCTGAAGCGGCGTGTCGGCGGGCGGCTCGGGCACCTGTCGAACGAGACCGCCGCGGAGATCCTCGCGGCCTGCCTGCATGGCGGGCTGCGCCACCTGGTGGCCGCGCACCTGAGCCGGCAGAACAACCGGCCCGAGCTGGCGGTTCAAGCGTTGCTCGGCGTGACCGGCGGCAACGCGGACGACATCATCGTGGCCGACCCGGCGCTCGGATTCGGCTGGTTGTCAGTGCGGTGAACGGGCAGCGGCAGATCCAGACGTGAAAAAGCCGCCCGAAGGCGGCTTTCTCGAATCGCCGAAGCGATTTACTTGGCAGCCGAAGCAGCGCTCGAAGCAGCGGCAGCAGCAGACGAAGCAGCGTCCGTGGCAGCCGAAGCGGCCATTGCAGCGCCCGAAGCGGCGGCATCAGCCATCGGAGCGGGAGCGGGAGCCGGCGTGGCGACCGGAGCAGCCGGAGCGGCCTCTTCCGGCTTCTTGCCGCAAGCGGCCAGAGCAACAGCAGCAACCAGGGAAGCCAACAGAAGCGACTTTTTCATACTTATCCTCAATGAAGGTTCAGACAATTACCGGTAATTGTGGGAACCCTCCGATCTCGATATCCGGCAGGATACCCGGCAGATCCCCAACGCAGTCAGACCCAGGAAAGCTCGAGCGTTTCCTAGGCCCAGCCCATGATTATACGCAGGCGCAGTGCTTACCCTATAGGCCCAGCGTTGTCGCAGGAAAGGCCTCGACGGAGCGTTGCAAAAGTGCATCAAGGTGTTCGCGCGTGCGCACCGCATCGCCCTCGTCGGTGGACCAGCTCGCGCGGTACTGCGCGCGGTTCAGCAGCTTCAGCGTGAGCAGGCCGGGTGCCAGCAGCACGGTCGGCATGTCGCGCTCGTCGTCGCTGTCGGGCGAGCGGCATTCGACGATGTGCGACCACTGCCGCCGCCAGGCCGCGAAGCGCGCATGGCGCCGCGACACCTCGTCGAAGTGCCCGCCCAGCATCGTCAGCTTGCGGTGCGCGAAGGCCCAGCGCGTCAGGTGATCGAGCACCTCCAGTTCGCCGAGCGGCCAGTCGGCGAAGTCGGGATCGCTCAGCAGCAACTCGCGGCAACCCTGCTCGGCCGCGAGCGCGAAGCCCTCGCGCAGGGCGTGCAGGAATTCGCTGCGCGACGTGATGATGCGGTGTGCGCCGCTGCTCCCTTCCACCTCTTCCATCGTGTGCTCCTTGCGTGGCTCAGGTCTCGTGCACCGGGTGCACCCAGCCGGCATGCGCCCACTGCCCGAGCAGTTCGAAGGCATCGTCGCTCAGCCGCGCGACATCGGCAAGCGCCAGGCTGCGGCCGTCCGCCAGCAGGCGCATCAGGCGCGCATCGCGGCCTGCGGCTCGGAACGAATCGCCGTTGATGAAGACATGCCGATCGTCGTACATCATCCGCGTGCGGCGGTCCAGGCGCACCGCCTGCGGCGCCTCGAGCGGCTCGCCGGCGTCGAACCACACCGCCGGTTTCGGCTCGCTCAGCAGTTCGCCGAGCGCGCAGGTCAGCGCTGCCGGGTCGCGCAGCAGCCGCTGCACCGCATCGGCGGCGAACGCCTGCAGCCGCTGCGGCACGCGGCCGGGTGCGTCGGTGGCCGTTTGCGACGGATCGCGGTACAGCGGGTCTTCGCCGTCCGGGTCGACCGCCTCGATCACGCGCTGCAGCACCTCGGTCGCGAGTTCGTCGCGGCCGGTGGCACGAAAGCCGATCGAGCAGGTCATGCACTCGCCCTCGGCCACGCCGTCATGCCCCCAGCCGGGTGGCAGGTACAGCATGTCGCCGGGCTCGAGCAGCCACTCCTGCTCGGGCACGAAGCGGCTGAGGATCTTCAGCGGCACGTCCGGCTCGAGCGATGCATCGTCGACCGGCCCGATGCGCCAGCGCCGCCGGCCTTGCACCTGCAGCAGGAACACGTCGTAGGAATCGACGTGCGGCCCGACCCCGCCACCGTCGCTCGCCCACGAGACCATCAGGTCGTCGAGCCGCGCATCCGGCACGAAGCGGAACCACGACAGCAGCTCGCGCGCGGCATCGAGGTGCAGGTCCAGCCCCTGCACCAGCAGGGTCCAGCCGCGGCGCGACACCGCCGGCAGCGAACGCCGCAGCAGCGGGCCGCGCTTCATCGACCAGCCGCGGCTGCCGCGCAGGATCAGCCTCGATTCGACGTCCTCGCGCGACGCCAGCTCGAACAGCTGCGCGCGCGGCGCGATCGGCACGATGCCGGGCACCGCCTGTCGGATCAGCAGCGGCTTCTTCTGCCAGTGGCGGCGCATGAAGGCGGCGGGCGACAGGCCGCCGAGCAGCGTGTCGGGGCGGGGGGCGTCACCGGGCGTAGAGCCGGACGCAGAGGGGTGGGAGATCGGTGCGGGCATCGCCGGATTGTGCGATGACTGTGCGATCATTCCGCCGATGCTCATCACCAATCCCTGCGTCGTCGCCCTCACGTGGCGGCTGGAAGACGCCCAAGGCCAGCTGATCGACGAACTGGATGCGCCAGTCGAGTTCTTCGTCGGTGGCGACGACCTGCTCGCGAAGGTCGAAGAAGCGCTGATCGGCCAGGAGGCCGGCTACGAAACCAAGCTGCACCTCGAGCCCGACCAGGCCTTCGGCGACTACCAACCCGACCTGGTCTTCTTCGAAGAGCGCTCGATCTTCCCGGAGCAGGTCGACGTCGGCATGCAGTTCGACGGTCCGCCCGAAGGCGCCGTCACCGAAGGCCTGCAGCCCGACGCGGTCTACACCGTGACCGAGGTCTACCCGACCCACGTGGTGCTCGACGGCAACCACCCGTTGGCCGGCATCGCGCTGCGGCTCGACCTGAAGGTGCGCGACGTGCGCGAGGCCACCGAAGATGAGATCGACGCCGGCACCGTCGGCTCGCCGGCCGTGAGCATCATGACGACGGCGCCGTCGAATTCACAGCTGCACTGAGCCCTCGGGGGCCGTGACCGGCCCCTTGCCGCTGAAGCGGTCGAGGTACAGGTAGATCACCGGCGTGATGTAGAGCGTGATCGCCTGCGAGAACACCAGCCCGCCGACCACCGCCAGCCCGAGCGGCTGGCGCAGCTCGGCACCCGCGCCCAGCCCCATCGCGATCGGCAGCGCCCCCATCAGCGCCGCCAGCGTCGTCATCATGATCGGGCGGAAGCGCAGCACGCAGGCCTCGCGGATCGCCTGCTCCGGCGCCATGCCCTGCGAGCGCTGCTGGTCGAGCGCGAAGTCGATCATCATGATCGCGTTCTTCTTGACGATGCCGATCAGCAGCAGGATGCCGATGGTCGCGATCAGCGTCAGGTCCATGTTGAAGAGCTTCAGCGTCAGCAGCGCACCGACCGCCGCCGACGGCAGCCCGGCCAGGATCGTCAGCGGGTGGATGTAGCTCTCGTACAGCACGCCCAGCAGCACGTAGATGACCAGCAGCGCGCCGACGATCAGGATCGCCTGGCTGCCCTGCGAACTCTTGAACACCGCCGCATCGCCGCCATAGCTGGTGATGATCGACTCCGGCAGCTCGATCTCCGCGCGGTAGTGCTCGATCTTGCCGGTGGCATCGCCGAGCGCGGCCCCGGGCGCGAGGTTGAACGACACCGTCACCGCCTGCAGCTGGCCGACGTGGTTGATCGAGGTCGGCCCGACGGTGCGCGCGACGGTCGTGAAGCTCGACATCGGCACCAGCGTGCCGTTGGACGAGCGCACGTAGATGTTGTTGAACGCGCTCTCGTCCTGCTTGGCGCCGGGCGCCACCTCCATGATCACCTGGTAGCTGTCGACGCTGGTGTAGATGGTCGACACCTGCCGCTCGCCGAACGCGCTGAACAGCGCCGAGCGCAGCGCGTCGATCGACACGCCGAGCACGTTGGCGCGGTCGCGGTCGATGTTCAGCGAGGCCTGCAGCCCGCGCAGCTGCGAATCGCTGGTCACGTCGCGGAACAGCGGATCGGCACGCAGCTTGGCTTGCAGCTTCTGCGCCCAGTCGCTGAGCTCGTCGGCCTTGACGCTCTGCAGGATGTATTGGTACTGCGCCTTGCTCTGGCGGCCGCCGAGCTGCAGGTTCTGGATCGGGCGCATGAAGACGGTGATGCCGGCCACGTCGCGCAGCTTGCGGCGCAGGCCTTCGACCACCTTGGTCATGTCGTCGCGCTGCGCATGCGGCTTCAGCGCCACGAACATGCGGCCGGTGTTCTGCGCGCCGCCGCCGCCGTTGAACGAGCTGACGGCCTGCACGTTCGGGTCGTCGCGGATGATGGCCGCGACGCGGTCCTGCAGCCGCACCATCTCCGGGAACGAGGTGTCTTCCGAGGCCTCGGTCTGCACGCTGAGCTGTCCGATGTCTTCCTGCGGGAAGAAGCCCTTCGAGATGCTCGCGAACAGCCAGCCGGTCGCGAGGAAGGTGACCGCCGCGACCATCACGACGGCCACGCGGTGGCGCAACGCCACGTCGAGCGTGCGCGAGTAGGCGCCGAGCAGCAGGTCGAAGCCGCGCTCGAACGAGCGCACCAGCGCGCCCGGCTGCTTCTTGTGCGCATCGTCGGTCAGGAAGCGGCTGGCCAGCATCGGCACCAGCGTCAGCGAGACGAAGGCCGACGCGATGATGGCCAGCGACACGATCACCGCGAACTCGTGGAACAAGAGGCCGATCACGCCCGGCATGAAGAAGATCGGGATGAACACGGCGATCAGCGAGGTCGAGATCGAGATGATCGTGAAGCCCACTTCGCGCGAGCCGCGCAGCGCAGCGCCGAACGGCGCCTCGCCGTGCTCGACGTGCCGCATGATGTTCTCGAGCATCACGATCGCGTCGTCGACGACCAGCCCGACCGCCAGCGTCAGCCCGAGCAGCGAGATGTTGTCGAGCGTGTAGCCGAAGCCCCACAGCAGCGCGATCGCGCCGACCAGCGAGACCGGCAGCGACAGCGTCGGGATCGCGGTCGCGACGAAGCGGCGCAGGAACAGGAAGATCACCAGCACCACCAGCACGATGGTGCCGAGCATCGTCAGCGTCACGTCGTGCAGCGATTCGCGCACCGACACCGAGCGGTCGTTGACCAGGTTCATGCGCACCGACTGCGGCAGCTGCGCCTGGAAGCCCGGCAGCGCGGCGCGCACCGCGTCGACCACCTTGACGGTGTTGGCATCGGGCTGGCGCAGGATGGCGAGCGTGATCGACGGCTCGCCGTTGTAGCTCGCGAAGGTCTTGACCGTCTCGTAGCTGTCCTCGACCGAGGCGACCTCCTTCAGCCGCACCGGGTTGCCGTTGCGGTTGCTGACGATCAGCTCACCGAACTCGGCGGCATTGCGCAGTTGGCGGTTCGCCTGCAGCGTCAGCGTCTGCTTCGGGCCTTCGAGCGTGCCGACCGGCGTGTTGGCGTTGGCCGCACCGAGCGCGGCGTTCAGCTCGTCGAGGCTGATGTTGCGCGCGGCCAGCGCATCGGGCTGCACCCGCACCCGCACCGCATAGCGCTTCTGGCCGAAGATGTTGACCTGCGCGACGCCGGCCAGCGTCGACAGCGACGGCGAGATCAGGTGCTCGGCGAAATCGTTCAGGTCCGACAGGTTCAGCGACGGCGAGGTCAGCGCGATCAGCAGCACCGGCGCATCGGCCGGGTTGACCTTGCGGTACGACGGCGGGCTGGTCATGTCCTGCGGCAGCTGGCGCTGCGCGCGCAGCAAGGCGGCCTGCACGTCGACCGCGGCGGCGTCGATGTCGCGGCCCTCGTCGAACTCCAGCGTCACGGTGGTGCTGCCCAGCGTGTTCGCCGAGCTGATCACGCTGAGGCCGGGGATGGTCTGGAACTGCTTCTCGAGCTGCAGCGCGACCGAGGTGGCCATGGTCTCGGGGCTCGCGCCCGGCAGTGCCGCCGACACATTGATCACCGGCGTGTTGTAGCTCGGCAGCGCGGCCACCGGGATGCGCGTGTACGCGATCACGCCGGCCACGACGATGGCCGCGTTCAGCAGCACCGTCATCACCGGACGGCGGATGAACAGCTCGGACAGGTTCATGGTGTCACCCCCGATGTGGCGGATGCCGATGCGGACGCGGTTGCCGATGTCCCACCCTTGCCCTTGCCGCCGGCCCCGCTGGCGGCGCGCTCGACCACCGGCGCGCCCGGGCGCAGGTTCTGCCGGCCATCGACCACGATGCGCTCGCCGGGCTGCACGCCGGTGACGACCGCGTCGGTGCCGGCCGCCTGCACCACGACGATCGGCCGGGCGACGGCCTTGCCGCCGTCGTCGACCGTGTAGACGATGTTGCCGCGCGGGCCCTGGATCAGCGAGGCCTGCGGCACGACGGTCGCGCCCTTCAGCGTCTCGACCACCAGGCGCACGCTGACGAACGCGCCGGGCCACAGCGTCTGCTGCCTGTTGTCGAACACCGCCTTCACCTTGACGGTGCCGGACGACGCGTCGATGTTGTTGTCGACGAACTGCAGCTTGCCGGTCAGCGTGCCGCGGCCTTCGGGCAGCACGGCCGTGACCACGCCACGGCCCGATTGCAGGTTGCGCAGCGCCTCGCCGAGGTTGCGCTGCGGCAGGTTGAAGCCGACCGCGATCGGGTCGATCTGCGTCAGCGTGACCAGCGTGCTGGTGGCCGGCTGCACCGAGCTGCCGGGGAACACGTTGATCGCGCCGGCGCGGCCGGCCCCGGGCGCGACGATGCGGTTGTAGCCGAGCGCCACCTTGGCGGCGGCCAGCGCGGCGCGGTCGGACGACACCACCGCCTGCGAGCCTTCGACCAGCGTCTGGCTGCTGTCGACCGCGCTCTGCGAGACGAAGTTCTGCGCCAGCAGGTCCTTGCTGCGGGTGAGCTGGCGCTGCGCGTCGGCCAGCGAGGCCAGGTCCTTCTCGAGCTGGGCCTGCGCCTTCGCGACGTTGACCTCGTCGGTGCGCGCATCGAGCGTGAACAGCAGCTCGCCGGCCTTCACGAACTGGCCTTCCTTGATGTGCACCTGGGTGATGGTGCTGGCGACCTGCGGGCGGATGTCGACGCTGTTCAGCGCGGTGACGGCGCCGGTGGCTTCGAGCGTCACGTCGTAGTCGCGCTGCTGGGCCCGCACGGTGCTGACGCTGACCGCCGCGCCCGAGGCCGCCGACGCCGGGCCCGCCGCACCGCCCTCGCCCTTGCCGCGCGATGCCAGGCCGTAGCCGACCCCTGCCACCACGACCACTGCGGCGATCACCCAACCCACCAAGCTCTTGTTCATGAACTGCCCGTCGTCAAGTCATTCGGAAAAGTCGGCCCGGCCCTCGGCCCCGGGATGGAAGCGCAGCGCCGGCACCCGGCTGGCGGCCCAGGCGGCCAGCACGCACACGGCGGCGGCACAGCCGAAGGCGACCTCGAACGCGACGCGCAGGTCTTGCTGCGCATGCGGATCCTGGGCCGCGTGCAGCGCATCGCTGCTCCCGATCAACCCGAAGATCAGCGCGCCGAACGCACTCGCGCCGATCGAGGAACCCAGCGTGCGCGCCAACGACATGGTGGCCGCCGCGGCACCCAGCCGTGCGGGGCCGGAGGCCGTCTGCGTCACGATCTGCATCACCGACATCACGCTGCCCAGGCCCAGCCCGGTGGTGAATCCGAGGCCGATCAGGGTGCGCTTGTCGGGCGGCAGCAGCGCCATGCCGAGCAGGCCGGCGGCGGCCAGCAGCAACCCGCCCATCGGGATCGCCGTCGGGCGGCCGGTCCAGACGATCAGCCGCGACGTGAGGGTCGCGCCGCCGACGATGCCGGCCGTCAGCGGCAGCAGCAGCAGGCCGGATTCGGCGGCATCGGCGTGCAGCGACAGCTGCAGGTAGATCGGCAGGTAGAACACCATCGCGAACATCGCCGACGCGAACCCGACGACCGTCAGCACCGCGTAGCGCACCGGCGGCAACCGCATCAGCTCGATCGGCAGGAAGGGCCGCGCGGCCAGGCGTTCGACGCGCAGCAGCACGGCCCACAGCGCGACGATGGCCGCCAGCATCGCCGCGCTGGCGGCCGACACCCATTCGAAGCGGTGCCCGGCCGACGACAGCCAGAACAGGCTCAGCCCCATCGCCAGCGCGAACAGCAACATGCCCTGCACGTCGGGCGGGCCCTTGCGCTCGTGCGGCACGTCGTCGGCGCGCAGCGCATGCAGCCGCCACAGCGCCAGCGCGCACAGCGGCAGGTTGACCAGGAACAGCCAGCGCCAGCTGGCGTGGTGCACCACCAGCCCGCCGATCACCGGCCCGCCGACGCTGGCCAGCGTGAAGACGATCGCGAAATAGCCCTGGCTGCGCGCGCGCCGCTGCGGCGAGACGACCTCGCCGATCAGCGCCTGCGACAGCGTCATCAGCCCGCCGCCGCCCAGCCCCTGCAGCGTGCGCGCGGCGACCAGCCACCACAGGCCGGTCGCCAGGCCGCAGCCCAGCGAGCCGAGCGCGAACACCAGCGTGGCCAGCGACAGCAGCTTGCGCCGCCCGAACTGGTCGCCCAGCTGGCCGTACAAGGGCACGACGATCACCGACGCGAGCAGGTAGGAGACGGCCAGCCAGGAGGTGTCGCGCAGCCCGCCGAATTCGCGGCTGATCACCGGCGTGGCGGTGGCGAGCAGGGTCTGGTCGACGGCCGCGAGGAACATCGGCAGCATCACCGCGCCGAACAGGCGGCGGAAGCGGCGGCGCCCCTCGGCGATCCGTTCGGTGGCGACCTGATCGGTGGCTGCCGTGGGCGATGCGGTGTCAGTCATGGACGAACCTGGCCTTGAGGATGGCCAGACCCTGCATCACGACCGCCAGTTCCGCCGGCGTGGCGCCGGACAAGGTCTTCGCGAGGTCGGTGCGGGCGCCGCGGCGGATGCCGTCCAGCAGCGACTTGCCTTCGGCGCTCAGCCGCAGCTCGGTGCGACGGCGGTCGGCCTGCGCGATGGCGGGCGAGACGTAGTTGGCGCGCACCAGCCGGTCGACCATCGACGACGCGGTGGCCAACGTGACGCCGAGGAAGCCGGCAACGTCGCTGATCGAGCAGGCGGCGTGCCGGCCGATGAAGCCCAGGCAGCGGAATTGCGGCACCGACAGGCCGACATCCAGGTTGCCACGCATGCCCATGCGGATGGCGTTCATCACGTCGGGCACGACGCTCAGCACCTCGGCGGCGACGCGGCTGGCGTCGGGCGCGGGGCTGGTCGGTTCGGGCTTGGCTGGAGGTCTGGCAAGAGAGGCCACGGCGGGGCGCTGCCTTCGCAGGACTGGATGAGATGCTTAGCCTATCAAAGCATTTCGACGAGTTTATTGCGGGTCGGTAAACCAACCGCCAGCCGCCGCGAGGATTTCACGGCGTCGGCAAGAAATCAGTGCTTGCCGGTCGAGCCGAAGCCCCCTGCCCCGCGGTCGGAGGTGCCGAATTCGTCCACCACCCGGAAGCTCGCCTGCACCACCGGCACGATCACCAGCTGCGCGATGCGCTCCATCGGCGCGATCGTGAAGGCCGCCTGGCCGCGGTTCCAGCAGCTCACCATCAGCTGGCCCTGGTAGTCGGAATCGATCAGCCCGACCAGGTTGCCGAGCACGATGCCGTGCTTGTGGCCCAGCCCGGAGCGCGGCAGGATGATCGCCGCCAGCCCCGGATCGGCGACGTGGATCGCGAGGCCGGTCGGGATCAGCTGCGTCTGGCCGGGCTCGAGCACCAGCGGCGCGTCGAGGCAGGCGCGCAGGTCGAGGCCGGCGCTGCCGGGGGTCGCGTACGCGGGCAGTTGCTCGGCCATGCGCGGGTCGAGCACCTTCAGGTCGATCGGGGTCATGCGGTTCGGGGAGTGGAATTGGAAGAGGACAGCCGCGCCGCGATCTCGTCCACCAGCGTGCGCGCGAGCGTCAGCTTGTCGGCATGCGGCAGCTGGCGCTCGCCCTGGGCGTCGACCAGCAGCAGCGCGTTGTCGTCACGTCCAAAGGTTGCCGGCCCCAGGTTGCCGACGATCAGCGGCACGTTCTTGCGCTGCAGCTTCTCGCGGGCGTGCTTGGACAGGTCGTGGCTCTCGGCCGCGAAGCCGACGCAGAACGGCCGGTCGGGCAGCTTCGCGACGGCGGCCAGGATGTCGGCGTTCTCGGTCAGCTCGAAGGTCGGCGCGACCTTGCTGCCGTTCTTCTTGATCTTGTGGTCCGACAGCGAGGCCGGCCGCCAGTCGGCCACCGCCGCGGTCGCGACGAACACGCCGTGCTGCGCCGCCAGCGGCAGCACCGCGTCGAACATCTGCTGCGCGGTCTGCACGTCGATGCGGCGCACGCCGCGCGGCGTCGGCAGGTGCACCGGGCCGGCCACCAGCGTCACCTCGGCACCGGCCTCGTGCGCCGCGCGGGCGATCGCGAAACCCATCTTGCCGCTGGAGCGGTTGGTGATGCCGCGCACCGGATCGATCGGCTCGAAGGTCGGCCCGGCGGTGATCAGCAGGCGCTGGCCGCGCAGCCGCTTCGGCGCGAAGAACGAGACCACGTCCTCCAGCAGCTCCAGCGGTTCGAGCATGCGGCCGTCGCCGATCTCGCCACAGGCCTGGTCGCCGTTGCCCGGGCCGAGCACGGTGGCGCCATCGGCGCGCAACTGGGCGATGTTGCGCTGCGTCGCCGGGTGCGCCCACATCTCGCGGTTCATCGCCGGCGCCACCAGCAGCGGGCAGTTGGCGATCGGCCGCGCCAGGCACAGCAGGCTCAGCAGGTCGTCGGCCCGGCCCTGCACCAGCCGGGCGATGAAATCGGCGCTGGCCGGCGCGATCAGCACCGCATCGGCCTCGCGCGTCAGGTTGATGTGGGCCATGTTGTTGGCCTCGCGCGCGTCCCACTGGCTGGTGAACACCGGCCGGGTCGACAGCGCCTGCATCGTGACCGGCGTGATGAACTGCTCGGCGGCCTCGGTCATCACGACCTGCACCGACGCGCCGGCCTTCACCAGTGCGCGCGTCAGCTCGGCGGCCTTGTAGCAGGCGATGCCGCCGGTCAGGCCGAGCACGATGCGCTTGCCTTGCAGGTCAGTGGAGGATGCAGTGCTCACAGCGGCGTCCAGAAGCGTGACATGTCGGACAGGTTGAACAGCACGCGCACCGCCTTGCCATACACCTCGGAATGCGGCAGGAAGCCCCAGCGGCGGGAGTCTTCGGAGTTGTCGCGGTTGTCGCCCAGCATCATGTACTGGCCCTCGGGCACCGTGCAGTGCCAGGCGCCGCGGCGCTCGTTGACGCACTGCCGGCCGAGGTCGGGCTGCTGCAGGTCGACCGCCATGCTGCCCAGCACGAACGGGTTGACCTTGATCAGGTGCTCGCGCCCGGGCAGCGACTCTTTCTGCAGCCACTGGCCGCGGTCTTCCTCGCGCACGCCGGCCTCGCTGCCGTCGCTGACCGGCTCGACCTCGAACGGCGCGCCGTTGATGCTGACCGCGCCGTCCTGGAAGCGCACCACGTCGCCCGGCATGCCGATCAGCCGCTTCACGTAGAACTCGGAGACGTTGCGCGGGAAGCGGAACACGACGACATCGCCGCGCTGCGGCTTGCCGAACTCGATCGCGGTGTTGGTGAACGGCAGGCGCGGGCCGTACGCCAGGTGATTGACGAGCAGGTAGTCGCCGACCCGCAAGGTCGGCTCCATCGAGCCGGACGGCACCTTCGGCCAGTCGGCCACCGCGACGCGGCAGGTGAACATCAGCGCCACCACGAAGAACAGCTCGGCACCGAAGCTGACCCACAGCGGCTTGCGCGTCGGCGCGGGCGTGCGCGCGAGGCGCCGGCGCCACGCAAACCAGCAGGCGCCGGTGGCCAGGCTCAGCAGGCAAAGCACTTCGTTGATGGAAAAACCGATCTGCATCGAGGGCGCTTTCCGGGTGGGTGTTCGGGGGCTTGACTGGAAATGGGCCCGGCCGGGATTATGGCCGCGCCGCGCGGCCCCTTCGGCGCCAGATTCCTACACCTCGACGGCTGTAAGTCCTACGACCTTGGGTCGACAACGTTTATCGGCATCCGGCAAGATGCCCCCCACCCCGAGGAGACCCTGCATGGACCCGTTGCTGGCTTTGCGCACCACCGCCCGAGATACTGCCCGAGACACCCCCCGCGATACCGCCCCCGCCGACCCGGGCCGCCGCCCGTCGCTGGTCGGCCTGCCCGGCCGCACGGCACCGTTGCAGCCGCAGTTCATGCAGAACAAGCTGCCGCCCGAGACCGCCACGCTGGCCGAGGTGACAGCCGGGCTGCTGAAGGCGCGGGCCGAGGTCGCGCCCAAGTATTTCTACGACAGCCTGGGCTCGCACCTGTTCGAGGCGATCACCGAGCTGCCCGAGTACTACCCGACCCGCACCGAGGCCGCGATCTTCGACCTGCATGCCGGCGAGATGGCCGACGCGATCGGCCGCGGGATGACGCTGATCGACCTGGGCGCCGGCAACTGCGCGAAGGCGGTGCGGCTGTTCCCGGAGTTCAAGCCGTCGCGCTATGTCGCGATCGACATCTCGGTCGACTTCCTGCGCGAGGCGCTGGCCGGCGTGCAGCGCGCGCACCCGGCGCTGAACGTCACCGGCCTCGGCATGGACTTCGCGAATGCGCTGGTGCTGCCGAACGAGCTGCTGCGCGACCGGCCGGTGTTCTTCTACCCCGGATCGAGCATCGGCAATTTCACGCCCCAGCAGGCCTCGCGGCTGCTGGCCGGCGCCCGCGAGCAGGCGCGCGGCGGCGGCATGCTGATCGGCATCGACCTGGTGAAGCCGGCGCACCTGCTGGAAGCTGCCTACGACGATGCGCTCGGCGTCACCGCGGCGTTCAACCGCAACCTGCTGCCGCACCTGAACCGGCGCATCGGCACCGATTTCCAGCTGCCCGACTGGCAGCACGTGGCGCGTTTCGACACCGGGCTGTCGCGCATCGAGATGCACCTGCAGGCGGTGCGCGAGCTGGACGTGCGCTGGGCCGGGCACACCCGGCACTTCGCGGCCGGCGAACGCATCCACACCGAGAGTTCGTACAAGTACACGCTGGCGAGCTTCGAAGCGCTGCTGCGCGAATCGGGCTTCCGCCAGATGCGGCACTGGACCGATCCGCAGGGGTGGTTCGCGGTGTTCTGGGCACAGGGCTGAGCGCGCCGCACCTGTTCTGTCCATTCAACTGGCAGAAATCGGTGCGTCCAGTTGCCTTGAGCTCCCGGCCGGCAGTTGCAACATGGACAAAGGTGCTTTGGCGTTGTCAAGCCGAGGCGACCGCAGGCAGCGACGCGGCTCTCCGTATCGTCGCCGAGATCGAGCAATCGATCCATGAACTCAAGCTCGATCTGGCTGACAGGCCCGGAGTGGCGAGTTGCACCATCGGGCCGTTGCTGAGCGACGACCCCATGATGTACCCAAGTTGGCGTGGGGAGGGCTTCTGCATGGCTGACGATTTGCGATGTCCCGGGCGAGGATATGCGGTGCCAACGAAGTCTGTTCAACAGATTGGTCGCCGAAAAGCGGACGCTGCCGATGCATGCCGGGGCGCTTCGAATCGGTCGCCGGCATTCGGAAATCGGGAGTCGAGTGGTTGGCGATGACAAGCAGCGCTCATACCCCTGTGCAGGGCCACCACTGTAAAATTCCAGCGTCGAGAAAGGGCCGGATCGGTAAGTTGGTAAGCCCGATCCCTTCCGCAAGGAAGAACCTGTTCAGCTCCGGCGAGAACCCGCGACAAGCCCGTGGTGCGCTTTGCGCCACTGCGCTTGTTCGTGCACGGTTCCATCGATTGCCCGCGACCGAAGAAGCGCTTCTGAAAAGGGAAGTGTCATGCCTACCATCGTTGCTGACGACAAGGTCGTCACACAGATCAACGTCTTCACCACCACACCGGATCACCAGCAAGCGCTGATCGATCTCCTCAAGGAAGCCGCGCACGCCGTGCGGGACGTACCGGGCTGGCGATCGGCCAGCATCCGTCGAGAGCGAGACGGCACACGCGTCGTCAACTATGCGCAGTGCGACAGCTTTGACGCCTGGAAACTAGTCTTCGAAAAGCTGCAGGACGAGGGTTTTATCGCCCGCAACAAGGCGCTCGGAACTGCGTCGCCCGGCCTGTACGAAGTCGTGTTTACCTTGGTCAAGACGTAGCAAGTCGATCGAGCTGCATGAGGATTTGCTT
This sequence comes from Rhizobacter sp. OV335, assembly GCF_900142965.1. Classification (GTDB taxonomy): domain Bacteria; phylum Pseudomonadota; class Gammaproteobacteria; order Burkholderiales; family Burkholderiaceae_C; genus Rhizobacter. Next base: position 178,189 of record NZ_FRCQ01000006.1, read on the forward strand.
GAGCCACATGCGCTGGCGTTTGCCGACACAACTTCACCAATGGTCGGCAAACGCCTTTCTCAAAGTGCCCTGGGGTCCGACTGCAAGTGGCCGACCACGGGTGGTCAAGTTCGACTGGTGCCTGAGCCGGTTGCGGGTGGTATGTCGGTGCTCACCGGCTTTCAACCTACGCTCTGGTACGGCACCAACTCCCATAGGCGCTTGGGCATAGGTTTCACACGTGGCAACTCGAGGCAACCATAGCTCGACAGCAACCCCAAGCGACGGCGCCAGTTGTGAATGTAGAACGCGACTCGGAAGCGAGGCAGCAACGGCGCCTTCGGCGGCGGCTGGCCCGAGAGCACGGCGCTGCCGTCATCGGTGAGGTACGTCTCCTGCCAAGCACACTGCGACCAGCCTTCGCGCACCCCGGGATCGAATTGCACAAAGTCGCCCACGTCAAACCTGGAATCGACGTTCTCCGCCAGGACCTCGACAAGAACAGCCATCGCCAGCGAACTCTCAAACTCCTCCCAGATTTCCTGCCTGTCGGCTTCAGTGTGCGCCCTCGGAACTTCACGCCGACATCGGGTGAGGAAATCAATGGTCTCCTGTGAGTAATTCGCCGGGTCCCGCTCAGCAACCCGACGTTCGACGAAGCGCTCGTATTCAGCGCGGTTTTGCACCGGCGAGTACAGGCCGAAGGCTGTCAGTCGGGGGGGTGAGGACCTGTGTCTCATGCCGCCCAATTCTGCCCGTGGATGGCGGCTCGCCCCGTATTCCTCTGGCAGGAACGTTCGCACCACCCCTGCTGATCCAGTGGGTTGGAACTGTTTTCGAAAAACCAAAGCGAAGAGCCTGACTGCAGGACTACGGCGTCGCGTCGGCCCGCAGGTTCAGTGAGCGCACGTAGGCGACGATGTCGCGCATCTGCTCCTCGGTCAGCTCGGCGCCCCACGGCGGCATGAACGGCGAGCGGCCCAGCGCCTGCCCACCCATCTTGACGATCAGGCCGAGGTAGGCGTCGTTCTTGTCGGTGGTGCGCAGGTTGGCCGGCCGTGGGTCGTACAGCCGGGCGGCGCGGCCATTGCCGTCGGCGTTGATGCCGTGGCAGGTGACGCAGTAGTTCGCGAACACCAGCCCGCCGCGGAACACCGCCGCCTCGCGGCTGTCGCGCGGCAAGGGCTCGGCGCGCACGCCCCCGGCCCAGCTCAGCAGGCACGCGACGATCAGCCCGCCGATCCACAGCGCGCGGCTGTCGTGGGGCTTCACTTGCCGACCTCGATCACCATGCGCATGTCCGGGTGGACCGCGCACTCGACCTCGACGGTGCCGGGCTTGTCGAGCGTCACCGTCTTCGAGCCGCCCTGCCCGAACGAGCCGAGGTCGAAGCTCTTCGCATCGGACAGCGAGAACACGTTGTGCGCGAACGGGTCCTCGTTGACGAACTTCACGGTGTCGCCGACCTTCACCTGCAGCTTCTTGACGGAGAAGGCCTTGCCCTTCTGCGCCAGCACATGCTCGGCGGCAGCGGCCGGCAGGCTGGCCAACACGACGGCGCCGGCCACGAGGAGAGGATGGAACTGCATGAAACTGCTCCTGGACATCAGTTGGCCGGCAAGGTCGGCAGCGTGAACGGCTTGGCCGGCGTGGTCAGCGCCTCCATGAAGGCAACGATGTCGCGCATCTCGTCGTTCGACAGCGACAGCGGCTTGACGCTCGCCGACAGGTTGGTGCGAACCTCGCCGCCACGGTTGTAGTGCGCCACCACGTCGAGCAGCGTCCTGGCCGACCCGTCATGGAAGTACGGTGCGGTCAGCGCCACGTCGCGCAGCGTCGGCGTCTTGAACGCGCCTTTCAGCGACGCCACCGGCTTGATCGCGAAGCGGCCGACGTCCGGGTTTTCCTGGCCCCACGACACGAGGCCGATGTTGTGGAAACCGTTGTCGGTGAAGTTCGGCGCCTGGTGGCAAGCGGCGCAATTGCCCTTGGCCGGATCGGCGAACAGCCGGAAGCCGTTCACCTGGCGGGCCGTCATGGCCTGGCGATCGCCCCGCAGCCAGCGGTCGAACGGGGAGTCGTTGCTGACCACCGTGCGCTCGAAGGCCGCGATCGCCTTCGAGGTCGTCGTCTTGTCGATCGCCTCGCCCGGGTAGGCCGCGGCGAAGGCGGCCTGGTAGCTCGGGTTGACGGCCAGCCAGGCGAACAGCGCGTCGAGGTTCATCGCCATCTCGTCCATCGACTCCATCGGCCCCATCGCCTGGTGCTCGAGCGTCGCGCGGCGGCCGTCCCACATCTGGATGGTGTTGTAGCCGCTGTTGACGATGGTCGGCGACGCCCGGCCCAGCACCTTGCTGCGGAATCCCTTGGCGGTGCCCAGGCCGTCCGACCAGCCGTACAGCGGGCTGTGGCAACCGGCGCACGACAGGTTGCGCTCTGACGAGAGGCGGGCATCGAAGAACAGCATCTTGCCCAGCTCGATGCGGGCGGCGGTCGGCGCGTTGTCGCCGGGGTGCGGCGGCGCGTCGGGCAGCAACCACTGCCGGTCCTGCGGCGTCGCCACCTGCGGGTCGTCGACCGCCTCGGCAGCGCTCCAACCCAGGCTCGACAGACACAGGGCCAGGGCCCACGGACGCATCCAGTTCATGGTGAATTCCTTTCTTTTGAGCAAGAACAAGCGACGGAAATGTGAACCGGTTTTCGTCGCCGTGCGCGCCAAACGGACCCCTGCTTTGTCAACAACTGCCAACTGGCCGGTCAGGGCGGCAGCGGTTCCATCAGTTGTCATTCGTTGACAAATGAAGCGTTCACCAAAACGCTGAGGGCGGCGATATTTGTCAACAGTCGGCAACACAAACGTTCCGACACGTGACCCTCTGGAACAGAAAGCAGTACCCATGTCATCCGCGACACCCGCCACCGCCGACGGCCTGCCAGCGTCCGTCCGCCCTGCCGAGCAGCGCGCTGTGTCGAGGAACGCCGGGCCGCCCGGCGGGCCATGGGAGTTCTTCCGCTACCACGGCATCTGGGCACCCGGGGTCCGCCTGTTCCGCCACCTGTCCTTCAACGCCAAGGCCTTGATGATCTCGGCGGTGTTCATGGTGCCGATCACGATGCTGGGCACCGTCTACCTGCGTGACATGGCGGCCGCGTCGGTCGCCACCGAGCGCGAGCTGCAAGGCCTGCGCTACCTGCAGGATGCGCTGCCGCTGGTGCGCTTCACGCAGGCCCAGCGCCAGCGCGCGATGCAGGCGGCCGGGCTCGCTGCCGCGAGCAGCTGGCCGAAGGACCAGGCGGACTATCGGCAGCTCCACGGACGGCTGCAGGCCACGCACCGGTCGATGGGCGAGGTCTTCGACACGGCCGCGCCGTTCCAGGCCGTGGCGGCCGACTTGCCGGCCGCACCGCCGCGCGGGGCGGACGCGACCGACCTGTACGAACGCTACACGCAGCTGGTCGCCGACCAGCAGGCGCTGGTGCGGGTGGTGATGGAGCAGTCCAGCCTGTCCCAGGACCCCGACCTGACGACCGGCCGGATCGTGGCCGGTGCCGTGGCCGCCGTTCCCGAGCTGGCCGACCGGATCGGGCAGGCCTTGTCGCTGGGCGAGCAGATCCTGGCGGTCGGCGAGATTTCCGCGCCGCAGCAACGGTTGCTGTCCGATGCGCTGCCGGTGATGGAATACCTGGAGGCCCAGGTGTCCGATCACCTCGACAAGGCCTTCAAGCTGAGCGAGCCGCTGCGCGCCGAGCTCGGGCTCGACAAGGGCATGCCGGCCGCTGCCGAGCTGCGCGGGCTCTCGCGCCGCTACCTGCTGGGCAGCACCGTGAAGGGCGACGCGGCCCGCTTCAAGGCCGCCGGCACGCGCGCGTTCGAGGGCTACTGGACGCTGAACGGGCAGGCGCTGTCCGCCACCGAGCGGCTGCTCCAGCAGCGGCTGCACGACACGGGCGTGCGCCGCAACACCGTGGTCTCGATGCTGGCGGGCAGCCTGCTGCTCGCCGCCTACCTGTTCTGGTCGTTCCGCCAGGCCACGCAAGGCGGACTCGAGGTGGTGGCCCGTCACATGGCGCGCATGCAGCACGGCGACCTGACCGGCTCGCCGACGGCCTGGGGGCGTGACGAGGCGGCCCGGTTGATCGTCGCGGCGAAGGCGCTGCAGCGGTCGTTCTCCGGCATCGTCGGCGACGTGCGCCAGGTGAGCGGCCAGGTGCTCGACGCGAGCGCCAGCCTGGACGGCCACGCCCGCCAGCTGGTGGCCGGCAACGAGGCATCGCGCGGCCACATGCAGCAGTGCACCACCGCGATGCAGCGCATCTCGCACGCCGCGGGGCACACCCGCACGGTGGTCGACACGGCGGCCCGGCTGTGCGACGCGAACGTGCAGGCCGCGCACGCCGGCCAGCACGCGGTGCGCAGCCAGGTGCAGACGATGACCGAGCTGCGCGAGCTGTCGACCACGATCGCCGACGTGACCCGCGTCGTCGACACGATCGCCTTCCAGACCAACCTGCTGGCGCTGAACGCGGCCGTCGAGGCGGCCCGCGCGGGCCACGCCGGCAAGGGCTTCGCGGTGGTGGCGGCCGAGGTGCGCACGCTGGCCGATCGCTCGGCGTCGGCCGCGCGCGAGATCCGCGGCCTGATCGACACCAACGTGCAGCGGGTCGAGAGCAGCACGCGCATCAGCAGCGATGCGAGCCTGAAGATGAACGAGCTGGTCGCCAATGCGCAGCAGCTGACCGGTCTGCTCGGATCGATCTCGAACGCCGCCGACGAGCAGAACCGCTGCATCGGCAACGTCGACGCCGCGCTGGTGTCGCTGGAACAAGGTGCGCAGCAGAGCACCGACCGGATCGACCGGACGGCCGAGGCGGTGCGCTCGCTGCGCGCCTCGTCGGACGCACTGCGCTCGCATGTCGAAACCTTCCGCATCGACGATGCCCGCGTCACCGATGCCACCGCAGGAGCCACACCGTGAGCGCCATGACATTGCAAGAGACGCCGCTGCCCCAGGCACCGCCGCACGATGCGGACGACGCACCGCCCGGCGCGGCGCAGACCATCCTGGTGGTCGACGACCTGCCGGCGAACCTGGAGGCCGCCGCGCGCTTCCTGACGCACCACGGCTACCGTGTCGCCGTCGCCCAGGACGGCGAGGACGCGATCGAGCGCGCCGCGCTGGTCCACCCCGACCTGATCCTGCTCGACGTGATGATGCCGGGGCTGGACGGCTTCGAGACCTGCCGCCGGCTGAAGGCCGCCCCGGCGTCGAGCCACATCCCGGTGATCTTCATGACGGCGCTGGCCGAGACGCCCGACAAGCTCACCGGCTTCTCGGTCGGCGCGGTCGACTACGTGACCAAGCCGCTCGATGTCGCGGAAGTCATCGCCCGCATGCGGCTGCACCTGACCTTGCACCAGCTGCAGCGCCGCGTCGAGGCGCGCAACGCCAGCCTGCGCGAGGAGATCGCGGCGCACGAGCGCACGCAGGCCGCGTTGCGGCGCTCGAACACCGAGCTGGAGCAGCTGGCGTACGTGGCCTCGCACGACCTGCAGGAGCCGTTGCGGATGATCGCGAGCTACCTGCAACTGGTCGAGGAGCGCTACCAGGACCGGCTCGACGACGACGGCCGCGAGTTCATCGGCTATGCGGTGGACGGCGCGAAACGGCTGCAGAAGCTCATCAACGACCTGCTGCACTATTCGCGCCTCGTCAGCAAGGAGCGGCCGCTGCAGCAGACGCCGTGCACCGAGGTGCTCGAGCTGGCGCTGCGCAACCTGCACGTCGCCGTCCAGGAGAGCCAGGCGGTCGTGACGCACGACGAACTGCCGCTGGTGGCGGCCGACCAGACGCAGCTGGTGCAGCTGTTCCAGAACCTGATCGGCAATGCGATCAAGTTCCGCAGCGGTCCGGGTCCGAAGGTGCACGTGGGCGTGCGGCAGGACGGCGACGACTGGCATTTCACCGTCAGCGACGACGGCATCGGCATCGCGCCGGCCCACTTCGAGCGGGTCTTCGTGCTGTTCCAGCGGCTGCACAGCCGCTCGCGCTACGACGGCACCGGCATCGGGCTCACGCTGTGCAAGAAGATCGTCGAGCGCCACGGCGGGCGCATCTGGGTGAGCTCGCTGCCAGGCGAAGGAACGACCTTCCATTTCACGATCTCGCCGCACGCCGGCGGTCTGGTCCAGCCGTGAGGCGTCGGACCCGGCGAGGCGGGCTTCCCCATGGCAAGATGGCCCCCTCCGATGGCCCTCGATGCCGCCTTGCCGGGACGCCCGCTGAACCACGCCACCCTCTTCGACGCCACGGCGCAGGCCCTGCGGCGCGGCTTGATTGCCGTGCTGTGCTGCCTGCCGCTGGGCGGCGCGACGGCCCAGGTCGACGCCGCCCGCATCGACGTGATCCGGGTGGCCTTCACACTGAACTTCGCGCGCTACACCGGCTGGCCTGAAGGCGCTCCCACCGATTCGTTCCGGCTCTGCGTGTCGGCCGGCGATTCGCTGTACGAGGCGTTCGCCACGGCCGACAACACGCTGGTGCGCGGCCGGCCCGTGCGGCTGCGCCGCATCGTCCCCGGTGCGGCCGACGTCTCGCGCTGCGACCTGCTGTACCTGTCGGGCACGACGGAGAACCGCAGCGGGCTGCTGCAGTCCGTCGCGTCGCTGCCGGTGCTGACCGTCGGCGACGACCCGCTGTTCCTGAACAGCGGCGGAACGATCCGGCTGTTCACCGGCGACCAGCGCATGCAGTTCGACATCAACCTGGCGCAGGCCGAGCGCGCCCGGCTGGTGCTGTCGCCGCAACTGCTGCGGCTCGCCCGCTCCGTCAGCCAAGACAAGACGCCGTGATGCAACGACTGCGTATCACCTCGAGACACTGGCTCGTCCAGGCCACGCGCTGGTTCGGCCGCCAGCACGTGCCGCTGCGCCGCAAGACGGTGCTGGTGCTCGCGGTGAGCCTCTCCTGCGGGCTGCTGGCGCTCGGCAGCTGGCAGGTCGGGCGGCAGATCGCCGAACAGCAGCTGGCCGCGCGCGTGCAGATGCAGGCGCTCGCCGCAGTGATGGCCGAAGGCACGGCCGCGGCGCTGGCGTTCGGCAACGCGGCGGCGGCCAGCGAGACGCTGTCGGCGCTGCGCGGCCAGACCGCCGCCCACCGCGCCGATCTGTACGACGCACGCGGGCGCCTGTTCGCCTCATATGCGGCATCGCAGCCGCTGCCCGATGCCGACGGCATGGCGATGACCGTCTCGCTGGACGTCATGCTGGATGGCGTGCGCACCGGCGAGCTGCGCCTGTTCGGCGTCGCACCGACGGCCGTGTCGCAATGGCAGCGGCAGTCGCTTCCGCTGCTCAGCGCGCTCGGCGCCTCGCTCGCGATCGGGCTGATTTTCGCGACCGTGCTGCTGCATGCGAGCCTGTCGCAGATCGAGGACCTGGCGCGCGTGGCGCGCGACATCCACCAGGGCCTGCCGCCGCGCCGCGTGCTGCGGCGCAGCCGCGACGAGCTGGGCGAACTCGTCGATCAATTCAACGCGATGCTGGGGCAATTGCAGCTCAACCAGACCAACCTCGAGCTCACGGTGCGCGAGCGCACCGCCGAGCTGCGCTCCGCCAAGGAATCGGCCGAGGTGGCCAACCGGGCCAAGAGCAGTTTCCTGGCCAACATGAGCCACGAACTGCGCACGCCGCTGAACGCGATCATGAGCTACGCGCAGCTGTTCCAGATCGATCCGCGGCTCGACAAGGAGCAGCTGCAGGGCGTGCGCACCATCCAGCAGAGCGCGGAGCACCTGCTGCTGCTGATCAACGACCTGCTCGACCTCTCGCGCATCGAAGCCGGCCGCCTCGAACTCTTTCCCGAGCCGGTGATGCTGAAGACCTTCCTCGGCGCCATCACCGACATCATCCGGATCCGGGTCCAGGAAAAGGAGTTGACGTTCCGCTTCGAGGACCACAGCAGCGACAGCCTCGCCGTCTCCGTCGACAGCACGCGGCTGCGCCAGATCCTGCTGAACCTGCTCAGCAACGCGGTCAAGTTCACCGAGGCCGGCGAAGTCGGGCTGGTGATCCACGAGGCGCATCGCAGCATGCGCGAGGTTCGGCTGCGCTTCGAGGTCCACGACACCGGCATCGGCATCGACCCGGACAAGCTCGGCGCCATCTTCCGGCCCTTCGAGCAGGCCGCCGACGTGCAGCGCCGCTTCGGCGGCACCGGGCTGGGTCTCGCGATCAGCCGCCAGCTGGTGGCCCTGATGGGCAGCGACATCATCGTCAGCAGCCGGGTCGGGCACGGCAGCCATTTCTGCTTCGAACTCGACCTGCCGCTCGAACAGACCGCCCTCACGACGACGGCCGCCACCGACCGCCTGGCGCAGACCATCGCCGGCTACCGCGGCCCGCCGCGCAAGCTGCTGGTCATCGACGACACCGAAGCCAACCGCCGGCCGCTGATCACGTTCCTGAGCGCCAAGGGGTTCGAGATGCTCGAAGCGCCGGACGGCTCCGCCGGCCTGCAGGTCGCGCTGGAACACCGGCCCGACCTCATCCTGATGGACAGCGTGATGCCGGTGATGGACGGTTTCGAGACCACCCGGCGCATCCGCGAAATGCCGATGCTGCGCGACGTGCGCATCATCGCGATCTCGGCGAGTGCCTCGGCCTCGGACCATCAGCACACGCTGGATGTCGGCGCCGATGCCTTCCTGCCCAAGCCGTTCACCCTGACGGCGCTGATCAACTCGATCGGCCGCCTGCTGCAGCTGGAGTGGCTGGAAACGGACTCCGCGCAGCGTGCCTTGCCGGAAGAAGCGACCGGCGATGCGGCAACCGACCAGGTGCCCGATCGCGCGCAGCTCGAGCTGCTGCTGCAGCTGGCCCAGTTCGGCAACATGCAGGATCTCGCCACGCAGGCCGCCGAGCTGGCGGCCAGCTCGCCGTCGTGCCGCTCCTTCGCGCTGCGCCTGCAGCGGCTGGCAGAGCAGTTCCAGTCCAAGGCGGCGTTGCAGCTGGTGCGTGGCGCGATGCGCGACGACACCTGAGACGCCCGCCGCGGGCGGTCGCGCCGCCCCAGCCAAAACGACACCGGTCACTTGTCAATTGTTGACAAAGGGCTCATCGAGCTCGCGGTCAAATCGATCGATAGTTCAACCTGACCCTTGTGCATTTTCAGTGACCGATGGCAGTTGGCATTTGTTGACTTTGACCTGCGGCAGACGCGGCATTCGTCCATATCCAAACGCAGCTGCAATCGAGATCATGACGGCACCCAAGACAGCAACCTGACAGGTCACTGAACCCCAGCGACCGTCTCACCGAACGGGAAAGACCATGGATTTTTCTCCGAACCCCTTGACCAGCATGCCGACGCTGCTGCCCGCGACATTGCTGCTCCTGCCCACACTGATCGCCGTGTGGTGGCAGGCACGCCGGTGCTTCGATCGGCGGCTGTCCTTGCTGAGGCGCCAGTTCGACGCCCAGCGCGCCGCCACCAGCGAATTCCTCCAGCACGCGAACAGCCAGATCGATCTGCTGCAAAGCGAACTCGCGTTGGCCCGACGCCGCGAAGATATTCTTCGCGCGCGGCAAGCCAGCAAGTCGCACGACTCATCGACGCTGCGTAACAAGAGTGCCGGACCTGCCATCACCTTGCTGTCGGTACTGCGCGAGCAAGCCACAGGCACATCGCACAAGCGTTCAGAGACAAGCGGCGCAGGTTGTGCAGACAAGATGCACGAACCACCCATGCTGCCTGCACATGGCAGTTTCAACATCGGCATCAGGACTCAAGCAGCCTGAGCCCACAAGTTGGCGCCGCCGCAAGGTGGCACCACACCAGATCCAGGGACCGGACTCTCATCTTTTCAACATCGAGGCAGGTATGACCAGCAGTAGTGGAATAGCAAGGATTCTGATCGTCGATGACCACGAGATCGTCAGAGACGCCGTGAGCCTGTTGCTGAACAAGCTCGAGCGGCCGGTGATCACGTTGGCCGCAGGCGATTTCCAGACGGCACGCAACATCCTTTCGAACGAAACCGTCGACCTGGTGCTGCTCGGCATCTCGTCACCCATCGGCCCCAGCCTGAACGGCGTGGTGTTCCTGCGAAGGTTGCCGGCGTGCCCGCCGATCGCGGTGTTCTCGACGCACACCACCCGCCGCTTCGTGTCGAGCGCCGTGGCCGTGGGCGTCTCGGGCTTCATTCCCAAGTCGCGGTCGGCCGTCGACATCCTGCAGGCGGTGACCTCCCTGCTGGGCGGCAACAAGTACATGCCTTCCGACGACGAGATGACGCACGTCGCCGGCACCTCGGAGATCGAGGCCAGCGAGCAGACCTACGCCGAAGAGAATCTTGCCGCCGCCTACGACCTCGCGCCCCGCGAAGCGGCCGTTCTGAAATGCGTCTGCCAGGGCATGCCCAACAAGCGCATCTCGACCGAGCTGAACATTTCACCGAACACGGTGCGCAACTACCTGTCGCGCATCTTCAAGGTGATGAACGTTCGCAACCGGACCGAGGCGGTCGCTCGCACGCAGAACATCCTGCGCTAGACGTGCCCGGGTTCTACGCCGATGGTGCCGCGTTGGCCTCCTGAATCCACGCCAGGTTCAGCAGCGCGCCCATCTGGTCCATCAGGGCTTGCAAGTTGATCGGCTTCGTCAGGAACGCATTGGCGCCGGCCGACAGGCTTCGCTCCTTGTCATCGATCGACGCGCTCGCCGAAATCGCGATCACCGGCACCTGAGTTCGCCTCCCGCGCAGGCGCTCCAGGGTTTCAAGGCCGCCGACATGGGGCATCAGGATGTCGAGCAGGATCAGGTCCGGCATGCTGCTGTCCAGCTGCAACAAGGCCTCTGCGCCGCCGCCGGCCTCGCACAGTTCGAAGCCGAGGCTGTCCAGCATGTCGAGCAGCAAGGCGCGGTTGGTCGCCACGTCGTCCACCACCATGATCTTGCGGCGCGGCCCGGCATAGCCCGTCACGCTGCCGCGGTCCGATTCGGGCGCAGGCGTTCCTTCATCCGCTGCAGCGTCCAGCACCAGGTCGAACCAGAATCGCGTGCCTTCGCCCTTGGCGCTCTGCACGTGGATCTCGCTGCCCATCAGGCGCACGAACTGCCGGCTGATGGCGAGACCCAGGCCGGTGCCGCGATTGCGATCTTCGAGCCCTCCCACCTGCTCGAACGGCTGGAACAGCCGTGACAGCTGCGCTGTATCCATGCCGGAGCCGGTGTCCTGCACTTCGAAGCGCAGCGCGTGCGGCCCGCTCGGCCCCACCCGCAGTGTCACCGCACCGCGCTCGGTGAACTTGACGGCGTTGTCGAGCAGGTTCAGCAGCACCTGCCGCAGGCGCTTCTCGTCTGCGCGCAACGTCGCCGGAAGGCCGGCCGACAGGTCGGCCCCCAGTTGCAAGGCAGGCTTCTGCCTCGCCCGGACCCCCATCAGCTCGACCAAGCCGTCGAGGTAGCGAGGGAGATCGAACACCGCCGGGCACAGCTCGAACTTGCCGGCCTCGATCTTCGCCAGGTCGAGGATGTCGTTGATCAGGGTCAGCAGGTGTTCGCCGCTCTGGCGGATGGCGTTCACGCCCGCCTGCTGCCGCTGGGTCAGGTTCTTGTCGCGCTGCAGCAGCTGCGCAAAGCCCAGCACGCCATTCAGCGGGGTCCGCAGGTCGTGGCTCATCGCCGCGAGGAACGCGCTCTTGGCCCGGTTGGCCACTTCCGCGCGATCGCGGGCGACCACCAGTTCGGCGGTGTGGGCCTGGACCAGTTCCTCGGCCTGGCGCCGCCCGATCGCATAGCGGATCGCCCGCGACAGCAGGTCGGCGGTGACCTCGCCCTTGACGAGGTAGTCCTGGGCGCCGGACTGGATCGCCTCCAGCGCGACCGCCTCGTCGGTGAGTCCGCTCATCACCACCAGCGCCGGCACCTTCACCGGCTGCGCCAGCAACTGGCGCATCGTGTCGAGACCCCAGGTCCCGGGAAGGCCGAGATCGAGCAGCAGCACGTCGAAGTGCTGCTCCGCCAGCGACTGCACGCCGGCATCCAGGCTTTCGCACCACGTCAGCGTGAACTCGTCGGTGCGCGACTGCGAGAGCATGTGCCTGATCAAGCGCGCATCGCCGGCGCTGTCCTCGATCAGCAACACGCGGCGCAGGCCGTTCACGCCGCGCTCCCCCGCCCGACCAGGCTCACCGTCTGCAGCCAGAAGCGCTCGATGTTGCGAATGACCTGGTTGAACTCGTGCAGGTCGGCCGGCTTGCTGATGAAGCAGTTCGCCTGCAGGTCATAGGCGTGGGAGACATCGTCGTCCGACTGCGACGTGCTCAGCACGATCACCGGGATCGACCGCAGCGATGCGTCGGACTTGATGGCTGTGAGGACATCGCGGCCACCCATCAGGGGCAGGTTCAGGTCGAGCAGGATGAGGTCGGGCCGGGGTGCCGCTTCGTAAGGGGCGTCGCGGCGCAGGAACTGCATCGCGCAGAGGCCGTCCTCGGCATGGTGCAGGCGCAGGTCATGTCCGGTGCGGCGCAGTGCTTCGCGCGTCAGGCGGACATCGCCCGGATTGTCTTCGACCATCAGAACATCGATGGCCCTGAACGCGCGCTGCAACAACATCGCCGCACCTCCGGATGCGAACGACTATACCCGTCACGACTCTCGAAAACATCCCCCTGAAGCCGATGGGCTCCGAGGGGGAAACCCTCGAACGCGCCGCCTCAGCGATCGGCGCGCAGCGTGCTGGCGGTGCCCACCGTCGTGGTGTTGCCCAGCAGGAAGATGGAGTACACCTTCCCGGTCGTCAGGGTCTGGTCCTTCAGCTGCCACAGCAGGCTCGCGCCGTTGCTGGCGGCGAGGTCGGCCAGCCCGGCGCTGGCGGCCACCGTGGCCGGCAACGAAGCCGCGCCGAATGCGACGTCGTCGCCGATCACCTCGCTGTCGAGCGTCGCGTTCGCGCTGCCGGTCAACCCGTTGACGCCGTTGACCAGCCGCAGCTTGACGGGCTCCGACGCACTGGTCGACGGCGTGTTGTCGTCGGTGATCACCGAGACCTGGGGCGCGCTCACGTCGCCGGTCACGAGCAGGGTCAGGTCGCCACCCGACGGTGCGGTCGCGGCACCGACGTTCACGGCCGCACCGTTGACCGTGACGGCCAGGGCGCCGGCCGTCACCAGACGGTAGCCACCGACCGTGCCCGGCGAAGAATTGCTGGCAACGGTCGTGCCGTTGACCGCGACGTTGACCATGTCGGTCGACACCAGGGTGTTGGCGACCACGCGCACACGGGTCGACAGGTTGGCGCTCGGGGTCACGGCCCCCTGTTGGCTGACGACCAGTCCGTTCACCAGCATCCCGCCGCTGCTGCGGGTCAGCACGAGCGTGGCGACCTGCTTGTCGCCGAGCGTCAGCGCCGGGATGTCGAGCCTCACGTCGTTCTTGCCGCCGGCAGCGGTCACGCACACGTGGTACGACCCGGCACCGAACGCGGTGTAGCCGGTCGGTGCCGTCGCCGAGGTCGAGGTCGACAGCCCACTGGCAGCGGCAATGGCGGTGGCGCCCAGCGCATTGCATGCGACATGGCCGACATACACATCGAGATTGCCGGCCTCGAGGCCGGCGGTGTTCATGAAGCGCAGCTTGGCCTGGCCCGAATTCGGCTCGCCTTCATCTTCCGTCAGGTAGCTGACCTGCAGTGACGCGCCGCTTGCATAGGCCAGCAGCGCGTAGTGGGAGCCCGCCGACACCGAGCCTCCGATACTGGCCGCTACGGTGCCGGAACCGCTCTGCGCGATCTTGAAGGTGTAGCTGTCTTTGTCGAGGTGGGCGTAACCGCTGCTGGTCCCGGCAGCCACGCCGTAGACCATGCCGTCGTCGTCGCGGGAGGCGTCGAGCAGCGCAAAATCGGTGGTGGCATTGATCAGGCGCACGGACCCCTCGTCCTCATCGCTGTTGCCGCCACAGGCATGCAGCAGCGGAAGCACGAGGGCGGCGATCAACAGGGCACGGGTCGGGCTTTTCACGGGTCAGGATCCTCGAAATGGGTCGGACGATTATGCGTGCAGGTCTGCAAGCGCCGGATGTCGCTCGTATGCTTGTGTGTGACTCGCAGTGCACCACTGTTGCAGATGCAACTCGAGCAGCTGCGGGTCGTTGACGGTGCGCACCGTCTGGTAGGCCTCTTCAGCCTCGGGATGGCGACGGCGCAGGTAGTTCAACCACTGTTTGAGCCGACCGGCACGGTGGCGCGGCTCGACATGTCCGCACACCAGCTGCCAGAAATGCATCATCAGCGGCAGCAGCTGCACCCAGCCGAGCGACGTGCCCGGCCGGGCGATCGCGCGTGCCAGGCCCGGGTCCGCCACCATGCCGCGGCCGATCATCAGCGCATCGCAGCCCGACACCTCGCGGCAGCGCTGCGCATCACCCACCGACCAGACCTCGCCGTTCGCGATCACCGGAATGGCCACGGCTTCACGCACGGCATGCACCCGCTCCCAGTAGGCCGGCGGCCGGTAGCCGTGCGCCTTGGTGCGGGCATGCACGACCAGTTCGGCCGCGCCGGCGCCTGCGATGGCCTGCGCGCACTCCACGGCCCGCAGGTCGTCGTCGAAGCCGAGGCGCATCTTGGCCGTCACCGGCATCGCCATCGGCACCGCGCGCCGAACCGCCGCGACGATGCGCCCCAGCAGCTCCGGGTCCTGCAGCAGCGCGGCCCCACCCCCATGCCGGTTCACGATCTTCGCGGGGCACCCGAAGTTGAGATCGATGCCGGCCGGGCCCAGTGAAGCCAGACGCGCGGCGTTCTCGGCCAGGCAAACCGGATCGGAGCCGAGCAGTTGCGCGCTGACCGGCACGCCGCTCGGCGTGCACCCGCCGTGGCGCAGCTCCGGAACGATGCGCAGGAAGACACGCTCCGGCAACAAGGTGCCGGTGACGCGGATGAACTCGGAGACGCAACGGTCGATGCCGCCGACGCGCGTGAGCACGTCACGCAGCGTGAAGTCGAGCAACCCTTCCATCGGGGCAAGCAGGATGGTCATCGGATCGGGATGGACAGGCAATCCACGAGTGTACGTATGTCCAGAAATGAAGCGACCGGGCGGCGCCGGCGCACGGCGGACTGCCGACCGGGCGGCCCCAGCCGCATACTGCGTGCCGAGGGAGACAACCCATGGCACCACATCGCATGTCGGCCGACGTCCCGGGCCTGGGCACTCCCGGCGAGGCCCGGCCGATCCCGCCGCTGGACGCCGCCCACGCGGAGCACGTCGCAGCCGAACTGCTGCGCATGGTGCTGCTCCACACGCGGGCCGGCACGCTGCTGGCGACGGCGTTCGCGGTGCTGCTGGCGATCTACTGGTCGGGCTCGACCCCGGTCGACTGGGTGCGCGGATGGATGGTCGCCAAGCTGGCCGTGTCGGCGTTGCGGATCTTCTCGGCCCACAAGCATGCGCGCGCCGGCCTGCCGGCCACCCGTCGCTGGCGTCAACTGACCTACGGGCTGCTCGCCCTCGACGGTGCGATCTGGGGCGTGGCCGGCCTGTGGTTGATGCACCAGCCGGTGCAGGTGTCGTCCTTCGTCGCCGCGGCGCTGGCCTGCGTGACCTGCGTGGCCACGTTCGGCCTGCAGGCGCGGCTGCTGGCCACGGCAGCCTATGTGGGACCGATCATGGTGCCGACCGCACTCGGGCTGGCGCTGCGGGCCGACCAGGTCGGCGTGGTCGGCAGCCTCGGGCTGATGATGATGCTGGGGCTGCAGCTGCTCACGGCACGCGGGGCCGAGCAACGGCTCACCGCCAGCATCCTGCTGCGGCTCGAGGCCCAGGCGCTGGCCCACGAGAAAGCGGCCGCGCTCGAGCTCGCGCAACGCCAGATCGAGGTCAAGACCCAGTTCCTGGCCAACATCAGCCATGAGCTGCGCACGCCGCTGCACGGCATCCTGGGTGTCGCGCGGCTGCTTCACCTCGAGGCGGCCGAGCCGGCCGTGCAGCATCGCCTGGAGTTGATCGAGTCATCGGGCACCCACCTGCTGCGGCTGATCAACGACCTGATCGACGTCTCGCGCATCGAGACGGGCCATTTCCCGATCCGGCACGAAGTGTTCGACATCGTCACGCAAGCCGGGCTGGTGGCCGACGTGTTCGCGCTGCGCGCCACCGACAAGGGCCTCGACTTCTTGATGACGCATGCGTTTCCACGCCCGAGCTGGGTGGTGGGTGACGCCGCGCGGTTCAGGCAGGTGCTGCACAACCTGCTGGGCAACGCCATCAAGTTCACCGAGAAGGGCCGGGTGGAAATCAACCTGAGGCGCGGAAGCACGCCCGACATGGTCGAGGTCGAAGTGATCGACACCGGCCCCGGCATCGCGCCGGCCGACCAGGACCGCCTGTTCGAGGTGCCCTCGGCGCCGGACTCCGAGGCCAGTCCCGCTTCGCGCAACCATGGCGGCCTGGGCCTCCTCATCGCCCGCGAGCTGGCCGAAGCGATGGGCGGCTCGCTCAGGGTGCACAGCAAGACCGGTGTCGGCTCGCAGTTCCTGTTCAGCGCCCAGCTTCCAGCCGCCGCCGCACCCGACGAGGCGGCAGACGGCGCGGCGCCCGCAACGCCGGTCATCGATCTGCGGCGGGTGCTGGTCGCCGAGGACGACGACGTTTCCGCGCTGATCGTCTGTGCCTACCTCAAGCAGCAAGGACTGGCCCACGAGCGCGTTGGCAATGGGCACGATGCCGTCGGGCGGGCGCTGCGCGAATCGCAGCGACCCGACCTCGTGCTGATGGACTGCCAGATGCCGACGATGGACGGGCAGACCGCCACCCGCGAAATCCGGGCGCAGGAGCAGACGCTGGGCCTGACCCGGGTTCCGATCATCGCGATCACGGCGACTTCGACCGACGAGGACCGGCGCGCCTGCGCCGATGCCGGCATGGACGACCTGCTCGCCAAGCCCTTCAACCGCCAGGAATTGATGCAGGTCCTGGCGCAATGGGGCGGCGCGCTGCCCTCATCGGATGTCATGCTGCCTGACGAACCTCACCGTGAAGAGGCGGCATGGATTCTCTCGGGAACAGGTGCACGTCCGGGTGGAAGGTCTCGATCATGAACGGGTAGAGCCCGTGGCCCGAGGCCAGCCAGGTCCGCTCGGCGGCCACGACGTCGAAGGCCAGGATGCGGTGCGGCAGGTTGCCGGCATGCACCAGCGGCACGCGATCATCAGGCCCCAGCACATCGGTGAAGCCCAGCCCCTGGTAGATCCTGATCAGCGCATTGCTGCGCGCACCGATCACCATCCAGCGCACCTGGCTCGCCAGGCAGTACAAGTAGGCGGCCTTCATCAGCATCAGCCGGGTCTGCGGATCGGCGCCGGGCATCACGGCCAGCCGCGTGAGTTCGGCGCGAGGCTCGTCGGCCAGCCACCTCGGCAGGATCACGCTGCCTTCCAGCTGCAGCGGTAGCGCGACGTTGCGCTGGATGCGGGTGGTTCCGGTGGCCGCGCCGGTGGCCTTGTCACGACACAGCAGGATCGCCGTGCCGCGCAGGCCATCCGTGGCATCGGGCGCGGCCAGGGTTTCCTGCATCTGCGGCACGTGGTGGCCATAGGCGTGAGCCCGGACGCCGCATACATCACGCAGGTCAGCAGCCGTCGCGGCAAGTGAAACGCTGAAGGTAAGGGTGCTTGTCGTCATGGTAGGAACAGGCAGTTGAGATACCGCCTGTGTGGCGTGGCACATCGCCACGTACCCACCCTATAGAGAGGGACTCTCTGCACGTCCGCCGAATAAGACACGACCCAACACCGGTCGTAAGACTGTGTTCCAAGTGCGTCGCAGTGCAGCGAGGTTCGGGGCCCGACCCGCCTTTCGGCGATGATGGTCGTCCCTCATTGACCTCGGGAGTCACGGTTTGAAGACACCATGGATCGGCCTTGCGGCCTGCCTGATCAGCCTGTCCGCCGGCGCACAAGCCGACTTGGCCGCCAGCGCGGCAAAGCAGAAAGGCGCACTGGTCACGCCCAGCGGCCTCGTGTATCGCTCATTGAAGGAGGGAACGGGGGCGAGTCCGGCGGCCACGGATCGTGTCCGGGTGCACTACCGCGGCACGTTCGCCGACGGCAAGGAGTTCGACAGCTCCTACGCCCGCAAGGAGCCGGCCGAGTTCCCGTTGAACCGGGTGATCAAGTGCTGGACGGAAGGCGTGCAGCGCATGAAGGTGGGCGGCAAGGCGCTGCTGGTGTGTCCGCCGGCCATCGCCTACGGGGAGGCTGGCGCGGGGGGTGTCATTCCGCCGAATGCCACCTTGCAATTCGAGGTGGAGTTGCTCGGCATCGCCGGCAAGTAGGTTCGGCAAACAGGCTCGCCGTGCGCGGCGGCGGTCCGCGCCGCGCGGCGAGCTTCAGTGAATTCAGTGAAGGTCGCTGCGCATCACCGCCGGCGTCGCGTACTCGCGGCCCACGACGGCACGGGCATACAGGTAGTTGGTGCGGGCCCGGTCGCTGAGAGCGTCCATCTGCACATGCCCGTCGGCATCGCAAGGAAAGGCCAGCGCACGGCCTTCGTTGAACAGCGATTGGAACCGGATTTCGTAGCGGGCGATTTGCGAAGTAGAGCTCATGTCAGCCTCCGTGGAGAACCTTGCCTGGGATCGGTCGTCGACCTCAATAAGCCCAAACTCGATGGATGAAGATTAGGCGCTGCCTGTCGACTCCGCTGTCGGGGCCCCTCGTTGCAGGGGGTCAGAAAAACTCCAATCCCCGTGTCAGCCTGGCGGGTCCATCCGACAGGGACTGCAGGCATTGCCTGACAAGCCTCGAGACCAGACTAGGTCGCCACGACCTGCCAACACCCCGTTCAACGGAAAACGTGGATGGCCAGGCGAAAAAAAGCCGGGCAAGCCCGGCTTCTTCGTTCAGGCCGGGCCTGATTACTTGGCGGCGGAAGCAGCCGGTGCAGCGGCTTCGGCCTTCTTGTCAGCCTTGTGGTGCTTCTTGTGAGCGGCCTTCTTGGCGGGTGCCGAAGCGGCATCGGCCGAAGCGGCGGCTTGAGCGAACGAGCCCACGGCGAAAGCGGACAGGACGGCGGCAACGATCAGAGACTTGGTCATGGTGGTATTCCGAATGGAGTGGAAGTCGTTCTGCCCGACTCCCTGAAGCTGGCCCGGCTGTCGCCCGGCTTGTGTCCACAACGGGAGATATTGACGATTGGTTGACGTTAAGAAACGAAAAGGGAGGCTGGAGAAATATGTCGTCACGTTACGCCGTGGCGTCCAACAATGACCCCAGCACCTCGTCCTGCACCTGCAGGGTGCGCAGGTTCGCCTTGTAGCTGTAGGCGGCGGACATCTGGTCGACGACGTCGGCTTCCAGCGAACCCCCGGCTTGCGCTGGCGCCGCGATGTCGGCTTGCACGCCCCCTTCGGGCTGGGCCTGCAGGACGACCTGCTGGCGCCGGAACCCCGGCGTCTGCGTGTTGGCAATGTTGTGGGCAGCGCTGTCGAGCCGGAGCTGGGCAGCGTTCAGGCCGGACAGGCCGATGGAGAAGGTGTTGGACATGGCAGGGCCTCGCTTGCAGCGATATCGGCGAGCCCGCCGCCGACTTGAACGGTTTCAGGCCATCGCCGCGCCGACCGTCGCCCGCACCGGGATGCCGGCCGGATCGAACCCCTCGAGGCAGAACACGTTGACGCCGACGAAATCCGGCGTCACCCGCTTGCGGTGGAACGGGTAGATGCCGCACGCGCTGCAGAAGAAGTGCCGCGCGGTGCGGGTGTGGAACCGGTACTCGGTGAGCGAGGCCTCGCCCGCGAGCAGCGTGAAGCGGCTCTCGTGCACCTTCACCATCAGCGCGTTCTTGCGCCGGCAGATCGAGCAATCGCAGGTGGTCAGCTCGGGAAAGTCGGTCTCGATCGCGAAGCGGACTGCCCCGCAATGGCAGCTTCCCTGCCAGGTCTGCAGCGGCCGGCTCATGCGGCGGCGACCAGCTCGCCATACCGGCCGAGGTCGATGTTGCCGCCGCTCAGGATCACGCCGACGCGCTGGCCCGCCAGCGGCAGCACGCCCTCGAGCACCGCCGCCGCGCCAAGGCAGCCGGTCGGCTCGACGACCAGCTTCATCCGTTCGCCGATGAAGCGCATCGTGCGTGCCAGCTGCGCGTCGCTGACGGTGAGGATGTCGCGCACGCGGCGCTGGATCACCGGGAAGGTCAGCGCGCCCACCAGCTGCGTCTGCGCCGCGTCGGCGATGGTCTGCGGCACCGGGATGCCGACACGCTCGCCGCGCCGGAACGATTGCTGTACGTCGTTGCCGGCCTCCGGCTCGACGCCGTACACCGCGCAGTCGGGCGACAGGTGGTTGGCCGCCGTCGCGCTGCCGCTCAGCAAGCCGCCGCCGCCGGTGCAGACGAACAGCGCATCGAGCGGGCCGACCTCCTCGATCAGCTCCTTGGTGGCCGTGCCCTGCCCTGCCATCACCAGCGGGTGGTCGTACGGCGGGATCAGCGTCAGCCCGCGTTCGGCGGCGAGCCGCTGGCCGATCGCCTCGCGGTCGTCGCGGTAGCGGTCGTACAGCACGACCTCGGCGCCATAGCCGCGCGTCGCGGCAATTTTCAGCGCCGGCGCGTCCTGCGGCATCACGACCACCGCCGGCAGGCCCAGCAGGCTGGCGCACAACGCGATCGCCTGCCCGTGGTTGCCCGACGACCACGCGATCACGCCGCGGCGGCGTTGCTCGGCGTCCAGCTGCACCAGCGCGTTGTAGGCGCCGCGGAACTTGAAGGCCCCCATGCGCTGCAGGTTCTCGCACTTGAAGAACACCTGCGCGCCGGTGCGCAGGTCGGCGGTGCGCGAGGTGGCCACCGGCGTGCGGTGGGCCACGCCATCGAGGTGGGCGGCAGCGATGTCGACATCGCGCCAGGAGATCGGCAGGTCCATGGTCGGGTCCGGAAGAAGGCGGGGTGCACCGAGCGTAGCCCAGCGAACCCGCGCTGAAACTGTGCGCCCGCGCCGATTGATACAGTGCCGCGGCCCGGCCCCACGCCTGTAGCTTCACGCCACGCAGCCGGGTTCCTAAGCTCGTCTCCACCCTGAAGGAGACCCGATGAACGACCTGCTGCCCCTGCTGAGCTACTCGCTGCTGATGTCGGCGACGCCCGGCCCGAACAACATCCTGCTGACCACCTCGGGTGCGAACTTCGGCTACCGGCGGAGCCTGCCGCACCTGCTGGGCGTCAGCATCGGCGGCGGCGTGCAGACCTGGCTGGCCTGCATGGGCCTCGGCACGCTGCTCGCCGAACACCCGGCGATCCATGACGCGCTGCGCATCGCCGGCGCGCTGTTCCTGCTGTGGATGGCGTGGAAGCTGACCACGCCGGTGGTGTTCGGCACCGAACTCGCGCAACCGGTCGGCTTCTTCGAGGCCGCCGCGTTCCAGTTCGTCAACCCGAAGACCTGGCTCAAGTCCGTCACCGTCGCGACGGTCTTCATGCCCACCGGCATGCCGACGAGCGTGGCCGCGCTGCTGGTGCTGGCGGTCACGCTGGCCACCAACTTCCCGTGCATCTCGATGTGGACGCTGTTCGGCGCCGGCCTGCGCCGCGTGCTGACGCGACCCGGCTGGCGCGAGGCGTTCAATGCCATCATGGCGGGATCGCTGGCGGTGCTGGCCGTGCTGCTGCTGACCCGCTGAACCCCTCGCCGAACACCCCAAGGACGCCCCGTGTTCTCCCTCGACCGCGACTCCCCCGCGCCGCTCGCCGACCAGATCGAGACCCGCCTGCGCGCGCTGGTCGACGGTGGGCGCCTGTCGGCCGGCGCCAAGCTGCCGTCGATCCGCACGCTGGCGCGGCAGCTGGGCGTGAGCCCGAACACCGTCGTCACCGCCTACGACCGGCTGGTCGCAGCGGCCGTCGTCGAATCGCACGGCACCGCCGGCTTCTTCGTCTGCGAGGCCGCCGCCCCCGCAGCCCTCGAGGCGCTGCTCGAAGCCGGCGAAGAACAGGATGCCGTCTGGCTCGTGCAGCAGGCCCACGACCAACGCGCCGGCCTGCTGCCGGTCAGCGCCGGATCGCTGCCGGTCTCGTGGCTCGAGGACGCGATCCCCGCCACCGTCGTGCAGCGCGGCCTGGCGCGCGCCAACGGCGGCATGGCCGCGCGCTGCCCGCCGCAGGGGCTGCCCGAACTGCGCGAGCGCATCTCCACGCTGATGCGCGGCCAGGGCATCGCGGCCGATGCGAACCGCATCCTCACGACCTACGGCGGCACGCATGCGATCGACCTGATCTGCCGCAGTTTCCTGCAGCCGGGCGATGCGGTGATGGTCGACAACCCCGGCTATCACCTGCTGTTCGACCGGCTGCGCCAGATGGGCGTGCGCATCGTGCCGATCACGCGCCGCCACGACGGGCCCGACCTGGCGCAGATCGAGGCCGCCTGCACCGCGCAGCGGCCGCGCCTGTTCTTCGTGCAGAGCGTGCTGCACAACCCGACCGGCTGGAGCAGCAGCGCCGCCAACCTGCACCGCATCCTCGGGCTGGCCGACCGCCACGGCTTCCTGATCGCCGAGGACGACGTGCAAAGCCACTTCCACCCGGGCCACCCGACGCGGCTCGCGCAGTTGTCGGAGCTGCGCAACGTCATCTACTACTCCAGCTTCTGCAAGGCGCTCAGCCCGGCGCTGCGCCTGGGCTACATCGCGGCCGAGCCGCAGTGGCTGAAGCCGCTGCTGCGCGAGAAGATCCTCTCGGTGCTGACCACCGCCTCGCTGAACGAATACGTGCTGCTCGAGCTGCTGTCGACCGGGCGTTTCCGCAAGCACATCGACCGGCTGCAGCAGAAGCTCGGCACCGCGCGCGGCCTGGCCACCCGCCTGCTGCGCCAGGCCGGCGTGCTGCTCGACCACCCCGGAGAGGGCGGCCTCTTCCTGTGGGGGGCCGTGCCGCACGGCATCGACATCGACGAACTGGTGAAAGACGCCTACCGCAACGGCATCCTGCTGGCGCGCGGCGCCACCTTCATGGCCGACAACGCCGGCGACCCGCACCTGCGTTTCAACGTCGTGTTCAGCCAGCATGTGCGGCTGGCCGAGTACCTGACGCAGCGGCTGTCGGCAGAGTCGGCGGCGAGCCGCGTGCTGGCACGCGCGGCCGCGCGCTGAGCGGCCACCGGAACCATCGACCGAAGCGCGCACCGATAATCTGGCGCATGACCCAAGCGCTCCCATTCAGCCAGCTGCCCCTTTCCGCCGCCACCCTCGAGAACCTGTCCCGCCTCGGCTACGAGACGATGACGCCGATCCAGGCCGCCAGCCTGCCGATCGCGCTGGCCGGCCACGACCTGATCGCGCAGGCCAAGACCGGCAGCGGCAAGACCGCCGCCTTCGCGCTGGCGCTGCTGGCCCGGCTCGATGCGAAGCGCTTCGACGTGCAGGCGCTGGTGCTGTGCCCCACGCGCGAGCTGGCCGACCAGGTCACGCAGGAGATCCGGCGCCTCGCGCGCGCCGAAGACAACGTGAAGACGCTGACGCTGTGCGGCGGCGCGACCATGCGCCCGCAGATCGCGAGCCTGGAGCACGGCGCGCACATCGTCGTCGGCACGCCCGGGCGCATCCTCGACCACCTGGAGCGCGAGACGCTGTCGCTGGCCGCGCTGAACACGCTGGTGCTCGACGAGGCCGACCGCATGCTCGACATGGGCTTCTTCGACGACATCGTCGCGGTCGCCAAGCGCTGCCCGAAGCAGCGGCAGACGCTGCTGTTCTCGGCCACCTACCCCGAGGGCATCGCCAAGCTGAGCCAGCAGTTCCTGCGCGAGCCGCGCGAGGTGAAGCTGGGCGAGCAGCACACCGCCGCGAAGATCCGCCAGCGCTTCTACGAAGTCAAGGACGACGAGCGGCTGCATGCCGTCGGCCTGCTGCTGAACCATTTCCGCCCGGCCAGCACGATCGCGTTCTGCAACACCAAGCAGCAGTGCCGCGACCTGGTCGACGTGCTGCAGGCGCAGGGCGTGCAGGCGCTCGCGCTGCACGGCGACCTGGAGCAGCGCGACCGCGACCAGGTGCTGGTGCAGTTCGCCAACCGCAGCTGCCCGGTGCTGGTGGCGACCGACGTGGCGGCGCGCGGGCTCGACATCGCGCAGCTCGAAGCGGTGATCAACGTCGACATCACGCCCGACCCCGAGGTGCACACGCACCGCATCGGCCGCACCGGCCGCGGCGATGAAGAGGGCTGGGCCTTCAGCCTGGCCAGCATGGACGAGATGGGCCGCGTCGGCCAGATCGAGCAGGTGCAGGGGCGCGAATCCGAATGGCACAAGCTGGCCGAGCTGACACCGAGCGGCGGCGGCCCGCTGACCGCGGCGATGCGCACGCTGCAGATCCTCGGCGGGCGCAAGGACAAGATCCGCCCCGGCGACGTGCTGGGGGCGTTGACCGGCGAGGCGGGCTTCACCGCGGCGCAGATCGGCAAGATCCAGGTCGGCGAGTTCTCGACCTATGTGGCCGTCGACCGGGCGATCGCCAAGCAGGCGCTGCAGCGGCTGAACAGCGGCAAGCTGAAGGGCCGCAAGGTGAAGGTGAGGTTCCTGGACGAGGCGTCGGCCGAATGAGCGGCGAGGACGCCGCCCTTGCCGCGCCAACCAGCTTCGAGGCCGTCGTCGAGCCGGGCGGGTTCCGCTTCGCGGCGCCTGCGAGGCAGGGCCTGGTGAAGTCGGCGCAACTGGCCGGCCTGCGCTTGCCGAGTTCGTGCCGCAACGGGACCTGCCGCGCGTGCATCTGCAAGCTCGTCAGCGGCCGCGTCGAGTACGCGATCGACTGGCCGGGCCTGAGCGCCGACGAGAAGGCCGAAGGATTCATCCTGCCGTGCGTGGCGCAACCGCGCAGCGATCTGGTGATCGACGCGCCGGCCGCGCGGCCGTTGACCTCATGAGCACATCGTGACAACGCGCCCCCATCCGCCGCGCACGATGCAGCTGGTCGCGCTGTTCGAGGCGATCAAGGGCCTGGCCGTGCTGGCCGGCGGCTTCGGGCTGTTGTCGCTGCTGCACCGCGACGTGCGGCACCTGGCCGAGGCGCTGATCGCCGGGCTGCACCTCGACCCGGACCGGCATTTCCCGCACATCTTTCTCGAAGCCAGTTCGCAGCTCACCGATGCCCGGCTGTGGCTGCTGGCCGGCCTGGCGGCGCTGTACGCGAGCGTGCGGCTGGCCGAAGCGTATGGCCTGTGGCACGGCTACCGCTGGGGTGCCTGGCTGGGCGCGGCGGGCGGTGCCATCTACGTGCCGGTGGAACTCTACGAGTTGCTGCAGCGGGTGAGCCCGCTGCGCGTCGCGACGCTGTTGCTGAACATCGCGATCGTGGTCTACCTGCTGTGGATGCTGGAGCGTCAGCGGCGCGCGCGGCCGGTCATCGAAGTCGGATAGCCGCGCTGCGGCCCCACGCCGAACAGACGGATACCCGCCCTTTACCTCGCAGCAACGCGGGGGCGTCAACATCGGGGCGACGGCACCCGTTGTCATGGCGAGGCCGCTGTACGGCCTACAGGAGACCCACGATGAAACGCTTTCTGAACCGCCGCATGCTGGGCTTGGTCGGCATCGTTGCCGTGACGCAGTTGCTGAGCGCCTGCATCGTCGTGCCACCCCGCGGCTACCGCCAGCGCACCGTGGTGGTCGAACCGGCGCCGTACTACAGCCCGGGACCGGGCCGCGACTGGCGTGACCGCGACCATGACCGGCGCGACTGGGACGGCCACCGCTGATCTGGGCTGATATCGTGGCCGCTCCCTGTCCTCACGGAGTCGGCCCATGTCTTTCTCGCGTTCCGTTGCGCGCGCACTCTGCGCCGCATTGGCACTGGTCGCAGTGCCGTGGACCCTGGCGGCGCCGCCGACCGTCGCCGAGGTGATCGAACGCTCGGGCGCCGCCGACTGGCGCCCACTGGTGCCGGCCGACACCCTCGTGATGGAACTCGCCGATCCGCGCAGCGGCCCGATCGTCATCGAGCTGGCACCGCGCTTCGCGCCCCGGCATGTCGAGAACATCCGAACGCTCGTGCATGAAGGCTTCTTCGACGGCTTGGCGGTCGTGCGCGTGCAGGACAACTACGTTGCGCAATGGGGCGACCCCGACGCCGAGTCGGCCGACAGGGCCCGGCCGCTGGGCACCGCCCTGCGCAAGCTGCCGGCCGAGTTCTCGGTGCCGCTGAAGGGCCTGCCGATCACCCGCTTGCCCGACACCGACGGCTGGGCCCCGGTGACCGGCTTCGTCGACGGCATGCCGGTGGCGGCCGATCCACGCAGCGGCCGCGCGTGGCTGACCCACTGCTACGGCATGGTCGGCGCCGGGCGCGACATGGCGGTCGACAGCAGCAACGGCAGCGAGCTGTACGCGGTGATCGGCCAGGCGCCGCGCGGGCTGGATCTCAACATCACGCTGGTCGGCCGCGTGCTGCAAGGAATCCAGGCGCTGGCTTCGCTGCCGCGCGGTACCGCCGAGATGGGCTTCTACGCGCAACCGGACCAGCGCGGCGGCATCCGCCGCGTGCGCCTGCTGGCCGACATGCCGGACGCCGAACGCCCGGCGATCGAGGTGATGCGCACCGACACCGCGACATGGCGCGCCCTGCTCGACGCCCGGCGCGTGCGGCGCGAAGAATGGTTCGTGCACAGCCCGCGGCACATCAATGTCTGCAATGCGACGGTGCCGGTGCGGGCGAAGAAGAGCTCGGGATAGCGTTGAGTGGAACCTCTTGTGCCGGGGGCGTGACTCAGGCAGCAGTTGCACTTCGAGCCCCCACTTCCATGATCGAAAAGAAAATCGACAAATTCACCGCTTGGGTGAAAAGGCGAACTTCCCCTGCGAGACCCCCAGAGAGAAAGTCAATCAAGGTCGAACGGCGTAAATCGGAGAGGCTCCTCAGGTCAATCGATGCGGATCCGATGCGCTCAGAGCGCCGCCAATCGTTGCCCATCCTGCAGATGCGATCCACCACGAATGTGGTGGAGAAAGAGCCAAAGAATGTGCGTCGCGCTCGAAAGCAGAAGTTCTATGTCGCAGCGGCCCTCAATTTGTTCGAGGTCGACAGGCGGCTTGAGATGATGAAAATGGCTGCGCTGCTGAGCGACTTCAGTGCTGCAGTCGAGCCAACGTGGGTGGCGATGAGCCCCGATGCGAGCGGCCCACGCTTCACGTGTTTCGAGCTGCGGCTCAACGAGAAGGGAGAGATCGACGTTAAGGAGAAAATTCGACGAAGAGTCGACACCGCGGCAATCGAGCTGGAGCCCGTTCACGTCTTCACAGACGATCAGATGCGACGCGGCAAGGCTCAACTGCATGCCGTATTCTTGTGGTTATTCGCCGAGAAAACTGGCTTCCACGAAGCTCCACCAGTTTTCATGCCTTTGCACTTGGCGGCATCGCTCTCAGAGGATTGAGTCCGCTGCAGCCCGCTGCGGCTCGGCAGCGGGTTCGCCGACTTCTTCACCCGCCTCCTCCCCCAGGAACCCACCGCTCTGGTGCGCCCACAAGCGCGCATACAGCCCGCCTTGCGCAAGCAGGCTGCGGTGGTCGCCCTCCTCGACGATGCGGCCCTTGTCGAGCACGATCAGCCGGTCCATCGCGGCGATGGTCGACAGGCGGTGCGCGATCGCGACCACCGTCTTGCCTTCCATCAGGCGGTACAGGCTCGCCTGGATCGCCGCCTCGACCTCGGAGTCAAGAGCGCTGGTCGCCTCGTCGAGCAGCAGGATCGGCGCGTCCTTCAGCATCACGCGCGCGATCGCGATGCGCTGGCGCTGGCCACCGCTCAGCTTGACGCCGCGCTCGCCGACGTGCGCGTCATAGGCCTGGCGCCCCTTCGGGTCGGTCAACCCCTGGACGAACTCATGCGCCTCGGCGCGGCGCGCGGCCGCCACCATCTGCAGGTCGTCCGCATCGGGCCGGCCATAGAGGATGTTGTCGCGCACCGAGCGGTGCAGCAGCGAGGTGTCCTGCGTCACCATGCCGATCTGCGCGCGCAGGCTGTCCTGCGTCACGCCGGCGATGTCCTGCCCGTCGATCAGCACGCGGCCCGATTCGATGTCGTAGAAGCGCAGCAGCAGGTTCACGATCGTCGACTTGCCGGCGCCGGAGCGCCCGACCAGCCCGATCTTCTCGCCCGGGCGGATGTGCAGCGACAACCCGTCGATCACCGGCTTGCTGCCGCCGTACGCGAAGCCCACCTGCTCGAAGCGGATCTCGCCGCGCGTCACCTGCAGCGTGCGCGCATCGGGCCGGTCGACCACCGCCTGCGGGCGCGACAAGGTGTTGATGCCGTCGTGCACCGTGCCGATGTGCTCGAACAGCGAGGCCATCTCCCACATGATCCAGTGCGAGATGCCGTTCAGGCGCAGCGCCATCGCGGTGGCCGCTGCCACCGCGCCGATGCCGAGTTCGCCCTGCACCCACAGCCACAGCGTGGCGCCGGTGGTCGACATGATCAGCCCGATGCTCAGGCTGTGGTTGACGATCTCGAAGGCACTCACCAGCCGCATCTGCGCATAGGCGGTCTGCATGAATTCCTGCATCGCCGAGCGTGCGAAGCCGGCCTCGCGCTGCGCGTGCGAGAACAGCTTGACGGTGGCGATGTTGGTGTAGGCGTCGGTGATGCGGCCCGTCATCAGCGAGCGCGCATCGGCCTGGGCCTGGCCGATCTTGCCCATGCGCGGCACGAAGAAGCGCAGCGCCGCGACGTACAGCACGAGCCACACCAGGAAGGGCAGCAGCAGGCGCAGGTCGAAGCTGCCGACCACCGCGGCCATCGTCGTGAAGTAGATGACGACGAACACGAGGATGTCGGTGAGGATCATCACCGTGTCGCGCACCGCGAGCGAGGTCTGCATCACCTTGGCCGCGACGCGGCCGGCGAACTCGTCCTGGTAGAAGTTCATGCTCTGCGCGAGCATCAGCCGGTGAAAGTTCCAGCGCAGCCGCATCGGCAGGTTGCCGGCCAGCGCCTGGTGCTTGAAGAGCGTCTGCAGTGCCACCGCGATCGGGCTGGCGAGCAGGATCGCGGCCAGCAGCAGCAGCGTGCCGCTGTGCGTGGGCCACAGCTCGCGCGCCGGCGTGGCGCCGAGCCAGTCGACCACGCGCCCCATCATGCTGAACAGCAGTGCCTCGAACACGCCGAGCGCGGCGGTGAGCATCATCATGCCGAGCACGAAGCGGCGCGAGCCGAGCGTGCAGGCCCAGACGAACGCGAAGAAGCCGCGCGGCGGAGGTGCCGGCACGGCATCGGGGTACGGGTGCAGCAGGTTCTCGAAGTAGCGGAACACGCGAGGGAATCTCCACGGGTTGGGAGGAGCGGGGCGACGCATGGATCGGTGGTCCGGCGGCGCGCGAGGGCGGGAGCTTATCCGCTTGCTGCTGACATCGCACGACAAGCATTGCTTTCATCGTGCTTTTCGTTGGATGGGCAGCACGCCGCCTCGGCACAATCCATCTTCATCAAGGCGACAAACCGACCGCACCACTGGGCGGAGTCCGGAACCCGTACCCGGCGCCAAGACCCCCGTCTCGTTCTTCCCCGAACGATGTTCGGTAGCTACAAGGGCCACCCTGCGGTGGCCCTTTTGCTTTTTGGGGTTTGCGCGGAACTCTCCGGCCGCCAGGGTGACTCAGCAGGCGCATTCGGTTTGCGAATGCGCTTACCAAGGAAATCAGGTGTCCAGCAGACAACAGGTGGTGTCCCGCAGCCCATCGATAGAACGCACACGGAGCGCATCCACAGAGCCTCTTCAGAAATCATCAACGGGCGGTCTTCACTATTCAAAGGTGAGGCCCAAGAAGATCGCAGACCGAATCAACTCGGAGCGACAAGGCGCAGACGGCACCAAGAACGAAGCCTTGAAGCTGCGATCGAGCTCCATTCCTCCGAAGCTGAGCAGTTCGCAGCAACCAACGCGGCCGACAAAAGCGGTACCCGCTTCGCCGCGACGAGTTGTGTTCGGCCCGAACAAGGGTTCGGCCAAAAAATCCATCAGCCCCAGACTGACCCGAGCGTCGCCGCGACCGCTGACAAGCTCTCGGGAGGAGGAGACAGCGCACGGTACAGCAGCCACCCACCAGCGGCAGATCCCCGCGACGGAGAGGGCCTGGAGTCTGCTTCGAAAGACCACGCAGAAGTCGGCTCCCCCCGGGCAACCCGATCCGACGCCAGCAACCGCGACCGCAGGGTCTGGTGCTCGTTCACACGAGAGCCCCAGAGGGAGAAGGAGATCGTCGCAGCCGCCACTGATCAACCCCCTGTACAAGAAGAAAAAGAAGGCCAGCTCGGCGGACGGCAATGACAGGCATGGCGGCGTCTCGCAGATCGGCCAGCTTCCGGCACGAGATCATTGGTTGATCCCACCGCTGGACGACGAGCTGGACGAGATGCCCCTGCCCGCGGATCCGCGCATGACGGGTGTGCTGGGGCATATCGCGATGCTGGAACAGCGTCATCTGCGTCACAAGGACGAGAAAAAGAAGTGGAGGGATCAGAAGGAGGTGCTGCTCGCAGAAATTGCTTCGCAGAAGGAAGCCCTCAAGAAGTTGCAGGAGAAAAGCGAGGAGACGACACAAGACCTGAAAGAGACGTTCTCGTGAACGCAGAACACCCGTAACCATCGCGCGCCTTCACCGTGTGACAGGCGGCGGCCCAGGAGTCCGACATGCGAAAAGAAAGAGCTGTTCCATCCCAGCGCAGTTTTTCTCACTCGCCACCCGCTGCCAAGCGGCGTGAACCGGTTGGCGGGCCTCCCCAAGCGAGCCGGGCCGAAAGACTGGATGTTGAAATGAAGCACCGTCGCGAGTCGGCGGAGACTTTTCTTCTTCAGTCCAACCCACCACTCACACGGAACTCAGGTCCTTCGCCGCGCCGCAAGGATTCGTTGGCGGGCCCCGCACCGCAAGCGCGAGCCATGCATCGCGCGACCCGATGCAGCACCGTCCCGGGAAGAATGCCGGTCGGTGATGAAGAAAAAACTCCTGACGCAGGTGGGGAGCGGCGGAATGGCACTCGCGCCGGCAGCCTTGTTGACGAGAAGGCGGCAGCTACCACACGGACACGGCGTCCAAGGGACGCCTCGCAAGTGCTGAAAAAGCGCCGCGCATCCATGGAAATTTCGGTGCGCCCACGTGACTCGCTCGACGAGCTTCGGGGAGTGCTGAAGATCATTGACCCGCCGCACACGTCAAAACCGCGCGTCGGCAAGACGCGATCCAGCCCTTCTCTTCCTCGCGAAAAGAAACCAGCGCCAACTCCGCCACGGGCTCCTGTGCAGGTTCATGTCCGCAAAGGTGCGTCCCTTGCCGACCACGAGCGACTCACGCCGAAGCGGGGTGCGTCCCCCGTCAAATATGAATTCCGCAATCAGTTGGGGAGTCCGAGGCGCGTGAAAAAGATCCCCATCAAGGTGGAGAAGCAGCAGCCGTCGAGGCAGGCTTCAGTCATTCATCCGCCTCAACCTCCCACGCTGCTGCAGATCGCCAACAGCCTGCTGGCGATGGAGCGACACACGGAAAATTTCGAGCGAGCGCAAAGGGGGGAAGCATTCATGCCTCCCCCCAAAAAAGAAGATTGAAACTGAGATCAGCCCTTCCCCGGCTCCACGCTCAGCTGGTTGTCGACGCTGACAACCCCCTTCACGTTCGACGCCAGCTGAGTCGCGCGTTCACGCGCCGCTTCGCTCGGTGCCGTGCCGCGCAACGCGACCCGGCCGTTGGCGGTGTCGACATTGATCTTCAGCGCGCTGAGGCTCGAATCCTTCGCCAGCTCGGCGTTCACGCTGGTCGTGATCACCGCATCGGCGACCTTGTCGCCGGCCTTGTCGGTCGCGGCCTTCGCGTCTTGCGCCATGTCGCGGCCGGCCTGCTTCGCCTGGTCCATGCCGCTCGAGGCATCGGCCTTCAGGTCGCGGCCCTTCTGCTCGGCCTGCGCGATCACGCTGTCGTTCGAGTTCGCCGCGGTCGATTCAGCCGACTCGCGCTTGCCGCAACCGGTGAGGGCCACGCCTGCGAGCAGGACTGCCGCAGCCGTCGTCGTCAGAGTGTGCTTGTTCATGGTTCTCTCCTGTCATGCGCCCGCAGGCGATCTGGTTGAGCGAGTGCAGCGGCACCGATGCCACCGCAACCTTGTCCTGAGACGCCTCAACCTTAGGCGCCGACCCGACGGAGCGCCGTCAGTCGGGTTCGCCGATGCCTGTCGGACGATGCCCACAGCCCGCGCGATGCGGCGCCGTCCGACACCGCCTCGGCCCGCCGGCCTACAGCCGTTCTCCGCGCCCGGTCGGACAGTGGCAGCCATGACACGTCGCCTGACGCCCCTCGCCAGCCTGATCGCCCTCCTCGCGCTCGCCGCCTGCGGCGGCACCGCCACGTTGCAGGTCGCCGACGGCACCGGCCCGAACCCGAAGCTGCCGCCGCCCGACAAGAGCCTGATCCCGCTCGTCAACATCGCGCCGGCCACCGGCTGGGCGAGCGGCGTGAAGCCCACCGCCGCCCCCGGCACCGAGGTGCAGCCCTTCGCGAACGGCCTCGACCATCCGCGCTGGATCACCGTGCTGCCCAACGGCGACGTGCTGGTCGCCGAAACCAACGCGCCGCCCAAGCCCGATGACGGCAAGGGCATCCGCGGCTGGTTCATGAAGATGACGATGAAGAAGGCGGGCGCCGGCGTGCCCAGCGCGAACCGCATCACGCTGCTGCGCGATGCCGATGGCGACGGCATCGCCGAGACGCGCAGCGTGTTCCTTGCGAACCTGCAGTCGCCGTTCGGCATGGCGCTGGTCGGCAACAGCTTCTACGTGGCCAACACCGATGCCGTCGTCCGCTTCGACTACACGCCTGGCGCCACCGCGCTGCAAGGCAGCGGCACCAAGCTGGTCGACCTGCCCGCCGGCACCATCAACCACCACTGGACCAAGAACCTGATCGCCAGCCCCGACGGCAGCAAGCTCTACGCCACCGTCGGCTCCAACAGCAATGTCGGCGAGAACGGCCTCGCGGCGGAAGCCGGGCGCGCGGCCATCTGGGAGATCGACACCAAGACGGGCGCCCACCGCGTGTTCGCCTCCGGCCTGCGCAACCCGAACGGCATGGCCTTCGAGCCGCAGACCGGCGCGCTGTGGACCGTCGTCAACGAGCGCGACGAGATCGGCAGCGACCTGGTGCCCGACTACCTGAGTTCGGTGAAGGACGGCGCCTTCTACGGCTGGCCGTTCAGCTACTACGGTGCGCACGTCGACGAACGCGTGAAGCCTCCGCAGCCCGAGATGGTGGCCCGCGCGATCGCACCCGACTACGCGCTCGGCCCGCACACCGCATCGCTCGGGCTCGCAGCCGCGCGTGGCAACGCGCTGCCACCCGCCTTCGCCGACGGCATGTTCATCGGCCAGCACGGCTCGTGGAACCGCAAACCGCACAGCGGCTACAAGGTGATCTTCGTGCCGTTCGCGCAAGGCCGCCCGGCGGGGCCGCCGATCGACGTGCTGACCGGCTTCCTGTCGGCTGGAGAAAACGCGCAGGGCCGCCCGGTCGGCGTGGCGCTCGACAAGCAGGGCGCGCTGCTGGTGGCCGACGACGTCGGCAACGTGATCTGGCGCGTGCGCGCGGCGGCGGCGCGCTGACAAGCTGTCACGACGAACCCGCACCGGGCGTGAATTGCTGACGCGCTCCGGCCTCGCGCGGCCAGGGACAATCCGCCGATGCGCCCTCCATCCCTGCCGGCCCGTCGTCTCCTGGCCGTCGCCCTGACGCTCGCGACCGCGCTCGCCACGGCCATCGCCACAGGCGCCGCGCAGGCGGCCGACGCCAACCCGCAGTCGGCCGTCCAGGCCTTCTATGAACTGCGCATCGCGCAACTGCCGAACGGCGGCGCGCCGGACGAGCCGGCGCTGAAGCTGATCGCCGCGATGCTGACGCCGCGCCTGCAATGCCTGCTGAAGACGGCGCACCGCTACGACGAGGCCTTCCTCGCGACGCAGCCGGGCGACAAGCCGCCGTTCGTCGAGGGCGACCTCTACTCCAGCCTGTTCGAGGGCCCGAGCCGCGTGAAGGCCCAGCCGGCCCGGCTCGCGCGCGACATCGCGTGGGTGCCGGTGCGCATGTTCTTCGACGCCGGCGGCAAGCTCGACGCGACCGGTTGGACCGACACCGTCGTGCTGAACCGCATCGACGGCCGCTGGCTGATCGCCGATGTGAACTACGGCGGCAACTTCGCGTTCGGCAACAGCGGGCGGCTCAGCGGCGTGCTGGCCGACCAGCTGGAGCGCCCCGATCCGGCCCTCAAGTGGACCGGCCGGGAAGTGCGCAGCTGCCCCTGAGTTCGCGCGGCGTGGCACCATGCGCGCCGGACCACGGTCCTGACATCCCAAAAGACAACCCCACGGAGAACCCGATGAAAGCCACCTTCACCCTTGCCCTGGCCGCCCTGACGCTGGCCGCCGCCCCCGCCTTCGCCGCCGGCAAGTCCTGCGACGAACTGAAGACCGAGATCGCCGCCAAGCTCGACGCGAAGCAGGTCACCGGCTACGTGCTGGAGATCGTCGACGCCGACAAGGCGGGCGATGCCAAGGTCGTCGGCAGCTGCGAAGGCGGCGCGAAGAAGATCACCTACAGCCGCAAGTAACTTTCAGGCCGCGCAGCGCCAGTCGGCGCGTGCCGCGGTCGCCTCGATCAGCGCGGCATTCGGCTGGTCGGTGCCGGCCTCCCAGGCACGCGCCTCGGCCTCGCTGCGGCCGAAGCGCATGTGGCGCTCGACGAGCCGGTGCCGGCGCAACGCCTCGTCGACATCGACGTACCAGGCCTCGTCGAGCAGCGGCTTCACGCCGGCCCAGCCATCGCGCTCGAGCAGCAGGTAGTTGCCTTCGGTGACCACCAGCGGCACGTCGGCGGGGATCGGGATGGCCGATGCGATCGGCTCCTCGATCTCGCGGCGGAATTCCGGCGCGTAGATGATGCCGCCACCGGCCTGCTGACCGCGCACCCGCTGCAGCAGCGCGCGGTAGCCGCCGGCATCGAAGGTGTCCGGCGCACCCTTGCGGCCGGCCCGCCCGAGCCGGGCCAGTTCGACGTTCGCGAGGTGGAAGCCGTCCATCGGCAGCAGCACCGCCGCGCCGTCGAGCGCGTCGACCAGTTGCTGTGCGACCGTCGACTTGCCGGCACCCGGCGCGCCGATCAGGCCGAGAATGCGGCGGCCGCCACGTGAGATCAATGCCCGCGCGCGGGCCAATGCCTGTTCGTTCATGCCCGCCAGTGTTGCACCGATGAGCCCCGCTTTCCTGTACCTCGACGATTCGATGCTGGTGGTCGACAAGCCGGCCGGCCTGCTGGCCGTGCCCGGCCGCGGCGAGGCCGGGCTCGACAACCAGGCCGTGCGCGTGCAGGTCGAGGTGTCCGATGCGCTGGTGGTGCACCGGCTCGACATGTCGACCTCCGGGCTGATGCTGTTCGCCCGTGGCAAGGAGATGCAGCGCCGGCTCAGCCACGCGTTCGCGCAGCGCGAGGTGCACAAGGAATACATCGCGGTGGTCGACGGGCTGGTCGGCCCGGAGCACGGCGAGATCGACCTGCCGCTGTTGACCGACTGGCCGAACCGGCCGCGGCAGAAGGTCGACCCCATCGACGGCAAGCCAGCGCTGACGCGCTTCAGCGTGCTGCAGCGCGACCCGGCGGCCGGCACGACGCGCGTGATGCTGGAGCCCGTCACCGGCCGCTCGCACCAACTGCGCGTGCACCTGCTGGCGCTCGGCCACCCGATCGTCGGCGACGCGCTCTACGCCCCGCCCGAAGCCCTTGCCAAGGCGCCGCGATTGCTGCTGCACGCACAATCACTGCAGCTGGCGCACCCGGTCGATGGCCGCACGCTGCGCTTCCACAGCCCCGCTCCGTTCTGACCCCATGCACGCACCCGTCGAGCTCGCCAAGTCCTACCGCCTGCTGAACCACGGGCCGACCGTGCTGGTCAGCGCCGCGCACGGCGGGCAGCGCAACATCATGGCCGCCGCCTGGTCGATGCCGCTCGACTTCAACCCGCCCAAGGTCGCCGTCGTGCTCGACAAGAGCACCGTCACGCGGCGCCTCGTCGAAGGCTCCGGCACGTTCGCGCTGAATGTGCCGACGCGAGCGCAAGCCGAGGCGACGCTGGCGGTCGGCGGCATCTCGGCCAGCGAACTGCCACCGGGCCAGGACAAGTTCGCCGCGTTCGGCCTGTCGGCCTTCGAGGCCGCCCGCATCGACGCGCCGCTGCTCGAAGGTTGCGCCGCCTGGCTCGAATGCCGCTTGCTGCCCGAGCCGCACCTGCAGAACCGGTACGACCTGTTCCTCGGCGAGGTGATCGCCGCCTGGGCCGACCCGCGCCTGTTCGCCGACGGCCACTGGC
This sequence comes from Rhizobacter sp. OV335, assembly GCF_900142965.1. Lineage (GTDB taxonomy): Bacteria > Pseudomonadota > Gammaproteobacteria > Burkholderiales > Burkholderiaceae_C > Rhizobacter. Next base: position 214,546 of record NZ_FRCQ01000006.1, read on the forward strand.
TCGACGCCGCGGCGGGCAGCACGGTGCACTACATCGCCGGTGGCCGCTTCTTCGCGACCGGCGAGGCCTTCGACGCCAAGGCGATGCCGCGACGGTCGTAACATCGCCCCCTCACGCCTCGCCCCTCCATGCAGTCCACCGCCCGCTCCCGCCGCCGCCTGTCATTGGTGATCGCGTCGGCGCTGTGGCTGTCGGCCTGCGCCGTGCCGGTCATTCCTCGCGCCACGCTCGAACAGCAGGTCGCCGACACCGAGCGCGCGTTCGCGAAGACCATGGCCGACCGCGACCACGCGGCCTTCACCCGCTTCCTTGCCGACGACACCGTGTTCTTCTCCGGCCCCGTGCCGCTGCGCGGCAAGGCCGCCGTCGCTGCAGGGTGGAAACGCTTCTACGAAGGCGCCCAGGCGCCGTTCTCGTGGCGCCCCGACAAGGTCGAGGTGCTCGATTCCGGCGAACTCGCGCTGAGCACCGGGCCGGTGTTCGACCCCGACGGCAAGCCGGTCGCGAGCTTCACGTCGGTGTGGCGCCAGGTGACGCCGGGCGTCTGGCGCATCGTCTTCGACAAGGGCTGCAACTGCCCCTGATCCCTCCCTTCTTCGCCCCCACGCTTCGTGTCCACACTCTCCGCCGCTCCGCTCTCGCTGTTCTCGCTGCCGTCCTTCATGCGCTTCTGGTACGCGCGCGTCGCGGCGACCATGGCCAACCAGATGCTGATGGTGGCTGTCGGCTGGGAAATGTACGAACTCACCGGCAGCGCCTGGGACCTGGGCCTGGTCGGGCTGCTGCAGTTCCTGCCCGCGCTGCTGCTGACGCTGGTCGCCGGCCACGTCGCCGACCGTCACGACCGCAGCCGCATCCTCGCACTGTCGATGGCGGTGCAGCTGGCGATCGCCGCGCTGCTGGCGACCGCGACGCACGGCCACTGGGCCAGCCGCGAGCTGCTGTTGCTGCTGTCGATCGCGATCGGCTGCGCGAAGGCCTTCCAGATGCCGGCTCAGCAGGCGATGGTGCCGCTGCTGGTGCCGGCCGACACGCTGCCGCGCGCGATGGCCTTCAGCTCCGGCGGCATGCAGGCGGCGATCATCGGCGGGCCTGCGATCGGTGGCTTCATCTACGTGGCCGGGGCCGACGTCGTCTACGCCGTCTGCGCTGCGCTGTTCGCACTCGCCACGGTGCTGTTCCTGCGCATCGGCCACCCGCACGTGCCGCCGCCGAAGGAGCCGGTGACGCTGCGCACGGTGCTGGCCGGCGTCGGCTTCATCTGGAACCGGCCGGTGGTGCTGGGCGCGATCTCGCTCGACCTGTTCGCGGTGCTGCTGGGTGGCGCGACCGCGCTGCTGCCGATCTTCGCGCGCGACGTGCTGCAGGTGGGACCCTGGGGCCTCGGGCTGCTGCGCGGCGCGCCGGCGGTCGGTGCGCTCGCGATGTCGGTCGCGCTGACGCGCTGGCCGCTGCAGCGCCGCGTCGGCCACCTGATGTTCGCCGCGGTCGCGCTGTTCGGGCTGTCGACACTGGTGTTCGCGGTGTCGAAGGTGTTCGTGGTCTCGCTGATCGCGCTGTGGGTCAGCGGCGCGGCCGACATGGTCAGCGTCGTGATCCGGCAGACGCTGGTGCAGCTCGAGACGCCGAACGAGATGCGCGGCCGCGTCAGCGCGGTCAACTCGATCTTCATCGGCGCGTCGAACCAGCTCGGGGAGTTCGAGTCGGGTGCCACCGCGGCGCTGCTCGGGCCGGTCGGGTCGGTGCTGCTGGGTGGCGTCGGCACCTTGGTCGTCGCCGGCTTGTGGATGAAGCTGTTCCCCGCCCTCGCCCAACGACAACGCCTTACCGGCGATTGACACACGACAGACACCCGCCTGCGACAATCCGCGGTTGCTGTATTGGAATGTCGATGATGTCCTGGATGTTGATCGCGGTGGCCCTGCTCGCCGCGCTGGCCCTCGTGGGCCTGTGGTGGGTCCGGCGCCGCGCGGCGCAACGCCGCAAGTTCGTGCCCTTCTCGCTGCCCGGCCTGCCGCAACCGGTGGCCGTCGAGCGCCGCTTCCGCGGCGGCGGCGCACCGGCCACCGGCTGGCCCTCGACGCTGGCCAGCATGCAGTTCGACGATCGCTGATCGACGGTCTTCCATCGCGATTCGCGATGGAGGTGCCGCAGGTCGTGAAATCCTGCCACCCCTGGAATGGGTGACAAAGCGTGACTTATCCGACATCGCGGTAATACTTCGGCCCCATGACCGAAGCAGCACCGAACCGCCCAGACTTCATCTACCCCGGCGGTTCGCCGCTGATGCACCCACCGCTGAAGCTGAACCGCTCGCGGATGTATGGCTTCTTCGTGCACGGCGACCTGGCCCGCCTGCAGGCCACCGTCGACGAGACGCTGACCGCGGTGGCCGGCGGCACGATGAGCTTCAAGGTGCTGTCGCCGTTCGTGATGCTGACCTTCACGCAGGTGCAGCATGCGCAATCGGCCTGGCCGTCGGACGCCGTCAAGGGCTGGGGCGAAGAGACCGACATCGTCACCTGGGTGATGCTTGGCCAGGTGCTCGCCGGCCAGACCGGCGTGAGCCGCGTCTTCTTCTACCCCTGCCACATCTGGGTCGACGACTGCATGGCGCTGATCAACGGGCGCGAGCTGTTCGGCTACCCGAAGTACCAGTGCGAGTACACGATGCCGGCCGACGGCGAGCCGGCCACCCGCTTCACGCTGGCGGCCAAGGGCTTCCAGCCGTTCAGCCCGGACTCGGTGCTGCAGCTGCATCTACTGCTCGAGGTCGCCGCGACGACCGGCAAGGGCACGCGCCACGAGCTCGGCGGCCTGCCCGAGCTGGTCGAGCAGGCGATCGAGCTGCTGGCCGCCAACCTGCCCGGCTTCCTGGCGCTCGACCGCGCCGGCTGGGAGCAGATCGCGCAAATGCTGCGCAGCCCGAGCGTCGCGCAGATCTTCCTGAAGCAGCTGCCCGATGCGGCCGGCATCAAGGCGGTCTATCAGGCGCTGATCGCCGCGCCGGCCACCGTGAAGGCGGTGCGCCAGGTGCAGTTGCTCGGCGACGACTACACCTGCACGCTGCACCCGTTCGCGAGCTTCCCCCTCGACCGCACGCTCGGCCTGAAGCTCGGCGCGCAGCCGGCGATCCTGCCCTTCCACATCGACATGGATTTCGAGGTGCCGGCCGGCGAGGAGCTGTACGACAACTCGCGCATCGCGCCGAAGAAGATCGCGATCCTCGGCGGCGGCGTCGCGGCGATGACCGCGGCCTTCTACCTGACCGACCAGCCGGGCTGGCGCAATGCATACGACATCACCGTCTACCAGATGGGCTGGCGGCTCGGCGGCAAGGGCGCGAGCGGGCGCAATGCCGCGCTCGGCCAGCGCATCGAGGAGCACGGGCTGCACATCTGGTTCGGCTTCTACGACAACGCGTTCAAGACCATCCAGCGCGCCTACGAGCTGCTGGATCGGCCCGAAGGCGCGCCGCTGCGCACCTGGCGCGACGCCTTCAAGCCGCAGCAGTTCATCACGCTGACCGAACACGTGCAGGGTGACTGGCGGCTGTGGCCGATCGAGACGCCGGCGATGCCCGGCGAGCCCGGCCAGGGCGGCGAAACGCTGAACCTGTGGCAGATCGTGCTGGTCGGCTACGAGTGGATCAAGCAGTGGCTGGGCGAGCTGAAAGATGCCGAGGCGCACGGCCAGGTCGGCCACGCGCACCGCGCGATCCAGGCCGACACGCACGCCGGCAGCTGGCTGCATCGGCTCGCGGCACACGTCGAGGACGACGTGATGTCGCTGTGCAACGATGTCGGCGTCGCGTTCGCTGCGCTGCAGCGCTTCAGCGCCGAGCTGCCGGCCGCGCTGCGCGACCATTCGCCCGAGCATCATCTTCTGCAGTCGAGCGCGCTGAAATGCGTGCGCACCTGGCTGCACGCGCGCTTCAACGACCTGCTGGCCGACAGCAGCATCGCCGACGACCTGCGCCGCCTCTACATCTGCGCCGACCTGGGGCTGACCAGCATCATCGGCATGATCGAGGACGAGGTGCTGACCAAGGGCTTCGACGTGATCAACGGCGAGGACTTCCAGGCCTGGCTGACCCGCCACGGCGCGAACCCGCAGGTGACGGTGCAGTCGGCGCCGGTGGTCGGCTTCTACGACCTGGTGTTCGCCTACGAAGACGGCAACTTCGACAAGCCGAACATCGAGGCCGGCACGATGCTGCGCGGCATGCTGCGCGTCGCCTTCGACTACCACGGCGCGATCATGTGGAAGATGCAGGCCGGCATGGGCGACGTGGTGTTCACGCCGTTCTACCAGCTGCTGAAAGAGCGCGGCGTCAAGTTCGAGTTCTTCCACAAGGTCGACGAGCTGGTGCCCGACGCCGCCGGGCGCCAGGTCGCCGAGATCCGCATGACGCAGCAGGTGGCGCTCGCCGACCCGGCGCAGGGCTACGACCCGCTGGTCGACGTGAACGGACTGGCCTGCTGGCCGAGCACGCCGCGCTTCGAGCAGCTCGACGCGGCGCAGGCCGCGTTGATGCGCCGCCATGGCATCAACCTCGAATCGAACTGGAGCGACTGGCCCGAGGTCTACGCCGCTGCCTTCGGGCAGCCGCTGCCGACGCGCACGCTGAAGCTCGGCGCGGATTTCGACCAGGTGATCTTCAGCATCTCGGCCGCGTCGGTCGCGCAACTGTGCCCGCAGCTCGTCGCGCGCAGCCCGGCGCTGGCGGCGTCGTGCGAGCACGTGAAAGCGGTCGCGACCCAGGCCTACCAGGTGTGGCTGAACCAGGACCTGGCATCGCTCGGCTGGACGCTCACCGGCCCGGACGGCCAGCAGCCGGTGCTCAGTGCGTTCAGCGAGCCCTTCGACACCTGGGCGCCGATGGACCAGCTGCTGTGCCGCGAGAGCTGGCCGCCGGCGATCGCACCGAAGAACGTCTCTTACTTCTGCAGCGCGCTGCCGATCTCAAGCTACCCGCCGTACAGCGACCATGCGTTCCCGAAGCGCATGGCCGAGCAGGTGAGGCTCGGCGCCGTCGAGCAGTTGCAGCGGCGTATCGGCACGCTGTGGCCGGACGCGGTCGGCGCCGCCGAGGGCTTCCGCTGGCCGCTGCTGGTCGACCCGAGCGACGCCCGCGGGCCGGCGCGTTTCGACAGCCAGTACTGGCGTGCCAACGTCGACCCGTCGGAGCGCTACGTGCTGTCGGTGGTCGGCAGCAGCCGTCATCGCGTCGCGACCGACGGCACCGGCTTTGCCAACCTGTTCGTCACCGGCGACTGGATCCGCACCGGGCTGAACGCCGGCTGCGTCGAGGCGGCGACGATGGCCGGCATGCAGACGGCGCGCGCGATCTGCGGCCATCCGGCGCTGATCGTCGGCGAGCGCGACGTTTAAGAAGTCTTCAGGCTGCGGCTGATTCCTGTTGTTACAGTCGACGACCTCATGAAATTCCCGACGCTCGTGGCCTGGATCGCCGGCCTGCTGTGCTTGCTGGCCGGGCCGGCGTTCGCGCAAGCGACGCTGTCGCCGATCGAGCCGCTGGAGCTCACGCGCAGCGGGCAGTTCTACCTCGCCGAGGCCAGCGAAGAGCCACCCGACGTCGACCGCCTGGCCGACTGGCTGGCCCGCAAGACACCGGTGGCGCATGTCTCGCTGCTCGGCGGGCGCTACTGGTTCCATGCGACGGTGCGCAACGACAGTTCGGCGACGCAGTGGGTGATCGACCCGCATGCGAGCCTGATGGAGCACGTCGGCGGCTGGGTCTATGTGGGCGGCCAGCCGCCGCAGACCTTCGTGACCGGCTACCACGCCGACACGCCCTACATGCTGCACTACGGCAGCGACATCACGCTGCCGCGCGGCAGCTCGGCCCATGTGCTGCTGCGCATCGACAGCCGCTATTTCGCTCGGCTGCCCGGCATCGACATCCAGACCAAGGCCGAGTACCGCCGCACCGTGATCTCGGAGAACGTGCTGGCGCTGTTCGCGCTCGGCGCGCTGCTGACGCTCGCGCTCTACAACGTGTTCATGTTCCTCGGCACGCGCGACAAGGCGCTGCTGTACTACGCGCTGTACCTGCTGGCCGCCACGGCGGGCTGGGGACTGACCTTCCACCTTCCCGCGCAATGGCTGGGCTGGCACGGGCTGCAGTGGCACTACCTGCCGTTCTTCCTGATGGTGGTGTTCAACACCCTCTTCTACATCGAGTTCCTGCAGCTGCGCGAGGCCGCGCCGAGGCTCGCGTGGCTGGGCTACGCGAACCTGGTGCTGGCGCTGGTGCTGCTGCCGAGCTGCTTCATCGCGATGTCGTGGGCGCACACGCTGGCGACGATCACGATCTCGATCTCGCTGACCCTCGCGCTCGTCGCCGGGCTGCTGCGGCTGTGGTCGGGCTACCTGCCGGCGCGCTACTTCCTCGCGGCCTTCCTCGCGCTGCTGCTGCCGGCGCTGGTGATCCTGCCGGCCAACCTCGGCCTGAGCCAGGACATGGTGCGCAACCCGGAGCTGATCGCGCTGCTGGGCAGCACCGCCGACGCGATCCTGCTGGCCTTCGCGCTGGCCGACAAGATCCGGCTGCTGTCGATCGAGAAGGACGGCTACCTCGTCCAGCTGCACCGCGCGCTCGACCAGGCCAGCACCGATGCGCTGACCGGCATCGGCAACCGCCACGCCTTCGACCGCGCGCTGACGGCGCTGACCGCCGCCGATTCGTCGGCCGGACTGATGCTGGTGATGATCGACCTGGACGGCCTGAAACGCCTCAACGACGAGCACGGCCATGCGCACGGCGACGCGCTGCTGTGCGAGTTCTCGCGCCAGTTGCAGACGCTGCGCGACCGCGACATGACGGTGTTCCGGCTCGGCGGCGACGAGTTCGCGGTGCTCGGCGACATGCGCCATGAAGACGAGACGCGGCGCGACATGCGCCGCTTCGAGGAGCGGCTGCACGCCGCCGGCTTCGAGGGCTGCGGCATCAGCTTCGGAATCGCGTTCGGCTCGGAGATCACGTCCAGCAGCCAGCTGCTGATCCATGCCGACGCGCGCATGTACCGCCACAAGTCGACCAAGCGCGACGCCCCGGAGAGCGCCCCGCAGGCCTTCAATCCTCGCCGCGCTTGAGCTTCATGCGCTCGCGTGCCGAGCGGCCGCGCGCCTTCCACTCGGACAGCTGCTGGTGGCGCTCGAGCACGGTCAGCGTGTCGCGCCGCACCTCGCGCAGCAGCTTGTGGTAGTTGCGCACGCGGTCGGCACCGACGCCTTCGCGCACCGCGCAGCCCGGCTCCTCCTCGTGGCGGCAATCCCGGAAGCGGCACTGCAGCGACAGCGTCGAGATGTCCTCGAAGCCGAGCGCGAGCCGCGCCTCGTCGGTGTCGGGGCGCAGCGTGCGCAGGCCCGGCGTGTCGATCACGCAGGCGCCGCCGGGCAGCCGGTGCAGCGAGCGCGAGGTGGTCGTGTGCTTGCCGCGGCTGTCGTGCTCGCGCACCGCGCCGGTGTCCTGCAGGTCGGAACCGGCCAGCGTGTTGGTGAGCGTCGACTTGCCGGCGCCCGACGAGCCCATCAGCACGACGGTCTGGCCGGCTGACAGCCAGGGCTGCAGCGCCTGCGCCGCCGCGGCGCTGCGGCCGTTGACGGCCAGCAGCTCGACCTGCGCCGGCAGCCGGCCGCGCAACTGCGCGCGGGCGTTGTCGAGCGCCTGCGGCGACACCGCATCGGCCTTCGTCAGCACCACCACCGGCTGCACGCCGCTGCCCTGCACCAGCAGCAGGTAGCGCTCGAGGCGGCGCGGGTTGAAGTCGTCGTCCAGCCCCATCACGAGGAAGGCGGTGTCGACGTTGCTGACGACCGGGTGGCGGCGGCCGTCGGCATCGCGCCGCGCGATGTGCGTGAGCGGCGGCACGCGCGCGTGCACCCAGCGCTGGCCGTGGGCGTCGAGCGCGGCGATCACCCAGTCGCCGACGGCGAGGCCGGTTTCGTCGTCGTCGAGCATGCGCACCAGGCGGGGCAGCACGCGCGCGCCGTGCGGCTGATCGCCGTCGTGCAGCTCGACGGTCTCGCGGTGCACTTCGGTCAGGCGCATCAGTTGCGCGCCGGGGGTGGCGGTTTCAGGAAGGGAAGAAGAAGCAAAGGAGATGGCCTCGGCGGCCATCGCGGGCGTGAGCCCCATCGAGCGCAGGCGCTCGACATCGATCTCGATCATGGTGGGTCGTGTCTCTCATCATCGCGGCCGGCGCAGGCGCCGAGCCAGAGGCCCTGCGCGGCGAACGCCGTGCAGGGCAACGAAGGAATGAAAGCTGTGCCGCGGCGGCAGGGTGCCGGCGGGGACGATCAGGACCCGAGAGGGATCGGCGTGATCAGCGCAGACCGGAAATGCAATCCGCGGGCAGCAGGAGGGCAATGTCAGTGTTCTTCATCGCTTGGTCTCCTTGTCGCGGGGTGGTGGGGGCTGGCCCGGGCGATCCGCGGAATCGCCGGGCGCGCAGTGTGGCATGCACCGCACCGGCGCGTCAAACCCGTGGCAAAGGCGCGACAATGCGGCTCCTCTGCTGGACTGGAGCGTTGGGATGATTCGATCGCTTTACATCGTCACCGGCGCATCGCGCGGCCTGGGTGCGGCGATGGCGGAACAACTGCTCGCCCCCGGCACGCAGCTGCTGTGCATTTCACGGCGCACCAGCGAGGCGCTGGCGCTGAAGGCCGGCACCGCCCAGGCGCGCTGCGAGCAATGGGCGATGGACCTCGCGACCCCGTTGCCGGTGGCGCACCGCCTGTCGGCCTGGCTCGCGCAACTCGACCACACCGCATTCGACACCGCGACGCTGATCAACAACGCCGGCGTGCTGACGCGCGTCGGCCCGCTCGGCCACGTCGACGGCACCGATGTCTCGAACGCGTTGCGCGTCGGGCTCGAGGCGCCGCTGCTGCTGACGGCCGCGTTCCTGCGCGCGACGCTCGCGTGGCCGACGCGGCGGCGCGTGCTGCAGATCTCGTCGGGGCTCGGCCGGCGCGCGATGGCCGGGCAGGCCATCTACGCCGCGGCCAAGGCCGGGCTCGACCATGCGGCCCGCACGATCGCGCTCGATGAAGCCTTGCAGCCGAACGGCGCGAAGATCGTCTCGCTGGCGCCCGGCGTCATCGACACCGAGATGCAGGCCCGGCTGCGCGACAACCCCGCGGATGGGTTCCCGGACCAGGTGCATTTCGTGAACCTGCAGCGCAACGGCGGCTTGTCCGCGCCGGCCGAGGCGGCTGCCAAGGTGCTCGCCTACCTGGATCGGGCCGACTTCGGCCACCAGCCCGTGGCCGACGTGCGCGACGCCTGAAGCCTCTTCAGGACCGGTCGAGCCGCGGCGGTGCGGTGGGCACCTCGCGCGCTTCAACATCGACGATGTTGGCGGGGTCGACCGCCGGGCCACGGCGCGTGAAGCCGCCGAACGGCTGGCGCGGATCGACCTTGAAGCGTTGGACCTGCGGGCGCCAGCCGCGCAGCAGCGCCCAGACGACGAACGACAGCGTGAGGACGAACCCCAGCAGCAGCAGCCCGATCGCGAAGATGGTGCCGATCAGGAAGACGACCAGGCGAATCAGGAAGGCGAACACGCGGCGGAAGATCATGGACAAGGGCACCTCGTTGGCGAGCCGGGATTATCAGTCCGGCCGCGGCGCGGGGTCTTTCAGGCAAATCAGCCGCGCGTGCCGCGGGCCGCGCGGGCCTGCTGCGCGAGTTGCAGGTCCGACATCGCGCGCTTGCCGGTCACGACCACCTGCGGCATCACGACCACTTGCATCTTCTTGCCGACCACGGTGACGGCCGGCATCGTGATCACCGCGGTGGCGACCTGCTCAGCCTGGGCGCGCGGCTGGCACAGCAGCACGACGGCGGCGGACAGCGTGGCGATGATCAGCGTCAGGTGGGTCAGGCGGGTGGTGGTCATGTCGGGCTCCAGGTCGGTGGGTATGTCGTCGATGGAGTCAGTATCGGCAGGCACCCCGCCCGTTCCCAGCGGCTTGCGACAGACCGGCCCGGCACGCGGCTGAACTGCAGCCCGGCGTGACGAACCGGCCGCGATCCGGACGCTTCAGCCGCCCGCCGGGCCCTGGAAGCCGCCCTGGCGGAAGGTCAGCACCAGCGTGTCGCGGTGCGCGCTGTGCTGCGCATCGGCCGACAGCGGCTGGATCGGCGTGCTCTCGTGGATCACCCGTTCGTCGTCGAGCATCAGCGTGGTCCAGGGCTCGCTCATCGTGAAGCGGATGCCGTTCGGGCCTTCGGCCTCGAACACCCGCGTCTCGCCGCCCTTCACACCGCGCCGGCCGACCAGCAGCACGGCGACGAAATCGACGCCGTCGCGGTGCGCGCCCTCCGGCGTCGGCCGGCCGATGCCGTCGGTGGTGTCGATGCGGAACTGGTGCGCCTCGATGAACCATGGCCGCGCGCCCTTCAGCGCGCTGCAGGCCTCGGCCATGCGCAGCAGCAGGCGCGCCCAGACCGGCTGCGCAACGACCCCGGCCTCCATCGGCTCGAACCAGCGCTCGATGCCGCCGTGCAGCGCGTTGTAGGCCACCGGCTGCCAGTGCGCGCGGTGCGGCGAGGTCGAAAGCGTCGCGCCGTCGGCCATGAAGCAGGAATGGCGGCGGCGCCGGTAGCGCCCGCCGTCGCGCAGGTAAGCGTCGGGCGGCAGCGCGTCCCAGCTCGACTCGAGCGCCTGCAGCTCGGCGGCATCGGCCGCGATCCATTCGCGCAGGCCGGCCGGGCTGATCACGCCATGGCCCTGGGCGCGCAGGCCGGGCACGAGTTGCGAGGGGACGACGTAGGGAGGCAGCATGCGTTCTGTCATGCCGTGATGATGCCAGCCCGCAAGCGTCACGACCTGCCGCTATGCTTGCGGCCTGCGCCTCCTCAAGCCTTTTCAGAAAGCGGTTTTCATGTACCACGGCGAGCGTTTCAACAGCCTCACGCACCTGGCCGGCCTGCTGCTGGCGATCGGTGGCGGCACGGTGCTGATCGTGCAGGCGTCGCTGCACGGCGATGCATGGCAGATCGTCGGCGCAAGCATCTTCGCGGCGACGATGATCGTGTTGTATGGCGCGTCGACGCTGTACCACAGCGTGCGCGGCGCGGCCAAGCGCGTGCTGGTGAAGTTCGACCACTGCGCCATCTACCTGCTGATCGCCGGCACCTACACGCCGTTCGCGCTGGTCACGCTGCGCGGGCCCTGGGGCTGGTCGCTGTTCGGCGTCGTGTGGGGGCTCGCGGTGCTGGGCATCGTGAAGGAGCTGAGCCTCGGCCGCGAGCGCGTGCCTTCCGTGCCGCTGTATGTGGCGATGGGCTGGCTGGCGCTGATCGCCGCGGTGCCGCTGGTGCGCGAGCTGCCGTGGGCGGCGCTCGCCTGGCTGGTGGCCGGCGGGCTGTTCTACACCGGTGGCATCGTGTTCTATGCGAACGACGAGCGCTGGCGCCATGCGCATGGCGTGTGGCACCTGTTCGTGCTGGCGGGCACGGCCTGCCACTTCGTCACCGTGATGCTGTACGTCGCATGAGCGGTGGCCATGTTCACCCGCGCGCGGCCGAGCTGATCGCGCTGCTGCAGTTGCAGCCGCATCCCGAGGGCGGGCACTACCGCGAGTTCTTCCGGTCGGAAGCATCGGTCGCGCCGGCCGGGGGCCGCCCGTCGCGCAGTGCACTGACGAGCATCGATTTCCTGCTCGGACGCGGCCAGTTCAGCGCCTGGCACCGGGTCGCGTCCGACGAGGTCTGGCACCTGCTCGAAGGCGGTCCGCTGCGGCTGTGGCTGATGCCGCCGTCGCTGGCCCGCATCGAGTCGGTGACGCTCGCGCCGGTGAGTGCCGCGACGCAGCCGCGCTTCACGGTGCCCGCTCAGTGGTGGCAGGCGGCCGAGCCGCTGGGCGAGTTCGCGTATGTGGGCGCCACGGTCGCACCGGGCTTCGACTTCGCCGATTTCTCGTTCCTGCGCGATCACGCCGATGCGCTGGCTGCGGTGCACGCGCGGCAGGCCGATCTCGTGAGGCTGGCCGGATGAGCGACACCCCCGCCCAACCCCGCAACCCGCTGCACGGCCTCACGCTCGAGGCCTTGCTGACCGAGCTGGTCTCGCACTATGGCTGGGACGGCTTGGCAGAGCGCGTCCAGCTGCGCTGTTTCAGCATCGAGCCGAGCATCGCGTCGAGCCTGAAGGTGCTGCGCAAGACGCCGTGGGCCCGCGAAAAGGTCGAGAGCCTGTACCTCTTCATGTTGCGTGAAAGAGACCGCGCGGCGCGCGCGAGCAAGCCGCGCTGAGCTGGGCCTTCGAGCCGGTTCCAACAGCGAAGTTCCGTATTTCTGCTGCGCTGCAACACCATGTTGCAGCCCCTCGAAAAACTTCACGTTCAGAGGGTGCCGCGTTCACATGCGCGGCCGATCCTGCTTGCATGTCGGACAAGCGATCCGGCAGTCCCTTACTGAAGAGAAAGCAGGAGTGAACACATGACCAGCATCACCAAACTGAGCAGCAAACTCGTCATCGCCTCGGCCGTCTCGCTGATGGCGCTCGCGGCGCAAGCCCAATCGGTCCAGCCCGGCCCGTACATCGGCGGCAGCGTGGGCACGACCAAGTTCCACGGCGACAACATCGGCGGGTTCGACACCGACACCACCGACACCGGCGGCAAAGTGTACGGCGGCTACCAGTTCACGCCGAACTTCAGCCTCGAAGGCGGGTGGATCGGCCTGGGCAAGTACAGCAGCAGCGGCAGCGAACTAAAGCTGAACAACGGCATCTTCCTCGACGCCGTCGGCACCTTCCCGGTGGCGCAGGACTTCTCGCTGCTGGGCCGCGTGGGCGTCTACAACGGCAAGGCCGACCGCACCATCAACGGCGTGAACGACAGCGAGCGCGGCACCGACATCAAGTACGGTGCGGGCGTGCAGTACGACCTGTCGAAGAACACCGCGATTCGTGGCGAATGGGAGCGGTACCGCGTGAAGGCGCTGGACATCAAGGACAACACCGACATGTTCTCGGTCGGCGTGAACTACCGCTTCTAACCAGCGGCCTCAGGGGCGGGCGGGTTGGGCGCCAGCACGCGGATGCGCGTGCCGGTCAGCCCGACCACCTGCCCCGCCCTGATCTTGCAGGTCTTGCGCAGCTCGGCCTGCCCGTCAACCTCCACGTTGCCTTCGGCGACGAGCATCTTCGCGGCACCGCCGCTGTGGCAGACGCCGGTGGCTTTCAGCAGCGCATCGAGCGGGATGAAGTCACCGCGCAGTTCGAAATCGATCAGGTTCATGCGGCGAATTGTCGCGCGAGCAGCCCATACGAATGGCGCCGCACCGCGGGATCGTGCGCCCAGGTGTTGATCACGAGTTCTTCGAGCCCGAAGTCGCTCGCCAGCGCACGCAGCTTGTCGGTCACCTGAGAGGCCGTACCGACGAAAGCCTTGCGCCGCATCGGCTCGATCGTGGCCAGTTCGTCGGGCGTGAAACCCCGCTCGGCGATCTGATCCGGCGATTGCAGCGGCCCGAGCAGCCCGCGGTTGCGATCGACCCGCCAACGCTCGCGGCTCAGGGCCAGGTGCAACGCAGCCTCTTCAGTGTCTGCTGCCAATGCCCACACACACACGGTCGCATGCGGCTTCGGATGACGCTCGCTCGGCTGGTAGAGCCGGTGGTACAGGTCGAGCGCCTGTTCCGCCCCTTGCCCGTCGGTGAAGAAGTACGCGAACGCATAGGGCAAGCCGAACTGCGCCGCCATCTGCGCGCCGTAGTCGGAGCTGCCGAGGATCCACACCTCGGGCGCATGCTCGCCACGCGGGTGCGCAACGATGCCCCGGTGGCGCAGTCCGTTGGTCCAGGCCTGCAGATCGCGCACCTGCTCCGGAAAATGCTCGGCGCTCCCGTACGCATGCGGATTCAGCGCCTGCGCGGTGCGCATGTCGCCGCCCGGTGCACGCCCCACCCCGAGATCGATGCGGCCCGGAGCCAGCGCTTCGAGCACGCGGAACTGCTCCGACACCTTCAGCGCCGCGTAGTGCGGCAGCATCACGCCGGCACTGCCGATGCGGATGCGCGTCGTGCGGGCGGCGATCGCGGCCATCAGGATCTCGGGCGCACTGCCCACGATCGTCGGCAGGCTGTGGTGCTCGCTGACCCAGAAGCGTTCGTAGCCGAGGGCTTCGCAGTGCTGGGCGAGTTCGAGGGTGTCGCGGATGGCGGCGTCCTCGCCTTGGCCGCTCAAAGCGACGGATTGGTCCAGGACTGAGAGTTTCATGAGAGTCCCTCGGCGTGATGCGCAATGTGATCCGCCACGAAGGTCGAGATGAAGTAGTAGCCGTGATCGAAGCCCGCATGGCGTCGCAGCGTCAACGGCTGACCGGCAGCGTTGCAAGCCGCTTCGAACAGATCCGGATGCAGCTGCGTCGCGAGGAATTTGTCGGACAAGCCCTGGTCGATCAGCAGATGCGAGGTGCGCGCCCCGGCCTTCACGAGTTCGGTTGCATCGTGCGCGCGCCACACATCGCGGTCCTCGCCCAAGTAGCCGCGAAACGCCTTCTCGCCCCACGGGCTCTGCATCGGTGCGGCAATCGGCGCAAAGGCCGACACGCTTCGGAACAGCGATGGATGCTTCAGGCCCAGCGTCAGCGCGCCATGCCCGCCCATCGAATGCCCGAACAGGCCCAGGCGGCTGGTGTCCGCCTGGAATTGCGCCTCGAGCAACACCGGCAGCTCCTGCGTCAGCCAGGTGGCCATGCGCCAGTTCGCACGCCACGGCGCCTCGGTGGCGTCGAGGTAGAAGCTCGCGGCCGTTCCGAAATCCCACGAGGCATCGGCCTCGGCGATGCCGGTGCCGCGCGGGCTGGTGTCCGGCGTCACCAGCATCAGCCCATGCTTCGCCGCATGCTGCTGTGCGCCGGCCTTCATCGCGAAGGTCTGCTCGTTGCACTCGAGTCCGGCGAGGTAGACCAGCACCGGCACGCGCTGCGACGCAGCTTGCGGCGGCCTGAAGACGCCGAAGCGCATCGGCAGGCCGATCGCGTCGGACGCATGCTCGTGAAAACCTTGCACGCCGCCGAAGCAGGCGTGCTCCGACAAGGTCTTCATCGCCGGGCCGTCAGTCACGCTCTTAGTCATACACCACCACCGAACGGATCGATTCGCCACGCTTCATCAGCTCGAAGCCGTGGTTGATGTCGTTCAGTGCCAGCTTGTGCGTGATCAGCTCGTCGATGCGCAGCTTGCCGTCCATGTACCAGTCGACGATCTTCGGCACGTCGGTGCGGCCGCGCGCGCCACCGAAGGCCGAGCCCTTCCACTCGCGCCCCGTCACCAGCTGGAACGGGCGCGTCGAGATCTCCTGGCCGGCGGCCGCCACGCCGATGATGATGCTCTGGCCCCAGCCCTTGTGGCAGCACTCCAGCGCCTGCCGCATCGTCGTCGTGTTGCCGATGCACTCGAAGCTGTAGTCGGCGCCGCCATCGGTCAGCTGCACGATCGCGTCGACCACGTTGTCGACCTCGCGCGGATTGATGAAGTGCGTCATGCCGAAGCTGCGCGCCATCGCCTCGCGGGCCGGGTTCAGGTCGACGCCGATGATCTTGTCGGCACCCACCATCCTCGCGCCCTGGATCACGTTCAGGCCGATGCCGCCCAGGCCGAACACCACCACGTTCGCACCCGCCTCCACCTTCGCGGTGAAGATCACCGCGCCGACGCCGGTCGTCACGCCGCAGCCGATGTAGCAGACCTTGTCGAACGGCGCGTCCGACCGGATCTTCGCCAGCGCGATCTCGGGCACCACGATGTGGTTGCTGAAAGTCGACGTGCCCATGTAGTGCAGGATCGGCTGGCCGTCGATCGAGAAGCGGCTCGTCGCATCGGGCATCAGGCCCTTGCCCTGCGTGCCGCGGATCAGCTGGCACAGGTTGGTCTTGCGCGACAGGCAGAACTTGCACTGCCGGCACTCCGGCGTGTACAGCGGGATCACGTGGTCGTCGCGCTTCAGGCTGGTGACCCCCGGCCCCACCTCCAGCACCACGCCCGCGCCCTCATGGCCGAGGATCGCCGGGAACAGGCCCTCGGGATCGGCACCCGACAGTGTGAACTCGTCGGTGTGGCAGATGCCGGTCGCCTTCACCTGCACCAGCACCTCGCCGGCGCGCGGCGGTGCCAGGTCGACCGTCTCGATGCTCAGCGGTTGACCGGCCTTCCAGGCCACGGCGGCTTTCGTCTTCATGGGCAACTCCTTGCAAGCCGAGGGTCGGCGTTGGGCCGGCATTGTGCGGCGCGGCCGGCCGGGCGTCGGCATGTCGTGTGGAAACACCGTCACCGGCCACGATTCTCGGAGCAGTGTGCGGAATGTCCCGACCCGTGGTGTATATTCGCCGCACAGGTATACGCAAGGCTGTGGTTGTGAGTGATCTTTTGCGACGCCGTGCTGGTTCCAGCCCGGTTCTGTTGAAATCCCCGAATAACTCTTGAGTGTCTCTGCATGCGTCGGCATGTGCTGCCGCATTACTACTGATAGAAATAGGAAAACGTCCATGACGACGCAAACCGGTACCGTGAAGTGGTTCAACGAGAGCAAGGGCTACGGCTTCATCGCTCAAGACGCGGGCGGCGCTGACCTGTTCGCCCACTTCCGTGACATCCAGGGCAACGGTTTCAAGACGCTGCTGGAAAACCAGCGCGTGGAATTCGAAGTGAAGCAAGGCCAGAAGGGCCTGCAAGCCGCGAACATTCGCGTGCTGTGATGCAGCGCAGGGCGCAAGCCCTGTCTAGCAAGCTTTAACCAGCAAGACGAACGCGGCCCCCGGGCCGCGTTTTCTTTTGGGGAGGACGTCCCTTACTGCTTGACCTGCGCCGTCTCGATCGCCAGCTTGTTGTCGACGCCGCTCACGCCCTTCACCGCCATCGCGATGCGCTCGGCCCGCTGGCGGGCGTCCTCGCTCGGTGCCGAGCCGTACAGCGCGACCTTGCCATCGTGCGTGTCGACGTTCACGCGCAGCGCGCTGAGGTCCGGGTCCTTCGCGATGTCGGCCTTGATCGATGCCGTGATCGCCCCGTCGGTGATCGACTGGCCGATCTGCGAGGTGCCGTCCTGGCTCGCCTGCGACGCATCGCGGGCAGCAGCCTTCACATCGGCGACCGACTGCTTCGCGTTCTGCTTCATCTGGTCGGCCGTCTGCTCGGCGGTCGACACCGCCGAATCGAGCTTCTGCCCGACGGTGCGGTGGTCGCTCGAATCACACCCCGCTGCCAGCGCGACGACCGGTGCGGTCACGCACAAGGTCCACAAGAGCTTGCTCATATCGGTCTCCTTCAGATCAACGGAACATGGCGCGCCACCTGCGGCGCCGCGGCGGCCTGCGGTGTCTGCACGAGGCGATTCACCGGGTAGCCGTCGGCGCGCAGCCGCGCGACGATGCCGTCGTAGAGCGCACCGTCCATCTGCGGCGTGCGCGAAAGAATCCACAGGTACTCGCGCGACGGCTCGCTGACCACCGCATAGCGGTAGTCGGCATCGAGCATCACGACCCAGTAGTCGCCGCGTCCCACCGGCATCCAGCGCAGCCAGGTCGGCAGGAAGCTGACCTTCAGCTTCGCGCCGCTGTCGTCGCCCTTCACCGGCGTCGCGCGCCCCACCGAGACGGCAAAGGTCGAATCGGCCGCGCGACAGCGGTTGATCACCTTGATGGCGCCGCTGCCGGTGGGCTGGTAGGTGGCGGTGACGTTGCCTTCGCACTTCGCCTGGAAGCTGTTCGGCAAGCGCGCGAGTTCGTACCACGTGCCTGAGTAGCGCTGCGCGTCGAGCGACGCGACGCTGCGCACCGGCAGCGCGTCCTGCCCTGCGGCCAGCGCCAGCGCGACGCTCGCCACGGCCAGGCTGGCCACGGTCAGGATCGAGGTGAGGCTCAGGCGCATCGCAGTCTCCAGGCAGGTCTTGTTTGTCGGATCGGTCGACCCGGTTGATGCAGGCCACTGTAGGTTCGCCCCCTGCCCCACCCTGTCGGCGCGCCGCCTGATCGGCTGTCGGACAAGGTCGACATCGGCGCTACCATCGACCGGCGCATCCCGAGAACACAACACATCCAGGAGACAACGCCATGACGAGCAGCCTCGTGAACCAGCAGATCCGCCTTGCCGCCCGCCCCGTGGGCCTGCCCACCGCCGACAACTGGCAGTTCACGACCGAGCCGGTCGCCGAGCCCGAGGCCGGCGGGGTGCTCGTGAAGACGCAAACGCTGTCGCTCGACCCGGCGATGCGCGGCTGGATGAACGAAGGCAAGAGCTACATCCCGCCGGTGGGCATCGGCGAGGTGATGCGCGCCGGCGGCATCGGCACCGTCGTCGCGTCGAAGAACCCCGCCTTCGCGGTCGGCGACATCGTCAGTGCCACGCTCGGCGTGCAGCAGTACTGCGTGATCGCCGAGGCCGGCATCCGCCGCCACGGGCTGTTCAAGATCGACCCGCGCCTGGGCACGCCGATGCAGTGGCTCAACGTGCTCGGCATGCCCGGCATGACGGCGTACTTCGGGCTGATGGACGTCGGCCAGCCGAAGGCCGGCGAGACCGTCGTCGTCTCGGGGGCGGCCGGCGCCGTCGGGCAGACGGTCGGCCAGCTCGCCAAGGCCAAAGGCCTGCGCGCGGTCGGCATCGCCGGCGGGCCCGCCAAGTGCGAGTGGGTCGTCAAGGAGCTGGGCTTCGACGCCTGCATCGACTACAAGGCCGGCCCGGTGAAAGACGGCCTGAAGCAGCACTGCCCGAATGGCGTCGACATCTATTTCGACAACGTCGGCGGCGAGATCCTCGACGCCGTGCTGACGCGCATCAACCGCCATGCCCGCATCGTGATCTGCGGCGCAATCAGCCAGTACAACAACACGACGCCGGTGAAGGGCCCCGCCAACTACCTGTCGCTGCTGGTCAACCGCGCCCGCATGGAGGGCATGGTGGTGTTCGACTACGCCGACCGCTACCCGGTCGCGATCGCCGAGCTGGGCGAGCTGCTGCAGGCCGGGCGCATCAAGAGCCGCGAAGACGTGGTCACCGGGCTCGACAACTTCCCGCAGGCGCTGCTGAAGCTGTTCAGCGGCGAGAACTTCGGCAAGCTGGTGCTGCAGGTCGCGGCCTGAGCCCCACAGACAGGCGTCCCTGCGGGCAAGTGCGCTGGACGCCTGCGGCATTCGGCCCAACACTTGCCTTCCATGGCTGTCCCTGACGTGCCCCTCGATGCGCCCCCCGGCATGCCCGCTCCCGGCGTGGCGGCCGCGCATGCCCTGCTGGCGGCGAGCCCGGATGCACTGCTGCAGCTCGACCAGGCCGGCCGCATCGCGTGGAGCAACGGCCGCCTCGAGGCCGTTTGCGGCCTGCCGGCCGGTGCGCTGGCGGGCCGCGATGTGCGCGAGCTGCTCGGCCTGCCGCCGCAGGCCGCGCTGGCGGCCGAGGCCCACCGCTGGACCCCGCCTTCGGGCACGCCGCGCTGGCTGAGCTTGCAGTCGCCGGGGCCGCAGCTGCTGGTGGTGCGAGACATCACCGAGTTGCGCACGCTCGGCGACGAGGCCCGCCGGCTGGCCGAGCTGCTCGACATGGCGCAGGAGTTCGGCCGCCTCGGCGTCTGGGAGCGCGACATCCCGTCCGGCGAGGGCCGCTGGGACCGCCACATGTTCCGCTTCTTCGGCATGGACCCCGCCGACGGCACGCCGAATTTCGCGCTCACGTCGCAGCGCATCCACCCGGACGACCGCGTCGACCCGAAGATGTTCGAGTCGATGAACCAGCCCGGCCAGTACAGCCGGCGCTACCGCATCGTGTGGCCCGACGGCCGGATGCGGCGCGTGCATTCGCAGTGGGAAGTGAAGCCCGACGCCGGCGGCACGCCGACGCGGGCGATCGGCATCCTGGTCGACGACACCGAGGCCTACGAGCTCGCCGAATCGTTCAACGACACCAGCGCGCAACTGAAGATCGCGGTCGACCTGGGCAACATCGCGATCTGGCGCCACGACCTGAAGCGCAACCGCATGTATTACAACGAGCGTGCGTACCAGGTGCTCGACATCACGCCACGGCCCGAAGGCATGTCGCTCGACGAGGTGCGCGCGCTGATCCACCCCGACGACCTGCCACAGGTACTGGCCACCTCGCAGGCCGCGCTGCGCTCGGACCGGCCGGTCGACATGGAGGCCCGCTACCGCCGCCCGGACGGCAGCTTCCGCTACGTGCTGACGCGCCGCGTCGTGCGCCGCGATGCCGACGGCACGCCGATCGAGTTCGTCGGCGTCGCGCTCGACGTGACCGAGCAGGTCGAGCACACCCGGCGCGCGACCGAGATGGCCAAACGGCTGGAGATCGCCGCCACCGCGGCCGGCCTGGGCATCTGGAGCCGCGACCCGGAGACGCGCCGCGCCGAATGGAACGACGAGATGTTCCGCATCATCGGCCGGCCGAAGGAGCGCGGCGTGCCCACCGGTGCCGAGTGGATGAACGAGGTGGTGCACCCCGACGACCGGGCCTTCATGGAGCGCGTGCGCGACGAGATCCGCGCGACGCCCGAGGTGTCGGTGGAGCACGAGTACCGCATCCGCCGCCCGGACGGCGAGCTGCGCTGGCTGGTGAACCGGGTGCGGCGCGAATCGCGCGACGGCCGGCCGATGCTGTTCGGCATCACGATCGACGTGACCGAACGCGTGAAGACCGAGGCGGCGCTGCGCAGCGCGAACGAACGCATCGGGCTGGCGGTGCGCAGCGTCGGCATCGGCACCTGGGAATGGCTGCCGGCCACCGACACGTCGGTCTGGGACGACGCGATGTTCCGGCTGCGCGGGCTGGAGCCTTCCGCGCATGTGCCCGACGAGGCCGAGCGCGCGGCGCTGGTGCTGCCCGAAGACCGCGAGCGGGTGGCCGCGGCACTGGCCGAATCGGTGCGCAACCGCAGCAGCGCGGCCTACGAGTTCCGCGTCGTGTGGCCGGATGGTTCGGTGCACTGGCTCGCGTCGCGCTCGACCGCGGTGCTCGATGCCGGCGGCCAGGTGCACCGCCACATGGGTGTCAACTGGGACATCACCGACGCGCGCAGCGCCGAGAGCGCGCGCCAGGAGCGCGCGGTCGCGCAGCGCGAGAGTTCGGCCAAGTCGGAGTTTCTCGCGCGCATGAGCCACGAGCTGCGCACGCCGCTGAACGCGGTGCTCGGCTTCGCGCAGCTGCTGCAGTTCGATGCGCGCGCGCTGACCGCCGATCACAACCACAAGGTCGAGCACATTGCCGCCGCCGGCCGGCACCTGCTGTCGCTGATCAACGACGTGCTCGACCTGTCGAGCCTGGAGAGCGGCAACCTGCGGCTCGACCTGCAGCCGCTCGCGCTGCACGAGGTGGTCTACGAGACGCTGCCGCTGGTCGAGGCGCTGGCGCGCGAGCACGGCGTGACGCTGCATGCCGACCGGCTGCAGGCGACGGTGTGCGCCGACCGCATCCGGCTGCGCCAGGTGCTGATCAACCTGCTGACCAACGGCATCAAGTACAACCGGCGCCATGGCCGCGTCACGTTGAGCTGCACGGTCGACGCGACGCACGTGACGCTGCGCGTCGAAGACACCGGCCGCGGCCTGCGGGCCGACCAATTGCCCCATTTGTTCGAGCCATTCAACCGGCTGGGTCTCGAGAACGAAGGCATCGACGGCACCGGCATCGGGCTCGCCGTCGTCAAGGCGCTCGTCGAGCGCATGGAAGGAACCGTCATGGCCAGCAGTCAACCGGGCACGGGGTCGCAATTCGAGGTCCGCCTGCCGCGCGCCGATGCCGCGGCGCAGGCGCCGGCCGGCGTGGCGCCGCCGGCGGCGATGCCTGCACGCGGGCCGGCCCCCTCGCCGGACAGGCCCCGCGGGAAGGTGCTGTACATCGAGGACAACCCGGTCAATGTGCTGCTGGTCGAGGAACTGGTGCGCAGCCAGGCCGGCCTGTCGATCGAGTCGGCACCGAGCGGCGAGGCCGGTGTGGCGCGCGCCCGCGAGCTGCAGCCGGACCTGGTGTTGATCGACATGCAGCTGCCCGATTTCGACGGCTTCGAGGTGCTGCGGCGACTGCGTGCCCAGCCGGAGACGGCGGGCATCCGCTGCGTTGCGCTGTCGGCCAACGCAATGCCCGAAGACATCGCGCGGGCCCGCGCTGCCGGGTTCGACGACTACTGGACCAAGCCGATCGACTTCGCCGAATTCCTCGGGGGACTCGACCGTCTCTTTCCGCCGCCTCCTGCTGGGTGATCTTGCTGTGCGCGTGGGCGGGGCGGCCGGGGGCAGGCTGTGGGGGCTCAGCTGGAGCGGTCGGCGCTGGCGCGCCGACTGCACGAAGAAGATCGGCTTCGAGGGTGCATCGCCAAACTCCCTCCACTCACTTCGTTCGTTGTGGTCAAACAGTGGCGATGAGTCGGTCTACGAAGCACGCTGGCGCGTGCCACCCTCGAAACCAATCTTCTCCGTCGCCCCAGAAGTCGCCCCCACAGCCTGCCCCCGGCCGCCCCGCCCACGAACCGCATGTGTTCGTAGCCCGGATGCCAATCCGGGGATCAATCTTCACTTCGGTGTTCACCCCCAAAGGAGCACGGCGGTGTCGCAAAGGCGCGCGGGGGGAGGCCGTGGCGCGCCAATAGGGACGGGGCGCCGGAGCTGGCTGGTTTCATGGCCCGCGTGCGCAGCACGCTTCGTGAACTGACTGTCGCCGACTGTTTGACCACAACGAACGAAGTGAGTG
>NZ_FRCQ01000041.1 GCF_900142965.1 Rhizobacter sp. OV335
GGCACCGCGCTTGGCCGCGATCAGCCAGACGATGTCATCGCGGATGCGCCCTTCAGCCTGCGCCTCGACGATCTCTTCTCGCTTGGCCACGCCCGTGTAGCCCGAGTCGCCGTGCACGCGGCGCTCCTGGCCGTGCAGCAGCGCATGCGCGTTGGCCACGTCGCTCTCGTTGGCAGAGGTCACGCGCACGCTGTGCACGAGGCCCGAGTCGGCATCCACGCCGATGTGCGCCTTCATGCCGAAGTAGTACTGCTGGCCCTTCTTGGCTTGGTGCATCTCAGGGTCGCGCTCACCGTCCTGGTTCTTCGTCGAGCTCGGCGCCGCGATGATCGTCGCGTCCACCAGCGTCCCCTCTCGCATCAGCAACCCGCGCTCGCCCAAGTGCACGTTGACCTTGTCGAAGATCGCCTTCGTCAGCGCGTGCTGCTCCAGCAGCCGGCGGAACTTCAGCAGCGTGGTCGCGTCAGGCGCCTGCTCGCGTGCCAAGTCCACGCCCACGAACTCGCGCATCGCCTGGCTGTCGTACAGCGCGTCCTCCAGGCCCTCGTCGCTCAGGCTGTACCACTGCTGCAGGAAGTACATCCTCAGCATCCGCTCCACGCCGATCGGCGGGCGACCGACGCGGCCGCTGCGCGGATAGTGCGGCTCGATCAAGCCGCACAACGCCGACCATGGCACCACGCGCTCCATCTCGCCCAGGAACTTCTCGCGCCTCGTCTGGCGTTTCTTGCCTGCGTACTCCAGGCTCGCAAAGCTCGTCTGCTTCATGCAACCATCCTCGCTGTCCACGGCTCGTTCGGCCATCGAGATCTGCCCGAATAAATCAGCGGTTCCCTAGGGAGCGAATACGTGGTCTATGCCCCCGAGCTAGACGACTCTGAGGGCCGAAGCTGGGGACGCGCTACTTGGACTCTATTTGCCATCGTCAATAGCCAGTTGGAGAACTCCTCGGTGCGGCTTTACGCCATCAACGGCGGAAACGATCTTGGAGGAATGTTTCTCACGGCGAGCCAGGCTGGGCGGGCAAAGGCCTCTCTGAAGAACAAGACGGACTGGCCTTACCTGCCGACCGATCGGCACCCGTGGTATGGACAACATCATTGAAGTCCGGTGACGAAGCGCGACCAGAGACAGAACGTATGGTCGACGAGAGTCTTTCGGCCATTGGCGGACGGCCGTGGAGGACGGCTCTGAGGCACCGAGCTTGCTGCCGTAAGGGGGAATTCGTTGAGCAAGAGAACGATAGAAATCGCGCCATACAACCCGTTGTGGGCGACCATGTTCGAACACGAGCAGCAAGCGCTGGAGAATGTTCTTGGCCCGCATGCCCGAATCCACCACATTGGCAGCACATCAGTACCCGGGCTTGCTGCGAAGGTCGTCATTGACATCCTCGTTGAGGTGCCTCGCGTCGAGCAACTCGACTCGCTGACTACCGGCTTCCGCGGGCTCGGATACGAACCGCGGGGAGAGAATGGAATTCCCGAGCGCCGTTACTTCGTCAAGGGGTCCTCGAAGCGAACGCATCAAGTCCATGCGTTTCGCACTGGATCTCACGATGTTCGTCGCCATCTCGCTCTGCGAGACTTCTTGCGAACGAACAGCGAAGCGCGCGACGCGTACGCTGCGGTCAAGCGCCACGCTGTCGCTGAATGCGGCAACGATGTCTATGCCTACACCACACTAAAGATTGATTTTGCCAGGCTGCTTGAAGCCCGCTCTTTGACCGCTCTCGATAGCGCTCAGGGGAGGCGCCGGACTTGAACCTTGGCCAGATCATCGCGAGCCTGTCTGCCGACGACACACGCACTATCGTCGCAAAACGCCCTTGGATGGAAAATTCCGAGGCGCGATTGATATCGCTTACCGATGGATTCCGAGTGCCGAGCGACGTGTTGAGTGAAGGCTTCGAGTACTTCCTAGAGGTCGACATCGTGGTCAACGATGTGCTCGGCGACCTTGCGAACCGCCTGTCGCCTGCCCAACGGATAGCAGCAGTTGTCTTCTACGCGGAGAACGACGCCTACCCGGATTGGCTCAACGCGATGAGCAGGGGGCTTTCCTGAATGGCAGCTTTGCGGCTTTGAAAGAGCGACGTCGAAGGACGGCAACGGGTCGTACTCGGTCCTTCGATCTGCGCGCGGTTCTTGCGGGATCGCACCCCGCCAGTTCGTTGAAGCGCCTGGGGGAGTTTTGGGGAAGTGGCCATCGAGCGCGCTGCTTCCTGCTCCATCCGCAGCGTGGCGAGACTCTCGACTTCGTGCGCCGTCTAACCGCGAAAAACCGGGATCGAGCCGCTGGCGTTGCGACGATCGCCGGCCGCGACCAGAAGTCGCCGGAGGCGCTCGATGTTCGCCTCTCCCCGCGCCAAGGAGTCAGCCGAGGTATGGACCGAATAGTTTCCCAGGTGCAGATCATGTAGGTGCGGCGCCGCTGAGCCAATGACGAAGATCGCGTCGCTGCTCTGGCTTGCCTGCAGGGTGATTGGCTGCTGTGATTGTTCGAAGATGACCATTTCGCCTTCGTCCGCAGGCGTGTCTCCAACAAGCTGGCCGCTTGCGACGGCGAGCCAGGAGACTGGCTGGGCTTCGGGCGGTGTGAATGTCCAGGCTGTCCCGGCGGCCAGGCGCAGCAGGAGGTAGGTCATGCCATCAGGCGAGCGGGCGGGGCTGCGAGCCCCGTCGTAGCTGCCGAGGATCACGCGGGCCGGACCGGCGGCCGGAACGTGCTGCGCTTCCACGTACTGGCTGTCGACCGTCGAGTGCTCGAGCTCGGGCTGCAGAGCGATCCATAGCTGGAAGCCCTTGGCTTTTGGAGCGACGCCACCCGAGAGCTCCTTCCCGTGCCACACACCGTTTCCAGAACGCATCCATTCAAAGCCGCCGAACCCGATGTGACCCACGCCGTCGGCTGGATCGTCGAAGCGCAAATCCCCCTCGGCAATGACCGTGATCGTCGCAAGTCCGGAATGGGGATGAACGGACATTCCTCCGCGTGGATCGTGGAGGTCCAGGTTGAACAGGTCCAGGAACACGAAGGGCTTGAGCGTATGCCCAAGATCGGACGGGCTCATCAGGCGGGTGATGGGACCGTGAGTGAGGCCGCGTGTCCGAAAGGTCACGCGGCGAGCGCCAGCGTCAGAAGGGACTGGATATTTGCTGATTGAGTTCATGGTTCAGTGCCAGGGGAAACTGATGCGACTTCCCCGCGTCGCTTTGCGAAAGCGAGTGTCGTCAAACAGGGGCGGCAAGGCACTGTCTGAACGTGCTTCCTGCAGTCTGAAAGTGCGAGAAGGGTGCGGCGAGAAGCCGTTCTGGTTCACAACTGATTGAATACGTGGGCGGCCCGCACGGGATCACCGACATCCACAAGGACCGGCTGAACAATGACTTGCTGGCCTTCGTGAAGAAGTAACCCACGAAGCCGGGATGCGCTGCGTCCCGGCTGCCGACAGAGCCGAGCGCTCACGGTTGAGGTTTGCCAAGATCGAAGTCGGGAGACCTGCTGAAGTACTCCGTCAGCATTTCCGTCAACACCCTGATCTTCCGCGTGGGATGCTGGCCCGGCGGGCGCACAACGTATGCGCCTGCCGGCTTGGATGGATGCTGCGGCATGACAGTCACCAGCGCGCCCGAAGCCAGATGGGGGCGTGTGAGTGCAACGGGCAGGTAGCCGATGCCCAGGCCTGCCAACGCCGCCGCGACCAGGGCAATGCCGTTGTCTGCCTTGAAGCGGCCCTGCGGCCGAATGGCAACGACCTCGTTCCCATCCATCAATTGCCAGGTCTCCGTGCCCTGCATCAGCGCTTCGTGGTCAATGAGTTCGTCCAGCGTCTGAGGTGCACCGTGCGTTGCAATGTAGGTGGGACTTGCGACCAAGCTCCCATGCACGGGGCCAACACGTCGAGCGACCAGATTGGAATCCGCAAGGTGGCCCAGGCGAATTGCGCAGTCGTAGCCTCCGGCGATCAGATCGACGAACTGATCGCTGTAGCAAGTCTGGATGTGAAGCTTTGGATGCCGACTCGCCATCTCGGCGAGTACGGGTGCGAAGTGGGTTGGTCCAAAGGACAACGGCGCGGCAACGCGCATGCGGCCGCGAAGCTCTCCCGCGGGCAGCAGCGTCTCTCGGGCAATATCCATCTCATTGCACACTCTGTCGGCATAGTCACGAAACGTCGCGCCAGCCTCGGTGAGATTCGCACCTCGCGTGGTACGGGCGAGCAACTGAACGCCCAACTCCGCCTCAAGCTTGATCAGCCGCCGGCTGACAATGGATTTGGCAACGCCGAGACGAGCGGCTGCCGCGGTGATGCCTCCCGCATCGGCAACCTCGACGAAGGTCCGCAGTTCCTCGATATCCACTTTGTGTTCCTGTTTCTGCGACACAGCTGAGCAAAAGTCGTCCCACCGTACCACGAGGATGGATGTGAAGATGCGTGCAGGAGTAGCCAGGGTGACTCCTCCGCCATTCATCCGCATGTCAAACGCAATAGAACTTTCTGAAAACTTGGGGTCGCTGAACATTTCCAGTCGTTGCTGGAACGGCGTCAATGTGGATCTGAGTGAGTACGCCTGCGCGGGCAGAGTCTTGCTGCCGATCAACAGGCGCGAACAGTTGACTCGATTCAGCGCGCAGCTCGAAGAGGTGGGACGGGAACGCGCCGAGCCCAGGTCGGCGCCCAATACCCCGAACCCACATGCGTACAAGCCTCGGCCCATGTACTTCGCGCCGGCGCAGATGAAGGTGTGGGGATATGCCGCAGATTCCCGCTATCTGAAGTGTGGAACGATCAGCTTCGACGTCGACGTGCTCCAGAAGCGTCTCGGAATCCATGTATCGCCGGAGCAGGCCGGCGTCCCTCGTCTGCGCATGAACGATGACCGGTTGTGGACATTGATGAGGTTGCTGACGGACGCGATTGATGATTTCGACCCCACCGCGCAACTCTACGGTGACTCGCTGACTGCAGCGATCGCGGCAAGGCTCTTCGAGCCACCCAAAGAGACGAAAGGGAGCCAGTGTCGGCTCTCAGCCCTCCAGATGAAGGATGCGATGAGCTATCTCGAGGCGAAGATGCCGGCCAGGGTGGAACTCGCCACGCTCGCGGAACTGGCGGGTCTGTCGCAGTCGCACTACAGCCGCGCCTTCAAGGCGTCGACCGGCATGGCGCCGTATCAGTGGCAGTTGCAGGCGCGTGTCGAACGGGCAAAGGACCTGCTCTTGAACACCAATGGCTGCCTGCAGGACGTTGCCGAAGCCACTGGCTTTGCAGACGCGGTGCACTTCGGGCGGACCTTCCGCAAGCTGACTGGCGCGAGCCCCGTTGCATGGCGGACGGACCGGCTCACTTAGAGCGTCGGGTCGTTCGCAAAGGCGAACAGCAAACGCATTCTGCGGATGGTGCTGAACGCTCGGTCTCATGAGCGAATCGTGCTGCCGCCAGCAACAACGGTCAGTGACTGCGCCAAACCGCGCAGGCAACATCTTTTCCCATTCAGCGCACGCCTCTGCGGGATCCGGCTGGTTGATCGGGTCGTGGCAGCGTCGTGTTCTCTTGACGCAATCGAAAAAGGAATCGAAGTGAAGTTGACAGTACTGATCGCATTGATGGTGGTGAATGGCTTGACCAGCGCCCATGCACAAACCAAGCAAGAAGCGACAGGCGCAGACCTGATCGTGCACAACGCGAAGATCTACACCGGGAATGCCGCACAGCCGGAGGCATCCGCCGTGGCCGTCAAGGGCGGCCGCATCTACTCAGTCGGCACCGATGCCGAAGTGCTGGCTTTGAAGAAGACCAACACCCGCGTCATCGACTCCCGAGGCCGACGTCTCATCCCGGGCATCATCGACGCGCACACCCATGTGCTCAACGAGGGGGGATACAACTACACCCTGCGATGGGACGGCGTTCCCACGCTGCGCCGGGCCCTGGCGATGCTCAGTGAGCAAGCCAGGCGAACCCCGGAAGGCCAGTGGGTCAAGGTGATTGGCGGCTGGTCTCCCTACCAGTTCGAGGAGAACCGCTTCCCCACCATGGACGAACTCCGCAAGGCCGTCCCCAATCGCCCGTTGATCGTGCAGTACGCCTACAACCGCGCCTTCCTGAACCAGCAGGCGATGGACGCCTTTGGCGTTGGCACCGACAAGTTCCCCCAGTTGCCGGGCACCGAGTTGGAGAAGGACGCGCAGGGCAGGTACACCGGTGTGGTCCATGGCTACACGTTCACGTTCATCGCCATGGAGACCATGGTCCCCCAGCTTTCTTTCGATGAGGAGGTGAGCTCGCTGGTTCAGACGATCCATAGTCTCAACCGCGTCGGGATCACGTCCGTCATCGATGCGGGCACGGGCTTCCGCGGCTATCCCAAGGCCGTGCCCACCGTGGATGCCCTCGCCCGCGACAACCGCCTCAACATCCGCATGCCCTTCATGGACATCCAGTTTGGAGAAGGCGCCGACTTCAACGTGGTGGACGCGCAGATCACGGCGATCACGAAGACGGCGCCGATCAGTCCCGGGCACAACCTGCACCCGCACCTGGCCCACGGTCATGCCTACCAGGGCGCCGGCGAGTTGCTGTCGGTGGAGGTGCACGATCACGAGAACTTCGACCGTCCGGCGGTCATCGTCCAGCCGGACAAGATGCGAGAACTGGTGGAGCGGGACATTTCCAAGCTGGTCCTACGGCGCATTCCTTTCCGCGAGCACATCACCTACGACGAGAACATCACGCCTTTCCTCGATGCGCTTGAGAAGCTCAACGAGAAGATGCCGCTCGACGGTCTGCGCTGGAGTCTCGAACACGCCGAGACCATCAGTCCCGCGAACATCGCCAGGGTCAAGGTGCTGGGCGGCGGCATCGCCCTGGACACCAAGATGGCGTTGCACGGCGACAGTTTCATCAAGACCCACGGTCGCGACAAGGCGTTGTTGACTCCCCGCCTGCGCCAACTCGTCGACAGCGGCATCCCGCTGGCCATGACCACTGATGCCTTCCGGGCGTCCTCGTTCAATCCGTGGATTGGTATCAGCTGGATGGTGTCGGGGAAGTCGGTCTCCGGAACCGAAGTGCTGGCCAAGGACAACCGCCTGTCACGCGCCGAAGCGCTGGGACTGTTCACTCGCAAGGCGGCGTGGTTCATGAACACCGAGTCCGAGATGGGCATGATCGCCCCCGGCCATCTCGCCGACTTCGCGGTGCTCGACAGGGACTACTTCTCGATTGCGGAAGCCCAGATCAAATCCATTTCCTCGGTCTTGACAGTCATGGATGGCCGGGTGGTGTATGGCGCGCAGGACTACCAATCGCTTTCGCCGGTACTGCCCGAGATCCTGCCCGCCTGGTCACCAATCAAACACTTCGGCGGCTACTACCAAGCCCGATGAGGTTGGCCGGATCTCGGCACCGGCGGCTGACAGGCCAGGCGAGGGTGCGCACGGCGTGGCTCGGCATGTTTCTTCTGATGGCCGCCGATGCCGCGCTGGCGCAGTTCCGTCCCTTGCGGTTCGACGACGAATTCAGCGTCCAGCGCCAATCCTGCGCCGAGGGCAGCAACCCAGGCGCATGCTGGAAAGACCGACCGATTGCAGATCACATTGCAGATCACATGCGGCTGAGCTTGGGCGGCGATCTTCGCTTGCGTTACGAGCACACCGGCAATCCTCGCTATGGGCTCGACCCCCAGGATCGCCGGGGCGTTGCGATGGTGCGAGGTTCCGTCTTCACCGATCTGCGACTGGACGAACACTGGCGAGGTTTCGCGCAACTGGCCAGCTCGCGCACCAACGGCCGCACTGCAGGCCCGTCCCCGGTGGACGAGGATCGACTCGATCCCACCAATCTGTTCGTCGAATGGCGATCAGCGACGCAGGGCGATGACGGCATTGGAATGCGTGTCGGCATTCAGGAGCTGCAGTTCGGATCCGGGCGTGCCATCGACGCGCGCGAGGGACCGAACGTGCGGCGCAGCTTCGATGCGGTCCGCGCCTATTCGACCAGCGGCCCCTGGCGTGTCGATGCATTCGCCGCGAAACCGCGGCTGAACCGCCTGGGCAGCTTCGACGATGCCCGTTCGCAGACTCAGTCGCTGCGTGGCGTTTACGCGACTCGCAGCGCAGGCGTCACGTCCTTGGACGTCTACGCGCTGCATTTCGAAGACACCGCCGCTCGCTATGTCCAGGGTGTGGCGCACGAGCGCCGCTGGTCGCTCGGCACGCGTGTGTTCGGCAGCCACGATGCCTGGAACTGGAACTGGGAATTCGCAGCGCAGGGAGGGAAATTCGGCGATGCCGACATTCGCGCCTGGTCGCTCGCCACCGATACCGGCTACTCCTTCGGCGACGTGCCTGGCAAGCTGCGAGCGGCGCTGCTCGTCGCGATTGCCAGCGGCGACAAGGATCCCGGAGACGACCGGCTCGAGACACTCAATCCCATCTACCCGCGCGGAAACTACTTCGGCGACGAAGCGACGCTGGGGCCGCGCAACTTCTTCAACATCCATCCGGCGCTGACCCTGCAGCCATCACCTGCGGTCCAGTTGACCGCCGGCGTCGACTTCTTCTGGCGCTACAGCACCCGCGACGGCGTCTACGCGCCCAACGGAATGTTGATCCGGCCCGCTGGCGACAGTCGCGCCCGCCATGTGGCGACCATCGCATCGATAGCAACCACTCGCACCTTGGCTCCGCGCTGGTCTTCAAGCGCGGTCGTCGCGTACGCGCGACCCGGCGCGTTCCTGCGTGAGACCGGTGCCACCGATGCGCTGAGCTTTCTCAGCCTCAGTTTGCAGTACCGGTTCTAGGTAGCCGGGTGAAGAGAGCGGCAAGCCCAGTGAAGTCCGCAGGCGAGACCGCAGGTCCTCGGCGCTGGCGGTGCTCGCCTACAACCTCAAGCGCGTGCTGCGCATCCTGGATTCGGGTAGCTCCCAAGTACATCCAGAGGATCAACGAGAACCGGGCAGCAGCATGTTCGAATCGACACGGCCCGTCCAGCGGGCGAAGGCCTCGGCGACAGCATCTGGTTGCTCCAGTGGCGACATGTGCCCGCATCGATCGATCACAGCAAGCTCGACGCTTCCTGTCAGCAGATTCGCCATCTCTTCACTGAGCGCCGGCGGCGCGACCTGGTCATCACGGCCGCAGAGAACCAATGCGGGACATCGCAGCGTCCTCAGCACATCGCGGCTATCAGATCGATTCATTGCCGCCGTCTGCTGTCGAACGAATCCTTCGCTCCCAACGGTTCGCGCCATGTCGGCGAGCAAGTCGATCAGTTGACTGTCACGGGCGTGCGATTCATGCAAGAGCCTGGGCGCGAAGGTGCTGGCGATCTGCGCGAAGCTCGCGCTGCCCGACGCGAGAGCCGCCACCATGCGTTTGCGGTTCTGCACGGCTTCGACCGAATCGGCACGCGCGCCGGTGTCCAGCAGCGCAAGGCCTGCGATCCGTCCCGATGCCTGCCGGCATACTTCAAGTGCCACATACCCGCCAAGCGAGAAGCCGGCGACGCCAAACATGCCGGGCGGCATGGCCTGAACTGCAGCCGCCGCCGATGCTTCGATCGTGTCCGCCATGTGCGTTGCAGCCACGATGAAGTTTCGCCCTGCAGGCATCGACCGTCGAATCGGCTCCCACACCCGCCCATCATTCATCAGGCCGGGCAGGAGCAGGAGAGGTATCGGCGTTGTCATTTCTCGGTCCTTTCGATGGATAGACTGCGCCTGTGCAGCCGGTCCACCGGTTGTAGGTGTGAAGTCCGGTGCATGGTCAAGCCCAGTGGAGCATTCGATGTGGATCGGAGAGTTTTCGGAAAGGGCCGGCCTCAACGTGGCGACCGTCCGCTTCTACGTTCGGTCGGGTCTGCTGCATCCCAGGCAAGGTTCGGTCGGTGGCGCCAGGCCCTACATGGAGTTCTCGGAAAAAGACCTCCGAAATCTGGGCGCCATTCGTGCTGGACAGGCCATGGGCATGTCGCTCTCAGAGATCAAGTTGCTGGTGAGCGAGCGCCGTGCCGGCGGAAGGGATCGGATGCTTCAGGCCATGCTCGCTCAGCAAGAAAAGCTCAACGAGCGAGCCGAGGAACTTTCAGCCATGCAGAAGTTTGTCGACGCGAAGATCAGTTGGCTGCGCGGCGGCGCGATCGGAGCGCCTCCCGAACTCTCGAACTTCCGGCATCACGCAGGCTTCCAGGTGTCGTGTTCCAGGAGGTTGTTCATGGTCGGGCGCAGGCGAAGCTGGCTTCGCACTTAGCCCTGGGCTGAGCGCTGCACCATCCCGTCCCATCCGCCCATCGCAATCTCGGCAACCGCCTGCAGTTCCTCTCTCGCGGCGCCATCGCGTGCCCGGACGGCCATGCCGCTCTGGACTGTTTGCAGGAACCTCGCGAGCTTGTGGACATCGAGAGTCTTCGGCAACTCGCCTTCAACGACCGCCTTTGCGATGCGCAGCACGAGCACATCGAAGGCGCCGCCTCGCGTGGTCCTCATCAGATCCGCGAGTTCGGTATGGCCGTCGCTTCCAACAGTGCCGAGCGTGACCAGGCAACCATGTGGCAAATCGCAATCGGAGCCTGTCATCGCCGCGGCCGAGTCCCACAGGTAGGCGAACGCGGCGTCGCGGGCCGTAGGCGCCTGGCGGAAGCGCCCCAGAACCAGGTCCTCATACGTCACGGAATACAGGCGCAGCGCCTCAGCGTACAGCGCGTCCTTCGAGCCGAACGCGGCATAGAGGCTGGTCGAACCGATGCCTAAAGCCGTGGTCAGATCGGCAATCGACGTGGCCTCGTAACCCTTGATCCAGAAGAGCCGCATGGCTCGCATCAATGCCGCCTCGCGGTCGAACTCGCGCGGTCGGCCACGAGCAGGAGGTACGCGGGCGGCGGACTTTGAAGGGATGACTTTTTTTTGCATCGATCACTGCATAAATAGCTTGACCAGCCGATGTCGCAATCCTACCATTTGTGCATCGATCACTGCACAAAGGATGATTCTTTGAAAACCCTTGCTGGAAAACGCGCCCTGGTCACAGGGGGATCCCGAGGCATCGGAGCCGCCATTGCGATGGCGTTGGTCGAGAACGGCGCCGACGTTGCGCTGACATTTCAGAACTCGGCCGATAGGGCAAACGCCGTGGTGTCTTCCATCGAGAAGCTGGGCCAGCGTGGCGCGGCGATTCAGGCTGACAGCGCGGATCCGACCGCCATCAAGCGGTCGGTGGAGGAAGCCGTGGCCGCGTTGGGAGGCCTGGACATCCTGGTCAACAACGCCGGAATCGCGCTCTACAACACCATCGCCGACTTCAGCGTAAGCGATATTGATGCGCTGCTTGCGGTCAACGTGCGCGGCCCGGTGCTGACGACCCAGGCTGCCATCCCGCACCTGGGCGCGGGCGGTCGCGTCATCACCATCGGTTCCGCCGGTGCGGAGCGCATCGTCGGAGCCCCGGGAACGATTTACTACATGACCAAGTCGGCGCTGCAATCCTTCACGCGCGGCCTTGCGCAGGAACTTGGGCCGAAGGACATCACCGCCAACCTCGTCCAGCCAGGCTCCACCAACACAGACATGAACCCGTCCAACGGGGAGAGCTCCGACTGGCAGCGCAGCCTGACGCCGCTGGGTCGCTACGCCGAACCGGCGGATATCGCCGCCGCCGTGAGCTTCCTGGCGAGTCCTGCGGCGCGACATCTGACGGGAACCATCATCAACGTCGATGGCGGCTTGCTCGCCTGAGTCGACGGCATCCAAGCCTCTCGATGGGGAAAGCCTGTGCCTGGCGTTGGCCGCCACGAACAAGCCATTCGAGGACCCCTGGGCCTTCGGCATCACGATCCAGGACGGCAAGCTGGCGACGATACGCGAGTACATCGACACACAGGCCCATGGCCGTGGGCCGCGCTGATGGACGCGTCGGGGCCGGTATAGCGAAGCCTCACCGCCCGGGCTTGGCAGGTTGCTTCGCGACACCGTGACTCGGCAGATTCGGCAGGATGGCGCTGGCGACGATGTGGGATAGATGATCGGCCCGCGGCGCGAACGCCGGCAGGTCGACAAGCCAACCGAGCGCCGACATCAGGCCGAACAAGTCGTCCCCGTTCATGTCGGTGCGCGCCTGCCCGCCGGCCTGTGCGCGAAGCAGCAGGCGCGCGCTCGCTGAGTGCACCGCTGCACACGCGGCATAGAGAGCGGACTCCGGGTTCGCGTGGGCGGCCGCCATCATGGCGACAACGCCTCGATAGCTCTGCGCGAACGCCATCCATTCGCGGAACCATGAAACGAGCGCCTCACCGGGCGCATCCGACTTCTCGAGTCCGCCTGCCGTCTGTACCAATGCGTCCAGGTGTGTGCACAACAGCGCTTCGAACAAGGCTTCCCGCGTCGGGAAATGACGAAGCAGCGTGGCCAATCCGACCTCGGCCCGGCGCGCTATGTCGCGCATGGACGCGTTGACACCGTGCTCGGCGACGACGTCTCGCGCGACCGCAAGGAGATGGGTTCGATTCTTCTGGGCGTCGGCTCGCATAGGTTCCTTGACAAATGGATCATCGATCCGTATATTTGGATCACTGGTCCGGATGCTGTGAATTTGAATCTGGATCGGTGATCCAAATGGTACAGCGCCTTTGTACGAATCGGAACAGTGGCGCTGCGTCACACCACAAACGAAAGGTTGAAGATTGTGAAGAAACTAGAAGGCAAGGTTGCAGTCATCACGGGCGGGAGCAGCGGTATTGGCTTGGCTACAGCCAAGCGCTTCGTGGAAGAAGGTGCGCACGTTGTGATCACTGGGCGACGAGAGAAGGAGCTGATGGAGGCTGCCGCCTCCATCAAGAGAAACGTGACGACGGTCGTGGGCGATGTGTCGCGCCTGGAAGATCTGGACCGGCTCTATGCCGTCGTGAAAGAGAAACACGGTCACATCGACGTCCTCTTCGCGAACGCGGGCGCGGGGACAATCGCGCCGCTCGCGGTAGCTACCGAGGCGCATTTCGACCAGACCTTTGACGTGAACGTGAAGGGGCTGTTCTTTACGGTGCAGAAGGCCCTTCCCCTCTTCAAGGACGGCGGTTCGATCATCCTGAACTCGTCGGTCTCCAACGTGCTCGGGCTTCCGGGATTTACTGCTTACGCCGCGAGCAAGGCGGCTGTGCGCAACTTCTCGCGCGGTTGGACTTTGGAATTGAAGGACCGCCACATCCGCGTGAATTGTGTGAGCCCCGGAGCCATCGATACCCCGGCCCTGGCGACGACGACGGGCCTGACCGCTGAGCAGGCCGAGCAGGCGGTCGCACAGTTCACCACGCAGATCCCGATGGGTCGCAGAGGCTTCCCGGAGGAAATCGCGGCTGCAGTTGCGTTCCTCGCCTCTGATGAGAGTTCTTACATCACCGGTGTGGATCTCGCCGTCGATGGAGGCATGGCGCAGGTCTAGTACGAGAGTGCCAACCGCAAAGGAGATTCCGATGTACGACCAAGCCAAGCGATCCGAGTTGATCCAGTTCGCACGAGTCGATGCGGGCTCCACCGTCATCGACGTTTACCCGGGCGATGGCGACTGGACCCGTCTCTTCTCCGACATCGTGGGGCCCGCAGGACGGGTCTTCAGCTTTGTGCCGGCCGAAGTCGCCCACTTCAAGAACGATCCGGTCGGCCGGATGCGAACGCTTGCGACGGAGCCGGGCCGAGAGAACGTGGAAGCCGTCTCGGCGGACCTCGTGGCGATGCCGGAGGTCACGCAACAAGCGGATGTTCTTTGGATGCATCTGTTCTATCACGATCTCCACACCGCGCTGATGCAGGCCAAGGGCGCGACGGCGGCCCACTTCAATCGAGCCGTCTGCGAACGGCTCAAGCCCGGTGGGTACTACGTCATCGTGGACCACGCTGCCACCGCCGGACGGGGCACGAGCGCCGCGCAGTCGCTGCATCGGATCGAGCCTGCGGCCGTTCGCGCGGAGGTGGAGGCGGCCGGCTTCGTACTGGACGCGCAAAGCTCCATGCTCGCCAGAAGTGACGATCCGCACTCGGTCAAGGTGTTCGATCCTTCGATCAAGGGCGAGACGGATCGTTTCGCCTATCGGTTCGTGAAGCGCTGACAGGTCGCCGTTCCCTGCGGGGAAAGTGAACGATGGCGCGCGCTCAGGTGCCGAGCTCGATCAGGTTCTGCAGAACGAGCGGACCGCGGAACCGCAGCAGGGTTCCGCCTTCGGCAATCTTGCCGAGGATGATGGGAGCGAACCCAAGAGACGCGACCAAAGACGCAACCTCCGTGTTCGCCTCGTCATGGTTGCCGGCCACAAACATCACGCGTCGTCCGCCGCCCTCGGCCGGATTGCTCGCGAGGAGAGCTGCCGGGAGCTGATTGAAAGTCTTGACGACTTTCGCGCCGGGAAGACCCTTGGCCACGAAATCACTTGATTGCAACCCGCCAAGCGGCGTGAGGTCCGTTTCGCGGAAATTCGTGACATCGATGACCGTCTTGCCCTTCCAGTCCTTCCTGGCCTTCGCGATCTCCGCATGTGCTGCGAAGTGCACGGCGAGAAGGATGATGTCGGCCTCGAGGGCGTCCTGGAGGCTGGCAGCAGCCGATGATGGCGCAAGTCATGGTGGAACTTCTCGTCGACTCAGGCCGTGATGGCCGCGATGTCCTCCAGCGCGCTCGCGACGGCTGCTTCCTTGGCTTCCGGGCCGAACGCAAGGCCCTCTGCGCGCACGACCATCACGTCCGTCAGGCCGAGGAATGACAGCAAGCCGATGAGGTAGCTCTCCTGATGCTCGTTCGCCGCCGCTGGGGTTCCCACCGGATACACACTGCCTCGCGCCGACGCGATGAAAGCTTTCTTGCCCTTCAGCAGGCCCACGGGGCCGGTCGCGGTGTATCGAAACGTCTTGCCCGCCACGGCGATGCGATCGACCCAGGACTTGAGTGGCGTCGGAATCGAGAAGTTGTACATGGGCGCGCCGATGACCACGATATCTGCTGCGAGGAGATCGTCCAGGTAGGCGTTGCCTTTGACCAGATCAGCGGCGATGGTCGCATCCGCGTTGGATGCGCCGGCACGAATGGCCATGTGGGCGCCCATCAGGTGCAGGGCCGGATCGGCCGCCAGGTCCCGGTAGGTGACGCGAATGTCCGGGTGCAGCGCGCGCTGGCGCGCGACGATTTCGGCTGAGAGCCGGCGGCTCACCGATGCGGCGCCGAGAGCGCTGGAGTCGAGATGGAGAAGTTGCATGATGAAACCTCGATGGATGTGAAGGTGCACAACGCAAATATGCCGATGGGCCCGGCCGCCGCGAAGCCGGTATATTGAGATGCGAACGATCTGTTTTAGAGATGGCCTCTTCCAATGCTTGATGGTGTCTCCCTGGATCAGCTCCGAACTTTCATCGCGGCGGTGGACGAGGGAAGCTTCTCGGCTGCGGCTCGCAAGCTCAACCGCGTTCAGTCGGCAGTAAGCGGTTGGATTGGCAGTCTCGAGGACCAGATCGGGGTTGTGCTCTTTGACCGCTCCGGTCGATTCCCGAAGCTCACGCCAGAGGGGGTGCTTTTGCTTGCGGACGCGCGCAACATCGTGTCCGGGGTGGACACTCTCAAGGCCCGCGCCAGGTTGATGGCATCGGGTCTCGAGAGCGAGCTTTCGGTGGTGGTCGATGTGTTCTTCCCCACCGCTGTTGTCAGCGCTGCCGCCAAGGCCTTCGCGATCCAGTTTCCGCTGACGCCGCTTCGACTTTTCGTTGAAGGCCTGGGGGCGGCCTATCAGCCCGTGCTGGATGGTCGATGCACGATGGGCATCCTGGCTACGTTGCCGTTGACGTTCCCGTCGCTGGTCAGCGAGCGACTGGGCGAAGTGCCCTTGGTTTTCGTTGCCGCAGCCAGCCACCCCCTCGCGAGTCTTGGATCTCGGATAACAAGACGCGCGGCGGCGAAGTATGTGCAGCTCGTGCTCACCGACAGATCCGACCTCATGGCCGGACGCGACTACGGCGTCGTGTCGCCGTCGACCTGGCGTCTGGCCGACCTGTCGACGAAGCACGCATTCATCAAGGACTGCGTGGGGTGGGGCGGGATGCCCTTGCACATGGTCGAGGAGGACATTGCCGCCGGCACCTTGGTCGTCCTGGATTTGCACGACATCCCGCAGACAGGCTTTGCGTTGACGATGTCCGCATACCACCGGCCGTCCGAACCGCCCGGGCCCGCCGGCAGATGGTTCATCGACCACTTGAAGGCCTCTTGGGAGCAGCAGGCAAACTCTCCGCGAAAGCGCGGGCGAGGGCCCTCTTCCTAGCCCTCACTGCCTCAGGCTCCTGGTGTGGGAGCGGAAGCAACTGGCCGTCGAAGTACTGCTGATCGAGGCGCTTCGGTCCACGACCGGGGCGACGGCGTCATCCGGTTTGCTGCGAGGCCTGGCCGATGCGCGATTGGCGCGCTCCATCCGGCAGATGCATGAGAGCCCGTCCAGGCCATGGACGGTGGAGCAGTTGGCGGAGCAGCCGTTGCTCTCTCACCGTCAGCACGGCGTTCAGCCGCCACGTCGGCCAACCACCGGGCAGATTTTGCGCAGACCCCCTGAGCAGCGCGAGACGCGACGCGCCCGGCCTCGTTTTCTCCCTCACACATTCGCATACGGCTCGAGCGGCCGCTGGTTCTCGTTGATGCTCAACCGCCGCCCCAGCGCCGGGAAGGCGCGCTGGGCGCAGCCCTTGCGCTCGCACACCTTGCAGCCGGGGCCGATCGGCGTCACGGCGCCCGGATCGTCGAGCGCCAGCCCACGCGCATACACCAGCCGCGCGGCATGGCGGCGGTCGCAGCCGAGCGCGACGGCGAACTCGCGCGGCGGCGTGCCGAAGCCGCCGCTGTCGTGGCGGATGCAGCGGGCGATCCACAGGTAGGTCCGGCCGTCCGGCATCGAGGCCAGCTGGGTCAGCACCTTGCCCGGTTGCGAGAAGGCTTCGTAGACGTTCCACAGCGGGCAGGTGCCGCCGGTGCGCGAGAAATGAAAGTCGGTCGCCGACTGGCGCTTCGAGATGTTGCCGGCCCGGTCCACGCGCACGAAGAAGAACGGCACGCCGCGCGCGTCCGGACGCTGCAGCGTCGAGAGCCGGTGGCACACCGTCTCGAAGCTCACGCCGAAGCGGCGCGCCAGCAGGTCGATGTCGTAGTGCAGCGCTTCCGCTGCCGCCAGGAACGGCGCGTACGGCAGCACCAGCGCTCCGGCGAAGTAGCTGGCCAGGCCGATGCGCGCAAGGGCACGCGATTCGTCGCTGCGGAACTCGTCGCTGGCGACCAGCGCAGCGAGCACCGCATCGGCTTCCAGGAAGGCCAGCTGGGTCGCCAGTTGAAAGGCGCGCTGGCCCGGTTCGAGGTCGGCATGCAGGCTCAGCAGCCGTGACGTGGGGTCGTACCGGCGCAGCCCGGGCAACGCATCGGCCGGTGCGGTCTGCGTCGTCACGCGGTGCTGCGCCAGCAGGTGGTCCTCGAGCCGCGCCGCGACATCGCGTGCGAGGACCGACGGCGCCTGCAGCGCGCGATGCGCCGCCTCGGCCAGCGCATCCAGCTCGGCGATGTGGTTGTGGCGCGCATAGAAGAAGTCGCGCACTTCCTCGTGCGCCTGGGTCGGGCCGACGCCCGGCCGCAGGTCGCGCTCGCCCAGGCCGGCCGCCATCGCCTCCAACCGTTCCTGCGCGTCGCGCGCCACCTTGTGCAGCTGGATCATGCGGCGCGCCAGCGCCGGCATCTGTTGCGCGAGGGCCTGCACCTCGGCCTGCGGGATCGCGGCACCCGGGCCGGCATCGGCGACCACGTCGTGCAGCTGCGCCATCAGCCGCTCCTCTTCATTCTCGGAAAAGAACTGCAGGTCGACGCCCAACGCCGCTTGCAGCTTCAGCAGCACCGGGACCGAGAGCGGCCGCTGGTTGTTCTCCAGCTGGTTGACGTAGCTGGCCGACAGCGCCAGCGCTTCGGCCAGGGCCGCCTGCGTCAGGCCGCGTTGCTCACGCAGCGTGCGCAGGCGTACACCGAGGAAGGTCTTGCGCATGGGTTTTCCCGGCAGATGTGATTTGCAAACATTGCAGAATTGCAAAATCAAGTTCGCAGATGTCCGCAACATCAGTGTTGCCCTCAGCTTAGCGCATTGCGAAGATTGCAATCCCGCCGGAGCACCGAGAGAATCCCATGAGCGACACCCCGTCTGCCACCTTCAAGCCGAAGAAGTCGGTCGCGCTGTCCGGCGTCACCGCCGGCAACACCGCGCTGTGCTCCGTCGGCCGCAACGGCCGCGACCTGCACTACCGCGGCTACGACATCCTCGACCTCGCCGAGGTCTGCGAGTTCGAGGAGGTCGCGCATCTGCTCGTGCACGGCAAGCTGCCCGGTGCCGCCGAGCTGCGCGCCTACAAGGCCCGGCTGAAGGCGATGCGCGGGCTGCCGGCCGCCGTGAAGGCCGCGCTTGAGACCGTGCCGGCGGCAGCCCACCCGATGGACGTGATGCGCACCGGCGTCTCGGCACTCGGCTGCGCCTTGCCCGAGAAGGACGACCACGGCCTGCCCGGCGCGCGCGACATCGCCGACCGCCTGCTGGCCTCGCTCGGCTCGATGCTGCTGTATTGGTACCACTGGTCGACGCAGGGCAAGCGCATCGACGTGGAGACCGACGACGACTCCATCGGCGGCCACTTCCTGCACCTGCTGCATGGCGAGCGCCCGTCGGCCGCGTGGGTGCGTGCGATGCACACCTCGCTGAACCTCTACGCCGAGCACGAGTTCAACGCGTCGACCTTCACCGCGCGCGTGATCGCCGGCACCGGCAGCGACCTGTATTCGGCGGTGGCCGGCGCGATCGGCGCGCTGCGCGGCCCGAAGCACGGCGGCGCCAACGAGGTCGCGTTCGAGATCCAGAAGCGCTACGACACGCCCGACGAGGCCGAGGCCGACATCCGCCGGCGCGTCGAGGCCCGCGAGGTGGTCATCGGCTTCGGACACCCGGTCTACACTGTCAGCGACCCGCGCAACGTGGTCATCAAGCGCGTGGCCCGGCAGCTCTCGCAAGAGGCCGGCACCACGAAGATGTTCGACATCGCCGACCGGCTGGAACAGGTGATGTGGGACGCGAAGAAGATGTTCCCCAACCTCGACTGGTTCAGTGCCGTGAGTTATCACCTGATGGGCGTGCCGACGGCGATGTTCACCCCGCTGTTCGTCATCTCGCGCACCAGCGGCTGGGCGGCGCACGTGATCGAGCAGCGCATCGACAACAAGATCATCCGCCCGAGCGCAAACTACACCGGGCCGGAAGACCAGGCGTTCGTGCCGATCGCCGAGCGCGGCTGAAGCGAGGCTCCCGCGCATGACCTCTTCCTTCCGCAAGCGCCTGCCCGGCACCGCGCTCGACTACATCGATGCCCGTGCCGCCGTCGACGGCCTGCGCCCCGGCGCCTGGGACGGGCTGCCGTACACCGCGCGCGTGCATGCCGAGAACCTGGTGCGCCGCTGCGATCCGGCGCTGCTGGAAGACAGCCTGCTGCAGGTCATCGAGCGCCGCCGCGACCGCGACTTCCCGTGGTACCCGGTGCGTGTGGTCTGCCACGACATCCTGGGCCAGACTGCACTGGTCGACCTGGCCGGACTGCGCGATGCCATCGCCGCGCAGGGCGGCGACCCCGCCGCGGTGAGCCCGGTCGTGCCGGTGCAGCTGATCGTGGACCACTCGCTCGCGGTGGAGTGCGGCGGCGACGACCCGCAGGCCTTCGCGAAGAACCGGGCCATCGAGGACCACCGCAACGAAGACCGCTTCCATTTCATCGACTGGACGAAACGGGCCTTCCGCAACGTCGACGTGATCCCGCCGGGGAACGGGATCATGCATCAGATCAACCTGGAGAAGATGTCGCCGGTGGTCTGGGTGCAGGACGGCCTGGCCTACCCCGACACCTGCGTCGGCACCGACAGCCACACGCCGCACGTCGATGCGCTGGGCGTGATCGCGGTCGGCGTCGGCGGGCTGGAGGCCGAGAACGTGATGCTCGGTCGCGCGTCGTGGATGCGCCTGCCCGACATCGTCGGCGTCGAGCTGAGCGGCCGCCGGCAGCCCGGCATCACCGCCACCGACATCGTGCTGGCGCTCACCGAGTTCCTGCGCCAGCAGAAGGTGGTCGGCGCCTACCTGGAATTCTTCGGCGACGGCACGAAGGGCTTGACGATCGGCGACCGCGCGACGATCTCGAACATGTGCCCCGAGTACGGCGCCACCGCGGCGCTGTTCTACATCGACGGCCAGACGCTCGACTACCTGCGGCTCACCGGCCGCGAGAGCGAGCAGGTGAAGCTGGTCGAGACCTACGCGAAGACAGCGGGCTTCTGGGCCGGCACGCTGGCCGGCGCACGCTACGAGCGCGTGCTGCGCTTCGATCTGTCGAGCGTCGTGCGCAGCATGGCCGGGCCGTCGAATCCGCACCGTCGCTTGCCGACCAGCGCACTCGCCGAGCGCGGCATCGCGGCCCACCTCGACCAGGCCCGCGCGCAGGAAGCGCAAGGCCTGATGCCCGACGGCGCGGTCGTCATCGCCGCGATCACCAGCTGCACGAACACCAGCAACCCACGCAACGTGATCGCGGCCGGACTGCTGGCGCGCAACGCGAACCGGCTGGGCCTGGTGCGCAAGCCGTGGGTCAAGACCTCGCTCGCGCCGGGTTCGAAGACGGTGGAGCTGTACCTGAAGCAGGCCGGCCTGCTGCCCGAGCTGGAGGCGCTGGGCTTCGGCATCGTCGGGTTCGCCTGCACCACCTGCAACGGCATGAGCGGCGCGCTCGATCCTGCCATCCAGCACGAGATCGTCGAGCGCGACCTGTACACCACGGCCGTGCTGTCGGGCAACCGCAACTTCGACGGCCGCATCCACCCGCAGGCGAAGCAGGCCTTCCTCGCGTCGCCGCCACTGGTGGTGGCCTATGCGATCGCCGGCACGATCCGCTTCGACATCGAGCGCGACGTGCTCGCGGTCGTGAACGGCCGCGAGATCCGGCTGCAGGACCTG
The DNA here is from genome assembly GCF_900142965.1 of Rhizobacter sp. OV335. GTDB lineage: Bacteria > Pseudomonadota > Gammaproteobacteria > Burkholderiales > Burkholderiaceae_C > Rhizobacter. Next base: position 21,035 of record NZ_FRCQ01000041.1, read on the forward strand.
TGGCCCGACGATGCGGAGATCGATGCGCTGGTGCAGTCGTCGGTGCAGCCGGCGATGTTCCGGCAGGTCTACGAGCCGATGTTCGCCATCGCGGCCGCAAGCGCTGAGCGCGTGAATCCGCAGTACGACTGGCGGCCGCAGTCCACCTACATCCGCCGACCGCCGTACTGGGATCGCGAAGGCATGGGCGCTTTGGCCGCGAGCCCGCGCACGCTCACGGCGATGCGGCCGCTCGCGATCCTGCCCGACAACATCACGACCGACCACCTGTCGCCGTCGAACGCGATTCTGGCCGACTCGGCGGCTGGCGAATACCTCGCGCGGATGGGCCTGCCGGAGGAAGACTTCAACTCGTATGCCACGCACCGTGGCGACCACCTGACCGCGATGCGCGCGACCTTCGCGAACCCGACCTTGAAGAACGAGATGGTGCGGAACGACGACGGCACGGTGCGCGCCGGCTCGCTGGCACGCATCGAGCCCGAGGGCCGCGTGGTGCGCATGTGGGAGGCCATCGAGACCTACCTCGCGCGCCAGCAGCCGCTGATCATCGTCGCCGGCGCCGACTACGGCCAGGGCAGCTCGCGCGACTGGGCCGCCAAGGGCGTGCGCCTGGCGGGCGTCGAGGTGGTGGTGGCCGAAGGCTTCGAGCGCATCCACCGCACCAACCTGATCGGCATGGGCGTGTTGCCGCTGGAGTTTCAAGCAGGCACCAGCCGGCTGACGCTCGGGCTCGATGGCACCGAGACCTACGACGTGCTGGGGGAGCGCACGCCTCGCGCCGAGCTGCGGCTGCGCGTGCGAAGGCGTGACGGCACGACGCTGGAGGCGCCGGTCACTTGTCGGCTCGATACCGCCGAGGAGGTGTCGGTCTACGAGGCGGGCGGTGTGTTGCAACGGTTTGCGCAGGACTTTCTCGCGGGCCTCCATTGATCCCGGATTGGCATCCGGGCTACGACCTCATGGCATTCGTTCCACAGATCCGCATTCCCGCCGTCTACCTGCGTGGCGGCACCAGCAAGGGTGTCTTCTTCCGCCTGCAGGACCTGCCTGCGCGCTGCCAGGTGCCGGGGGAGGCTCGCGACCGGCTGCTGCGGCGCGTGGTCGGCAGCCCCGATCCCTACGGCAAGCAGATCGACGGCATGGGCGGCGCGACCTCGTCGACCTCGAAGGTGGTGATCCTGTCGGCATCCACGCGGCCCGGCCATGACGTCGACTACCTGTTCGGGCAGGTGTCGATCGACCAGGCCTTCATCGACTGGTCGGGCAACTGCGGCAACCTGTCGGCGGCCGTCGGCCCGTTCGCGATCGCACAAGGCCTGCTGCCGGCCGGGCGCGTGCCGCAGAGCGGCCTGTGCAGCGTGCGCATCTGGCAGGCGAACATCGGCAAGACCATCGTCGCGCACGTGCCCGTCGCGGGCGGGCAGGTGCAGGAGACCGGCGACTTCGAGCTCGATGGCGTCACCTTTCCCGCGGCCGAGGTGCAGCTCGAGTTCCTCGACCCGGCCGCCGAAGGACAGGACGAGGGCGGCGGTGGCGCGATGTTCCCGACCGGGCGGCTCGTCGACGAGCTCGAGGTGCCCGGCGTCGGCACGCTGAAGGCGACGCTGATCAACGCCGGCATCCCGACCATCTTCGTCAACGCGAGCGACATCGGCTGCACCGGCACCGAGCTGCAGGAGGCCATCAATGGCGATGCGCAGGCGCTGGTGCGCTTCGAGACCCTTCGTGCCTGGGGGGCCGTGAAGATGGGATTGATCCGCGACGTGGCCGAGGCGTCGACGCGCCAGCACACGCCCAAGATCGCCTTCGTCGCGCCGCCGGCCGACTACGTGGCGTCGAGCGGCAAGGCGGTGCGTGCCGCCGAGATCGACCTGCTGGTGCGGGCGCTGTCGATGGGCAAGCTGCACCACGCGATGATGGGCACGGCGGCCGTCGCGATCGGCACCGCGGCGGCGATTCCCGGCACGCTGGTCAACCTCGCCGCGGGCGGCGGCACGCGCGCTGCGGTGCGCTTCGGCCATCCGTCGGGCACGCTGCGCGTCGGCGCCGAGGCCCGCCAGGCCGACGACGGCCAGTGGTCCGTCACGAAGGCCCTGATGAGCCGCAGCGCACGCGTGCTGATGGAAGGCTGGGTGCGCGTGCCCGGCGACAGTTTCTGAATCTGAACGAGAGAAGCGCATGTCCACCCGTCAACAACTCAAGGCCCTTGCCGCCGCCCGCCGCGGCGTGATCGTTCCCGGCGCGTTCAACGCGTTGTCGGCCCGGGTCATCGCCGACGCGGGCTTCGAGGCGATCTACATCACCGGCGCCGGCGTCACCAACATGTGGTTCGGCATGCCGGACCAGGGCTTCATGGGCCTGGCCGAGATCGCCGACCACACGGCGCGCATCCGCGATGCGGTCGAGCTGCCGCTGATCGTCGACGCCGACACCGGCTTCGGCAACGCGTTGAACGTCTATCACACGGTGCGCACGCTGGAGCGTGCCGGTGCCGACTGCATCCAGCTCGAAGACCAGGTGGCGCCGAAGCGCTGCGGCCACTTCGCCGGCAAGGACGTGATCGCGCTCGACGAAGCGGTGGGCAAGATCAAGGCCGCGGTCGACGCGCGGCGTGACCCCGACCTGTTGATCATGGCGCGCACCGATGCCGCGGCGACGCAGGGCTTCGACGCGGCGGTCGAGCGCGCGCAGCGCTTCGCCGAGGCCGGTGCCGACATCCTGTTCGTCGAGGCGGTGACGACGGCCGACGAGGTGCGTGCGCTGCCGCGGCGGCTGGCGGCGCCGCAACTGGTCAACATGGTGATCGGCGGCAAGACGCCCATCGTCGGCGCCGAAGAATTGAAGGACCTGGGCTACGGCTTCGTGCTGTATGCCAACGCCGCGCTGCAAGGCGCCGTGGCCGGCATGCAGCGCGTGCTGGGCGCGCTGCAGCAGGCCGGCCGCGTCGACGAAGACCCGACGCTTGTCGTGCCGTTCGCGGAACGGCAGCGGCTGGTCGACAAGCCGCGGTGGGATGAGCTGGAGGGGCGGTACGCGCGCTAGGGTCGGCCGCGCGGGGTGTGGGCACGCGAACGCAAGCACGGATTCATGACGGCGTTGTGACCATTCCACCTATCGATGAAAAGAGGCGAGGGAGTGCCCTCGGTCACGATGGGTCCTCATCGCCGCCGATTCCACGCCGTCCGACCGGCTTGGTCATGACTCCGTCAGTTTTTGTCCGACCTCCAGCCCTCCCATTCGTCATCTGACGAGATTGGTCAGCGGCCGATCGAATTAGCGTGAAGCTGGTAACGGTTCCAGGCGGTTCGAAACGGGCACGTAACCTGCGCTGCAATGCAGGTGTGGTGGCAGGCGTGCCGCCACCAGATCACGCACCCCCTGAAAAGCCGATCGGACCTATGAGGATTGCCGCACTGTGGACCCTGCGCGCGGAGAGCCTTCGCGCGACGACTGCCTTTGCTTCCCGCGCCATCGACGTCGAACAGTTCAGTGAACCCGAGTCCTTGCTGGAGGCCTGGAAGGAGACGGATTTCGACGCGATCCTCGTGCAAGGGGACACCGCGCTGAGCCGCGACTGGCTCGATGTGCTGCGCACGCGCGGCGCATCGCGCGCGCCGATCGTCGCGGTCGGGGCCGGCGACACCTACTCGATCGCCCAGGCGCTGATGCGCGGCGCCGATGACTACGCCACCGAGGCCGAGGGCGCGACCGGCCTGGTCCAGCGCGTGCTGGCCCGCGTGCGTGCCGGTGCTTCGCCCTCGCAGGGGCCGACGCTGCGGGTCGGCCTTTATTCGCTCGACACCGCGCAGGCCCTGCTCGCGTCGCCCAACCACCGCGTGCGCCTGACGGCCCGCGAATGCAGCCTCGCGCAGGTCCTGTTCGAACACCCTGGCCGGCTCGCGACGGTGGAGATGTTGTCGGCCGCGCTGTTCGGCAACACCGAGGTCGCCAACAAGCGGTCCATCGAGCAGCACCTCTACAAGCTGCGGCAGAAATGCGTGCTCGTCTCGAAGCAGCAAGGCACGCCCTTGCACATCGAGTCGGTCTACGCGTCGGGCTACCGGCTGCGCGCCTGATCCGCGCGCGCGGGCCATCGGAAAGCGGTGCAGCGGGCCCTCGCTGCGGCCGATGCCAATCCGCTGCGCAAGGTCTCCAAAGTGCTCCGATCCACAGGGCATCGCGCGACCCGTGACGGGATGTGTCGACGCATCCGGTCCGTCGCGGCGCAGGAGTGTCGACCTCGAAACGGAGCGAAAACCTGCTGGGCGCAGATGGCGATTCTGTGGACCATCCGCGCTTTCGAGGAGAACCCATGACAAAGCAAGCATCGATGCCCGCCGACCTCCTGCACCGCAGGCGCCTGCTGACGGTGGCGCTGTCGTCGGTCGCGGCCGCGAGCCTCGCGGCCTGCGGCGGCAGCAGCGACAGCAGCCCGCCGGCACCAGCGGCCGCGACACCGCCTTCGCCTGCACCCGCACCCGCACCCGCGCCCGCGCCCGCGCCTGCTCCGGCACCGGCACCGGCACCGGCTCCGGCTCCGCCCGCGCCGACGGCCTGCACCGAGACGATCGCCGGCAACCATGGCCACGTGCTGAACGTCCCGGCGGCCGACCTCGATTCCACGGTCGACAGGGTCTACGACATCCAGGGTTCGTCCGGGCACACGCACACGGTGCTGCTGACGGTCGCGAACCTGCGCCAGCTGAAGGACGGGGTGGCCGTCACGATCGAGTCGTCGATCGGGTCATCGCACAGCCACACGGTGACCACGCGCTGCGCGTAGTCATTCGAGGCCTCGGGGCGGGTTGTTGATCGGGGGCTGCGACCGGTGTCGCAGAATGTCGGCTTTTCTCCATTTCCCGATCAGGAACCCTGCCCATGACCGAGGTCCACGCCACGCCCGCCCCCGTTCCTGCCGACCGGCCCGCCTTGCCCGACCGCTTGTCGGTCGACCCGCGCAGCCCGTTCCATGTCGCCGCGATCTTCGAGCACGAGATCGGCATCCGCTTCAACGGCAAGGAGCGCGGCGACGTCGAGGAATACTGCATCAGCGAAGGCTGGATCAAGGTGCCCGCCGGCCGCTCGGTCGACCGCAAGGGCCAGCCGCTGATGCTCAAGCTGAAGGGGCAGGTCGAGTCGTTCTACCGCTGATCAGCTCGACGGGTCCTTGGTGCGGGTGCGCGACACCGCCATCATGACGCCGATGCCCAGCACGATCAGGCAGGTGATGCCGACGTAGACCGGTGCGAGCCCGGCCGTCACCAGGCCCCAGGCGACACCGCCGACGAGCAGCACGAGGCCGACGAGATAGAGCGCGAACGACATGGTGTTGCTCCTTGCGGGCAACCGCTGCCCGTGTCGAGCGACTCTAGTCACCCGCGCGCCTGCTGCCGATCAGCGGACCACGCCGTTGCGCGTAGTCCCGTTCCTACCGGATCAGGCGGGTCGCTTCGGAATCCCCAGCCCGCGCTGCACCGCCGGCCGCGCCTTGAAGGCCGCCAGCACCCGCGTCACGTTCGGGAAGTCGGCCATGCCGACCAGCTCGCCCGCTTCGTAGAAGCCGAACAGGTTGTTGATCCACGGAAAAATCGCGATGTCGGCGATCGAGTAGGCGTTGCCCAGGATCCAGTCGCGGCCCTTCAGCCGCTCGTCGACCACCTTCAGCAGCCGCTTCGATTCGGCCACGTAGCGGTCGCGCGGGCGCTTGTCCTCGTACTCGCGGCCGGCGAACTTGTGGAAGAAGCCGAGCTGGCCGAACATCGGACCGATCCCGCCCATCTGGAACATCACCCACTGCAGCGTCTCGAAGCGGCCGGCGGTGTCGGTGGGCATCAGCTGCCCGGTCTTGCTCGCCAGGTAGACGAGGATCGCGCCCGATTCGAACAGCGCGAGCGGCTTGCCGTCGGGGCCGTTCGGGTCGAGGATCGCCGGGATCTTGTTGTTCGGGTTCAGCGACAGGAACTCGGGCGACAACTGGTCGTTGGCGTCGAAGCGCACCAGGTGCGGCTCGTACGGCAGCCCGGTCTCCTCCAGCATGATCGACACCTTCACGCCGTTGGGCGTCGGCAGCGAATAGAGCTGCAGCAGCTCGGGGTGCTGCGCGGGCCACTTGGTGGTGATCGGGAAGGCAGACAGGTCGGACATGGCGGGGTGCGAAGAGTGCGTAGTGGGAAGCAGCCGGCGATTCTGCCCCTGTCCGACTTTCCGTGCGCCGGTGGGTGAACTATCTTGGTCACAGTGCTGTCACCCGCCCCGCCGAACATCGGCGGCTCATCAGTCCCGATGAACTTCAGACAAGCCATGCCCAACACCGCAGTTCGACCCACCCGTGCCCGCCTCCTCGCCTTGACGCTGCTCGCCGGCGCCGCGCTGTCCGCCTGTGGCGGCAGCGACGACGATCCCGCCCCGGCTCCGGCGGCCAAGCCGTTCGCGACGCTCGACGGGAAGGCGCCGCTGGTGATCGGCCACCGCGGCCTGCCGGGCCTGCACCCCGAGGAAACGCAGGCCGCCTACGAGGCCGCGGCCGACGTCGGTGCCGATTCGCTCGAGGAAGACCTGCACCTCAGCAAGGACTGCGTGCTGGTCGCGCGCCACAACCCCTGGCTGAGCGACAACACCAACGTGGCCACGGTGCCCGAGGTCGCTGCCCGCAAGCGCACGGTGCCGGGCCGGCTGGTCAACGTGGCGTACACCGTGTCGCCGCCGACCAACGCGAACGAGCCGAAGCAGTACCTGAGCGACCTGACCGATCCGGCCGACCCGAAGTCGGTGCTGAAGTCGCTGATCGTCGACGGCGAGGACCACACCAACGACTGGTCGATCACCGATTTCACGGTGGCCGAGCTGAAGCAGTGGATCAAGGGCACGACGTATGACGCGCGCGCCGATCGCCCGACCGCCGAGAACGGCACGCAGCCGGTGCTGACCATGCAGGAGGTGCTGGCCATCGCGAAGGCGAAGAGCGCGTCAACCGGCCGCACGCTGACGGTGTACCCCGAGGTCAAGAACCCGTACTGGAACAACCAGCAGGCGATCGCCAACGGCTGCGACACCGCGAAGACCGGCCACCCGTTCGAGGACGCGGTGCTGAAGTTCGTCGTCGACAACAACCTCAACACGCTGGCCTCGCCGATCTTCGTGCAGAGCTTCGACCCGGCCAGCCTGAAGTACCTGCGCAGCATCGGCCTGAAGGCGCGCGTGGTGCAGCTGATCGACGGCAACGACACGCACCTCGACACCGGCGTCGTCACCTACTCGACCTCCGACGTCTACACCTTCGTCGACGGCCGCCCGTACAGCTGGACGATCAACGGCGACGGCCGCTACTTCGACGCGATGCTGACGCCCGCCGGCCTGGCCGAGATCAAGACGTATGCCGACGCCATCGGCCCGTGGAAGCCGCAGGTGATGGCCTGGAAGCAGGTGCCCTACGCCGGCGGCACGAAGATGGCCGACATCAACAGCGTGACGCCGACCTCGCTGATCGCCGATGCGCACAAGGCCGGCCTGGCCGTGCACAGCTACACCTTCCGCAATGAAAAGCAGTACCTGCCGGGCCTCTACAACGGCGACCCGGTCGCGGAGTACCTGCCGTATTTCCGTGCCGGCATCGACGGCGTGTTCACCGACTTCGCCAATACCGGCGTTGCGGCGCGTGCGGCGTACCTGAAGGAACTGGGGCGCTGATCGTTCAGTTGCGCAGCGGTCGGGGCTGCAAGGCCTTCAGCCGCTTGCGCAGCAGCGCCTCGGGAACGCATTGCATGCCCAGGGCGCTCATGCAGCGTTCCAGCCACCGCTCGCGCGTGAGCGCGGCGGTCAGTGATTTCGCCAGCGCTTCCTGCACGCTGTCGCCGTAGGCGGTTGCCGCCTTCGCCAGCGCACGGTTCAACAGCGCACGCGGCGCGACCATCATCGCGAGGTCGATCAGGTCGCGGCTGTGCGTGTTGGTGTCGGCCCAGCGGTCTGCATTGGCGAGCAGCTTGCCCGCCGCCATGTCCAGCGGCGTGAGCGTTGAAATGCCCGCGATGCGGTCCGACGGGCCGGGGGGGGCGAACTGGATGCGGCCCTCGAGCACGATCTCGAACTTGATGGCCACGCCGTCGACGCGCAGCTGGGTGCGCAGGCCGTACTGGTCGGCGCGCAGCGGGCGCACCGGGTCGAGCAGATGGCCCGGTGCCGCCAGTGCGCCGACGCCGTCGGCGCCACCGGTCAGCTGGCGCAGCGCGCGATAGCCGTCGATGCCCGAAACGAGGAAGTCGACGTCGATCGATTCGCGGTACTCGCCATAGCGCAGCGCCATGGCCGTGCCGCCGCCGAAATAGCAGCCCTTGTCGTGCAGCAGCGGCGCATTGAGCGAGCGCAGCAACTGCTCGATGCGGCGGTGGTGCTCTCGTTCAAACAAGCAGGCGCCCTCCGCCGAGCGTGTGCGTCAAGCGCTCGATCAGCTCGCGCTCGTCCGGCCCGAGCGCACTCTGGTCGACGTGGCGCCAGTTGCGCTCGTACAGGTCGAGCGCTTCCTGCGGCGTGAGCCGGTCGATGTCGTGCAGCTGCCAGGCCAGCGCGGCCAGTTGCGGAAAGTCGGACAGGCGCAGGGTCTCGGGCAGTACGCTCGCAGGCTTGTCGACGCTATGCGGATCGACCATGTCGAGCCGCAGTCCCAGCGCCGTCACGGCATTCATCCACGCGCCGATCGATACCGACGCCTCGCCTTGCTCGATGCGGTGCAGCGTGACGCGCGACATGCCCGCGGCCTCGGCGGCGGTCGTGGCGCTGATGCGCAATTGCTTGCGCTGCGCGCGGATGCGCTGGCCGAGCTCGGCCAGCGCGATGCCGCTGGCATCCCGGAGTGGCGGTGAAGTGGCAGGCATGATGTTTCTCATTCTAGTCATTCATCAGCTAATGTCCAGGATGAGAAACATTTTTTTCTGACATCGAGCGTCACGCTCGCGTCACCATCCGACATCACCATCGGCAGCTTCGCAACCGACGAGCTGTCCCCCATGACGCATTCCCTGCGCCGCACCCTGATCCCCTCCGCGTTCGCGACCATCGCCATCCTCGCCGCCGTCACGGCCTGCGGCGGTGGCGACAGCGGCGGTAGCCCCGCCCCGGCACCGGCGCCGGCAGCGTTCTCGCCGTCGGTCGCGCTGATGACCGACGTGCACTTCGAAGACGTGTACGGCGACTTCAAGAGCAGCAGCTTCAGCGGCATCCCGACCACCAGCGGCAAGAACGCGACCATCCGCACGATGTACGCGCAGCTCACGTCGACGCGCCTGTTCAACGAGAACTACTTCGCCTTCCGCGCCGCACTCGACGATGCCTTCGCGAAGGGCATCAAGTACGTCGCGCTGCCGGGTGACTACACCGACGACGCGCAGCCGGTCAACGTCGACGGCATCGCCGCGATCCTGCAGGAGTACCGTGCCAAGGGCATGCGCTTCTTCATCGCGCCGGGCAACCACGATCCGAACGAGCCGTTCGACGACAACGAGGCCGGCAAGAACGACTTCCTGACGCAGGCCGGCAGGGAGCAGAAGGTGTTCGCCACCGGCAACGCCGCCTGCAAGGCCGCCGACCCGACCGTGGTCTGCACCGACCAGCTGAAGGAACTGGGCTACGAGAACATCATCGCCCGCCTCGGCGACTTCGGCTTCATGCCGACCTCGACCGACGTGCTGTGGGAGACGCCGTTCAGCCAGTACACCAGCTACAACTACACCGATGCGAAGACGCAGTCGGCGCTGTCGAACCGCCAGTTCGAGATCTGCCTGGAAGGCGAAGGCGGTGCCTACAAGGCGGCCGGCGAAGCGGCACTCGGCAAGGCCTACACGAGGTGCGGCAGCCTGGTCGACGCGAGCTACCTGGTCGAGCCGACCAAGGGCCTGTGGCTGCTGTCGATCGACGCCAACGTCTACATCCCGAACGCGAACTTCGACCCCGCCAACCCGAAGGTCTTCAAGGGCTATGACGGTGCCGGCAACGCGGGCTGGAACAAGGTGCTGACGCACAAGAAGCACCTGGTCGAGTGGATCAAGAACGTGAGCGCGCGCGCCAAGGCCGAAGGCAAGCAGCTGATCGCGTTCTCGCACTACCCGACGATGGACTTCTACGCGAACCAGACCGACGCGATGAAGGCGGTGTTCAAGTCGGGTGCCTTCCAGACTGCGCGCGTGCCCGAGCTGGCGACCACCCAGGCGCTCGTCGCCACCGGGCTGCAGCTGCACGTCGGCGGCCACATGCACTTCAACGGCAGCAACGAGTACACCGACAGCACCGGCCGCTACCTGGCCAACGTGCAGTCGCCGTCGCTCGCGGTGTATGGCGCGGCGTACAAGATCGTCACGTACAAGAGCGCCGACGTGGCCGATGTGCAGACGGTCGCGCTGAACGACGTGCCGCGCTTCAAGGAGCTGTTCCCGCACTACCAGGCGGAGTACGACTACCTGCAGGCGAGCACCGTGCCGGCCGACATCGCCAAGCGCTGGAACCACGGCGTGCTCGACACCAAGAGCTACGGCGAGTTCACCCGCTACTACTTCGGCGAGCTGTCGCGCCTGCGCTTCATGGACGAGTACTGGCCCTGCGAGATGAAGGAAGCCGCCACCGGCCTGACGCTGCAGCAGATGCTGGTGCTGTCGCAGCTGAACACGGCCGTCACGCTGGCGCAGCTGAAGGATGCGCCGGGCATCGTGCCGCTGAGCGCCACCTGCGCTGCGGCCGGCACGCCGCCGGCCAGCCCGGTGGCCGCACCGGCCACGCAACTGGCGGCCGACTGGGTCGCCGCGACCACCAAGGCCCGCGCGCTGGCCACGGCCGCGGGGCTGGACTTCGACGCGCTCGCCGCCGTCACGCCGTACGAGTTCTACGGCGACTTCCACCGCACGGTGTACGCCGGCGAACTGGCGCTGCGCGACATGGGCGAGCTGCGCGTGAAGCAGTACAAGCTGCTGATGTCGGCGTTCCCGGCCGCGCCTGCGGCGATCGTGAAGGTGGGCGACAAGCCGTCGGACCAGAACGCGGTGCAGGTGGCCTTCCAGAGCCAGTTCAAGCAGGTGTTCGCGATCTTCAAGGGGCTGGGTTCGGGCAAGCCGAGCGGCCACTTCACGATCGACTTCAAGAACAAGAAGCTGGTGAACGCGGACACCGCCGGGGTCAGTTTCAACTGATTTGATGGCAAGCTCCGGGGTCCTTCCCCAGACTCCGGAGACTGACATGCCCAAGGGCTACTGGATCGTGCGCGCCGACATCACCGATCCCGAGGTCTACAAGACCTACCAGGCGGCCAATGCCGCGCCGTTCAAGCGCTTCGGCGCGCGCTTCCTGGTGCGCGCCGGCGGCTTCGAGGTGGTCGAGGGCAGCAGCCGGGCGCGCCACGTCGTGCTGGAATTCCCGTCCTACGAGGCGGCACTCGCCTGCTGGAAGTCGGACGACTACCAGGCCGCGATCCGGCTGCGCGAGAAGGTGTCGACGCTTGACATCGTCGTGATCGAAGGCTACGACGGCCCGCAGCCCTGAGCCTGCAGCGGCCGCCGAACCGCGACTTTGCACACGGCATGCGGCGTCGGCCGCGGGTCCGGCCGTCTCAAGCCGGTTGCCGGCAGGGCCGATAAAACCGTGTGCTCTCCTTCGCCTGCTTCAACAAAGCCCCCTGGCAACGCCGTGTCGCTGCCGGGTGCCTGTTGCTGCTGGTGGGCGGCGCGCTGGCGCTGGCCCGCCCGGCGCAGGCTGGCGAGATCGGCGCATCCGTCTTCGCGATCGAAGCCCGCCATGGCAATGAACCCGCCTCGGTCATCACCGAATTGCGCCCGATCGAGGCGCTGGCGCGGGCAAGCGGTGGCGACGACCTGCGCATCTTCCTGGCCGCCTGGGGCTATGCCCATGCCGCCATCGACAAGCCGGCCGTGGCCGAGGCGGCGATCGAGGAACTCACCGAGATCGGCCGGCGCACCGAAGACGCCGCGGCACTCGCCTCGGCCTACACGCTGAAGGCCTGCGTGCTGCAGTTCTCCGGCCAGGTGCGCGCGGCCTTCGGCTGGATCGAGAGCGCGGTGCCGCTGGCCGAGAAGGTGAACAGCCCCGACCTCAGTTACTGGGTCGACATGACCGCCGGCGACCTGGCCACCTTGAACGGGCAGATCGACGAAGGCATCCGCCTGCTCGAAGCCGCGGCGCAGGCCGCGCGCACAGGCCGCAATCCGCGCCGTGAGGCCCAGGCCTACCAGGCGCTGGCGCCGCTGCGCATCGTCAAGGGCGACACCGCCTCGGCGCTGGTGGAATCGCGCAGGGTGCGCGAGCTGGCCAGCCGCGCCGGCGACGTGGCGCTGATCACCTCGGGCTGGATCATGGAGGCGCTGGCCTCCGAAGCGTCGCACCAGCCCGACCGCGCCGACCACGCGCGCCAGCAGGCCGCGCTCACGGGCAGCGTGGTGCGGCCGGCGTCCGGCGTCAATTCGCAGATGGGCGGTACCAGTTGGCTCAGCACCGAGCTCGACACCCTGCTGACGATGTCGACGCTGTACCTCGGCCACCGCGACTACCCGGCGGCGCGCGAGTTCGCGCTGCGCGCGCAGCGCCTGGCCGACCTGCGCCAGGACCGCGGCACCGCCGCGCGCGCCCTCGTCAACCAGGGCCTGGCCGAACTGGGCGCCGGCCATGTGCTGACCGGCCGGCAGCTCGCCGACCAGGGCCTCTCGACGCTCGGCAATGCCGGTCGCAATGCCGAATACCTGATCCAGCTGAACCGCTATGCCACCGCGCTGGAGCGCGCCGGGCAGGCTGCGCAGGCCCTCGACCGGCTGCGCGAGGCCCTGCTGCTCGAGACCGACCTCGAACGCCGCGACCGCCACAGCACCGTCGTCGCACTGCAGCGCGAGTCGAGCTTCCAGCAGCGCCAGCGCCAGCTGGAGCAGCTGCAGCACGACAACGAGCTGCAGGCGGTCGAGATCTCGCGCCGCAAGAACGAGCGCGCGCTCGGCTTCCTGCTGGTGGTGGCGATGGCGATCGGCATCGTCGCGGCCTGGCGGCTCTACCTGCGCTCGCTCGATGCGAACCGCCGGCTCGCCCTCAACAACGACGCGCTGGAGTTCGCGAGCACGCACGACAAGGTCACCGGCCTGCTGAACCGCCGTGCGATGGAAGCCGACATCGCCTCGCTGGGCGGGCAGCCGTACTGCGCGGTGACGCTGTCGGTCAAGCAGTTCGGCCTGATCGTCGGCAGCGTCGGCCACCAGCTGGGCGACACGCTGCTGTGCCAGATCGCGACCCGGCTGGACGACGCGGCGACCCGCCACGACGGCCGCCTGTACCGCATCGACGGCGTGACCTTCGCCGCGATCTACCGTTTCGGCGCCGACGTGCCGCGGCTGCACCGTGGACTCGAAGCGCTGACCGAGGCGATGGAGATGCCGTTCGAGATCGGCCACCAGGACCTGATGGTCTCGATCGGCATCGGCGCCTCCGAGTACCCGAAGGACGCGAGCAGCCACGACGAGGTGGCACGCCTGGCCGAGCTGGCCAAGCTGCAGGCGCAGGCCGAGCCTGGCAACAGCCACGTGGTCTACGACGCGCGCATCGGCGAAGGCCAGCGCGACAAGCTGCGCATGGAATCGCGCATGAACAAGGCGCTGGAATCCGGCGACTTCGAGGTCTTCTACCAGGGCCAGCGCGCACGTGGCGGCGGCATCAAGGGCTTCGAGGCGCTGCTGCGCTGGCACGACGACGGCAAGATGGTGTCGCCGGCGCATTTCATTCCGCTGGCCGAGGAGACCGGGCTGATCGTGCGCATCGGCGCCTGGGTGCTGCGCCAGTCGTGCCTGCAGGCGCGTGCGTGGGCCGATGCGGGCCTGGGCGCGCCGGTGGTCGCGGTCAACATCTCGCCGCGCCAGTTCAACCACCCGGAGTTCATGACCACGGTGCGCGAGACGCTGGCCGAGACCGGGGTCGACCCGGCGCAGATCGAGCTCGAGATCACCGAAGGCAGCGTGATGGACGACGCCGAGGCCAGCGTCGCGCGGCTGCATGCGCTGCGCGCGCTCGGGCTGCAGCTCGCGATCGACGACTTCGGCACCGGCTACGCCAGCCTGTCCTACCTGCGCCGCTTCCCGCTGAACCGGCTGAAGATCGACCGCTCGTTCATCAGCCAGCTCGGCGCGAGCGAGCAGGACGACACCATCGTGCGCACCGTCATCGAGCTGGCGCACAGCCTCGGGCTGTCGGTCACGGCCGAAGGCGTCGAGACGCCGGCCCAGCAGAACCTGCTCGACGGCTGGGGCTGCGACATCGTGCAGGGCTTCCTGCACTCGCGGCCGGCACCGGCCGCCACCGCGACCATGCTGCTGGTCGGCGACCGGCAGCCTGCGCTCGCCGCGGCCTGAAGGTTTCCGCCGGCGCGAGTTCGACGCACCCCGATTTCAGGGGGATGCGGTGCTTCCCTGGTTCAGAGTCGGCACGCACAATCGCTGCGTGATGAACCGATTTTTTCTGGCCATGGTTGGGATGCTCTTGATCGGCAGCGCGGGAGCGCAGCCGGCCGCCGCCGAGCTGCGCCCCGAGCAGATCGCCACCTACCGGCAGAAGCTCGAGGCCGGCTGCGTCACCGACGCGAAGGCGGGCGGGCTGACCCCGTCGAATGCCCAGGCGATGTGCGGCTGCTGGAGCAAGAGCCTCGCGCAGAGCGTCACCGAAGCCGAATGGCAGGCGGCCGCGTCGCATGCGCTGAAGCGTGACGAGGCGGCCGAGACCCAAGTGCTCGCGCCGCATGTGCGGCAGGCCGCTCGGCTGTGCGCCGCGGTCGGGCGTTAGCCGTTCTTCAGGCGCTCAAACGCCGATAGAAATAGGTCGTCGCGCACAGCCCGCCTTCGGGCAGCAGCGCGTAGTCGGGCACCACGCCGACGCGCTGCCAGCCCTCTCGTTCGTACAGCCGTTCGGCATCGGGGTTTGCGGTGTCGAGCACCAGCAGCGTCCTGGCGTACTCCCTTGCAAGCGTTTCGGCCGCGCGCATCAGCGCGGCACCGGTGCCTTGGCGGCGCGAGCGGCGGTGCACCAGCATCTTGCAGAGGTCGGCGCGGTGCGGCTGGTTGTCCGGCTGGTCGAGCACCAGCTGCACGGTGCCGACGATGCCGAGCGCGTCTTCGGCCACCAGCAGCGCGCGCTCGCCGCTGGCGACGCCTTCGGAGATGCGGCGCCAGAAGGCCTGTGCGCGCTCCGGCGCGAACGGCTGCATGAAGCCGACCGAGGCGCCGCCGTCGACGCAGTCGATCAATACCGCGGACAGCGCATCGATGTCGGCCGGGGTCAGCGCGGTGAGCCGCCGAACGGTCAGGTCAGGGGAGGGCATCTCATCTCCAGGGGGCGGTTTCGGTGGTGATCACGACGGCATAGCGGGCCGGCTTGCGCGTCGGGTTGTGGTAGCTCATCGGGCGGTCGAGCACCATCGCCAGGCAGTCGCCGGCGTTCAGCCGGTGCCGCTCGTCGCCGAGCGCGATGGCGATGCTGCCTTCGAGCACCCAGACCTGCTGGTGCACGCGCGGCGTGCGCGCGGCGGTCTCGTAGCTGACGCGCGCGCCGGCCGGAAACGCGACCTCGACGATCTGGATCGGCGACGCGAAGCTGGGCGGCGAGACGTTGCGCCGCACATAGCCCGAGGCCGGGTCGCGCCACAGCAGCTGGTCGGCCAGACGCGACACCGGCGCAGCTTCGGCACCGGGCGCCTCGAACAGCGACGCCAGCGCGACGCCGAGCCCGGTCGCCAGCTTCTCCAGCACCACGGCGGTCGGGCTGCTTTCGCCGCGCTCGATCAGCGAGATCATCGAGCGGCTGACACCGCACTGAGTGGCCAGTTCGTCGAGCGACAGTCCGCGCGCGGCGCGCAGCTCGCGCAGGTTCTGCGCGATGCGATCGGAGAGCGAAACGGCCAATGTGTCATCCATTGGAATAATCATCCAGTATGTTGGATGATGGTGTCAAGCTACATTCGAGACACAGGCCGGCGGGGCGTTGTCGCCTACCATCTGCAGCATGTCTCGCCGCAACCTCCATGGCATCAACTCGATCCTGATCGGTGTGCTCGCGCTGTGGCTGGTCGCCGGCATCAAGCGCCTGCAGATCTATCGCGACACGCATGCCGGCTATCTGCTGGAAGTGCTGGAACGCGTGGGGTGGATCGCCGATCCGTCACGTGGCGATGCGCAGCTGAAGGCCTGGGACCCGTTCTCGCTGAACGACGGCACGGCAATCGTGGCGGCGTCCGGTTTCGGCATCTACCTGGCGCTGGCAGGGATCGGCTCCGCGCTGTGGGCCCAGTGGCGCGACGAGGACAACCTCTACCTCAGCGCCGGCTTCATGTGCGGGTCCTGTGCACTTGTGTACGCGAACTATGCGTGGGGCATGGCCGCGATGCTCGCCGGTGCAGTGGCGATGTTGCTGTTGCGCTCCCGCAAGCGGAAACTCAGCCCGCGATGAGCCTGAACACCAGCGGCATCAACAAGGCCGCCAGCACCACCTGCAGCCCGAGCGCGATGCCGGCGTAGGCCCCGGCCTCGTCGTTGACCTGCAGCGCGCGGGCTGCGCCGATGCCGTGCGAGGTGGTGCCGAGCGCGAAGCCGCGCACCGCCCAGTCGGTGAACCCGAGTGCGTTGAAGAGCCAGCGCGCCGACAGCGCACCGGCCATGCCGGTCAGCACCGCGAACACCGCGGCCAGTGCGGGCACACCGCCGATCTGCTCGGCGATGCCCATCGCCACCGGCGCGGTGACCGACTTCGGCGCCAGCGAGCGCACCACGTCGGCCGGCATGCCGAACGCGAGGCCCATCGCGACCGCGCTGGCCGCCGCCGCGCTGCCGCCGGCCAGCGCGGCGATGACCAGCGCGACGCCGCGGCGCCGCATCTCGTGCCGCCGCAGCCACAGCGGCCAGCCGAGCGCGACCACCGCCGGCCCCAGCAGCACGTGCACGAACTGCGCACCGGCGAAGTAGGTCGGGTAGGGCGTCTTCGTCGCGAGCAGCACGCAGCCGATGACGACCACCGACCACAGCACCGGGTTGGCCCACGCGGCCCGGCCGACGCGCTCGTGGCCGGCCTGCACCAGCAAATAGGTCACGAGCGTGGCTGTCAGGCCGAACAGCGGCGTCGTCGACAGGTAGACCCAGAGCTGCACGAAGTCAGCCATCGTGGCCCTCCCGAGGTTCCGGGCGCAACAGCACGCGCAGCACGAGCCCGGTGACCGCCATGCCCGTCCAGGTCGACGCGCAGACGACGACCAGCAGTTGCCAGCCCCAGCTCGACACCAGGTCGAGGTGTGTGATCACGCCGACACCGACCGGCACGAACAGCAGCGACAGGTGCGTCAGCAGCAGCTCGGCCGCGGCCTGCACCGGTGCGCGCACGACCGGCCAGCGCAGCAGCGCCAGCAGCAGCGCGAGGCCGATCACCGGGCCGGGGATCGGCAGCTTCGTCGCATGGGCGATGGCCTCGCCGGCCGCCTGCAACAGCAGCAGCCAGGCGAGGCCGCGCAGCGCATTCATGCAGGCTTTCCGCGGCCGATCATCCAGGCCGCACTCAGGCCGCTGAGCAGCGCGAGCGCCGCACACACGCCCATCACCTGCCGGAACCCGGCCACGAAGGCGCCGCCGATGGCGTGTTGCAGGGCCGGCCTGAGCGTGGCATCGAGCCCCTCGGGCAGCGCGATGCCGGCGAGCCGGTCCTGCTGCTGCCGCACTGCATCGGCCACGCCGGCCGGCAGCGACAGCGCCTGCAGCGACTCGGCAAGCTGGTGGTTGAAGCCATGCGCCATCAGCACGCCGAAGCCGGCGATGGCCAGCAGGCCGGCCGCGCGCGACACCGCGTTGTTGACGCCCGAGGCCACGCCGGCCGCTTCGGCGCCGACCGCGTTCATCACCGTGGTCGTCAGCGGCGCGACCGTGATGGCCATGCCGAGGCCGAGCACGATGGTGGCCGGGAAGAAGCCCGTCCAGTAGCCGCTGCCGACGCCGGGCAGCATGAACAGCGCGAAGCCGGCGGCGGCCACCAGCGGGCCGACGATCAGCGGCAGGCGCGGCCCGGTGCGGTCGACGAGGTGCCCCGCGGCCCGCGACAGCGCGAACATGATCGCGATGAACGGCAGCATTGCGGCACCGGCCGCCGCCGCACCGTAGCCCTGCACCTGGATCAGGTTGAGCGGCAGGAAGTACAGGCCGCCGCCGAGCGCGGCGTACAGCAGCAGCGTCAGCAGGTTGGCGCCCGCGAAGTCGCCGATGCGGAACAGGCGCAGCGGCACCATCGGCGCGGCGCTGCGGGCCTCGACGCGCAGGAAGAACGCGAGGCCCGCGATGCCGATCGCGAGTGCCGCCAGCACGTCGGCCGAGCCCCAGCCGTGCAACGGCGCCTGCACCAGCGCGAACACGATGCCGGCGAGGCCGATCGTCACGAGCACCGCGCCGGGGACGTCGATCGCCGAGGTGTCGGCGCTGTTGCGGCTCTCGGGCACGCGGGTGGCGCAGATCAGCAGCAGCGCGGCGCCGAGCGGCAGGTTCACGAGGAAGGCCCAGGTCCAGCGGTAGTGCTCGACCAGCCAGCCGCCGAGCACCGGGCCGACCGCGGCTGCCACGCCGCTCAGCGCCGACCAGGTGCCGATCGCGCGGCCGCGGTCGGCCTGCGTGAAGTTCGCGCCGATCAGCGACAGGCTGCCCGGCACCAGCAGCGCCGCGCCGATGCCTTGCAGCGCGCGCGCCGCGATCAGCAGGTCGGCCGACGGCGACAGCGCGCAGGCCGCCGACGCGACGGTGAACAGTGCGACGCCGATCATGAAGACGCGACGCCGCCCGAGCCGGTCGCCGAGCGCGCCGCCGGCCAGCAGCAGCGACGCGAGGAACAGCGCGTAGGCTTCGACGATCCACTGCAGCTGCGCGGCGCTGGCGTTCAGCTCGCGCTGGATCGCGGGCAATGCGACGTTGACGATGCTGCCGTCGATGAAGGCCATCCCCGAGCCGAGGATCGCGGCCGCGAGCGTCCAGCGCTGGCCACCGGCCGACGCGCCGGCGCAGGGCGCGCCATGCAGGATGGCGACCTTGTCGCAGGGGGTCTGGCCGGTGGGGGTCATGGTCGGGCGGAGATCGTCGTTGATGCTGTTGGACCCGCCATCACGCGTCGGCTCTCATCTGGTCAAGATTGCCTTCCCAGACGAGCTTGCCCTTGAACTGCCTCGCCTGCGCCTGCGCATCCAGTCTCAGCAGCGTCCTGAGGGCCAGCTCCACGACTTCACGCGTCGTGGCTGCGCCGGTGGCGCGCAGCGCCTCCTGGAGGAGATCGTCGTCGATCAGGATGCGAGTGCGCATGATGGGTACCTCTTGGTCCGTGCGCACGCATCCTATCCGCCCGCTGCGTCCGATGCGCAGCAACCGACCCGCTGCCCGCTCAAGGCGCCGTGCGCAGCTGCAATCGCATGCTCTGCCCGACAATCGCCCGCATGACGCCGATCCGCAGTCTGCTCGCCCTCACGTCCCTGCTCATCGCGACCGCGAGCGTCGCGCAGCCGGCCCGCTCCACCGCGGCGCCGAACCTCGTGCTGGTGCTGCAGGCGCCCGACCGCGCGTTCCCGCTGGCCATCGTGCGCGGTGGGGCGTTCGCGCCGTTCGAGCTGACCGTCGACTCGCTGCAACCAGGCCAGCGCGTGCAGCTTCACCGGGCCGGTGCTCGTGTCGGCGAGGCGCGCGTCGATCACCTGCAGATCGAGGAGCGGCAAGGCTGTTCGGAAGGCAGCCATGCGGTGCTGGCGCCGCCGTTGACGGGGGCAGGCGACGCGACGGCGCTCGTGACGACGCGCCCGTTGAAGGACCTGGGCGTCGAACGCCCAAGCGCTGCCACCGAGGCTGACCAGGCCGCCGCCCGCGACGCCGCGCGCACCATCCTGGCGCGCCACCGGGCACCGGCCGCTGCGGTGGCCGACGCGCTCGCGGCGTTGAAGGTGTCGGTCGTGCGCATCGAGCGCGCAGGCCTGCCGGTCCTCGTCGCGTCGTCGCACATCGAGAACCAGGACAACGTGCAGACGCTGTTCTTCGTCGCCGAGCGCAATGCACAAGGCAGTTATGCGGCCACCCACGAAGAGTTCTTCCGCGGCGGCGCCGGCGAGTCCGCGCTGATGGAGATGGACTTCGTCGATGACGCCGACCTCGACGACGACGGCGTCGCCGAACTCGTCTATGCCTATGCCGGCTACGAATGGTCCGGCTACGGCGTGCTGAAGCGCCGTGCCGGCGGCTGGACCGCGGTGCACGCGCAGGCCGCGGGCGGTTGTTGAACTCGACGCCGGCGGTTACTGTTCGGGCTCCAACAAACCCCAGGAGGAACCCATGTTCGGTTTGACATCCCTAGGCGTCATCCACACGGTCATCTCGCTCGTCGCGGTCGCGGCCGGCCTGGTGGCGTTCTTCAGAGACAAGCGCATCGTCGCGACCAACACCACCGGCCGCGTCTACATCTGGGCCACGGTGCTGACCTGCGTGACCGGCTTCGGCATCTTCCAGCACGGCGGCTTCGGCAAGCCGCACATGCTGGGCATCATCACGCTGGTCGTGCTGGCGGTCGCGGCGCTGGCCGGCCGGCGCAAGCTGTTCGGCGGCGCGTCGCCGTATGTCGAGACCGTCAGCTACTCGCTCACGTTCTTCTTCCACATGATCCCCGGCGTCACCGAGACGACCACGCGGCTGCCGCTGGGCAAGCCGCTGCTGCCGAATGCCGACGCGCCCGAGCTGCAGGCCGCGGCCGGCGTGCTGTTCCTGCTGTTCGTGATCGGCGCGGCCTGGCAGTGCCTGCAGCTGCGCGCGCGCAGCCGCCCGGGCCTCGCCTCGGCATCGCCCGCAGCCTGACCCGCCGATGACCCTGCAGCGCGCCACGGCTTCGCACCTCAGCATCACCGTCAACGACGTGGCGCGCGTCGCGGGCGTCTCGGCGATGACGGTGTCGCGCGTGCTGAACCGGCCGGACAGCGTGCCGGCCGGCACCGTCGAGAAGGTGCGGGCCGCGGTGGCGCAGACCGGCTACGTGCCCAACCGCGCGGCCGGCGCGCTGCGCTCGAGCCGCAGCCGGCTCGTCGCGGCGGTGGTGCCGACGCTGTCGGGCCCGATGTTCCTCGAGACGCTCGAGGCGCTGACCGCCGGCCTCGCCGAGCGCGGCTATCAGCTGATGGTCGGGCAGAGCGGCTACAGCGAGGCGCGCGAGGACGAGCTGCTGGCCGACATCATCGGCCGACGGCCCGACGGCATCGTGCTGACCGGCGTGTTGCACACCGCGCAGGGCCGGCAGCGGCTGCTCGCCTCGGGCATCCCGATCGTCGAGACCTGGGACCTGATCCCCGATCCGATCGACGTGCTGGTCGGCTTCTCGCACGAGGCCGTGGGGCGTGCGGTGGCCGGGTTCTTCGCCGACCGGGGCCGGCAACGGCTCGCGGTGATCGGTGGTGACGACCCGCGCGCACGGCGCCGCGCCGAGGCCTTCGCCGCCGAGGCGCAGGCGCGCGGGCTCGCCGCGCCGGTGCTGCAGTACGTGCCCGCGCCGACCCGCCTGGGCCATGGCCGCACGGCGCTGCGCGAGCTGCTGCGCCTGCAGCCGCAGGCCGATGCGGTGTTCTGCAGCTCCGACCTGCTGGCGCTCGGCGTGCTGACCGAGGCGCGGGCAGCGGGCATCGAGGTGCCGGCGCAACTGGCCGTCGTCGGTTTCGGCGACCTCAACTTCGCAGCCGACCTCGAGCCCGCGCTGACCAGCGTGCGCGTCGACCCGCGGCAGATCGGCGACCTCGCCGCGCAGTGCATCGTCACGCGCGCCTGTGGCGAGGCGCTGGCCTCGCGCGTGATCGACGTCGGCTTCTCGATCGTCGAGCGCGCCAGCAGTTGAAGGCCTGACGCATCCCTGGTGAACTTCCCGCGGCGGGAGGCAGAGCTCGGCTTCCGTCGACGGACCGTTTGTCGGATAAATTGTTTCGATCACCGATGTCCGCGCCATCTGCGTCAGATACCTAATGCGCCAAATAATCTTTCAATCGCTGACCACTCCGATCTGCAAATCGCTCGAACATTTCACGTTCGATGGGGCATCTACAGCTTGATGCCCGCGGGGCAATTGTTCAGCATTGATCCATGTCAATTGAGCGGATTGATGTAGGAAGAGGGACAGTCACTCAGAGACTCAATTGAGAGTGAATATTCGGTCTTTTCGGACTCTATAAATCTCTCATCCTGTCGATAGTAGTGACATAGCTTTGGCATCTATCCAAAGGGAGTAAGAAATGAAATTCCTGTCCAATGTGAAGATCGGTACGCGCCTGAGCGCCGGCTTCGCTGTCTTGCTGGCCATGCTGGCTGTCCTGGCTTTCACTGCCAAGGTGCAGGCTGATCGCCTGCAGGCGCACACCGAGTACTACGACAGCCACATCATGGCGTCCTACAAGCTGGTCACCGAGTTCATGCGCAGCGCCGATGACGCGCGACGCCGCTCGTTCCTCCACATTCTCGGCAAACAAGAACAGAAGAAGGAGGCCGAATTGATGACCGCCAAGTCGGTCGATTCCGCACGCAATGTGCTGGAAGATTATTCTTCGCGCGCCCTGTTCCAGGACGATGAGGATCGCGCCAATTGGCAGGAAGTGAAGACCAGGTTCGAGACCTTCGTGCGTTCCAATGAGAAGGTCATGGCGGCGTCGCGCACCATCCCCGACGATCCGGCACAGCGAGACGTGGCCGTCGGCGTCATGCTGGGGGAGGCTCGCGTGGACAACATGAACCTCATCAAGGCGAAGGACGCCTGGCTGGCGCACAGCGATGCGAATGCCCAGCGCATGATCGAGCAAGGCCGGGCAACTTACCAAGCCGTGCTGTGGACGCTGGGAGGCCTGGCTGCAGCGGCCATGCTGGTGGGCGTGGTTGCGGCGCTGGCGATCACACGGTCGATCACGCGACCACTGAGCGAAGCGGTGACCATCACTCGAGCGGTGGCCGAGGGCGACCTCACACGCCAGGCGCGGATCGGGTCGCGTGACGAGATCGGTGAACTGTTGGGGTCGCTCAATCTGATGACGACCAATTTGTCCAGCATGGTCAGCACGGTGCGCGTCGGCGTGGACACCGTGGTGACCGCCGCGACGCAGATTGCCCATGGCAACCTTGACCTGTCCTCGCGCACGGAGTCGCAAGCTTCGAGCCTGGAGCAGACCGCCGCGTCGATGCAGCAGATGGCCGACAGCGTCAAGATGAATTCTGACAATGCGCGTGAAGCCAACCTCCTCTCGGGCAGGGCGTCCGAGGTGGCCGGGCAAGGGGGCGGCGCGGTCGAGCGTGTGGTCGAGACCATGGAGGGCATCCAGGATTCGAGCCGCAAGATATCCGACATCATCACGGTGATCGACGGCATCGCCTTCCAGACCAACATCCTGGCACTCAACGCCGCTGTGGAGGCGGCGCGCGCCGGCGAGCAAGGGCGAGGTTTTGCCGTGGTCGCGGCAGAGGTGCGCAACCTGGCCCGGCGCTCGGCGGACGCGGCGAAGGAGATCAAGAGCCTGATCACCACCAGTGTGGAAAAGGTGGACGCCGGCACAGTGCAGGTCAATGCGGCGCGCAAGACCATCGACGAGGCCGTGCAACAGGTTCGCAAGGTGAGCGAGTTGATCGCCGACATCACGCAATCCAGCTCGGAGCAGAACTCCAGTGTCGGCCAGATCAATCAGGCGGTGGCGCAGCTGGATAACACCACGCAGCAAAACTCGGCCCTGGTCGAGGAGACCTCGGCAGCGGCCGAGAGCCTGCGTCAACAGGCCGAGAAGCTGTCTGTGGCGATCTCTGTGTTTCGTGTCGCCGGGCATGATGCCGCGCCACAGCACAGCTTCGCCTAGACAAGAGGCATCCGACGCTGCCTGAGCGTCGGGCTGGATCGCAAGCCACCGTGCCGGCCCTGGCCGGCACCTCAAGATCGGGATGTCATGGACTGGCTGGCAGTGGCGAGTGGATTCGTGATTGGTGCCATTGTCGGCTTGACCGGCGTGGGTGGAGGATCGCTCATGACGCCGCTTCTGATGGGCGTCTTCAATCTCAGCGCACCGCTGGCCATCGGCACCGATTTGTGGTTCGCCGCAATCACCAAGACCAACGGAACGATCGCCCACCACCGCCAAGGCCACGTCGACTACGGAATCGTCGCCTGGATGCTGCTGGGCAGCATCCCGGCGACGGTCATCACGATCATGCTGATGCGATACACCGGCATGACGAAGGGGGTCAGCCACCTGATGATGCAGGTGCTGGGCGTGGCACTGCTCATGACGGCGGCCGCGGTGGCCTGTCGTCCCTTTTGTCACGCGCTCGGACTGAAGCTTGACGCCTTGCTCACGACATCGCGCAAGCGGGCCTTGACCGTTCTGGCGGGACTGCTGCTGGGTGTCCTGGTATCGCTCAGTTCGATTGGCGCTGGAGCGATTGGCGCGACCCTGACCCTCGTCCTCTATCCGCGACTTCCCATTCAACGCCTGATTGGAACGGACATCGCCCATGCGGCGGTGCTCACGCTGGTCGCGGGCCTGGGGCATGCGGCGCTTGGGAACGTCGACTGGTCCCTGCTCGCCAGCCTGCTGGTCGGATCTCTGCCGGGCATCTGGCTGGGCGCGCGATTGATCAGATCCCTGCCAGACAAAGTGACGCGCGGGTTGTTGTGCGTGTCTCTGTTGACCGCCGGGCTCCGCGTCATCCATTGAGCGCGGGCGCCCAGCGACGAAGGACCCTATGAAGCTGCATGATGACCCCTCCCTTCGCGAACGCGTGACGCCCGAGCGCGTGACAGCCGGTCTCGATCAATCCCACCTCGACTGGCTCGAGGAAGAAGCCATCTTCATCCTGCGCGAGACCGTCGCCGCGTTCGAGCGCCCGGCGCTGCTGTTCTCGGGCGGCAAGGATTCGTGCGTGGTGCTGCGCCTGGCCGAAAAAGCCTTCAAAACCAAAGGCGCCGACGGCGAGTACAAGGGCCGCCTGCCGTTCCCGCTGCTGCACGTCGACACCGGCCACAACTTTCCGGAAGTGATCGAGTTCCGCGACCGCCGCGTCGCCGAGATGGGCGAGCGCCTGGTCGTCGGCCACCTCGAAGACTCGATCAAGCGCGGCACGGTGCGCCTGTCGCACCCGCTGGAGTCGCGCAACGGCCACCAGACGGTCGCGCTGCTCGAAGCCATCGAGGAACACCGCTTCGACGTGCTGATGGGCGGGGCGCGCCGCGATGAAGAGAAGGCCCGCGCGAAGGAGCGCATCTTCTCGCACCGCGACAGCTTCGGCCAATGGCAGCCGAAGGAGCAGCGCCCCGAGCTGTGGACGCTGTTCAACACCCGCATCAAGCCGGGCGAGCACATGCGCGCATTCCCGATCAGCAACTGGACCGAGCTCGACGTGTGGCTGTACATCGCCCGCGAGAAGATCCCGCTGCCCAACCTGTACTACGCGCACGACCGCCAGGTGATCCGCCGCAAGGGCCTGCTGGTGCCGCTGACCGAGGTGACGCCGCCCGAGGCCGGCGAGGTGGTCGAGACCGCCGAGGTGCGCTTTCGCACGGTGGGCGACATGACCTGCACCTGCCCGGTCGAGAGCCCGGCCGCGAACGCGACCGAGATCGTCGCCGAGACGCTGAAGGTGACCGTCAGCGAACGCGGCGCGACCCGCATGGACGACCGCACGTCGGACGCGTCGATGGAACGCCGCAAGAAGGAAGGCTATTTCTGATGAGCACGCCGCAAGTGAAAGACCACCGCGCCCTGAGATTCCTGACCGCCGGCAGCGTCGACGACGGCAAGAGCACGCTGATCGGCCGGCTGCTGTTCGACAGCCGCGCGATCCTGGCCGATCAGCTCGACACGCTCGAGAAGCGCGCCGCCGGGGCGCCGATCGACCTGTCGCTGCTGACCGACGGCCTGGAGGCCGAGCGCGAGCAAGGCATCACGATCGACGTGGCCTACCGCTACTTCGCGACCAAGCAGCGCAAGTTCATCATCGCCGACGCGCCCGGCCATGAGCAGTACACCCGCAACATGGTGACGGCCGCGGCCGGCAGCGATGCGGCCGTCGTGCTGGTCGACATCACCAAGCTCGACACCCACGCCAGCCCGATGCCGCTGCTCGCGCAGACCCGCCGCCATGCACTGCTGGCGCACCTGCTGCGCGTGCCGAGCATTGTTTTCGCGGTCAACAAGCTCGATGCGGTGAGCGACCCGGCGCAGGCCTTCACGGCGACCAAGACCGCGCTGCTGGCGTTCGCGCAGCAGGCCGGCATCGCGGTGGCCGGCGTGATCCCGGTGTCGGCGCTGCGCGGCGACAACGTCACGCAACCGCTCGCCGCCGACTGGTACGACGGCCCGTCGCTGCTGCAGTTGCTGGAAGCGCTGCCGGCGCTGCAGGAGCGCAAGGACGGCGACCTGCTGATCCCCGTGCAGTACGTGTCGCGCGAAGGCGAAGGCACCGGCAACCAGCCGCGCACGCTGTACGGCCGCGTCGCCCACGGCCGCGTGAAGGCCGGCGACACGGTACAGGTCTTCCCGAGCAACCAGACCGCGATGGTCGCCGAGGTGCGCCTGGCCGGCGACGTCGTCGACGTGGTCGAGGCCGGCCAGTCGGCGGGCGTCGTGCTCGACCGGCAGCTCGACGTCTCGCGCGGCGACTGGATCTCGACGCCGTCGACCATCCACGAGACGCAGCGCTTCAGCGCGACGCTCGCGTGGCTCGACACCGAACCCGCCGTCGTCGGCCGCAAGTACTGGGTGCGCCACGGCAACCGCTGGGTGCAGGCGCGCATCACCGCGATCGAGAGCCGGCTCGACATCCACACGCTGGAGGCGATCGACGCGAACCAGCTCGCCGTCAACGAGATCGGCCATGTGATCGTCGAGAC
>NZ_FRCQ01000023.1:0-97776 GCF_900142965.1 Rhizobacter sp. OV335
AGTTCGGCCTCGACTTCAGCAGCCCATTGCACGACCTCGCTCTTCGTGTCGCGGGTCGCGGATCGCCGCTCGCCGTTGCGCTCGACCTGCGCGCGCCAGCCGTTCGCTACCTTCGTGATGTACGCCATGGCGCGGGATTGTCCGCGGGAACGGCGCGGGGCGGAATGTGACTTTTGGGGATTGCGCGCGGGATTTTGCGGGCTTACATTAGCTACTGTGTGAGGCGGATTACCAGTGAAGGATGCGCATCAGGAGCTTTGGTTCTGGTGCCTCGGGTCGGAATCGAACCGACACTCCTTGCGGAACGGGATTTTGAGTCCCGCGCGTCTACCAATTTCGCCACCGAGGCCGGTGCAGGGGGTGAGAGTTTGCCACAGCCTTTCAGGGAAAGGCCCAAACCGGGTACGCTTGGCGCCCCTTCCCTTGTCGCGGAATCTGCATGCCGTCGTTGCCACCCGTCACCCAGGCCCTGCTGCTGATCAACGTGGGCATGTTCTGCCTGCAGTACGTGCTCGGCTTCGTCGTCGACCGCTTCCTGGCCCTGTGGCCGATCGGCGCCGGCTTCCTGCCCTGGCAGATCGTGACCTACGGCTTCCTGCACGGCGGCTTCAACCACCTGCTGTTCAACATGCTCGGCCTGTGGATGTTCGGCGCCGAACTCGAACGCCTGTGGGGCGCGAAGCGCTTCCTGCAGTTCTACATGGCCAGCGTCGTCGCGGCAGCCGGCTTCCAGCTCATCGTCTGCGCACTGATGGGCGCCAACTTCCCGACCGTCGGCGCCTCCGGCGGCCTGTTCGGGCTGCTGCTCGGCTTCGCGATGATGTTCCCCAACCGCACCATCGTGCCGCTGATCCCGCCGATCCCGATGAAGGCCAAGACCTTCGTCGCGATCTACGGCGGCCTCGAACTGCTGTTCGGCGTCACCGGCACGATGGCCGGCGTGGCGCACTTCGCGCACCTCGGCGGCATCTTCGGTGGCTGGTTGATGATCCGCTATTGGCGCGGCCAGCCACCGTTCGGCCGCCGACGCTGATTTCACGCCGCGAAAAGCCCCGCCTCACCCAGGGGCGGGCCGAAGCGCTCATGCTCACCGGACGAGTTTCTCGTCCCGGAGGGCCCCATGAGCGATCGGCTTCATGTGATGCGCAGCACGGCGCGCAGGTGGGCAGCCGGCTGGCTGCTCGGGGCATGGGCGGCCTGCAGTGCCGCGCTCGCGGTGGCGGCGCCCTCCGATGACGACGCCACGCTGAACGAACAGGGCGAACTGCTCGCCCGCGCCGCGGCCGCGGTGGTCGGCGTGCAGGTGCAGGTGCTCGGCCACGCGACGTCGGCCGACACCCTCGGCAAGCTGCGCCTCGGCTCGGGCGTCGTGATCGGCGCCGACGGCCTGGTGCTCACCATCGGCTACCTGATCCTCGAGGCCGACCAGGTCGACCTGCAGCTGGATTCGTCGCGCGTCGTGCCGGCGCGGGTCGTCGCCTACGACCAGGCCACCGGCTTCGGCTTGCTGCAACCGCTCACGCCGCTGCGCCTGCCGCCCGCGCCGCTCGGCGACACCAGCCAGCTCGCGTCCGACGAACCGGTGATGATCGTGAGCGGCAGCACGCCGATCGGCCAGGGCGAACTGAGCATCGCGCGGGTCGTGTCGCGGCGCGCGTTCTCCGGCTACTGGGAATACCACATCGACGGCGCGCTGTTCACCTCGCCGCCGCGCGCCGACCACAGCGGCGCGGCGCTGTTCAACGCGAATGGCGAGCTGCTGGGCATCGGCTCGCTGATCGTCGCCGACGCCGCCGGCGAGGATGCGCCGCGCCTGCCCGGCAACATGTTCGTGCCGGTCGACCTGCTGAAGCCGATCTTGAAGGAGATGCGCGAGAGCGGCAGCACCGCGCTGAGCCACCGGCCGTGGTTGGGCCTGAACTGCGTCGAGTCCGACGGCAAGGTGCGGGTCGTCAAGGTGAACCGCGGCAGCCCGGCCGAGGCCGCCGGGTTGCAGGCCGGCGACTTGATCCTGCGCATCGACGGTGTCGCGGTCGGCGGGCTGGAGCGCTTCTACAAGACGCTGTGGCGCGGCAACACGCCGGAGCGCGAGGTCACGCTCGAGGTGCGGCGCGGCGACGAAACGCAGACGTTGAAGGCGCGGGCTACCGACCGCATGAAAACGCTGACGCAGTCGCTCGGGGTCTGACAGCGATCAGATCAAGCGAGCAGGCCGTCGCGCACCGTCGGGTAGCGCAGCTTCAACCGCAGTTCTTCACGCAGCCGCCGGTTGCCGAGCCTTCGCGACTCCGACAAGAACGACATCTGCATCGCCGGCAACTGCTGCCGCGCTTCGTCGCGCGTGATGCGCGGTGGCCGCGGCAAGCCGCACAGGTCGGCCGCGAGGTCGAAGTAGTCGCCCATCTTCAGCTCGGTGTCGTCGCTCGCGTGCACGATGCGCTGCGGCAACCCGCGATGCAGCGCCGCGACGCAGGCGCGCGCCAAGTCGTCGGCATGGATGTGGTTGGTGTACACGTCGTCTTCCGCCCGCAGCACCGGCGTGCCGCGCGCGAGGCGCTCGCGCGGGTGCCCGCCGGGTCGATCGCCCGCGTAGATGCCGGGGATGCGCAGGATCGTCACCGCCACGCCGAAGCGCCGCCCATGCCAGCGCAGCCGCGTCTCGGCATCGACGCGCCGCCGGGCGCGATCGCTGGCCGGCGCGGTGGCGCGGGTCTCATCGAAGCGCGCGCCGCCGGCATCGCCGTACACGCCACTGGTGCTGCCGTAGACGATGCGCCGCACGCGCGTCGAGCGGGCCAGCGCCTGCAGCAGCGCCGCGGTGCGCGGATCGTCGGCGCCCTCGCCCGGCGGCGGCGCCAGGTGCAACACCGCGTCGGCCAGCCCGGCCAGTCGGCCGAGCGTTACCGCATCGTCCAGGTTGCCCACCAGCGGGCACACGCCGAGCGCGCGCAGCGCCGGCACGCGCGCCTGCGACGACGTGAGGGCCAGCACACGCCAGCGCCCCTGCAGCAGGCGGACGACGCGCTGGCCGACATCGCCGCAGCCGACGACCAACACGGTGGGGTGCTTGAAGCGCGTCGGCAGGTCGGGACGGAAGGGCATTGGATCGCGGGCAGAATCGAGGGCTGGTTTCGAGGTTACCCCATGACTTTCACCGCGACCGTGCAGCCCAGCGGCACGAGTTTCCAGGTCGACCGCGACGAGCCGATCCTCGCGGCCGCGATCCGCCAGGGCATCGGCCTGCCCTACGGTTGCAAGGACGGCGCCTGCGGCTCCTGCAAGTGCAAGCTGCTCGAAGGCCGCGTGATCCACGGCGCCCACCAGGCCAAGGCGCTGAGCGACGCCGAAGAAGAAGCCGGCTTCGTGCTGACCTGCTGCGCCGCGCCGCAGACCGACGTGGTGCTCGAGGCCCGCACCGTCGCCGGCGCCGGCGAGTTCCCGGTGCGCAAGATGCCGTGCCGCGTCAACCGCATCGAACGGCCCGCCGCCGACGTGGCGCTGCTGCACCTGCAGCTGCCGGCGAACGACCGCCTGCGCTACCACGCCGGCCAGTACATCGAGTTCGTGCTGCGCGACGGCAGCCGCCGCAGCTACAGCATGGCCAACGCGCCGCACACGCAGGAGCAGCACCCTGGCATCGAGCTGCACATCCGCCACATGCCCGGCGGCAAGTTCACCGACCACGTGTTCGGTGCGATGAAGGAGAAAGAGATCCTGCGCCTCGAAGGCCCGTTCGGCAGCTTCTTCCTGCGCGAGGATTCTGCCAAGCCGATGGTGCTGCTGGCCAGCGGCACCGGCTTCGCGCCGATCAAGGCGATCGTCGAGCACCTGCGCCACACGGCCAAGATCCAGGACGCCGCCCGCCCCGCCGTCGTCTACTGGGGCTGCCGCAGCTGCGCCGACCTGTACCTGCACGACTGGATGCTGCAGGCCGCCGATGAGTTGCCGTGGCTGCGCTACGTGCCGGTGCTGTCCGAGCCGAAGCCCGACGACGGCTGGAGCGGCCGCACCGGCTTCGTCCACCAGGTGCTGATGGCCGACCTGCCCGACCTGTCGGGCCACCAGGTGTATGCCTGTGGCGCGCCGGTGATGGTGGAATCGGCCCAGCGCGACCTGGTCGCCTACTGCGGCCTGCCCGCCGAAGAGTTCTACGCCGATTCATTCACGTCGGAAGCCGACAAGCACCCTGCCTGAGACCCCTCGATGCAACGCAGACACCTCCTCTCCCTGGTCGGCGCCGCCGCCCTGCCCACCTTTTCTTCCGTGGCTTCGGCCCAGAACAGCAAGCCGATCCGGCTGGTCGTGCCCTATTCGCCCGGCGGTCCGCTCGACGTGATCGCACGCGCGCTGGCCGACAAGGTCAAGGACAGCCTCGGCGTCGTGATCGTCGACAACAAGGCCGGTGCCGGCGGCAACATCGGCGCCGATGCAGTCGCCAAGTCGGCACCCGACGGCCTGACGATCGTGATGGGCGCGGTCGCGACGCATGCCATCAACCCGTGGCTGTACGCGCGCATCCCGTACGACCCGATCCGCGATTTCACGCCGATCACCGGCGTGGCCCAGGTGCCGAACGTGCTGGTGATGAACCCGGAGACCGCGACGAAACTCGGCATCCGCAGCGTGGCCGACCTGGTCGCGTACGCGAAGAAGAACCCCGGCAAGCTGAACTACGGTTCCGGCGGCAACGGCAGCGCAGGCCACTTGGCCGGCGAGATGTTCAAGGCGCAGGCCGGCGTGTTCATGGTCCACATCCCGTATTCGGGCGGCAACCCGGCGCAGCTCGCGCTGCTGTCGGGCCAGGTCGACCTGAACTTCGACAACCTGGCGACCGCGTCGGCCAACATCAAGGCCGGCAAGCTGCGCGCGCTGGCCGTCACGACCTCGGCGCGTTCGAGCGCGATGCCCGATGTGCCGACGATCGCCGAAGCCGGCGGCGGGCTGGCGCGCTTCGACGTCAACACCTGGTTCGGCCTGTTCGGCCCGGCCGGCTTGCCGGCCGACCTGACGCGCAAGTTGAACAAGGCGTTCACCGACGCGCTCGCATCGCCCGACATCAAGGCACGCTTCGCGACGCTGATGGCCGAGCCGATCCCGAGCACGCCGGAGCAGTTCGGCGCGTTCGTCAAGCGCGAACGCGCGAAGTACGAGCAGGTGGTGAAGGCTTCAGGCGCGAAGGTCGACTGAAGCCATCACGTCTCGATTTACTTCTTTTTGGCTGGCGCCTGCGGCTGCGATGCCGGCGTCGTACCGCCATCGACCCCCAGGCGACCGCCGGTGCCCAGGCCGCCCTTGACGGTCTGCGCCTTGTAGTTGCGCAGCGACTTCACCATCTGGTTGAACGAGTCGGCGAACGCGGTCACGACCACCTTGCCCTGGGGCGTGTTCGCATAGCCGCCACCACCGCCGACCAGCCCGCCGGTGAAGGCGGCGCCGAACATGCCGAAGTCGAAGTTCTTCGCGGTGCCTTCAGCAGCCGAGATCTGCACGCCCGAGCGGTTGTCGATCAACAGCAGCGTCGTCGAGGCCTCGTTGCGGCTCACGTTGCCGGCCACCGCGCCCAGCAGGCCAAGCCCGCCACCGCCGAGGAAGCCGCCGCCACCACCGGTCTTGCCCGAGAACTGGATCGCCGGGCTCATCGTGTAGTCGGCCGCGACCATCTGGCCCTTGCCGAAGTTGCTGTTGGCGCGCACCTCGCCGCTTTGTTCGAGCGAGCGCTCCTTCATCATGTTGTTCATCGCACCGCCGCGTTCGACGATCACGAAGCAGTTGCTCTGCTGCACCATCAGGCGCAGCACCGGGATGGTCGAGCCGAGCTGGTGCTGGCGCAGCTGGTAGTACCAGGGCGCGGTGGTGTCTTCCTGCACGGCCAGCGTGCCCAGCGATTCGCTGCACTTCTCGAGCTGGCTGTTGTTGTTCTCGGCGGTGCTGCCGCCGGCGGCGCCCGACACGGTGCCCTTGTTGTCGCCCATCGTCGGCATGGTGGAGCCGCAGGCGCTGAGCAGCGCGGCAGTGGCGACGGCGACAAGGGACAGACCGGTCAGGCCGGACGGGCGCAGGGTGGCTTGCATCGAAAGACTCCTAGGGGTTGGCGCGGCCCTGGTCCCGGGCCGTTTTGTGCGGGCCAGTATAGGAACGCACCCCCGCGAGCGGTACCACCCAAGCGGGTGGAAACGCCCCCGGATTGCCCCCTCACTCGCCGAGATAGGCGGCGCGCACTTTCGGGTCGTCCAGCAGCGCCTTGGCGTCGCCGTCCATCGTGACCTCGCCCGACTCCATCACGTAGCCGCGGTTGGCCAGCTGCAACGCGCGGCTCGCGTTCTGCTCGACCAGCAGCACCGTGGTGCCGCGGCCATGGATGTCGGCCACCACCTCGAAGATCTTGTCGACCATGATCGGCGACAGGCCCATCGACGGCTCGTCGAGCAGCAGCACCTTGGGTCGGGCCATCAGCGCGCGGCCCATCGCCAGCATCTGCTGCTCGCCGCCCGACATCGTGCCGGCCAGCTGGTTGCGGCGCTCCTTCAGGCGCGGGAAGATCGCGAACACCTTCTCGATGTCGGCGTCGATCTCCTTGTCGTTGCGCACGAAGGCGCCCATCTGCAGGTTCTCGGTGATCGACATCCGCGTGAAGGTGCCGCGGCCCTCGGGCACCATCACCAGGCCCTGCTTGACCAGGTCCCACGGACCCTGCCCCTTGATCGGCTTGCCGAGGAATTCGATGTCGCCGGCGGCCACCGGCTGCAGGCCGGTCACCGCCTTCAGCGTGGTGGTCTTGCCCGCGCCGTTGGCACCGATCAGGCTGACCAGCTCGCCCTCATGCACTTCGAACGACACGCCCTTCACGGCCTGGATGCCGCCGTAGGCGACCCTCAGTCCGCTGACTTTCAACAACGTTGCTGCCATGGTTCGGGCGTCCTCAGTGAGTCTTGTGTCCGGCACCGAGGTAAGCCTCGATCACCTTTTCGTTGCGTTGCACGTCGGCCGGCGTGCCTTCGGCGATCTGCTTGCCGTAGTCGAGCACGGTGACGCGATCGCACAGGCCCATCACCAGCTTCACGTCGTGCTCGATCAGCAGGATCGTGCGGCCGTCATTGCGGATGCGGTCGATCAGCTCGCGCAGCACGACCTTCTCGGTCGCGTTCATGCCGGCGGCCGGCTCGTCGAGCGCGATCAGCTTCGGGTCGGTGGCGAGCGCGCGAGCGATCTCCAGCCGGCGCTGGTCGCCGTAGCTCAGCGTGCGGGCCTTGAACTCGGCGTACTTGCCGATGCCGACGTAGTCGAGCAGCTCCTGCGCGCGCTTCGCGATCGCGGCCTCTTCGGCCTTGAAGCCGCTGGTGCGGAACACCGCGCCGATCAGGCCCGAGCTGGTGCGCACGTGGCGGCCGACCATCACGTTCTCGAGCGCCGTCATCTCGGCGAACAGCCGGATGTTCTGGAAGGTGCGCGCGATGCCGGCCTTCGCCACCTCGTGCACCGCGGTCGGCTGGTAGGGCTTGCCGCCCAGCTCGAAGCTGCCGGAATCGGGCGTGTACAGCCCGGTCAGCACGTTGAAGAAGGTCGTCTTGCCGGCGCCGTTCGGGCCGATCAGGCCATACACCTGGCCGGCCTCGATCGTGATGCCGACATCGGAGAGGGCTTGCAGGCCGCCGAAGCGCTTGGAGACGCCACTGACCTTGAGAACAGTTTCTGCCATGCGGGGCTCCTTGTTGTTATTTGGTCGGAACGGGAGCCGCCTTGCCGTGCTCCGGCGAAGGCCACAGGCCCCGCGGGCGCGACAACATGATGGCGATCATCGCCAGCGCGATCAGCAGCTGGCGCAGGATGGCGGCGTCGAGCCGGCCGTCGGTCATGTTCTGCAGTGGGCCGGCCACGTAGCGCAGCACCTCGGGCAGTGCCGACAGCAGCAGCGCGCCGAGGATCACGCCCGGGATGTGGCCGATGCCGCCCAGCACCACCATCGCGACGATCATCACCGACTCCTGCAGGCTGAACGATTCCGGCGAGATGAAGCCCTGGAAGGTCGAGAACAGCACGCCCGACACGCCGCCGAAGGTGGCGCCCATGCCGAACGCCAGCAGCTTCAGGTTGCGGGTGTTGATGCCCATCGCCTTGGCCGCGATCTCGTCTTCGCGGATCGCCATCCACGCGCGGCCGATGCGCGAGCGCTCGAGCCGGTAGCAGATCAGCACGCTGAGGATCACCAGCGCCAGGAAGAAGAAGTAGTAGCTGGTGACCGGCGGCAGGTCGATGATGCCGAACAGGCTGTGGCGCTTGCCGAGGTCGTAGCCGAGGAAGTTGAACGAATCGATCTGCGCGAGGCCCTTCGGGCCGTTGGTGATGTTGACCGGCGCGTCCAGGTTGTTCATGAACACGCGGATGATTTCACCGAAGCCTAGCGTGACGATCGCCAGGTAGTCGCCGCGCAGCTTCAGCGTCGGTGCGCCCAGCACCACGCCGAAGATGCCGGCCACCAACGCCCCGATCGGGATCGCGAGCCACCACGGCGTGTGCAGCCCGCCCGGGAACATCTCGGCGATGCGCGGGAAGGTGTCCGCCAGTTGAGGCGACGCGAGCAGCCCGAACAGGTAGGCGCCGACCGCGTAGAACGCGACGTAGCCCAGGTCGAGCAGGCCGGCGTAGCCGACCACGATGTTGAGCCCGAGCGCGAGCAGCACGTACAGCAGCGCGATGTCGAGGATGCGCACCCAGGCGTTGCCGAAGTACTGCGCGATGAAGGGCACGATCGCCAGCACGATGGCGAAGGCGACGTAGGTCCCGATCTTGTTGTCTCTGAGGTTCATGGTGGGTTCCTTCCGTGCTCAGGCTCGATCCGCGACACGCTCGCCGAGCAGGCCCTTCGGGCGCAGCGTCAGCACGAGGATCAGCACGATGAAGGCGAAGATGTCCTGGTAGTGGCTGCCCAGCACGTCGCCGGTCAGGTCGCCGATGTAGCCGGCGCCGAGCGACTCGATCACGCCGAGCGCCACGCCGCCGACCATCGCGCCGGCCAGGTTGCCGATGCCGCCGAACACCGCCGCGGTGAAGGCCTTCAGCCCCGGCAGGAAGCCCATCGAGTGCTGCACCGAGCCGTAGTTGGCGGCGTACATCACGCCGGCCAGCGCCGCGAGCGCCGCGCCGATGATGAAGGTGGCCGAGATCACCGTGTCGGGCTTGACGCCCATCAGGCTCGCGACGCGCGGGTTCTCGGCGGTGGCACGCATCGCGCGGCCCAGCTTGGTGCGGTTCACCAGGTACATCAGCCCGGCCAGCGTGATCGCGGTGACGACCAGGATCAGGATCTGCACGGTGTTGATCACCGCGCCGCCGATGAAGAAGGGCTCGCTCGGCAGCAGGATCGGGTACGACTTGTAGTTCGGCTTCCAGATGATCATCGCGAGCGTCTGCAGCAGCAGCGACATGCCCATCGCGGTGATCAGCGGCGCCAGCCGCGGCGCGGTGCGCAGCGGCCGGTAGGCGATCTTCTCGATCGTGTAGTTGAGTGCCGAGCACACCACGATCGCGGCGATCAGCGAGATCAGCATCAGCAGCCAGCCCGGCATGCCGGTGCCGGCGAGCGCCGTGACGACCGTCCAACTGGTGAGCGCGCCCACCATCAGCACCTCACCGTGCGCGAAATTGATCAGGTTGATGATGCCGTAGACCATCGTGTAGCCCAGTGCGACCAGCGCATACACGCTGCCCAGCACCAGACCGTTGATGATCTGCTGGATGAAGGTATCCATGTGAAAAGTCTCCTGCGGAAATCCAAGGCGGCAGCCTTGTCGATTCAAAGAACAGCTGCCGCGCGAAGCCAGCCACACTTCCTGTAGCAAAAAGCCCGCCGTGTCTATCTGGCGGGCTGCGCTGCGCCCAAATGGCGCGGTGGCGGCGGATTCTAGAGGGCGCTCACCGCGAAAACAGGCCTCGGTTACCCGGGCGGAACAGAACAAGTCTCGGCGTTTACCCGGATCCTCAGCGTTTCCTGCTGGACTCTTCATTCAGCCGGCGCAGTTCCTGCAGGCGCTCTCCGATACGCAGTTCCAATCCGCGGGGCACGGGCTGGTAGAAGTGCGGCGTTTCCATATCGTCGGGCCAGTAGCGCTCGCCGGCCGCGAAACCGCCCTCCTCGTCGTGGGCGTAGCGGTACTCGCGGCCGTAGTCGAGGTCATTCATGAGCTTTGTCGGTGCGTTGCGCAGGTGCAGCGGCACCGGGCGGGTGCCGTCCTGCTGGATGAAGCTGCGCACCGCCTTGTAGGCGGCGTAGACGGCGTTCGACTTCGGGGCCATCGCGAGGAACACCACCGCCTGCGCGAGCGCCAGCTCGCCCTCGGGCGAGCCCAGGCGCTCGTAGGTCTCGGCCGCGTCGAGCGTCATGCGCAGCGCGCGCGGGTCGGCCAGGCCGATGTCTTCACTCGCCATGCGCACCAGGCGGCGTGCCGCGTAGCGCGGGTCGACGCCGCCATCGAGCATGCGCACGAACCAGTACAGCGCCGCATCGGGATCGCTGCCGCGCACGGATTTGTGCAGCGCCGAGATCGTGTCGTAGAACTGCTCGCCGCCCTTGTCGTAGCGGCGCAGCTGCTCGCCGAGCGATTTCTCGAGCTGGGCCTCGTCGATCTCGGCCAGCCCGCCGGCCATGCGCACCAGGTTCTCGTAGGCGTTCAGCAGGCGCCGCGCATCGCCGTCGGCATAGCCGATCAGGCGCTTGGCCGCGGCATCGCTCATCGGTGGCGCTGCCAGCAGCGCCTGGGCGCGCTCGAGCAGCGTCGCCATGTCGGTGTCGTCCAGGCTCTTCAGCACGTGCACCGTCGCGCGCGACAGCAGCGCCGAGTTGACCTCGAACGACGGGTTCTCGGTGGTCGCGCCGATGAAGGTGAACAGGCCCGACTCGACGTGCGGCAGGAAAGCATCCTGCTGCGCCTTGTTGAAGCGGTGCACCTCGTCGACGAACACCACCGTGCGGCGGCCGCTGGTGCGGGCCGCGTTGGCGCGCTCGACGGCCTCGCGGATGTCCTTCACGCCGCCGAGCACCGCCGAGATCGCGATGAACTGCGCGTCGAACGCATCCGACATCAGCCGCGCCAGCGTCGTCTTGCCGACGCCAGGCGGGCCCCACAGGATCATCGAATGCAGCCGGCCCGATTCGAACGCGACGCGCAGCGGCTTGCCCTCGCCCAGCAGCTGCTGCTGGCCGATCACCTCGTTCAGCGTGCGCGGGCGCAGGCGTTCGGCGAGCGGCGCCTGGCGGTCGATCTCGGCTTCATCGAAGAAGGGGAGTTGCTGATCGGCCATCGCGAATGATCACTGCTCGATCAGGTCCGCGCCCTTCGGCACCGTGAAGACGAAGCTGTCCGCGGGGATGGCCGCGTTCGCCGCGAAGCCGTTGAACTGCAGCAGCGAACGCTGGCCGAAGCCGTCGGTGATCTCGATCGCGGCCAGGTCCTTGGCCTTGAAGCCGACGCGAACCGCCTGGAACGCGCTGTCCTTGGCCTTCGGCGTCGCCTGCACCCACGACAGGCCGTCCTTGTCGGGCAGCGGCGCGAGCTCGAAATCCTTCTCGAGCGAGCCACCCGCCAGCAGCGCGGCCGGCGTCGCACCGAGCGCCTGCGTCAGCTTGCGCGAGCTCGCCTGGTTCAGGTCGGCGTCGTAGATCCAGACCTTCTGCCCATCAGCGACGATCAGCTGGTTGACCGGCTTCGCATAGGCGAAGCGGAAGCGGTTCGGCCGCACGAACTCGAAGCTGCCGCTGGAGTTCTTCTTCTTGACGCCGTCGGGCGCGGTGACGGTCTGCGTGAACGCGGCCTTGCCGCTCTTCACGTCGCGCACGAACTCGCGCAGCGTGTCGACCGCGTCGGCGTGGGCCGCGGCGGCCGCGGTGGCGAGCAGCAGCGCCATCAGTGAACGAAGAGTCTTCATGCGGTGGGGGCGGTCATTCATCGCGATTCGGCACGACGATGTCGCGGTTGCCGTTGGTGGACATGGCAGTTACGAGCCCGGATTTCTCCATTTGTTCCAGCAGCCGGGCCGCGCGGTTGTAGCCGATGCGCAGGTGGCGCTGCACCAGCGAGATCGAGGCGCGCCGGTGCTGCAGCACGATGCCGACCGCCTGGTCGTACATCGGGTCGGCCTCGCCGCCGCCCTCGCCCGCCGCACCCGGTGCGGCATCGCCGCCTTCGGTGTCGAGCGTGCCGCCCTCGAGGATGCCCTCGATGTAGTTCGGCGCGCCCTGCTCCTTCAGGTACTTGACGACGCGATGCACCTCTTCGTCGCTGACGTAGGCGCCGTGCACGCGGATCGGCAGGCCGGTGCCCGACGGCATGTACAGCATGTCGCCCATGCCCAGCAGCGCCTCGGCGCCCATCTGGTCGAGGATGGTGCGGCTGTCGATCTTGCTGCTGACCTGGAACGACAGGCGCGTCGGGATGTTGGCCTTGATCAGGCCGGTGATCACGTCGACGCTCGGCCGCTGCGTGGCGAGGATCAGGTGGATGCCGGCCGCGCGCGCCTTCTGCGCGAGGCGGGCGATCAGCTCCTCGATCTTCTTGCCGACCACCATCATCAGGTCGGCCAGCTCGTCGATCACGACCACGACGAACGGCAGGCGCTCGAGCGGCTCGGGCTGCTCGGGCGTCAGGCTGAACGGGTTGCCGAGCGACTCGCCGCGCTCGGCGGCATCGGCGATCTTCTTGTTGTAGCCGCTCAGGTTGCGCACGCCCAGCTTGCTCATCAGCTTGTAGCGCCGCTCCATCTCGCCGACGCACCAGTTCAGCGCGTTGGCCGCATGCTTCATGTCGGTGACGACCGGTGCCAGCAGGTGCGGAATACCTTCGTAGACGCTCATCTCGAGCATCTTCGGGTCGATCAGGATCAGCCGCACGTCGCGGGCCTCGGCCTTGTAGAGCAGGCTGAGGATCATCGCGTTGATGCCGACCGACTTGCCCGAGCCGGTGGTGCCGGCCACCAGGCAGTGCGGCATCTTCGCGAGATCGGCCACCACCGGGCCGCCGACGATGTCCTTGCCCAGGCCCATCGTCAACTGCGACGACGCATCGTTGTAGACCTGCGAGCCGAGGATCTCCGACAGCCGGATCGTCTGCCGCTTCGCGTTCGGCAGCTCCAGCGCCATGTAGTTCTTGCCGGGGATCGTCTCGACCACGCGGATGCTGACCAGGCTCAGCGAGCGCGCCAGGTCCTTCGCGAGGTTGACGACCTGCGAGCCCTTCACGCCGGTGGCCGGCTCGATCTCGTAGCGGGTGATCACCGGGCCCGGCGAGGCGGCCACCACGCGCACCTCGACGCCGAAGTCCTTCAGCTTCTTCTCGATCAGCCGCGAGGTCATCTCCAGCGTCTCGGGCGTCACCGTTTCCATGCGGCCGGGCGCGGCGTCGAGCAGGTCGACCTGCGGCAGCCTGGTGTCGGTCAGTTCGGTGAAGAGCGGCTTCTGACGCTCCTTGACGACCCGCTCCGACTTGGGCACCTCGACCACCGGCGTCTCGATGACGATCGGCGCGTGGTCTTCGGCCAGCTGGTGCTCGACCTCGACGACGTGCTCGCGCTCGCGCAGCGCCTGCTCACCGAGGCGGTGGTCCTCGGCGCGTTCGATGCGCTCGACGCGGCGCTCGCGCAGCGAATCGACCCAGGTGCCGATGCGCTCGGCCAGGCGCACCCAGGAGAAACCAAATGCAAGTGCGCTGCCGGCCACCAGCATCGCGATCCACAGCACGCCGGAGCCGGCGAAGCCGAGCAGTTTCATGCTGGCCGGGCCGAGCAGGTAGCCGATCACGCCGCCGGCATGGCCGCCCGCGACGAAGCTTTCCCATTGGTAGAGCCGCGTCCATTCGAGCGCCGTGCTCGCCACCATCAGCAGCAGCACGCCGACCCAGAAGGCCCACAGCGGGCGGCGCTTGTCGCGCGGAAGGGCAGGCTCTTCGCCATGGCGCAGCAGCCGGGCCAGCGCCGAGAGCCAAGCCCGCGCGGCGATGGCCAGCAGCCACCAGGTCGAGTAGCCGAACACGACGAACGCGATGTCGGAGAACCAGGCGCCCAGCGTGCCGGCCTTGTTCAGCGCGGCGGCCGTGCTGCCGGAGGTGGAGAACGCGCTGTCGGCGGCCTGGTGCGTGGCGAGCGCCAGCACGGCCAGCAGCCACAGCACGCCGCCGATCAGCACCGCGAGCTGGGTGCGCAGGCCGGCGCGGTCGACGTCGGGGTCACCGCCGCCCGCCGCGGAGCGGGTGTAGGTGCCGCCGGCGTTGGCCGGGGCGGCATGGGTCGGTGCGGCAGCGCCGCCTTCGGCACGAAGCGATCCGAGCGGAAAAGTCATCCGGCGATTGTGGCCGATCGCGCCGCAGCGCCCTCAGGCTGGTCAACCACTCGTCAGGCGCTCCTTGATGATCACCGAGCCGTTCTCCTGCGTTTCGACGATGCCGCGGTCTTCGAGGTCCTTCATCACGCGGCTGACCATCTCGCGCGAGGCGCCGACGATCTTCGCCAGGTCCTGGCGCGACACCTTGTTGCGGATGATCTTCACGTCGCCGTCGTCCTCGGACATGTCGAGCAGCGAGCGCGCGACCCGGCCGTAGACGTCGAGCAGCGCGAGCGATTCGATCTGGCGGTCTGCGCTGCGCAGGCGCGACACCAGGCCGCGCATGATCGCGTAAGACAGGCTCGAGTTCTCCGGCAGGCAGCGCGCGAACTCGGCACGGCCGAGGATCAGCATGTCGGTCTGCACCTCGGCGCGGACGGTGGCCGAGTGCGGCTCGTTGTCGATCAGGCTCATCTCGCCGACGTAGTCGCCGGGCTGCAGCACCGCGAGGATGACCTCGCGGCCACGCGAATCCGAGGTGAGCACGCGGGCGCGGCCGGTCAGCAGGATGAAGAGGGCATTCGACTTCTTGCCATGCTCCACGACGATTTCACCGCGACGGAAGCGGCGCTTGACAACGCTGTCCGCGATCGCCGACGCCTGCTCGTTGGTGAGCATCGAGAACAGCGGTACGCGCCGAATGAGGTCAAGATTGGACAACATGGCCATCGAACTTCCTCCTTATGGGGTGGTTGTCGGCAAACGTGAAAAACTCACAGTTCCTACAATTTCGCTATTGTCACCATTACGCAGATTGACACCAGCCGGAGTCAACCCCATGTCAGACTCGACGGCGTTTTTCTCTGTCAATCGCTGCATTTCGCTGCCTTCGCGCCACGCGCGCCCACCAGATTCCGTCGAGCTTCTTCATGAACAGCACCCCCAAGCATGCCCAGGTCCTCATTCTTGGCTCCGGCCCGGCCGGCTACACCGCCGCCATCTACGCGGCCCGCGCCAACCTGAAGCCGATGCTGGTCACCGGCATCGCGCAGGGCGGGCAGCTGATGACGACGACCGAGGTCGACAACTGGCCGGCCGACGTGATGGGCGTGCAAGGACCGGACCTGATGCAGCGCTTCCTGCAGCACGCCGAGCGCTTCAACACCGAGATCGTGTTCGACCACATCAACCAGGTCGACTTCTCGAAGCGCCCGTTCACGCTGAAGGGCGACTCCCACACCTACACCTGTGACGCGCTGATCATCTGCACCGGCGCCTCGGCCAAGTACATCGGCCTGCCGTCGGAAGAGGCCTTCATGGGCCGCGGCGTCAGCGGCTGCGCCACCTGCGACGGCTTCTTCTACCGCGACCAGGACGTCTGCGTGGTCGGCGGCGGCAACACCGCGGTCGAGGAAGCGCTGTACCTGTCGAACATCGCCCGCAAGGTGCACCTGATCCACCGCCGCGACAAGTT
Organism: Rhizobacter sp. OV335; assembly: GCF_900142965.1. Classification (GTDB taxonomy): domain Bacteria; phylum Pseudomonadota; class Gammaproteobacteria; order Burkholderiales; family Burkholderiaceae_C; genus Rhizobacter. Next base: position 15,780 of record NZ_FRCQ01000023.1, read on the forward strand.
CCGCGCCGAGGCCATCCTGATCGACAAGGTGGCCGAGAAGGTCAAGGCCGGCAAGATGGAGCTGCACCTGTGGCAGACGCTCGACGAGGTGCTGGGCGATGCCTCCGGCGTGACCGGCGTGCGCCTGAAGAGCACGCAGGACGGCAGCACCAACGACCTGACGCTGAAGGGCTGCTTCATCGCGATCGGCCACCAGCCCAACACCGACATCTTCAAGGGCCAGGTCGAGATGAAGGACGGCTACATCGTCACGCGCAGCGGCCTGGGCGGCTTCGCGACGATGACCACCGTGCCGGGCGTGTTCGCGGCCGGCGACGTGCAGGACCACGTCTACCGCCAGGCCATCACCAGCGCCGGCACCGGCTGCATGGCAGCGCTCGATGCGCAACGTTTCCTGGAACAGACTGCGGCCTGAACTGGCACACGGCCGAAGAAGCTGGCTATAATCGCGGTCTTTGCCGAAAGCGGCAGAGCGCATTTCAATGCGCGCCAACGCTTTCGAAGGGGCATCCAACAAGCAACGACGGCCGACAGGCCCGGTGCATGCTCTGGATGCCACTCCTGAAACGATTCAAGTGGAGAGCGTCATGGCACGCGTATGTGAAGTCACGGGCAAGGGCCCGATGGTGGGAAACAACGTTTCCCACGCCAACAACCGAACCAAGCGCCGCTTTCTGCCGAACCTGCAGTACCGCCGCTTCTGGGTCGAGAGCGAGAACCGCTGGGTTCGTCTGCGCGTTTCAGCCGCCGGCCTGCGCCTGATTGACAAGCACGGCATCGAGAAGGTGCTGGCTGACAAGAAGGTCGCGGACAAGCAACAAGCCGTCGACAAACACTGATTTAGGAGCTGATCATGGCAAAAGGTGGACGCGAAAAGATCAAGCTGGAATCGTCAGCCGGCACCGGTCACTTCTACACGACCGACAAGAACAAGAAGACGACGCCCGAGAAGCTCGAGATCATGAAGTTCGATCCGAAGGCTCGCAAGCACGTGATGTACAAGGAAACGAAGCTGAAGTAATTCAGCTCCGCTTCACCAGAAACCCGCTCGGCGCATAGCCCAGCGGGTTTTTTGTTGCCTGGGTGGCCGATGGTTCCCGGATTTGGCATCCGGGAACCGCCCACAAAAAAGCCCGCTCGAAGCGGGCTTTCTGGCGAGAGGCGAGAGAGCCTCAGGCGTGTTGTGCAGCGCGCAGCTTGACCGCGAACTCCTGCAGCGCGGCGATCCCGCTCTCTTCAGCCTTCTTGCACCAGGCCTGCAGATCGACCACCAGCTGCTCGGCCGACACATTGGTGCGGGTCCAGAGCTGGCGCAGTTCTTCGCGCATCGTCACCAGCTTCGACAGCGCCGGGCTGTCGGCGCAGACGCTCGCCACCTGGGCCTTCACGTGCGCCGGGATCTTGTCTTCGTCGCGGTGCAGCCAGCGGCGCGCCAGCCGCATGTTGGCCAGCTTGGCGCTGCCGGCGGCAACGCCTTCAGCCTTCAGGCGCTTGACCTCGCTGCGGCATGCATCGCGCAGGCCGCCGGCGTACTTGGCCATCACTTCATAGCGGTTGGCGATGATCGCCTCGAGCGTCTTCGAATCGGCCACCGGCTTCACGTCGCCCAGGCGCAGCATCGGCGGCGTCTTGCGAACCTTGGCCAGGCCCAGCATTTCCAGCCCGCGGATGTAGGCCCAGCCGATGTCGAACTCGTACTTCTTGACCGACAGCTTGGCCGAGGTCGGGTAGGTGTGGTGGTTGTTGTGCAACTCCTCGCCGCCGATGATGATGCCCCACGGCGAGACGTTGGTGCTCGCGTCGACCGCCTCGAAATTGCGATACCCCCACCAGTGGCCGAGGCCATTGATGATGCCGGCGGCGGTGATCGGGATCCACGCCATCTGGATCGCCCAGATCGTCGCGCCGATCGCACCGAACAGCGTCAGGTCGATGATCAGCATCACGCCGACGCCCTGCCAGCTGTAGCGGGTGTAGAGGTTGCGCTCGATCCAGTCGTCCGGCGTGTTGTGGCCGTACTTGGAGAGCGTCTCCTGGTTCTTGGCTTCGGCGCGGTAGAGCTCGCTGCCGGTCAGCAGCACGGTCTTGATGCCGTGCGCGACCGGGCTGTGCGGGTCTTCCTGGGTTTCACATTTGGCGTGGTGCTTGCGGTGGATCGCGACCCACTCCTTGGTCACCATGCCGGTCGTCAGCCACAGCCACAGCCGGAAGAAATGCGACGGTGCCGCATGCAGGTCGAGCGAGCGGTGTGCTTGCGAGCGGTGAAGAAAGATCGTGACCGATGCAATCGTGATGTGGGTCAGAACCAGCGCGATGATGACAATTTGCCACCACGTGGTTTCGACCAGGCCGTTCGCCAGCCAGTTCACCAGAGCATCCCAGATCGACATCAATAGAGTCATCAAATCGCCTTTTGCACCGTCACACAAGAAACGGGTCCCGCATTGTAGGGGACCCTCTTTATGAACAACCCGCTGAAAGAGCGGGGTTTGCACCATTCAGTTCCGCAGATCGCGCTGTGCTGATCGAAATCAAGTGCACCATGTTGGCACTTACTCACAACCTTGCGCTCACGCGTATCAGCGGCGTTCCCAGACGGCGGCGAAGAATCCGTCGGTCGCGTGCCGGTTCGGCCAGAGACGGACGAAACCGTTGGTGACCAGTTCGGCCGGCGTGCCGGCATGGGCTTTCTCCAGCACGGCCGCGGCGTCCAGCGGCGTGAACTCCCGGGCGTGCGATTCGGTGAAGGCCTGGGCGATGCCCTCGTTTTCGTCCGCCAGCAGGCTGCAGGTCGCGTAGACGAGCCGGCCGCCGGGCTTCAGCAGCCGGGCCGCGCTGTCGAGGATGGCGGTCTGCTTGACCCGCAGCTCCTCGACCGATTCCGGCGACTGGCGCCATTTCAGGTCGGGATTGCGGCGCAGCGTGCCCAGGCCGGAACATGGCGCGTCGACCAGCACGCGGTCGATCTTGCCGGCCAGCCGCTTGATGCGGTCGTCGCGCTCGTGCGCGATCTGCACCGGGTAGACGTTCGACAGCCCGCTGCGCGCCAGCCGCGGCTTCAGCGCCGCCAGCCGGTGGCCCGAGGTGTCGAAGGCATAGAGCCGCCCGGTGTTGCGCATCGACGCACCCAGCGCCAGCGTCTTGCCGCCCGCGCCGGCGCAGAAGTCCACCACCATCTCGCCGCGCTTCGCATCGGTGATCAGCGCCAGCAGCTGGCTGCCCTCGTCCTGCACCTCCACGTCGCCCGCGGTGAAGACGTCGAGCTTGTTCACCGCCGGCTTGCCCTGGATCCGCAGGCCCCAGGGCGAGAACGGCGTCGGCTGCGCGTCGATGCCCTTGGCCGCCAGCGCGGCCTGCACGTCTTCGCGCTTGGCCTTGAAGGTGTTGACGCGCAGATCCAGCGGCGCGGCCTCGTTCAGGCTGTTGACCAGCGGCCAGAACTCCTCGCCGAGCGCGGCTTGCAGGCGCTCAGCCAGCCAGTCGGGCAGGTTGTGGCGCAGCTTGTCGGGCAGCGCCGCGGTGTCGACCGCCTGCACCTTTGGCAGCCAGTGCTGCTCGAAATCGTTCATCGCGGCGCGCAGGAAGCCGTCGTTGCCCTGCCAGCCGAGCAGCGCCAAGCGGCGCTCCATCTCGCCCTTGCCCGACTGGGCCAGGTGCTGGAACAGCAGCCGCTTGCGCAGCACGGTGTAGGTGGTCTCGGCCAGCGTGTGGCGCTCGCGGGCACCGAGTTCGCGGTGCTCCTTGAAGAAGGCCGACACGACGCTGTCGGCGGGGGTGTCGAATCGAAGCACGCGGTGCAACAGTTCAGTGGCGTGTTCGAGCAGGGCGTTGGGATGCATATCCCCCGATTATCCTTGCCGCCATGACCGAACCCGATCTGCCGCCCCTGCCCACCCTCCCGCTGGGTCTCTACCGGCACTACAAGGGCGGCGAGTACGAAGTGATCGGCGTCGCGCGGCACAGCGAATCGCTTGAGGCGATGGTGGTCTACCGCCCGCTATACAACGACACCGGCTGGTGGGTGCGGCCGTTCGAGATGTTCGTCGGCACGGTCGAGATCGACGGCGTCGTGCGCCGGCGCTTCGAGCCGGTGCCTTCGCGGTGAGAACGCTGATCGAGCAGTTGCGCGCCCGGCCGCACCTGGTGGTGTCGGTCGGCGTGGGCGCGCTGGTCGCGGCGCTGGCCCCGCTGCCCAGCCATTCACCACCCGACCTGCTGCTCGGCTGGAACGTCGCGATGTGGCTGTACCTCGCGCAGGCGTTCTGGGTGATGTCGCGGGCCGACCACCACCACTTGCGCCGCGCCGCAGTCGCGCAGGCCGAGGGGCACGGCGCGGTGCTGGTCACCGTCATCGCGGCGGCCGTCGCAAGCTTCGCGGCCATCGGCGTCGAGCTATCGAGTGCCAAGAGCGCCACGCCGCTGCAGGCCCTGCCGCACATCGCGTTCGCGCTCGTCACGGTGATCGGCGCCTGGCTGCTGCTGCCCACGCTGTTCGCGCTGAGCTATGCGAGCGCCTATTTCGCCAACGACACCGCGCCGGGGGAATGCGGACTGGTGTTCCCCGGCGACCCGAAGGCGCCGCGCCACTACTGGGACTTCCTGTATTTCTCGTTCACGATCGCGGTCGCCTCGCAGACGTCCGATGTCGTGGTCACGCGCAGCGCGATGCGCCGCACGGTGCTGATTCAATCGCTGCTGTCGTTCGCGTTCAACACCGCGATCCTCGCGCTGGCGATCAACATCGCGGCCAGCCTGATCTGACGCGTTGTCGTCGGCCGCTACAGCAGCTGCGACTCACCCGCCGTGTGCGTGACGACATCGCCGTCCACCCGCAGCTGATCCTGCACCAGCCAGCGCACCGCGCGCGGGTACATCACATGCTCGCGCGCCAGCACGCGCGCCGACAGGCTCGCCTCGGTGTCGCCCGGCAGCACCGGCACGGCGGCCTGCGCAATGATCGGCCCGTGGTCGAGCGCCGGCGTCACGAAATGCACCGTCGCGCCGGCCAGCTTGCAGCCCGACTCGATGGCGCGGCGGTGCGTGTGCAGGCCCGGAAACGCCGGCAGCAGCGACGGGTGCACGTTGATCATCTTGCCGGCGAAGCGCTGCACGAAGCCGTCGCCCAGGATGCGCATGAAGCCGGCCAGCACCAGCACGTCGGGCGCGAAGCCCTCGATCACCGATGCCAGCTCGGCATCGAACGATTCACGCTCCTCGAAGCGCTTGTGGTCCACCGCCACCGCGGCAATGCCACGCTCGCGTGCGAACGCGAGCCCCGCCGCATCGGGCCGGTTGCTGATCACCGCCGCGACCTGAGCCGGCCAGCCTTCGGCGGCACAGGCCTGCACGATGGCTTCCATGTTGGAGCCCCGGCCGGAGATCAGGATCACGATGCGTTTCATCGGCCGGCAGTGTAGCGGCGAGGGTGGCGACCCCCACCTACAATGCGCCCCACCATGACGCAACGCGTGCTCACCGGCATCACCACGACCGGCACCCCCCACCTCGGCAACTACGTCGGCGCGATCCGGCCCGCCATCGCGGCCAGCCGCGAACCCGGCGTCGAGAGCTTCTTCTTCCTCGCCGACTACCACGCGCTGATCAAGTGCGACGAGCCCGACCGCATCGAGCGCTCGCGCCTGGAGATCGCCGCCACCTGGCTGGCCGCCGGGCTCGACCCCGAGCGCGTCACCTTCTACCGCCAGAGCGACATCCCCGAGACGCCCGAGCTCACCTGGCTACTCACCTGCGTGACGGCCAAGGGCCAGATGAACCGCGCCCACGCCTACAAGGCCGCGACCGACGCCAACGAGGCACAGGGCAGGGACGCCGACGACGGCATCACGATGGGCCTGTTCAGCTACCCGATCCTGATGGCGGCCGACATCCTGCTGTTCAACGCCCACCGCGTGCCGGTCGGGCGCGACCAGGTGCAGCACATCGAAATGGCACGCGATGTCGCGCAGCGCTTCAACCACCTGTTCGGCAAGGAGCGCGAGTTGTTCGTGCTGCCGCAGGCGCAGATCGACGAAGCCGTCGCGATGCTGCCCGGGCTCGACGGCCGCAAGATGTCGAAGAGCTACGACAACGCGATCCCGCTGTTCGAAGGCGGCCCGAAGGCGCTGAAGGAGGCGATCGCGTTGATCGTCACCGACTCGAAGCTGCCCGGCGAGCCGAAGGATCCCGACAACTCGCACCTGGTGACCATCCACGATGCGTTCGCCACCGCCGAGCAGCGCGCGGCCTTCCGCGCCGAGCTGCGCGACGGCCTGGGCTGGGGCGATGCCAAGCAGCGGCTGGTCGAGCGGATCGAGGCCCACGTGGGCCCGATGCGCGCGCACTACGCCGACCTGATGGCGCACCCGGAGCGCATCGAAGAGGCCCTGCTGGTCGGCGCCCGCAAGGCGCGCGCGGTCGCGACGCCGTTCCTGCAGGCGCTGCGCGGCGCGGTGGGGCTGCGGTCGATGAAGGCCGTGGCACGCACAGGCACCGCGCCGGTCGCGGCCGAAGCGCCGAAGCTGCCCGTCTTCAAGCAGTACCGCGAAGCCGACGGCCTGTTCTATTTCAAGCTCACCGCATCCGACAACCTGGTGCTGCTGCAAAGCCGCAGCTTCACCGAAGGCCGCGAGGCCGGCGGCTGGGTCAAGCGGCTGAAGACCGAGGGCGCGGCCGCGCTGGCCGATGCGCCGGTCGAGCTGGGCGCCGAGCGCAGCGTGGTCGAGCAGGCGCTCGCAGCGCTGGTCGCAGCGCAGGAATAACCCGCGCTGCGGGGGTCTTCGCCGCGCGCTATGCTCTGCCCCCCGCAGGGTTCCCGCATGGCCGCCATCCACATCACCGACATCGAATCCGCCATCAACTGGTGGCGTGATCGCAGCCCGTCGCCAGACGGCATCACCGCGTGTCCGCAGGTGCTGGCGCTGGCCGAGGTGTATGCGCTGCTCGTCTACTACCACGAGAGCGACTGCGACGAGGCCTCGATGCCAGGCAACGCCCGCGAGGCCTGGCTGCAGTGGTACGCGACCACGCCCGATGCGCCCTGCATCGCGATCTGCTCGACCAGCCAGGGCGACGACATCTGCAAGGGCTGCGGCCGCACCTTCGACGAAGTGCAGCTGTGGACCGAGATGTCGCCGGCCGAGAAGCGCGTCACCTGGCGGCGCATCACGATGGAAGGCACGGCCTGGCGTTTCAACCGCTACGCCGAACGCGCGCAATCCACCTCTTCCGGCGAAAGCCCGGCCGCGTGACGGCCGGTCTCGTCGACAGCGCGCGCCGCATCGCGCGCCTGGCCTGGCCGGTGTTCATCGGCCAGCTCGCGGTGCTCGCCTTCAGCACCGCCGACACCGTGATGGTGGCGCGGCACACCGCGCTCGACCTGGCCGCGCTCGCGATCGGCGGCGCCACCTACATCACGATCTTCGTCGGGCTGATGGGCGTCGTGCTCGCGATCGGGCCGATCGCCGGCCAGCTGTTCGGCGCACGCGACCTGCCGGGTGCCGGGCGGGAGTTCCAGCAGTCGGTGTGGCTGGCGCTGCTGCTGTCGGTGCCCGGTTGCGCGCTGCTGCTGATGCCGCAGCCCTTTCTCGCGCTCGCACAGGCCTCGCCCGAGGTGGCCGAGCGCGTGCGCGGCTACCTGGGCGCGCTGGCGTTCGCGCTGCCGCCGGCGCTGGTGTTCACCGCGTTCCGCGGCTTCAACACCGCGGTGTCGCGCCCGACGACCGTGATGCTGCTGCAACTGGGCGCGCTGGCGCTGAAGCTGCCGCTGAACGCCGTGCTGATCTTCGGCGCCACGCTCGGCCCGCTGCAGGTGCCCGCGCTCGGCGCCGCGGGCTGCGGCGTCGCGACCGCGCTCGTGATGTGGCTGCAGCTCGCGCTCGCGTGGCAGGTGCTGCGGCGCGACAGCTTCTATACATCGTTCGGCCTGCGCGGCCACCCGTTCCCGAAGCCCGACCGCGCCAGCATCGTCGCGCTGCTGCGCCTGGGCGTGCCGATGGGCGGCTCGATCCTGATCGAGGTGACCGGCTTCACGTTCATGGCGTTCTTCATCTCGCGCATCGGCAGCACCGCGGTGGCCGGGCACCAGCTCGCGGCCAACCTGGTCTCGCTGATGTTCATGCTGCCGCTGGCGCTGGCCAACGCGAGCGGCACGCTGGTGGCGCAGCGCATCGGCGCGCACGACGCGGCCGATGCGCGGCGCATCGGCTGGCACAGCCTGCTGATCGGCGTGGCGCTGTCGTCGGTGCTGGGCGCGGCGGTGTACCTGTCGCGCGAGGCCGTGCTGGGCGCCTACACCCGCAACGCGACCATCATCGCCGCCGCGATGCCGCTGCTGGCCTGGGTCGCGGTGTTCCACATCGCCGATTCGGTGCAGACGATCGCGTCGTTCGTGCTGCGCGCCTACCGGATGGCGACGGTGCCGATGCTGATCTACGCGTTCGCGATCTGGGGCATCGGGCTCGGCGGCGGCTATGCAGTGGCGTTCGACACGACCGGCCGCATGCCGGCGGCACTGCATGGCGCGGTGGGGTTCTGGTCGGCGTGCACCGCGGGCCTGGTGTCGGCCGCGGCGGGTCTCGGCGGATTCCTGATCTGGCTGTGGCGCCAGAAGAATGTCGCCTGATCAGGCCAGCGGCAGGCTCAGTTCGAAACAGCTGCCGCCGCCGTCGCGCGACTCGCAACGCACGCTGCCGCCGTGCCGTTCGGCGATCTGCTTGACGAGGCTCAGCCCCAGCCCGACGCCGCCCGCCTGCTCGGCATGGCCGGGCAGCCGGTAGAACGGCTCGAAGATCCGCTCGCGCAGGGTTTCGGGCACGCCCGGCCCGCGATCGCAGACCTGCACCAGCGCGCGGCCGGCGCCGTTGCGCACCTCGATCGTGATGTCGCCGCCGCCGTAACGGCGCGCATTCTCGAGCAGGTTGCGCAGCGCGCGGCGGATCAGCCGCTCATCGCCGTGCACGGTGGCCGTGCTGCCGTCGGCATCGGCGCCGACGCGCGAGCCTTCTTCGGCGGCCAGCGCCAGCAGCTCGACCGGCTCGTGGTGGTCGACACGCTGCAGCGCATCGAGGCGGCTCGCCAGCAGCACCTCTTCGACCAGCGCGTCGAGCTCGCCGACATTGGTATCGATCTCGCGGCGCAGGCGCTGGCGCTGCTCGGGCGTCGCGTCTTCCATCATCGACACCGCCATGCGCAGCCGCGCGAGCGGCGAGCGCAGTTCGTGGCTCGCGTTGGCGAGCAGCGATTGGTGCGAACGCACCAGCGCCTCGACACGCTCGGCCGCCAGGTTGAAGCTGGCCGCCACCGCCGCCACCTCGTCACGCCCCGACACCTCGACGCGGTGATGCAACTCGCCGGCGCCGAACTGCTCGACGCCGCGCTTCAGCGCCTGCAGGCGCCGCGTGAGGCGGTGTACCACCGGCCACGCGCCGGCGGCCACCGCGACGAACAGCAGCACCAGCACGACGATCGTGCCGACGCCGCGCTGCCAGCTCGGCGGCACGAACGGCAGGTTGGGCGGCATCGGACCGAACTCGCCGCGACCGTCGGGCGGCGGGCGCCGCAGGCCGGGGCGCAGCACCCACAGTGTGCGGCCGTCTTCGAGGTGGATCTGGAAGCTGCGGGTCTGGCCTTCGCCCTGGCGCAGCACGAAGGAGTCGGAGGCCGAGATGCGGTCACCGCTCGGATCGTCGAGCGCGAGCGGCAAGCGCAGCCGCTGCGACCATTCGCGCAGCGCCTGGGCCTGGTCTTCGTGCGGCGACTCGGCGCCCGGCAGCGAGCGCTGGATCAGGTCGCCCCAGGCGGCCATGCGCTCGGACAGCACGTTGTCGGCGCGGATGCGCTCGTCTTCCATGTGGCGCTGGAACAGCCAGGCCGAACCGGACGCGAACAACAGCAGCACCGCCACGACGGTGAGGTAGATCCGAAGGGTCAGCGTGCGCATCGCGCTGTCAACGCCCGGAGATCGTCGGGATCATCAGTCGGCGCCCTCCGCGTCCTGCTTCTTCGCGAACACGTAGCCGGCACCGCGCACCGTCAGCACGCGGCGCGGGTTCTTCGGATCGTCTTCGATCACCGCGCGGATGCGCGAGATGTGCACGTCGATCGAGCGGTCGAAGGCCTCGAGCGGGTGGCCCTTCAGCAGGTCCATGATCTGGTCGCGCGACAGCACGCGGCCCGAGCTTTGCGCGAGCACGACCAGCAGGTCGAACTGGTGGCTGGTGAGGTCGCAGGCCACGCCACCCAGGCGGGCGACACGCTCGCCGAGATCGATCTCGAGGCGGCCGAAGCGCAGCACCTCGTCGGGCGAGGTCGGCGGGGTCGCACGGCGCAGCAGCGCCTTCACGCGCGCCAGCAACTCGCGCGGCTCGAAGGGTTTGGGCAGGTAGTCGTCGGCGCCGAGCTCGAGGCCGACGATGCGGTCCATCGGCTCGCCGCGGGCGGTCAGCATCAGCAGCGGCAACTGGCGGGTGCGCGGGTTGGCGCGCAGCTCGCGGCACAGGTCGAGCCCGTCGCCGTCGGGCAGCATCAGGTCGAGCACCAGCGCGTCGTAGCCGGCACCGGCCAGGCGCTCGCGGCCGGCGGCCAGCGAACCGGCGGTTTCCACCTCGAAGCCGGAGCCGCGCAGGTAGTCGCCCACCATCGCGGACAGGCGGGCATCGTCATCGATCAACAGCACGCGGGATGTCATGGGTCGGTCAGCCTCCAAGGCCGAAGGGCCCGCGGCACCGGGCCGCGGGCCACTGGAAGTGGCAGGTCGCAATGAGATCACAACTTGCGGCCCGTCATGGGCCCGGCGAATTACTTCGGGGCCTGGGCGGGCTTGTCGCGCTGCGAACGCTGCATGCGGTCGCGCATCTGGTCTTCGCGCATCTTCATGCGCTGGGCCAGCTTGGCGCGCTGCTCGGGCGTCAGCACCTTGGCGACGTCGATCAGGCCCTGCGTGATGCGACGGCTGGCCTGGTCATGCTGGGCCTCGGTCTGCTGGCGCAGCGATTCGACGGCAGCGGTGTCGATGGTGGGCGCGGCCAGCAGCTGGATGCCCTTGTCGTGCAGGCCCTTGGCGGATTCGTGCTGGGTCTTCAGGTCGGTGGCCGCGGCCTGCACGATCTGCTTGATCTGGGTGCGCTGTGCGTCGCTGGCGCCGACGCCGTCGAGCATGCGATCGACCATGCGGTTGATCTGCTCGGGCCGGCCCATGAACATGCCGGGGCCGCCCATGCCGGCGTGGTGCATGCGGGGGCCGTGGCCGAAGCCGGGGCCTGGGGACGGGTCCTGGGCCCAGGCCGAGAGGGCCAGCGTGCCGGCCACCGCCAGCAGCATGCCGCCCAGCAGGCGCTTGAGGCCGCGCGGCTTTTCTTGCGGCAGCGCGTCGAAAGTGCTCACGTCGCTCATCGTCTTTCTCCAACAGGACCCTTGGGGGGCGGGTCGATGGAATGAATGGTCGCGGGCGGGGGTGAAGCGGGATTGGCTGGGGGGTAAAGATCTGTGAATGGTTTGCGTGCTGACTGGGGAGATCAGCGCGAGGCTGTTTTTTTATACAGTATGATCCGCACAGCAGTTGCCACTGCCAACTTGATCTCGCCAGCGGTCCCCACGGGCCGCTGGCTTTTTTTTGCCCTGGTGGATCGGGCTCAGCCGGCGGCCGACTTGCCCGCCACCAGCACCGGCTCGGCGCGCCAGGCCTGCGGGAACAGGCGCTTCAGGTCGTCGAGCTTGGGCAGGTCGTTGAACACGATGTATGGCTGCCGCGGGTTACGGGCGAGGTAATCCTGGTGGTAGGCCTCGGCCGGGAAAAAGCGGCGGCCGGTCTCGATGCGGGTCGCGATCGGCGACTTGAACGCGTGGGCCTTGTCGAGCTGCTCGACGTAGGCGCGCGCGGTGCGGGCCTGGTCGTCGTTGGCCGGGAAGATCGCCGAGCGGTACTGCGTGCCGGAATCCGGCCCCTGGCGGTTGAGCTGCGTCGGGTCGTGCGCCACCGAAAAATAGATCTGCAGCAGCTGGGCATAGCTGACCTGCTTCGGGTCGTAGGTGACCTGCACCGCCTCGGCATGGCCGCTGGAGCCGCTGCCGACGGATTCGTAGACGGCCGTCGACGCCTCACCGCCCGCGTAGCCGGAGACGGCGTTGGTGACGCCCTTGGTGTGCTGGAAGACGGCCTGAACGCCCCAGAAGCAGCCGCCGGCGAGGACGGCGGTTTCGGTGGCAGCCGTCGCGGCTGCCGCGGTCGTGGTGGGGGCGAACGGCGGCACGAGCCGGGCCTCGCCGCCGCCCATGCCACCGGCCATGGCGGAAAGGGTCATCACCGCGCCGGTGCCGACCAGCAAGGCGGCAGCAGCGAGCAAGCGGCGGCGGGGTGAGCGGGTGGGGGTGATCATCGAAGCGCTCCTGAGGGTCGTGTCGGTCTGGGTCGTGTCGAGCCAAGCGGACCTTACACGCGGGTTGCGCCGGGTTCGCGTCGACCGACAGGCTTCGGCGGGAATCGCCACCAGACAGCGACAACGGCGAGCCCGAACGCAGAGTACGCCACGGTGAACACCCATGGCGACGCATCCCAGAACAGCACGGACTGCAGCCAGTGCTCGATGAAGCCGCCTGAATAGGTCGAGACCTTGGCTTGGGCGCGCAACCACATCTCGAGCGTGGTCAGCGGGCATTCGATGCCGAGCCAGGCTTCGGCGACGACGATGCCGATCGTCGCGAGGTGCAGCAGCCGGAACCAGAGGGAGTTCACCACGCGCCAGCCGCGCAGATTGCCGGCGACGATCAGCACCAGCCCGCCGACCACGAACAGCACGATGGCGATGTGCAGGATCAGGACGGCGTTGGCGAGCAGTTGGTAGGGCAGATCGGGCATCGTTCCCAGTTTGCCCTCAAGCCGCCAGACCGCTCAAGTGCCGAGCCGCATTCATCACGAAGAGCGGATGAGCAGGTCTGCCTCGCTGCCCGACCTTCGCCGCAGACCGATCAGCCCCACCCCCAGCAGCATTGCCATCCAGACCGACGGCTCCGGAACATCGGCGATCGGCAGGCTGCTGATGCTGCTGTCGATGTCGAAGCTGCCGAACAGGACCTCGCTCGATCGGTTGAAGACCGTCATCGACAGATGCCCGAAGGAATCGACGCTGTACGCGACGTCATCCGCCGTGAACTGCCCGCCCTGCCCACGCGTGCCGTTGCGCGGGTCGTCATAGTGGATGGTGCCGAGCAGATAGAAGTCGAACATGTTGTGGTTGTCGCCCGGCGTGTCGTCGGTCTCTCGCCCCTCGAAACGCAGCGATGCAACGCCCAGTTCATTGCCCGCCATCACCGGAGTCAGGTGGCTCTCGTAGCGGGCTTCGAGCGGGCCTCCGCTGTAGTTGTAGCTCAGGGTCCCGGCGAGCGTGACCGACGAATGGGGATTGAGGGCGAAGGAGCGCCCCCAGTTCAGGTTGGCGAGGCCCATGTCGCTGAGTGACAGGACCTGCCACGACATGCCGATACTGCCTTCGTGGAAGTGCGAGCCCGCGGACATCTCCACGTCTGGCGCCCATGCAAGCTGGCCCTGGGCGTCACCGAACGGGGCGCCGGCCAGGCCCGTGGCGCCGGGGTCCGTCGATTGGTAGGACGCGACGAGCGTGGGCGCCGCATCTTTCCAGTCGCGGATCAGGGTCATCCTGCTGGAATAGCGGTTGTCGGTGATCCAATAGCCAGCGGCACCCGAGGCGTCGGCTGCGGCGGCATCGCTTGCGAGCGACGGAAGACCATCGAGCGTGAATTCGACCGAGCCTGTGGCCGCGTGCCCGTGGGCGGCCATCGCGGCCAGCGTTGCGAGAGTGGCGAGCCAGCGCTTCATGTCGTTCATCGTCGCTCCCTTCGGACCTCCGTGGCCCGTCAGCTATTCAAGCGCAACAGCCTGCGCCGTGCAATGAAAGGGCCCTGCCGCGTTGCGGTCTCGCGGCACCGTCACGCGGGCAATGCTGCGCACGGCGTGATTGCCTGCGGACCCGGCAGCGACGCCGGCAACCCGAACCACGGCAACAAGCTGCCGTCGAACCGGCTCATCGCGCTGATGCGCTCACCGTCGAGCGTGAGCACCACCAATCCCACCCCGGGGAACGGACCATCAGGTGTGCGCAGGTAGGCACCAAAAGCCGGCTGGCCATTCGCGCGCGTGGACATGAGCGCAAACCGGCGGTTCGCGCGAAAGACCAGCAGGAAGAAGCGCGCGACGATCTCGCGGCCGCGGTATTCGAGCGGCATCGGCGGCATCGACATGAAGACGTCGTCGGTGAGCAGTGCGACCAGCGCGTCGAGGTCGCCGGCGCCATACGCATCGGCGAATTTCGCGACGATGGCCGCCTCGGCGCGTGACACCTCGCCCACCGGCCCCGCGCGTCCCGCACCCGGCGCCCATCGCCGCTGCAAACTGGCACGCGCCCGCTTCAGCGCGCTGTTTGCCGATTCCACCGTCGACTCCAGCATGCTCGCCACCTCGTTCGCGTGGAAGCCGAGCACGTCGCGCAGGATCAGCACCGCGAGCTGGCGCGGCGGCAACACCTGCAGCGCCGCGACGAAGGCCAGCGAGATCGACTGCGCCTGCTCGTAGCGCGCCTCGGGGCCGACCGGCACCGCGATGGCCGCATCGAGCATCGCATCGGGATAGGGCTCGAGCCACGCCACCTCGCCCAGCTGCGTCGGCTCCGGCGGCTCGACGCCCGGCACGTTCCACTCGATCGCGGGCCGACGGCTGGCCGAGCGCAGCGCGTTGAGGCAGCGGTTCGTCGCGATGCGGTAGAGCCAGGTGCGCATCGACGCGCGCTCCTCGAACCCCGCCAGGCCTTGCCAGGCATTGAGCAGCGTGTCTTGCAACGCGTCTTCGGCGTCTTGCAGCGAGCCGAGCATGCGGTAGCAGTGCACCAGCAGCTCGCGCCGGTGCGGCTCGGTCAATGCGCGGAACGCGTCGGCATCGCCGGCCCGCGCACGAGAGATCAGGTCGGCTGTCATCGGATCGCACCTCCTTTGGGCTATGGACACCGCGAAGGGCGCGAACTGGGCGCTCGGCGTGCGCCCGGTTTGCCGACGCGCCGGTGTCTATCTCGACGACGGCGCCGATGCGCAAGGGCCGTCGCACTTTCATCCATCCATCGAAACACCGAAAGGAACCGACCATGATTCTGCAAGACAAGGTGGCCGTGATCTATGGCGCCGCAGGGGCGATCGGCGGCGCGGTTGCACGGGCCTTCGCGACCGAAGGCGCGAGCGTCGTGCTCACCGGGCGGGCGAAGGCGCCGCTGGAGGCAGCGGCCCGCGACATCGTCGCCGCGGGTGGCGGCGCCGAGGTGGCCGAGGTCGATGCGCTCGACGAGCAGGCGGTGCAGGCGCACCTGCAATCGCTGGTCGAGCGACGGGGCCGCGTCGACATCTCGTTCAACGCGATCGGCGTCTCCGACAAGAAGATCTTCGGCGTGCCGCTGATCGAGCTGGACGCCGAGCGCTTCTCGCTGCCGATCGCCGCCTACACGCGCTCGTATTTCATCACCGCGCGCCTGGCGGCACGGCACATGATCCGCAACAAGTCGGGGGTGATCATGACCGTCACCGCGCTGCCCGCGCGCAGCGGCACGCGCTTGAACGGAGGCTACGGCTCGGCCACCGCCGCCAAGGAGGCGCTCACGCGCGACCTTTCGGCCGAACTGGCGCCGCACGGCATCCGCGTCGTCAACCTGCGGCCGCATGGGCTGCCGGAGACGAAGACGATGCGCGAGCTCTTCGACATCAAGGGTCCGCTGATGGGCCTGAACTGGGAGCAGTTCAACGGCTACCTCGCCGGCACCACGCACCCGCGGCGCGTGATGGCGCTTCGGGAGGTGGCGGACATGGCGGCGCTGATGGCGTCAGACCGCGCCAGCGGCATGACGGGCACCACCGTGAACCTGACGATGGGCAGCCTGGATGACTAGGCAGCTGTGCGACGGCCACCGGTGCTGCGCCAGCGCCTGGCATACGGCAGCGCGAACATGTAGAGGCCGCTGAACAGCAGCAGGAAGAGCGGGAGCAGCGGCGAGTAGGTCACCCACGCGGGGGGCTCGCCGCGCGCTCGCACGATGAAGTTGGCGATGACGGTCAGCGTGAAGGCGATCGACAGCCAGCGGTGGGACTGGCGGATCCAGTGACTCCACCTGGAAGCGAGTTCTGCATGGCGACTCGCGAGCTCGATACCTTGGCACATGGGATCTCCTTGGGTTGGGATCTGCCTTTGTATCGTTCACCGTTAGCCGGCGCTTCTCCGAAACTGCGGAAGTGGCTCAATCCGGCAGGCCCCAGTCGAACCGATACGAGTGCGCACCGCCCTCTCCGATGACGACCTCCATGCGCCCCGAGAGCCCGGCCAGCGCGCCGGTGCCCGAGCCCGGCACGACGGTGATGGACTGCTGCGGCACGCCGGCCGCCATCGTCGAGCTGTGCTGCAGCACGAAGCTGCCCTCGCGGCCGGCGAGCGTGCCACGCACCAGTTCCAACGCGACGTAGCCGCCCGAGGTCTTGGCGGCGTCGCGCCACGAGAGCATTTCTCCCTGGCTCGTGGCCTCGAGTTCGCCGTGGAAGCGCTTGTCGAGCGACATGCGCCCGAGGCCCGCAGGCGCGGCCACGTCGCTGAGCGGCTGCGGCGCGAGCGACACCTCGAAGGGGCCGGTGGAGTGGTGTGAACTCATGGTGATCTCCTGTCGATGGGTGCGAAGACGCGGTGGCGGGACATGGCATCATCGTCCGGACTTGGCGATGCCCGCATTGGAATGCCCACTCCCGCGCTGCCGATTGGAAAAACGCGACGACCGGTCACGCAGCAGGCGCGCGGCGTGCTGCACCGTGTGGCTGAGGGCGCCTTCACGCACGAGCGGTTTGCGCCGACGCCTGGGCTCGCAGACACCGTCGAGCACTTCTGGCGCGTTCGCTGGCGCCTTGCTGGCCAACCACCGCAGGTGCAGGAGACGTTGCCGCATCCGAACGTGCACATCGTCGTCGAGCCCGGCCGCATGGCCGCTCACGGCGTTCACACCGGCCGCTGGACGACCTTGCTGGAGGGCGACTCGCAGGCCTTCGGCATCAAGTTCCGGCCCGGCGCTTTCCGCGGCATCCTGCAACGGCCGGTGTCCGAACTGGCCGACCGCCACATGCCGCTGGTCGAGCTGTTCGGCAACGCTGCGCAGGGGCTGGCCGACGTGCTCGGGCATGAAGACATGGGCGATGCCGTGGAGGCCGCCGAGCGCTTCCTCGCGCCACGCGTCCCCACGCCCGACCCGCAGGCGCTGCTGGCGGCGCACATCGTCGACTCGATCGTCAACGACCGCGAGCTCATCGCTGCCGCCGAACTGGCCGAACGCCACGGCTTGACGCTGCGCGCGCTGCAACGGCTGTTCGCCGAGTACGTGGGAGTCGGCCCCAAATGGGTGATCCAGCGCTACCGGCTGCACGAGGCCGTCGCTCGAGTGCTGGCCGGCGAGCCGGTCTCGTGGGCAGCGCTGGCACAGGATCTCGGCTACTTCGACCAAGCGCATTTCATCGCGGACTTTCGCAGGCTCGTCGGGCGCACGCCGGCTGACTACGCGACGGCGGTCAAGGTCCAATGCACACCCACTCGACAGGAATCCTGAAGATGACGACATCGACTCCCACGCTGTACCAGTGGCTCGGCGGCATCGATGCGCTGAACCGGCTGACCACGCGCTTCTATGAGCGCGTCGCACAGGACGAGTTGCTCGCGCCGGTGTTTGCGCACATGGGCGCGGAGCACCCTGCACACGTGGCCGCCTTCCTCGCGGAGGTGCTGGGCGGCCCGGCGACCTATTCGGCGGCACACGGCGGGCACCCGCACATGATTCGCCAGCACCTGAACCGGCACCTGACGCAGGACAAGCGCCGGCGCTGGGTGGAGTTGCTGCTGTCGACCGCCGACGAACTCGGCATGCCCGATGATCCCGAGTTCCGCTCGGCACTCGTGGGCTACCTGGAGTGGGGATCGCGCCTTGCAGTCATCAACTCGCAACCGGGGGCGAGCGTCGATCCTGATGCGCCGATGCCGATGTGGGGCTGGGGCGAGGTCAAGGGGCCGTATGCGGGTGGATGAGCGGCACACGTCGACCCGTCAGCGCGAGCGCAAGAACCGCAGTGACTTCCTTCGTTCACATTGATCTGCCGATCTTCATCGGAAGCGACGTGGCCTGCGGCTACTTCGGATGTGACGTCGAGGTCGAACGCTTGCCGCAGAAGGACGAGTCATTTCCCTGGCCGAAGCCCTGGCTCATTGCATTCCGAGAGCTGTTCGAAAGGCAATCGACCCAGGTCTGGGGCAAAGCTGCCTGGGACTGGCCGCCTTCGGAGATCCACTTCACGTTGTACGGGCTGGTGTGCGCTGATTGGGACGAGGCGCGTGCGCTTGTCCAGCACATCGAGCGTGTCTCGGGCTCCCTGTTCAACGGGCATGATCGATGGTGGAGCGCCGAGTGCGGGATCTCTGAGCGAGAACAAGTGCCGCGGCTCGACAAGCCGATCGAAGGAGACGACGCAGCCATCTTCGAGGTGTCGGTGAACGGGCGGGCCGTCGGCATTGAGTCGGTCGAGCACTTGGGATGTTGGCTCCATGAGCTTGATGTGCAGAAGGAATTCGAACTCTGGACTACCGCAGCCGCTTCCCGACGCTTCAAAGCTACCCGGCCCTCATGGCTCTCGAGGCAGTCGAGCGATTCCCCTTGGCCGCCGCCGCGTAGCCCCCATCCGTTCCCCACTACGCAGAGAGTTGTGCTTTCAAGTACTGGACAAACGACGTACACGACAGGAGGAAGAACTTTGCGTCCGCCGGCGTCAGTTCTGGCACCTCCAGCATGGCGTGGCGAATGCCCTGCTCATCGCTGGTGTAGGCATACAACTTCATGAAGCCATCTTTCAAGGCCGTGTGCAGACGACCACTTCGTTCCAGAGCCTTGAGCGCGTCCGGCAGCGTCGCCTTTGGATTTTCTGCAACGATGCGCGCAATGCTCTCGATGGCAGAAACCGATTCTTTGATCGAATTTCTGTAATCGGGATTCTCGCGATCAGCCAATAACTCCAAAGCGCGTTGCAAGTGCGCAGTGACGCCCGAGAACCGGCCATCGGAGAGCGCACCCTCTAGCAGCTGAACCTCTTGCTCGTTCGTCACATCGACAACAAATCCAGAAATTATTCGATAACCCGCCAACTCGCGATCGAGCACCTCATTGAGGTGCTTCTCCAGTCGTGGGAAAGAACGCGGGAACGTTTGAACAACATATTCGATGAAGTCATATATCTGGTTCCACGTAGAGGCGAAGAATTTTTTCCGGATCTGCGCCAAGATTTCTGAGCTTGTCTCAGGGCGCGTGTCCATCGGCTTCTTGTAGAAGTCGAACCACAACCCCCGGGAAAAGGCATTAATTCCAGGCACGCCATGATTCGCCCACATGAAGCGTTCACTCCCCCATACATTCAAGTCAAAGACATTCCAAATGGAATTGCGAAGTTCCTCATTCATGCTTGAAACCTGAAACGTCTCAGATGGCGAGACAATCCCTTTGCGTTCGCTAAATGACTTCATAAAAATCCATCGGTAGGTGAACGTAACGATATTTTGCAGCATATGCCAGCGCGTGGAAATGGTGACATCACCTTGGTCCACGATCATCGGTCGCCAAAGCGTTGCACCAAATACATCCCCCCTAGGGCAGCCCGGGAACTAGAGAGCGATCGGGGTTCGAATTACCCTTGATCTGAGGTATCGCGGGAGGACCCGCTAGAGGAGGGGCTCGCTCCACCATCACGAGGAATCTCTCCAACAACTGCACGCATACGTACACTCGGCTTTATCGTGGTAGCCGCGTCAGCTGCGTACGATAGACCCGCCACGACAACGCAAATATGAAAATGAATGAGGGATCGCGGCCCTAAGACTTTCACCAACTGCTCGGGACCACCACTTAGCTTATATTTTTCACGAACAGGAGCGAAATCTTTTGATTTCAGCATGACATTCCACATTCCGGCACTTATGTCGAGGTTTAGGCCAAAGAGATGGTCAATCCTATCCTTTATGTTTGGAGTACTAAAGGTAATCGGGTTGCGAAGGTGGGCGAATTCATTCCGAAGCTTCCGAAATGCATCGAGTTTCAACTTCGTCTCATCGCTGACCAAGCCGAGGCGCCATGCCAAAAGCGTCTTGGCCGAAAACGTTCCCACTGGAGCGCTTACTCCGAAAAGTTCGTCGCCCTTATCTGTTTTCGTCGACGGCAAGCAGCGTGCCTTGAGCAGCCGGGTCAATTCCTCCTCCATCCAAGCGACACCCAGCACGACACTTCCACGATCACTCTCTATTGCTAGTTGCTTCGCAACGTCCGCAACTAGGTTCAGATCGATCCCGGCTGGATCTGCCTTTTGCAGTTTGCCCATAGCTCGCCTTCCTCGTTGAAGTCGACTGTACGCTCGCGAACAGCTCAAGCCTCGAATGACGGTCGACAAGTGACGCCGGGCGGCTGGCGTTCTTGCCTACATCAGTTTTCACTGAGGGCACTGAGGACAGACGTCCAAATCTGGCGCTAGCCCGCATGAATGCAAGGTTTGCGTGTCCTCAGTGCAACTGAGGACAACAGACTTTCGACTGAGGACAGCTGGAAGCGCAGTTCGTTGACTTTCACTGGGGACTCTTGCTCCGTCAACGGTCGGTGTTCTGTGCCATCCACGGCGCGAAAGGAGCTGCGCCCCCGCCCTGCTGCGACCGGTCGCGGATGTGCATCTATTCAAGCGCGTAAGTCTCACGCTGTTGTTGCGCGGTGAGTCCGAGGGGCGCAGGTACCTCGATTTCTCGGATGGCTGAAAGAGTCCACACCAATGAACAAGGAGCCGATTCTCCCGAAGTCGGCTCCTTGCGTTGATAGTTGCGCACCTCACAGCATGCGTGGCGTCCCTGGTGCGCGCTTCTGAGGGCTGCTTCCGGGCAACGTCTCAGAGGGTGTCAGCCATGGTCTCTGGAGCTTGCGGCCCTCGCCCCCGAGGACCGCACAGGCGCTGGGCTATGGCCAACTTCTCGCCCGCCGCCTGTGTGCCTGCTTACTTGCCCGAGTTCTTGTACAGCCCGCGGTAGTCGGTCACGCCGACGCCGAAATCGAGGCGGCACTTGTGCCCGATGGCGTCACGCTCGAATTCGCTGTTCTCTTCGAGGTACGGACGCGGCTCGCCGGCCAGGTAGGCGCGCACGATGGTGTCGTGCTGGTTCGGGTCCGCTGCGAGATACCAGGCCGTCTCGGACACCTCGTCCAGGCGCGGATCGGAGACGAGCACCAGGCGACGAATCCATTCCGGGTTGCCGGTGTTGTTGGCCATCGCCGCGTTGACCAACTAAAACGCGGCTGTGGATCGAAGCGTCTCAAAACGCACACGCCCTCAAGCAAACTTCGATCTCTTCCGCTTGCCTGAGCGTCGTGGTTCAAGACGCTGCTGCTCGTAGCGAACCTGCACCCAGTCACCCAGCCGGGTTGCCTCATCGCTCAAGAGCAGCAAAGAGGTGATCCCTAGACGCCGCAGCGCCCCTTGTCGAACCGAATCAAGCAGCGGCGGCGCGTCGTCCTCGCGGCTGTAGCCATCCCGTTCCAGCACGCACATCACTGCGCGCACGCCGTCGGTCACGTCGATGACCTTCTCGATCAGCTGATTCAACGGTCGAGCTTCGATCTGCAGGTGATCGGTCTTCGGGTCGGTCCAGCGGAAGGGCTGGAACAGGGGCGCATTCTGCTCATCGTCCTCGGTAGCAGGGCCGTCGTCAGGATCGAGAAGACGGCGGGACTTCGATCTGTTGCCAGGCATCTGCACTTCCCTTTCGTCAGAGGACCCTCTGCGCAAGCGCCAGAGTCACAAATCCCGAAATGGGATATTCTAAATCGGGATTTAACGTCTGCGCGTGATTCGTGCCGCGCCTTCCTCCTCCGCCTACGAAAGCCTTCGCCGCTTGCTCACACAAGCGCGCCTGGACGCCGAGTTGACTCAGGCAGAGGTCGCAACCCGCCTCAAGCGCCCGCAGTCCTTCGTGTCGAAGTACGAGAGCGGAGAACGGCAGCTGGACGTGATCGAGTTCCTGGCGATCTGCAAGGCGATCGGCGTCGAGCCCACGCCGATCATCGAATCGTTGGCATAGCCCGAAACGGCCACGCATGACTTCCATCTTCCTGATCCGCCACGCCGCCTACAACGAAGGCCAAGTCGACAACGCCGGCCCACGCGTCGACCTCGGGCTTTCAGACGAGGGGAAGCGGCAAGCCCAAGCGCTCGCCGACCGACTCCGCCGGAGCAAGGAAATCAAGCCCGACGCCTTCTACGCCAGCACCCTGCCGAGGGCCCGCCAAACCGCGGCTCTGTTGACCCCAGCGCTTGGCCTGCCCGCCGTGCTGCAAGAAGACCTGGAAGAATGGCGAAGCGGCGATGGGCACATGGACGAATCCGAATTCGCAGCCACCTGGCAAGGCCTGATCGACCGCGATCGGCCGTTCCATCGCTTCGTCGAGGGTTGCGAAACCGCCATCGAGTTCAGTACCCGCGTGCAATCGGCGCTGCATGCCATCGTCAAGAAGCACTTGGGGCAAACCGTCGTGCTCGTCGTCCATGGCGGTGTGATCCAGGTGGCCTTCCAGCACTTCTTCGGCTATGGGGACGCCACGTTCCGCCGCGCCTACCCTGCGGCCGGCTACACCTCCATCACCCAGTGGAACCTGCCGGTGAACACCAGCAAGTGGGTCCTCGAATCGTCGAACGACACGCATCACCTGAAGGGCGCCTGAGAAGCTGACCGGCCTGTCCCGCCGGAAGAGCCGGTGGCCTGGATCGGCTCGCCGTCATCGTGCGCTTCAGAAGGCATGCATGTACCGGATCGTCAACAATCAGGGCACACCACCTGATGGAGATTCGCATGGAACATCGCAGACTCGGCTCGAGCGGCTTCAAGGTCCCCGTTCTCAGCCTCGGCACCGGCACCTTCGGCGGCGGCGGCGAGTTCTTCGGCGCCTGGGGCAAGACCGATGCCGACGGCGCACGCCGCCTGCTCGACATCTGCCTCGAAGCCGGCCTCAACATGTTCGACAGCGCCGACGTGTACTCCGCCGGCGCGGCCGAGAGCGTGCTCGGCCAGGCCATCGCCGGCCGGCGCGACAAGCTCATCCTCTCGACCAAGGCCACCTTCCGCCTCGGCAGCGGGCCGAACGACATCGGCTCGTCGCGCCACCATCTGCTCGATGCGGTGCACGCCTCGCTGAAGCGGCTCGGCACCGACTACATCGATCTGTTCCAGCTGCACGGCTTCGACGCGCAGACGCCGGTCGAAGAGACGCTGCGCACGCTCGACGACCTGGTGCGCGCCGGCAAGATCCGCTACATCGGCGTGTCGAACTTCTCCGGCTGGCACCTGATGAAGTCGCTGGCCGCGTCGGAGCGGCTGGGCATCTCGCGCTACGTCGCGCACCAGGCCTACTACTCGCTGATCGGCCGCGATTACGAATGGGAGCTGATGCCGCTGGCGCTCGACCAGGGCGTCGGCGCGGTCGTCTGGAGCCCGCTCGGCTGGGGCCGCCTCACCGGCAAGATCCGCCGCGGCACCGGGCTGCCGGCACAGAGCCGCCTGCACAAGACCGCCGAGTTCGGCCCGCCGGTGCCCGACGAGCAGCTGTTCCGCGTGATGGACGCGATCGACGCCGTCGCGAAGGAGACCGGCAAGAGCGTGCCGCAGATCGCGCTGAACTGGCTGCTGCAGCGCCCCACGGTCGCGAACGTGATCATCGGCGCGCGCGACGAGGCCCAGCTGCGCGACAACCTCGGCGCGATCGGCTGGTCGCTCAGCCCCGCGCAGATGAAGCAGCTCGACGAGGCCAGCGCGGTGACGAGGCCGTACCCGTACTGGCATCAGCAGAGCTTCGAACGCAACCCGCCGCCGGTGTGACGGCTCAGGCCGGCGTCACGGCGCCGGCCTCGACGTCTTCGTCAGCCGAGCCGGTGCGCGCCGGCCCCTCCCAGCGCGCCGGCTCGGGTGACCACCCGAGGGCGTGAGGCTGGTGCATCAGCGCGGCCACCGAGCTGCCCAGCTCGATGCCGAGCACCTCGCGCGCCGCCCCGGCGCCGGCATCGCCCTGGCTCACGGCCAGCGCGAAGCGTTCGAACAACGGCCAGTCGCGCGACAACTGCCGCACCAGGATGCGCGCCAGCTCGTACGACAGCAGGTTGCCGTCATCGGGCCGGTGGAACGAACGACCTGACCAGAACTGCTGAACCTCCGCTTCGCCCCAGAAGCGCTCGTGCATGCGCTGCAGCTCGTGCGGCGTGTAGATCAGCCGCGGCGTGCCGGTCAGGCGGTGCTCGGTGTTGACGGCCAGGCCTTCATCCAGCCAGGTCGGCAGGTGCAGGTGCGCGAGCGCGCTGTGCGTCATCTCGTGGGCGATCACCGGCTCGATCGCCGTCAGGTCGGCCCGCTTGACGAGGAAGTGCGGGCATCCCGCGTGCACGAACATCCCGCCGCTGAACGCGAAGACCTCGCCATCCGCGGGTTGGTCGGGGTAGTAGCACGCGACGTAGGCGTAGTAGTCCTCGTCGTGGTCCATCACCAGCACGATGCTGCGCTGCTGCGCGGCCTGGCCGGCCAGCCGTCCGAGCACGCGCGAGACACGTTCGCGCGTGCGGGCCACGTAGGCGGCCGTGGCCAGCACGACGCGGTTCTCCAGCGACGACAGCACCCAGGCCTGTTCGGTCTCGTACAGCCGGAAGTGATCGCCGAAGGCATCGCGCAGGTGCAGCAGCCAGGCCCGTTGTGCTTGTTCGGTGGCGCGTTGCCGCTCGGATTCATCAGCGATGCCGTCGATCCACGCGTGAGCGGCGCGCCAGTCCATGAACGGCAGGCCATCGACGAGGCCCATGTGCTCCTGCAGTGCGAACGGCGGCACGTCGGGTGCATCCAGCCGCAGCGGAGCGGCCTCGGTGCGCATGCCGGGCAACTCTTGTGACGCGGCGTGTGTCGGGTGCGTGCGCCTGACCCGTTCGGCCCGGAACCAGAAGACGGCGACCAGGGCGGTGAGCGCGAGCAGCGAGAGGACGATCGGCAATGTCATGGGGCGCGATTGGAACAGCGCGACGATCGCTTTGGCAAATGAGAAACTGCTCGACTGCGACATCTGCTACCCAACGAGGATCCAGCCATGACTGCGCGATACCAGGGCGTGTTCCCGGTGGTGCCCACCACCTTCACCGACAGCGGCGAACTCGACCTGCCGAGCCAGAAGCGCTGCGTCGATTTCATGATCGATGCCGGCTCGACCGGGTTGTGCATCCTCGCCAACTTCTCCGAGCAGTTCGTCATCGCCGATGCCGAGCGCGAGCTGCTGACGACCACCATCCTCGAACACGTGGCCGGCCGCGTGCCGGTGATCGTGACGACCACGCACTTCAGCACGCGGCTGTGCATCGAGCGCAGCCTGCGGGCGCAGCAGCAGGGCGCGGCGATGGTGATGGCGATGCCGCCGTACCACGGCGCGACGCTGCGCGTGCCGGAGGGGCAGTCGATTGAGTTCTTCTCGCGCCTGTCCGAGGCGCTGACGATTCCGATCATGGTGCAGGACGCGCCCGTCAGCGGCACCACGCTGAGCGCGGCCACGCTGGCGCGGATCGCGCGCGAGACCGCGAACGTGCGCTACTTCAAGATCGAGGTGCCGCAGGCGGCCGCGAAGCTGCGCGACCTGATCGCGCTGGGCGGCGATGCGATCGAGGGCCCGTGGGACGGCGAGGAAGCGATCACGCTGCTGGCCGACCTCGATGCCGGCGCCACCGGTGCAATGACCGGCGGCGGCTTCCCGGACGGCATCCGGCAGATCGTCGATGCCTTCGCGGCGGGCGATCGCGAGGGCGCGGTCGCGGCCTATGCGAAGTGGCTGCCGCTGATCAACTTCGAGAACCGCCAGGGCGGCTTCCTGAGCGCGAAGGCGCTGATGAAGGAAGGCGGCGTCATCGCGTGCGATGCGCCGCGGCATCCGTATCCGCCGATGCACCCGGCCACGCGCGCCGGGTTGCTCGATGCGGCGCGGCGGCTGGATCCGCTGGTGCTGCGCTGGAGCAAGTGATCAGTTGGGCCACATCCGTGTGGTCCAGTCGCTGAAGGTCTTCAGCCGCTGCGCCTCGGCGCCATGGTTGCGCGCCGAGATCACGCTCCAGCTGGTGTACTGCTCGGTCGTCCAGTCGACCCAGCCGCCCACCAGGTGCGGCTGCCCCTTGCTGTTCAGCGGCAGCGGCGTGCGCTTCGCATCCAGGCAGAACCGGAAACCCGACTTGACTTCCGACTCGGTGCCGAACATCGCATTCGGATCGCAACGCCGCCACTGCTCGTAGGTGGTGTTCGCATACAGCGTGTTGTAGGCCGAGATCGTGCTGTTGATGAACATCAGGTGCAGCCCCGGCGTCACCGCGTCGAGCTGGCGGAAGCGCGTCTTCTCGTAGTCGTCCGGCCCGCGGTCGACCACCTCACCGACACCCAGCTTGTGGTTCGCGAGATCGGCCTTGCTCTGCAGCCCCTTGTTCTTGAACAGGTTGTTCGGGTCGGTCGGGTCCGGCACGTTGAACGGCAGGTTGGTGTTGGCCAGTTGCGCGAGCTTGGTGCGCACCTGGAAGTAGCGCGCCAGGTGCATCGCCGACACCGCGGCCGGTGCCTTGGCCGTCACCAGGTCGTCGACCACCGCGGTCGTGAAGCCCATGTGGTACGGCCAGTCCATCGGCCCTTCGGACGCGCCCGGCCAGCCCGGGTTCACCGTCATCTGCAGCTGGTACCACTGGTTCGTGCGGTAGAACGACACCAGCCGCGGCTCCCACGAGAAGTAGTTCTCTCGGCCGTTCACCGGCACGTACAGGATGTGCGGCGCCATGTAGAACACGCTGGGCCAGCTGAACGGCCAGCCACGCTTCTCGCCGACACCCACCCACTGCCCGCTCGCATTGCGCGAGCCGTGCAGCACGTCCTGCGGCCCTTCGAGGCCGTAGGTGTGGGCCAGCTCCCATTGCTTGACGCCCATCCAGCGGATCACGCCGAACAGCGCACGTTCGATGAAGGCTTCCTTCGTGAAGGCCGCCGGCAGGTTGGCCGCGCTCGCGGTCTGCGCCGACATCAGTGCCTGCAGCTTCTTGCCGCCGATCTCGCCGCCATACGGGTTGGCTGGATCGCCGGAAACGCGCGAGCCGCGACCGCCGCCGGCGAAGTCGATGGTCTTGCCGCCGACGTCGCCCAGCCAGGCCTGCGCGCGCTCGCGCAGCTCGGGCGTCAGGTGGCTCCAGTCGCCGTACTGGCCGTTCGGGTTCTTGTTGGCCTTCAGGAAGTCGCTGATGCGCTTCACGACCTTGATCGGGTTCGAGCCGTCGTCGCCCTTGGTTTCGAACAGGCCTTGCGTCTGCCCGGCCTCGGGCGCCCAGATGTCGAGCGGGCTCTCGATCGGCAGCCACGCGCTCCAGTCCGGGAACTGCAGCGGTACCGGCATCTCGCGGGTGTTCAGCAGCTTGCCCGGGCTCGGGTCCATCGCGGCATCGAGTTCGGGCTGCGTCACCGCGGCGGTGCTGTTCGCGGGCTTGCCGGTGAACACGTTGACGAAGGACTTCGCATCCGGCAGCACCGCATCGAGGCCCGCGCCTGCTGCCCACTCGGCGATCGGCTTGCTGTCGAGGCCGGGGCCGGGCTGGTACGGCGGATTCCACGGCGTGGCTTGGGCGACGTGCGGCACCTTGTCGTAGAGCGCCGCGCGCAGGTACGCGGCGATCTGCCGTCCCTGGGTCTCGCTCAGCCCATGGAAGCGCGAGCGCTGCACGATCGAGTTGTTCGAGAAGTTGAAGTACTGCAGGTCGCGGCCATCGCTCGCGTGGCACGACGAACAGGCGGCGCGGATCTTCAGGTTGACGATCGGCGACTTCACCAGCAGGTTGGTGCCGCTCCACAGCGCCTGGCCGGCGGTCGAGTCGGCCGATGCGGTGCGGCCGGCCGTCTTCTCGGCGCCGATGTCGGCCCACTGCCTGGTCATCGCCAGCAGGTTCTTGCCGCTGTCGTCCTGCAGTTGCAGGTCGAGGATGCGGTAGCCGTTGGAGCTGCCATCGGTGCCGTTGAAGCGGAACTCGATGCGGTTCCCGCCGGAGGCCACCAGCCGCCCGCGCGTGGTGGCATCGAGCGGCACGCTGAAGCGGATCGTCAGCAGCCCGCCGTTGACGCCGCCGTGCGAGCGCTCGACGTCGGGCAGCGTGATGGCGGCGTCGCTGATGTCGATCCACGGCGCGGCGCTGCCGTTGCGCGCACCGACGATGCGCAGGCTGCCGGCGATCTTCGTCGCCGGCTTCGAAAGGGCTTGGTACTCGGGCGAGTTGTAGAAGCCGCAGCGGTGGCATTGCACTGCCAGGCGGGTGGCCTGCGCGGCCGCGGTGGCGTCGAGCGTCAGGTCGATGGCGACGATGGTCGGGGCGTCCGGGGCGCCGGCGCCGAGCACTTCGATCGGCAGCGCGAGCGCGGCGGCGGATGGCGCGGGCGCGGGGGCGGGGGCCGGTGCTGGCGCAGGCGATGGGGCCGGTGCCGGTGCGGGCGGTGGGGAAGGTGCGGGAGATGGCGCAGGCGCCGGAGCCGGGGCAGGAGAAGGTGCGGGCGCAGGGGCCGGCGGATTGGCACCGCTGTTCGGTGCCGGCGCGGCCTCATCGTCCTTCGCGCCGCCGCATGCCGCCAGCGCCACGCAGGCTGCCAGCATCGCGAGCCTGCTCTTCGTGATCAACCGCTTCTCCATCTACTGCCCCTGTGTCGAATTGTTCGCGCCAGCGCGGTGACACAAGGCATGCAGGAAACGCACCGTGCGGCGATCAAGGTGAAACCGGTTCCATCGTTCGAATCTCGACGTTTTTCGCCAGGTTTCCTCTGCGCGAAGTCGATGGATCCGATCCGCAGACGCGATGTCGTCGACGCGCCCTGTCGAAGGTGTGTGGAACCGTTACCAGCCCCCTCCCGCCCCGGCACCAACCCTTCGACAGGCTCAGGGCGAACGGATTCTTCCGTTCAGCGCTTCAACTGCCGCGTCGACTCGCGTGTCACCAGCAACGGCGGCGGCAGCTCGCCCTCCGGCGCTTCCCCACGCAGCATCGCCAGCACCGCGATCGCACCGAGCTCGCCGAGCTGGTAGATCGGCTGGCGGATCGTCGTCAGCGGCGGGATCGAATACTGCGAGCCCGGCAGGTCGTCGAAGCCGACCAGGGCCACGTCGTCCGGGATGCGCAGGTTGCGCCGGTACAGCCCGAGCGCCGCGCCATACGCCGTCTGGTCGTTGGCCGCGAAGATCGCGCTGAAGTCGATGCGCGATTCGATCAAGTGGCTCACCGCCTTCAGCCCGCTGGCCTCGTTGAAATCGCCCTGCACCACCAGCGTCGGGTCATACGCGATGCCGGCCTCCTTCAGCGCGCGGCGGTAACCCTCCTTGCGCTCGCGGGCATCGGCATGGTCGCGCGGGCCGAGGATGTGCACGATGCGCCGGTGGCCGAGCTCGATCAGGTGCCGCGTCGCCATGCGCGCGGCCTCGACGTTCGCGAAGTTCAGGCTGTACAGGCCAGGGCCCGACAGCTGGCGCCCGGTCACCACCGTCGGCACGCGCCGCGCCACCTGCATCAGCATCTCGTCGGGCAGCCGGCCGGTGAACATGATCATGCCGTCGACACGGCGCGACAGCAGCAGGTCGACGCACTTCTTCTCGTCGGCGGCCGTCCAGTGGCCGCTCGCGAACAGCGGCATGTAGCCGGCCGCGCCCAGCACCGCCTCGATGCCGCGCAGGCCTTCGCCGTAGTACGGGCTGTCGATCGACTGCGTGACGACGCCGATGCTCAGCGTGCGCCCGCCGGCCAGCCCGCGCGCCACCGGGTTCGGCATGAAGCCCAGCGTGGCGATCGCGGCATCGACCGCCTGCTGCTTGGTGGGGCTCACCTTCGCGCTGCCGTTCAGGATGCGCGAGACGGTGCTCGACGACACGCCCGCCAGGTCGGCCACCATCTGCAGCGTCACCGACGTGTCGGTCACGGTGACCGCCGCGGCCGGCACGCGCTTGCGCACGGCCTTGGCGCCGCTGCGCGGCGTGAGCTTCGGCGCAGGCTTCGGGGTGGTCTTGCGGGGGACCTTCTTGGAGATCGCCTTCATGCGTGGCCGTGCTGCTGTGGGGGAATCGAAAAGTGTACGTTCGTGCATCGATCCCGCGCCGCTTTGAAACACCCCCGAAGGAGCGTATCGGCACCCACGCAACATGAGGGAAAACCATGGCTCGCAACTTGCATACAAGATCGCATTCACGATTCAGGAGCCCGACCCCATGCCCCTCGAGCCACGGACCTTGCGTGAACTGCAGCAGGCGCTGCGCGAAGGCACCCTGACGGTGCGCCGCCTGATGGAGCGCGTGCTGCATGAGCGTGCACGGCACGCGGCCTCGGCCTGGATCGCCGCGCGGACCGACGCCGAGTTGCTGGCCGAAGCCGATGCCTGCGATGCCCGCGCGCGCGGCGAAGGCGCGGCGCCGTGGGAGCGACTGCCGCTGTTCGGCCTGCCGTTCGCGGTGAAGGACAACATCGACGTGGCCGGGCTGCCGACCACGGCCGCCTGCCCGGGCTTCGCGACCGGCCCGGCCGCGCGCCACGCGACCGCGGTGCAGCGGCTGGTCGATGCCGGCGCCATTCCCGTCGGCAAGACCAACCTCGACCAGTTCGCGACCGGCCTGGTCGGCACGCGCTCGCCGTACGGCGCGGTGCCGAACCCGTTCGATGCGGCGCATGTGAGTGGCGGTTCCAGTTCGGGCTCGGCCTATGTGGTCGCGACCGGCCAGGTGCCGTTCGCGCTCGGCACCGACACAGCGGGTTCTGGCCGGGTGCCGGCCGGCTTCTGCCACATCAGCGGGCTGAAGCCGACCAAGGGCTGGCTGCCGTCGACCGGCGTGGTGCCGGCCTGCCGCAGCCTCGACTGCATCTCGGTGTTCGCATTGACCCCGGAAGACGCCTGGGCGGTCGCGAGCCAGGCCGCCGGGCCCGATCCGCAGGATCCGTTCAGCCGCACGGCGCTGCCGCCGCGGCTGCGGCTGGATGCGCTGCAGGACCTGGTGGTCGGCATGCCCGACCCGCTGGAGTTCTTCGGCGACACCCAGGCCCGCGACGCCTTCGACGCCGCGCTGCAGCACCTGCGCGCGCGCGGCTGCAAGCTGGTGCCGGTGCCGTTCGAGCCGCTCGCGCGCGTCGCTGCGCTGCTGTACCAGGGGCCGTGGGTGGCCGAGCGCTATGCCGCGGTCGGTGCCTTCCTCGACAGCCATCCGCCCGGCGCCGACCCCACCGTCGCGGCGATCGTGCGCAGCGGCCGCGCGCCGGCCGCTCACGAGCTGTTCGACGCGCAGTACACGCTGGCCGCGGCGCAGCGGCAAGCCGCCGCGATGTGGGCGCAGGTGGCGGTGCTGGTGGTGCCGAGCGCGCCGACCCACCCGACGCAGGCCGCGCTGCAGGCCGATCCGTTCGAGCCGAACCGGCGGCTCGGCCACTACACCAACTTCGTCAACCTGCTCGACATGGCCGCGCATGCACTGCCCGGCCCGATGCGCGCTGACGGGCTGCCGGCCGGCGTGACGCTGATCGGGCCGGCGTTCAGCGATTTCGCGCTGGCCGGGCTCGCGGCCACGCTGGCGCGCGTGTTCGAACCGACCGCCGGCGTGATGCGCCAGCCGATCGGCGCCGCGCCGGTGCTCGCCGCGAGCGCACCGGCGCAGCCGCTGCGGATGGTCGTCGTCGGCGCGCACATGAGCGGGCTGGCGCTGAACTGGCAGCTGACCGAACGCGCCGGCCGGCTGCTGCGGCGCACGCACACCGCGCCGGCCTATCGCCTCTATTCGCTGACCGGCCACGCACCGACGCGACCCGCGCTGGTGCATGTGGGCCCCGAGGCGGGTCGCGCGGTCGACGTGGAGGTGTGGGAGATCGACGCGGCGCACGGCGGCAGCTTCCTGCAGATGGTCGGCCCGCCGCTCGCGCTCGGCACGGTGGAGTTGTCCGACGGCACGCAGGAGCGCGGCTTCGTCTGCGAGCCGCGTGGCGTGGCAGCAGGCGGCAGCGCGTTCGACATCACGGCCTACGGCGGCTGGCGCGGCTTCCTCGCTTCGCTGGGTTGAGCACGGTCCTTGCAGCACTCCCGCGCAAGGAGGTCTCCGCCATGACCGACACCGCGCCATCCGACATCCTCGATTTCGTGCGCGCCAGCGCCCGGCTGCTGGAGCTGCCGCTCGACGAGGCGCAACTCGCGCGCGTCGCGACGCACCTGGCCCGCACGCGCACGATGGTGGCGCCGCTGCGCCTGCTGCCGCTGGGCGCCGAGCTGGAGCCGGCCGAGATCTACTGCCCGGCGCCGTTTCCGGCCGAGGATCCGGCATGACCGCGCGGCATTCGGTGCATGCAGGGGGCATGAGCACCGGCATGTCCATCGTGCGCGCGGTGCGCAGCGGCGAGATGCTGGCCGAAGAGGCGCTCGAGCACTGCATCGCCCGCATCGAGGTCTGCGACGCGCGCGTCAACGCCTTCACCGACGGCACCTTCGAGCGCGCGGTGCGCGAGGCGCGCGCGGTCGATGCGCAGCGCGCCCGCGGCGAGGTGCTGCCGGCGCTGGCCGGGCTGCCGTATGCGGTGAAGAACCTGTTCGACATCGAGGGCCTGACGACGCGTGCCGGCAGCAAGGTCCGCCAGGGCGAACCGCCGGCCACGGCCGACGCCGCACTGGTCGAGCGCCTGCGCGCGGCCGGCGCGGTGCTGGTCGGCGCGCTGAACATGGACGAGTTCGCGTACGGCTTCACCACCGAGAACAGCCACTACGGCCCGAGCCGCAACCCGCGCGACCTCGCGCGCACGGCCGGCGGATCGTCCGGCGGCTGCGGCGCCGCGGTCGCGGCCGGCCAGGTGCCGGTGACGCTCGGCTCCGACACCAACGGCTCGATCCGCGTGCCGTCGTCGCTGTGCGGCGTGTGGGGGCTGAAGCCGACCTTCGGGCGCTTGTCGCGGCGCGGCAGCTTCCCGTTCGTCGCGAGCCTCGACCACCTGGGACCGTTCGCCCGCAGCGTCGAGGACCTGGCCGCCACCTACGACGCGATGCAGGGCCCCGACGCGGCGGACCCCGGCTGCCATGCCGAACGCGTGCAGCCGGCGCTGCAGCAGATCGGCCACCCGCTGACCGGCCTGCGCATCGGCGTGCTGGACGGCTACTTCGACGAGCACGCCGGGCCGGCGGCGCAGCGGGCGGTCGCGATCGCGGCCGAGGTGCTGCATGCGACCCGCCGCGTGCAATGGCCCGATGCCGCGCTCGCGCGCGCCGCCGCCTTCGTGACCAGCGCGGCCGAGGGCGGCGCGCTGCACCTGCCGACGCTGCGCGAGCGCGCGGCCGACTACGAGCCGCTGTCGGTCGACCGCTTCATCGCCGGCGCGCTGCAGCCGGCCGAGTGGTACGTGCGGGCGCAGCGCTTCCGGCGCCTGTACCGCGAGCGCGTCAACGCGCTGTTCGCCGACTGGGACGTGCTGCTCGCGCCGGCGACGCCGGTGCAGGCCACGCTGCTCGGTGCCGAGAGCTTCGACCTGAATGGCGTCGCGATGCCGACGCGCCCGTCGATGGGCCTGCTGACGCAGCCGGTGTCGTTCGCCGGCTGCCCGGTGGTGGCGGCGCCGCTGTGGCCGGACGGCCTGCTGAAGCTGCCGATCGGCGTGCAGGTGATCGCCGCGCCGTGGCGCGAGGACCTGGCGCTGCGCGTGGCGCGCTCGCTGGAGGCGAGCGGCGCGGCGGTGTCGCCGGTCGCCGGGATCTGAGGCCTGCACCCGCATGGAGATCAACCGCCCCGATGTGCTGGCCGTGCTGACCGCGGCCTTCGAGCGCTACGAGCGCGCGCTGGTCGGCAACGACGTCGCGGTGCTCGACGAGCTGTTCTGGGACAGCCCGCACACGCTGCGCTACGGCGTCGGCGAGAACCTGTACGGCATCGCCGCGATCCGTGCCTTCCGCTCGGCGCGGCCGGCGACCGGCCTCGCGCGCAGCGTGCTGCGCACGCAGGTCACGACCTACGGCGAGGATTTCGCGACCACCCACATCGAGTTCCAGCGCGAGGGCGGCACGCGGCCCGGCCGGCAGACGCAGACCTGGATGCGCACCCCTGACGGCTGGCGTGTCGTATCGGCCCATGTAAGCTTGATGGGATGAAACCGCTGGCCACGAAGACCGCCCCGCGCGCCAACCCCCGCGAACTGACCCGCGCCGAAGGCGCCTACCGCCGCATCAAGGCGGCGATCTTCGACTTCGTGCTGCTGCCCGGCGACGGCTTCACCGAGAGCGACATGGCCGAGCGGCTCGAGATGTCGCGCACGCCGGTGCGCGAGGCGCTGTTCCGGCTCGAGCTCGAAGGCTATGTGCAGGTGGCCTTCCGCAGCGGCTGGAGCGTGTCGCCGTTCGATTTCCGCAAGCTGGAGGAGCTGTACGACCTGCGGGTGGTGCTGGAGGCCACCGCGGTCGACCGGCTGTGCGCAGCCGAGCCGATGCCCGACCTGGGGCTGCTGAAGGCGACCTGGCTGGTGCCCGAGAAGGAGCGCAAGGCCGACACTGCCGAAGTCGCGGCGCTCGACGAGGCCTTCCATGCGACGCTGGTGTCGGCCGCCGGCAACCTGGAGATGGCGCGCGTGCATGCCGACGTGACCGATGGCATCCGCATCGTGCGCCGGCTCGATTTCACGCAGCCGCCGCGCATCAGCGCGACCTACGACGAGCACGCGAAGATCCTGAAGGCCATCCTGGCGCGGCGCGCCGACGCGGCCAAGCTGATGCTGCGCACCCACATCGAGGCGAGCAAGGCCGAGGTGCGCAAGATCACGCTGCACAAGCTGCACAGCGCGCGGCCGGTGGCCGGAGAACTGTGAAACGCCGTTCGGACTGAGCCTGTCGAAGGCCCCGTCACCCACTGCCGTTATGCTTGTCGGCCCCAAAACCCACGCCCACGAAGCGAAGGTGTGCCCATGTGGCTGAAAACGTTGCGGAGCCTGCTGCTCTGTATCCCGCTGCTGGCGGCGGCCGCGCCTCCGGCCGCCCCGCTGGCCACGCTGACCATCGTCGACGGCGAGGCCGTGCTGATCCGTGAGGCCGCCCGCTTCGCGCCGGCCGAAGGCGTGCGCCTGCTGCGCGAAGACATCGTCGAGACCGGCACCCAGGGCCGCCTGCTGCGCATCGAGTTCCCCGACGGCCTGATCGCCGACCTCGGCCCCGCGACCCGGGTGCAGATCGCCCCCAGGCTCGCCGGCCGCGCGCCCGGCCGCTTCTACCTGCTGCAGGGCTGGGTCAAGGTGACGGCGCCAGCCTCGGCGGCCGGCCCGGTCTTCAACAGCCTGCTGTTCGATGCGACCGCCGTCGCGCAGCGCGCCGTCGTGTCGGTGCAGGCGCAGGATGCCTACGTCTTCGCCGAGGCCGGCGAGGTCGCCCTCGTCGAGCTGCTCGACGGCCGGCCGCTCGGCAACCTCGCGCTGAAGGGCGAGCAGTTCATGACCCGCGCCGGCGCCCCGAAGGCCACCGTGGCAGCGCGCCCGAACGCGGCCTTCATCCAGCGCGTGCCGAAGGATTTCCTCGACACGCTGCCGTCGCGGCTGGAGCGCTTCAAGAACCGCGAGGTCGAGCCAGCGCGACTCTCGGGCATCGCCTACGACGACGTGGCGGCCTGGATCGATGCCGAGGCCGGCCTGCGGGCGGGGTTCGTGCCGCGCTGGAAGGGCGAGGCCCGCAACCCGGATTTCCGGCGTGGCCTGGTCGGCACGCTGCGCGCCCACCCGGAGTGGGACCGCACGCTGTTCCCGGAAAAGTACCTGCCCAAGAAGGTCGAAGCCCGGCCATGACGCCGGCGCATGCGTCCGCGCTGTTGCGTCCGTTTCTGCATCCCGTTCGTAAGTCCCGGCACCACCCCCAAGAGGCCCCATGAAGCTGCTGCTCAAATTCAACCTGGTGTTCCTGATCGTGTTCGCGCTCGGCCTGGGCGCCGCCGGGTACATCGCCCGCGCGCTGCTGCAGCAGAACGCCCACGACGAAGTGCTGGACCGCGCGCGGCTGCTGATGGAGAACGCGCTGGCGGTCAGCTCCTACACCGCGACGCAGATCGCGCCGCTGCTGGAGACGCAGATGAAGTACACCTTCCTGCCGCAGTCGGTGCCCGCCTACTCGTCGACCGAGGTGCTGAACACGCTGCGCAAGGACCACCCGGAGTACGCCTACAAGCCGGCGATGCTGAACCCGACCAACCCGCGCGACCGCGCGCAGGACTGGGAAGAAGACGTGATCCAGCAGTTCCGCCAGAACCCGGAGCGCAGCGAGTTCGTCGGCCAGCGCGTGACGCCCACGGGCCCGGTCACCTACATCGCGCGGCCGATCAAGCTGTCGAACCCGGTGTGCCTGCGCTGCCACAGCACGGTCGACGCGGCCCCGAAACCGATGGTCGACAAGTACGGCCCGGCCAACGGCTTCGGCTGGACCATGACCGAGGTGCTGGGCGCGCAGATCGTGTCGGTGCCGATGTCGGTGCCGCTGGAGCGCGCCGACCGCGCGTTCCGCGTCGTGATGGCGCTGCTGGCCGGCGTGTTCCTGCTGATCGTGCTGGCGCTGAACCTGATGCTGTGGCAGCTGGTGCTCCGGCCGGTGAGCCGGCTGTCGACGCTGTCGGACCGGGTCAGCCTGGGCGAGCTCGACGCGCCGGAGTTCAACACGAAATCGCGTGACGAAATCGGCGTTCTGGCCGAATCCTTCGCCCGCATGCGCAAGAGCCTGGTGCATGCCTTGAAGCTCCTGGAGTGAAATACCTCGCGCGACCATGAAGCACCCTGAGCAACTCGGCAAGTACCCGATCACCGGCGTGATCGGCGAAGGTGCCATGGGCGTGGTGTACAAGGCGTTCGACCCGGTCATCCAGCGGCCGGTGGCGATCAAGACGATCCGCAAGCACCTGGTGGGCGAGGACCTGTCGGGCTCGTCCACCGCCGAGCGCTTCCGCAACGAGGCGCAGGCGGTCGGGCGCATGTCGCACCCGAACATCGTGCCGATCTACGAGTACGGCGAAGACGACGACACCGCGTTCATCGCGATGGAATACGTCGAGGGCCGCACGCTGTCGAAGATCCTGGCCGCGACCCCGCGCCTGCCCGAGGTCGACATCCTGAAGCTGATGGACCAGCTGCTCGATGCGCTGGACTGCGCGCACCGCCACGGCGTGTGGCACCGGGACATCAAGCCGGCCAACCTGATGGTCACCGCGACCGGGCAGCTGAAGGTGACCGACTTCGGCATCGCCCGCATCGAGTCGCAGGTGCTGACGCAGATCACCTCGACCATCGGCACGCCCGGCTACATGGCGCCGGAGCAGTACCTCGGCGAGAACGTGGACCACCGTGTCGACGTGTTCGCGGCCGGCGTGCTGCTGTACGGCATGCTCGTCGGGCAGGCGCCGTTCCGCGGTTCGCCCGAGACGGCGATGTACAAGGTGCTGAACGACGAGCCCACCGCGCCGAGCAAGATCGACATCGCGCCGCGGCCGCCGTTCTACGACAGCATCGTCGCGAGCGCGATGGCGAAGAAGCCGCAGGCGCGCTTCGCGAGCGCGGCGCTGTTCCGCCAGGCGCTCGCGAAGCGCGTGCTGCCGACGGACGACGATGAATCGGAAACGACCGTGATCATGGCCCCGCGCGCGGCCGGGCCGGCGTCGGCTGATCCGCACGCGCCGACGACGCCGCTGTCGGCCGGGTCGGGCCGCACCACCACGCCGCTGACCGGCTGGGATCCGCAGACGCTGGCGCGCGTCGAACTCGCGCTGGCCTCGTTCGTCGGGCCGGTGGCGAAGGTGCTGGTGCGCAACGCGGCGCGTTTCAGCACCGACCTGCCGGGCCTGGCGGCCAAGGTCTGCGAGCACCTGGGCAGCGATGCCGACCGGGCGCGCTTCACCGCGAAGCTGGGCGCGACCGGCACGCAGGCGATGTCGCACCCGGTGAACCCGTCGCTGCCGACCGGGCACCATGCGCTGACCGACGAGGTGGTCACGCAGTCGCGCAAGGTGTTGACGGCCCACCTAGGGCCGATCGCGGGGGTGCTGGTGAAGAAGGCGCAAGCCAAGGCGCAATCGCACGAGCAGTTCATCGCGCTGCTGGCGGAGAACGCGGCGGCGGGGAAAGAGCGCGAGAAGTTGATCGAGGCGCTGCGGCGCGGGGCGTAGGCGCGCCGGGCTCTGGCGGGTTTCGCCCTGTCGGGCGAGTCACTTTCATTTGAGCCCAAATGAAAGTAACCAAAGCAAAGGGCTTCAATACAACACCATACGGTTCGTTCTGTCCCGCTGCGGACAACATGGCCGCTTGGGCTGAAGCTCCACCTTGATTGGGATTGTTGGCCGTTCTTCTCCACCCAGCTCGCTGCGCATCGCCCGCATGACACGGCCGGTGCGAG
Source organism: Rhizobacter sp. OV335 (assembly GCF_900142965.1). Lineage (GTDB taxonomy): Bacteria > Pseudomonadota > Gammaproteobacteria > Burkholderiales > Burkholderiaceae_C > Rhizobacter. Next base: position 54,289 of record NZ_FRCQ01000023.1, read on the forward strand.
ACGATGCGAAGCGAGCGAGTCAAGTGGAGAGGGAGAGCAACAATCCCGATCAAGGGCCGATACACAGCGGCGTGTCCGTGTTGTCCGCAGCGGGACAGAACGAACCGCATGGTGTTGTATTCAAGCGCCTTTGCTTTGGTTACTTTCATTTGGCAAGGCAAATGAAAGTGACTCGCCCGACCGGGCGAAATCGAGCGCAGCCCTCACAGCCCGCAGCGACGCCGTCCACCCGACGATCCCACCTTGCGCACGGATCATCGCCAGCGTCGCCGCCTTGAACTGCGGGAAGTACGAGCCGGTCGCCTCCTCGACCAGCAGGCATTCGTAGCCGCGGTCGTTGGCCTCGCGCATCGTCGTCTGCACGCACACCTCGGTCGTCACGCCGCCGAAGATCAGCCGCGTGATCTGCTGGTCCTGCAGAACCTCGGCCAGCCGCGTGCCGTAGAACGCGCCCTTGCCCGGCTTCGCGATCACCACGTCGCCGGGCTGGGGCATCAGCTCGGGCACGAAGCCGGCCCCCGGCTCGCCCTCGATCAGGATGCGCCCCATCGGCCCCGGGTCGCCGATGCGCAGGCTCGGCTTGCCGCGCAGCCGCTTGGCCGGCGGGCAGTCCGACAGATCCGGCCGGTGGCACTCCTGCGTGTGCACCACCAGCACGCCGATCGCGCGGCACAGCGCGACCAGCTCGGCCGCCGCCGGCACCACCGGCGCCAGCAGCGACACGTCGTTGCCGAGCGCCGCGCCGAAGCCGCCCGGTTCGATGAAATCGCGCTGCATGTCGATCATCACCAGCGCGGTGTGCGCCGGCTCGAACTCGAACGGGCCCGGCAGGGCATCGACCTGGATCATCAATGGCTCCCGCCCATGAAGCCGCCGAGGACGTGACGGTCCGCCTGCAAGGCGTCGGCCTCGTGCACGATGCGCCCCTCGCTCATCACCGCGATGCGGTCCGACAGCGCGAGCAGCTCGTCCAGGTCCTCGCTGATCAGCAGCACCGCGCCGCCGCGGTTGCGCACGTCCATCAGCCGCTGGTGGATCTCGGCGACCGCCGCAAAGTCGAGCCCGAACACCGGGTTCGAGACGATCAGCACCTCGGCGTCGTCGCTCAGCTCGCGCGCCAGCACCGCGCGCTGCACGTTGCCGCCGCTCAGCGAACGGATCGGCGCCAGCTCGCCGCGCGTCTTGACGCCGAACTCGGCAATCAAACGGCGTGCGCGCTCGCGCAGCGCCGACGCGCGCAGCCAGCCGCCGCGCGCCGCGGGAGCGCGGTCGAAGGCGCGCAGGCCGATGTTGTCCGAGACGCTCAGCTCGCCGACGCAGGCGTTGCGCAGCGGCTCTTCCGGCAGGCTGCGCACCTTCAGGCGCTGGTTCTGCGCGCGCGTCGCGGCGAAGCGCTCGCGCTGCTCGCCGTGGCCGACCCACACCTCGCCCGACACGCGCCGGCGCTGGCCGACCAGCGCCTCGGCGAACTCGCGCTGTCCATTGCCCGAGACGCCGGCCACGCCGACGATCTCGCCCGCATGCACGCTCAGGCTCAGCCCATTGACCGCTGCCTGCCCGCGGTCGCCGTCGACCGTCAGCGACTCGATCGTCAACCGCGCCGCGCCGCGTTCCTGCACGGCGCGCTGCGGCGGCGCGAACTCGCGCTTCGCTTCGGCGGCCGTGTCGTCCGCCGCGCCGATCATCTCCGCTGCCAGCTGCCGCGGATCGGTCTCGGCCACGCGGTGCGCCGCCACCAGCCGCCCGCGGCGCAGCACGCTGACGTCGTCCGCATACGCAGTGACCTCGCGGAACTTGTGCGTGATCAGCACGATGCTGCAATCGCCCGCATGCGCGCGGTCGCGCAGCAGGCCCAGCACTTCGTCGGCCTCCTGCGGCGTCAGCACCGAGGTCGGTTCGTCGAGGATCAGCAGCCGCGGCCTCAGCAACAGCTGCTTCAGGATTTCGAGCTTCTGCTTCTGCCCGGCCGACAGCTGCTGCGGCGTCGCATCGAGGTCGAGCTTGAACGGCGTGGTCTCGAGGAACGCGGTGAGTTCCTCGCGCACCCGAGGCCAGTGGATGACGGCCGGCAGCCGGCCACGCGCGAGCAGCAGGTTCTCGGCCACCGTCATGCCGGGCACCACGGTGAAGTGCTGGTAGACCATGCCGATACCGAGCTCGCGCGCGACCACCGGCGACGCGATGTCGCGCTCGCGGCCGTCGATCAGCACGCTGCCTTCTTCGGCGCGCTGCCAGCCGACGACGCACTTCACCAGCGTGCTCTTGCCGGCGCCGTTCTCGCCGAGCAGCGCATGCACGGTGCCGGGCCGCACCGCGAGCGACACGCCGTCCAGCGCGGTGAAGGCGCCGAAGCGCTTGGTGAGTTGATACGTGTCGAGCGCCAGCGCACCGGTCGCCCGCGGCACCGGGTCCATCGGCGCGGTCATGCCTTCATCTCCCGCCGAAAGACTTCCAGCGTGTGCGCCTTCACGCGCACGAAGCGCTCGTCCGACACCGCCTCCGGCAGCCGCGGCCGCGGCATGTCGAAGGGCACGAACTCGGCGATGCGCGTCGGCCGGCGCGTCAGCAGCAGGATGTGGTCGGCCAGGAACACCGCGTCTTCCAGGTCGTGCGAGACGATCACCATCGTCACGCCGGTCGCGAGGTGCGCCTCCTGCAGTTTTTCGCGGATGAACAGCGTCATCTCGAAATCGAGCGCCGAGAACGGCTCGTCGAGGAACATCACCTCCGGCCGCGGCGCCAGCGCCCGCATGATGCACACCGTCTGCATCTGCCCGCCCGACAGCTCGTACGGGTAGCGCTTCAGGTCGAAGCGGATCTCGAACAGCTTCACCAGTTCGTCGACCCGCTCGCGCACCTGCGCTTCCTTCATGCCCTTGCGGCGCAGCGGGTAGGCGATGTTGTCCCAGGCGCTGATCCACGGGAACAGCGCATCGCGGTAGTTCTGGAACACGTAGCCGATGTTGGTCTGCTTCAGCGTCTTGCCGTCGAACAGGATCTCGCCGGCGTCCGGCGGGATCAGCCCGGCGATCATGTTCATCAGCGTGGACTTGCCGCAGCCGTTGGGTCCGAAGATCGACACGATCTCGCCGCGCGGCAGGTCGAGGTTGAAGTCGGTGTACAGCGGCGCGCCGGCGAACGACTTGCTCAGCCCACGGATCGTCACGTGCGGCAGGTGGAGCACCGGGCCGCTCATGCCTTGCCGCTCCAGTGGATCAGCTTCTTCTCGACCAGCAGGAACGCGAGGTTCAGCAGGTAGCCGAGCGCGCCGGTGATCAGGATCGAGGTGTACATGTCCTTCACGTTGAAGACCTGCTGCGCATCGATGATGCGGTGGCCGAGGCCGGTCTCGGAGCCGATGAACATCTCGGCGACGATGACGATCACCAGCGCCATCGACACCGCGCTGCGCAGCCCGACGAAGGTCTGCGCGAGGCTCTCCATCAGCATCACGTCCTTGAACACATGCCAGCGCGACACGCCCATGATCTGCGCCGCCATCACCCGCGTCTTCTTCGCGTTCATCACGCCGTACGCGCTGTTGAACAGCACGATCAGCATCGCGCCGAAGCTCGCGATCGCGATCTTGTTGATGTCGGTGATGCCGAAGATCAGCATGAACAGCGGGATCAGCGCCGAGCTCGGCGTCGAGCGGAAGAAGTCGATCACGAACTCGACGCTGCGGTACGCGAGCTCGGAGCTGCCGAGCAGCACGCCCAGCGGCACGCCGATCAGCACCGCGATGCCGAAGGCGGCCAGCGTGCGCCAGAGCGTGGACAGCAGGTCCGGCAGGATCGCGCCGCTCGTCACCGCACCCCACAGGTAGGCGAGCGTCTCGCCGGGCGGCGGCAGCAGCACCGGCTTGATCCACTTGGCCGAGATCACCAGCTCCCACAGGCCGAACAGCAGCAGCGGGCCGATCAGCGGCAGCAGCCTTCGGTCCATCAGTCGCGAGACGTTCATGGCGCGGCCTCCGGGGGTCAGGCGGTGTAGAGCAGCGGCTTCACCGGCACCGCGCGCGAGAAGATCTTGCGCTCGGTGAACACGTCGAAGAACTTCTGGAAGGCCTCGATGTCGCTCGGCTTGAACTCGTTGTAGAGCGTGAAGCCCGACAGCGGCACCTCCTTCACCAGCGACGCGTCGATCGACGTGAAGCCGTCGAGGTGGTTGCGCGACTCCTCGGGGTTCTTGCGCACATGCTCCACCGCCTTCGCGTACGCGGCGATGTACTTCTTCGCGTCGGCCGGGCGCTCCTTCAGCAGCGTCGTGGTCACGCTGGCTGAGCCGCCGAACCACGGTGCATCGGCATCGCCGAGCACGTACTTGCTGATCACGCCGGTCTCGAGCACGCGCGTCAGGCCCTTCAGGCGGCCCGCGGTGCCGGTGGGCTCGAGCGTGTAGACCGCGTCGATCTGCCCGCCGACGAGGGCCGGTACGTGCTGGCCGACCGGCAGCTCGGTGACCTGCGGGCTCGCGACACCGTTCTTCTCGAGCATGATCTTCGCGAGCGTGACGTTCTGGATGCCGGGGCCGCTGGCGATCCGCTTGCCCTTCAGGTCGGCGAGCGACTTGATCGGGCTGTCCTTCGCGACGACGAACTCGTCGAGCACCAGCTTGTGGTTCGACGGGTTGCTGCAGATGATCTTGAAGAGGCCGGGCGAGGTGATCTCGGCCAGTGCCAGCACGGCCGACGCGGTGCCGTTGGCCGAGCCGTGGATGCGGCCGGAGATCATCGCCTCGGCGACCTGCTGGGCGCTGGAGAACTTGACGCCTTCGACATCGAGGCCGGCCTCCTTGAAGGTGCCGAGCTCGAGGCCAGCGTACAGCGGCAGGCCGCTCGCGATCGGCCAGTAGCCGATCAGGATCTTGTCGTCCGCGGCGCGGGCGAAGGAGGCCGCGCCGAGCGAGGCGGCAGCGAGGGTTTGCAGGGTGCGGCGGCGGGTGATCATGGGGACTGCTCCTGGTGAATCTGGATCGCATCGATCAATGCATTCGAATCGGCCACCGCGCCGAACACCCCGCCCTGCATCGTCACCATCTTCAGCGCCGCGAGGTGGTTGCCGAGGTCGGTCGCGGCGGTGCAGTCGGAGAGGATCAGGCACTCGTAGCCGCGGTCGTTCGCGTCGCGCATCGTGGTGTGCACGCAGACGTCGGTGGTGATGCCGGTCAGCACCAGGTTGCGGATGCCGCGGGTGCGCAGGATCAGCTCGAGGTCGGTCGCGTAGAACGAGCCCTTGCCGGGCTTGTCGATCACCGGTTCGCCGGGCAGCGGCGCGAGCTCGGGGATGATTTCCCAGCCCGGTTCGCCGATCGTCAGGATGCGACCGCAGGGCCCGACATCGCCGATGCCGATGCCGTCGGTGCCGATCCGGCGCGAGCGCCAGCGCTTGTTGGCCGGCAGGTCGCTCAGGTCCGGGCGATGGCCTTCGCGGGTGTGGATCAGCAGGTGGCCGGCCTCGCGCATCGCGGCCATCAGGCGCTGCAGCGGCGCGATCGGCGCGCGCGTCAGGCCGATGTCGTAGCCCATCTTGTCGACATAGCCACCCTTGCCGCAGAAGTCGACCTGCATGTCGATCACGATCAGCGCGGTGTTGTCGGCGCGCAGGTCGCCGTCGAACGGCCAGCGGTAGGGATCAGCCTGCACGTAGCGGCTCATCGCGAGACTCCGAGCTCCGCCGGCGCGCCCTTGACCGTACGCGTCGGCGAGCAGGTCCACACCAGGATCGCGAGCGTCAGCACGTACGGCACCGCATTGAAGAGGTAGTAGCCGCTGCTGATGCCCACCGACTGCAGCGCAGGCCCGAGCGCGCCGGCGCCGCCGAACAGCAGCGCGGCACCCAGGCAGCGCCACGGGCTCCAGCGCGCGAAGATCACCAGCGCCACCGCGATCAGCCCCTGCCCGCTCGACAGCCCTTCGTTCCAGCTGCCGGGGTAGTGCAACGACAACGACGCACCGCCCAGCCCCGCGATGAAGCCGCCGACCACCGTGGCGGCGATGCGGATGCCGTTGACCGAGTAGCCGAGCGAGCGCGCCGCATCGCTCGAGTCGCCGGCCATGCGCAGCACCAGGCCCCAGCGCGTCGCCTTGAAGCCCCACGCGAGCAGCGCCGCGATCGCGACGCCGATCGGGAACAGCGCGTTGATCTGCAGCGCCGAGCGGATCTGCGCCGAACTGCTCCACTCGCCCAGCGCCAAGGCCGGGATCTGCGGCGCCTGCGGCTGGATCAGCGGCTTGCCGAGGTAGAACGCGAGCCCGCTGCCGAGCAGCATCAGCGCGATGCCGGTGGCGATGTCGTTGACGCGCGGCAGCGAGCACACCAGGCCGTGCAGCAGCGCGAGCGCCGCGCCCGACAGGCCGCCGACCAGCACGCCGACCCAGGCCGAGCCGCTGAGGTACGCGCCGCCGAAGCCGCTCATCGCCGAGAACACCAGCACGCCCTCGAGGCCGAGGTTGATGCGGCCGGCCTTCTCGGTGACGCATTCGCCGAGGCTGACCATCAGGAACGGCGTGCCGACACGGACCGCGCCGCCGAGCACGGCGATCAGCACGTTGAAGAAGAGTTCGGTGCTGGTCATGTGCTCACCTGTGCAGAGGCCGGCACGACGACCGGTGCCGCAGCCGGCGTCGCCCGCACGACGAACAGCTTGCCGCGCAGCGCCTCGCTCGCGAGGATCAGCAGGAACGCGAAACCCTGCAGCACCAGCACCGACGCATCGGGCAGGTCCATGCGCCGCTGCAGCAGGCTGCCGGCCGCGCCGAAGCCGCCGAACAACACCGCCACCGGCATCACCACCCACGGGTTGTGGCGCGCGACGAAGGACACCAGGATGCCGCTGTAGCCGAGGCCGGCGATCAGTGCGGCGTTCGCGCTGGTGTGCACCGCCAGCACCTCGATGCCGCCGGCGAGCCCGGCGCACGCGCCGCCGATCGCACAGGCGATGACGATCAGCCGCGTGCCCGGCAGGCCGACCAGCAGCGCGGCGCGCAGGTTGCCGCCGACCACGCGCGTCGCGAAGCCGGACGGCGTCTGGAACAGCCACAGGCCGAGCGCGATGCAGGCGACGATGCCGAAGGCCAGGCCCCAGTGGATGTCGCTGCCGCCGATGCCGCCGATCAGCAGCGCGTCGGCGATCGGCCGGGTCGACGGCTTGTTCAGGCTGGCCGGGTCGCGCAGCGGGCCTTCGACGAGGTGTTTGAAAAGGGCGATGGCGATGTACGCGAGCAGCAGGCTGCTGATCGTTTCGTTGACGCCGCGCCGCTGGCGCAGCACGCCGACCAGCGCGATCCAGCCCGCACCGGCCGCGCCGGCGGCGAGCAGCAGCAGCGCGCTGCCGAACGCATTGGCGGGCGGCGTGATGACGGAGGGCAAGGTCGCGCACGCGAGGCCGCCCAGCACCAGTGCGCCCTCGCCGCCGATCACGACCAGGCCGGCGCGCGCGGGGACCGCGACGCACAGCGCGGTGAGCATCAGTGGTGCCGCGCGCTGCAGCGAGTTCTGCCACGAGAACCAGTCGCCGAACGCGCCCTTGAACAGCAGCGTCCACGCGTCGACCGGGCTCTTGCCGCCGAACCACACGAAGGCACCGAACAGCAGCAGCGCACCGCCCATCGCGAGCAGCGGCAGCGCGACCGATTCCAGCGTTTCGGCGTGGCGCGCGTTCATCTCAGGCGCCGGTCTTGCCGACGACGCCTTCAACGAGGTAGTTCATTCCTTCGAGCGTGGCATCGGTCTGCTTGAACACCTTGCCCGCCTCGATGATCGTCTTGCCGGCGTTGTCCTTCAGCGGCCCCTTGAAGATGTCGAAGCTGCCCTTCAGCATCGCGGCCTTCACGTCGTCGGCCGCCTTCTTCGCCGGCGCCGACACCATCGCGCCGTATGGCGAGGGCTTCACGAAGCCTTCCTTCAACCCACCGCGCACGAAGTTCGGATGCGGCTTGCCGGTGCGCGCCGCGTCGATGATGGTCTTGTACGCGGTGATCCAGTTCCACTCGGCGCCGGTGAGGTACGCGGCCGGCGCGAGCTTGGCCTGGCTCGCGTGGTAGCCGCAGACGAACTTGCCGCGCTTGGCGGCGGTCTCGACGATCACCTTCGGCCCGTCGACGTGCATCGTGAACACGTCGACGCCCTGGTCGGCGAGGCTGTTGGTGGCCTCGGCCTCCTTGACCGGCATCGACCAGTCGCCGGTGAAGATCACCGTGGTCGTGATCGACGGGTCGACCGAGCGCGCGCCCATCGTGAACGCGTTGATGTTGCGCAGCACCTGCGGGATCGGCTTGGCCGCGATGAAGCCGAGCTTCTTGCTCTTGCTCATGTGGCCGGCGACGACGCCGTTCAGGTACTGGCATTCGTCGATGTAGCCGAAGAAGCTGCCGGTGTTCTTCGGGTGCTTGCCCTCGGTCCACATGCCGCCGCAATGCGCGAAGCGCACGTTCGGATTCTTGCCCGCCACCGCGAGCATGTGCGGGTCGAAGTAGCCGAACGAGGTGGGGAACAGCAGCGTCGCGCCGTCCTGCGAGATCATGCCCTGCATGGCCTTCTGCACGGCCGTGGTCTCGGGGACGTTCTCTTCCTCGACCGCCTTGATGCCGGGCAGCTTCTTGATCTCGGCCACCGCCTCGGCATGCGCCTGGTTGTAGCCGAAGTCGTCCTTCGGGCCGACGTAGATGAAGCCGACGGTGATCGGCGCCTGCGCGTTCGCGAGGCTGCCGAAGCCACCCAGCGCGAGCGCCGCGCCGGCGCCCTTCAGCACATCCCGCCGATGGAGTCCGGCCGCTGCACTCTCGTGCGTCATGTCATGCGTCATCTCTGCGCTCCTGTGCGTCACCGCGTGGGAGGGTTCGCAGGAGTCGTGCCCGTTCGCCAGTGCACGATCCCGATCGCCCCTGTTTAGAACACCTTCTTGTATACATGCAACGGGCGTGCCAGCCGGAAGGCGTGGGGCAGAGCGGGGAGAGACGGTGGATGCGTACGGTGCGAGGATCCCAAACGGGGGCGCGAGGCGGAGGCCGAGCGCCAAGCGCGGGCGGCGTGGCACCAAAAGCGACCAGCCTGAAAGCCCGGACCGCGGCCGGCCGATGGCCAGCTGCCAGTCCGCAGCGACAACCCGCTTCTGCCACTGGACGAGGCGACGATCCCGCGCTCGGTGCGCAAGATCGGCCGGCTGGCGTGGTGCACGAGGCCGCCACGCCATGCGGCATTGGCGCCGAGATCGCGGCGATCGTTGGAGAGAAGGTGTTCACGTCGCTGAAGGCGCCGGTCCGGCGCATCACCCAAGACGCACCGGCCGCAGCGTCTTGGGTGCTGGAGCAGGCGGGGGTGCCGCAGGCCAAGACGATCGTGCGGGCAGCGATCGAGCCGGTCGATGCGCAGATTGCGGATATCGCCTGACCGTGGCGGTTGCTCTGCCGGTGGTCGCTCCGCGGGTGTCAGCTTGCCTTGCTTGGCGGATGCGCCTCACCAACGACTCCGACAAACATGGCCATCGCCCGGGCATGCATCTCGTTCGTTTGCTGCCGAAGCTCCTCGCTATCACCCTCTAACCCAAGCTCTTCCCGACACGCGGCCATGACCGACTGGATTTGCAGCATGGCTTGGGCGTTTGACGTCAGCATTGACTCTTGGATCCTTCGAACCTTCGGCTGGAGTTCCTCCTGCGACTCGTCCACAATTTTTGTGCAGTCATCGATGATGTGCGCCTGTACCTTCAACAGCCCCCTGAGTTCATTCGCGATACGTTGATCGTCGCCTTTGTATATGCGATTGTTGTCGAGTGCATCGACGATCTTCCAACGCTCCGCCACTGCGTTCCTGACGCGGTCCTGAGCCCACGCGATGCGTCCTTTGAGTCCCTGCAATGGTCGAACACTCGCGGCCACGTTTCCGAATAGCTCCATGAGCTGTGAATGCAGTTCGCGGATCTTGTACGCAGTCCCTGGTCCAGACAGAAGCCACGTCTTGTTGACCGCCACGGCAAGCTCTGAAAGCGTCTTCGTCACGTACTCCTCCTCGACGAGTAGATCCATCGTTGGCATAGAGCCGATCAGGCCTTGCATGCGAATGCATGCTTCGATCATCTCGGAGTACAGGTCGCGCCGAGCTTCCATGAGGCGTGCACGGGTCGCCTGCTCCTCGGAATGTTGACGCTCTGCAACTGCCTCTTCGCGTGAATGAACTCGGTCCAAAGTTGCCTGCTGCCTGCTGTGGTCGCGGCTTCGAATTCCCTCACGAGCGGCAGCCGCAAGTTCTTGCCGCATGCGTTTGTGAGCGAACCACAGAGAAATCGCGACCCCGGAGAAAGTAAGCAAGCCGACGAGAAGCGCCACGCTCGCAGCGATGGCTCCCGCGAGAAGTACCGGATTCGCCAGCATGTATTGCCAGCCAAATTCGACGTGCGCTTGCGGGGGCTTCTCGGCGACGACGGTCAGCGCCTTTGTCGATTGCGCGGAACCAATAGGCGACAGGATCTCGAGAGAAACCGATGCAGCAGGAACCGCAGCAGGTGAGGAAGCAGGAATCATGAGTACGCCCCTACGGTACAACTACCGTCCATTTCGGAGATTGTCAGGGTGCCTTGTCGACCTCGTCGTGCGCGCCCAGGGTGCGGAAGTAGGCCACGCCCTTCTCGACGGTGAAGCTGGCCTTGCAGCGGTCATCGGCGGTCGCGTGCAACGTCCAGACGGGAACGTCCACAGAGGGATCCAGCGCCGAGCGGACGGTTTGGCCTTTCAGTGGATGGGCGTGCAAGCCCAGCGGAATCGGATTCTGCCGAGGCAACAGTGCAAGGCGTGCACAGACCTCGGCGAGCACAGCGGCATCGAGTTTCTTCAACTTGCGACGGAACAGCGCATTGTTGCAATCGATGCGCTCGATCAAGAAGCCAGCCACGGGGCGGCGGATGATCAGAGTCGGGCGAACAGCTTGCGGACTTCTTCGGGTGTGCTGGCGGTCCAGCCTTCGTCGCGTGGTGCACGGTCGGCATCGTGCTCCATCATCTCGGTCTTGAACGCCTGGATTTCCTCGAACAACTCCGCTGACGTTCTCAGCAGCACCTTGACGGCGTCCAGCGTCAAGGCGCAGTGGCCTTGACGCACCATCGTCTGCACGCCGAGCAGCCCCGCACGCAGAACCTGCAGGCGATCAGCAAATCGATCCAGTGAGTCACACAGGTCGAAGTCAGCATCGATCAACGATTCGCTCTTGTCATCGGTGACTCGGGAGCGAGCGCCTCGGAACCACACGGCATGTTGTGCCAGCCGTTTCGACGTCCTGTTGAAGTAGTGCGCCAACAGGCGATCACCAAAAATGGGAACCTGCCTCAGCACCTTGACCGCCACAGCAACCGGACGATTCTCTCGCTCGACCTTGGCCAACTGGCTGGGAACCAGGGCCTTGAGTTCGATGGCGTAGGGCATGGTGGGATGGAGCAGGAACGTCATGAACTTTACCGGAGGCCAGGGTCTGGGGCGAGACCCTATTCCCCTGCTCTCCCGCAGGCAACGGCACGCATGTCCCTGCCGATCAATTGGAACCTTTGATCAAGCGCCCGCTCGCCGACTGAATCGGCCGCGCGTTCATCGGGTACAGCCGCGAGAAGATGCCGATCTGCTCCGGCGAGATGCCCACCGGCTGCTTCATCACCATCCACAGCACGCCTTCGCTGCACGGCGGCGTCGTCAATGAGCCCATGTAGGTGTAGTAGCCGCGCTCGGATGGCAACAGCGCGTTCAGGTCGAGCGTCGCACGCGCGGCGACCTCGTCGCCCTTCTCGAGCGGCAGGTTGTTCCACACCATCTGCACGAGCGGCTGCACGCTGCCGCGGTCCAGCAGCACCGCGACCACCGCAAGCTTGCCTTCGAGATCCTTGTGCACCAGGTGCGCGACCATGTCGAACTGGCGGCCGTTGATGCGCTCTTCGGACGGGCGATGGAAGTGGAACTGCACGAGCTCGAAGCGGCGCCCCATCACCTCGATCGAGTTGCCCGGCGCCACGTTGACCTGCACTGTGTGGCCGTTGTCCAGCACCTTGAAGCTGCTGGGCTTGTAGTCGAATTGCACCGGATCGAGTTGCACCGAGATGCCATCGCGGATGTCGATCGGGCTCTGGCGCTTGCCGGCCGAGCAGGCGCTGAACTCGGGCTTCAGCTTGCTCCAGTTCTCCGGCGCGCCGTCGCCGCTGTAGTCCCAGTGCGGCGATGCGCCGTGCGCGGCCACGGCCGAACGCGAAGGGCGCGCGGCGATCGCACGCGGCTCGGCCGGCTCGCGGGCGTCGAGCGCAGCGGCATTGCCACCGCCGCCGCCCGCCTGCACCGCCGCCGAGCGCACCGGCGTGGTCGACGCCGCGCCCGGCCGGTTGGCCACGCGCACGATGTCGGGGTTGGCCTCGGCCTGCTGCGCACCGAGCTTCTCGGCCAGGCGCTGGCGCAGGCGGTCCATCGGATCCTCGAAGCCGCGTGCCTTCGCGGCCTTCGCGGTCGCCGGCTTGTCGGCATCGGCATCCTTCATCGGCTTGACCGGCGAATTGCGCGGATCCGGCGCGTGGACGTCGGACGCCTGCGCCGCAGCGACGCACAGGCTCAGGCCGAGCAATACCGCAGCAATGCGGCCAGACAGGATGGTGGACATGATGGAAACGCTCCCGGCACGCCCCGGAAACTCGGGGCGCCTCAGGCGATATCGACCCTCAGGCCGCCGGCTTGAGCTTGATGACGACGCGCGGCTTGACCCAGATCCAAGCGCAGACGCCGATGCTCATCATCAGCAACGACGCGATCGCGAGCCAGAGCGTGGAATGCATCACCAACGGCGCGATCACACCGGCCACCAGCCCGTTGGCCAGGCTGCCGATGCAGGCCTGGAACGACGACGCCATGCCGCGCCGCTCAGGCACCAGGTCGAGCGTCATCAGCGTGACCACCGGCACCATCAGCGCCCAGCCGAACGCGAAGATGCCGATCGGCAGCAGCGCCCACCAGGCCTGCGGCACGAGCAGCAGGTTCAGCGCGAGGTTGACGACCGACACCACCAGCATGATCACGAAGCCGTGTCGGATCTGGTGGTGCGGCTTGATCTTGCCGGCCAGCCGCCCCGAGAACCAGGCGCCGCCCATGATCCCGCCGATCGTGATCAGGAAGAACCAGAAGAACTGGCCGGGCTGCAGGTGCAGGTGGTCGCCGAGGAAGACCGGCGCCGACAGCACGTACAGGAACATGCCGTTGAACGGAATGCCGCTGGCGAGCGCCAGCATCAGGAAGCGCGGGTTCGAGCCCAGCTGCCGGTAGCCGCGCATCAGGTGGCGCACGTTGAACGGCTGCCTCTGCGACGCATGCAGCGTCTCGGGCAACAGCCGCCAGTTGCCGATCCACAGCGCGATGCCGACGGCCGTGAGGAACCAGAAGATCGCGTGCCAGCCGACATGCACGAACAGGAAGCCGCCGACCATCGGCGCGATGGCCGGCGCGATGCCGAAGTAGATGGTGACCTGCGACATCACGCGCTGCGCATCGGCCGGCGGGAACATGTCGCGGATCACCGCCCTCGAGACGACGATGCCGGCACCGGCCGACATGCCCTGCAGCGCGCGGAAGAACACCAGCGCGCCGATGTGCTGCGACAGCGCGCAGCCGGCCGACGCGAGCGTGAACACCGCGATGCCCCACAGCACCACCGGGCGGCGCCCGAGGCTGTCGGACAGCGCACCGTGGAACAGGTTCATCACCGCGAAGCCGAACAGGTAGGCCGACAGCGTCTGCTGCATCTCGACCGGTGTCGCGCCGATCGACTGCGCGATGCCGGTGAAGGCCGGCAGGTAGGTGTCGATCGAGAAGGGGCCGAGCATGCCGAGGCATGCGAGCAGCGCGGCCAGCGCCCAGCGCGGTGCGCGCCAGAGGTGTTGTGCGTCGGGATTCATGCGGAGCGTCGAGTGTAGCGGGCGGTCCGCGGCCCCGTGCACGTGCGGGGTCGACCTGCGACGGCGCTTGCGTCACACTCAGCCCATGAGCTCCTCGACGGACCGCGTTCCTCTGGTCCAGGTGCGCGATCTGCTGCACGTGGGCGAGCCGCTGCCGTTCCGGATCCTCGACACGCATGAGCGGCTGTTGCTGAACGCCGGGCAGGTGCTGCTCGATGAACGCCAGCTCGACGAACTGCACGAACGAGGCGCCTGGGCGGAGCGGGCCCTGGTGGAGGCGGCCCGCCAGGCGCAGTCTGCCGCGGCCAAGAAGGCCCAGGCCGTTGCCGCCTTGTCGATCTTCGACCGCTGGGAGCGCCTGATGCTCCATTTCGACCAGGTGCCGCGTGCGCTCCAGCGCCGCGAAGCGCAAGGCACGGCGGTGACGAGCTTCTTCGTTGCGCTGCAGGCGCTGGTCGACCGGGATCCGGACGTGGCGCTGTTCGAATGCATGCGACAGGAAGAGCGCCGCTTTGCGCTCTACCCGTTCCGCCATGCCGTCCGGGTGGCGGCGCTGGCGCTTCTGACGGCCCGCCAGCTCGGGTGGGCGCCCGAGCGATGCACCTCGCTCGGCTGTGCCGCGCTGACGATGAACCTGTCGATGTTCGACCTGCAGGCCACGCTGGCCGCGCAGGACACGCCACCGACCCGCAAGCAGCTGGAGCAGATCCGCGCGCACCCAGAAGCCTCGGTCGCGATGCTGCAGGCGGTCGGCGTCGACGACGAAACCTGGCTGGCGACCGTGCTGGGCCACCACGAACGCCTGGGCGGTGCCGGCTACCCGCACGGGCACGAACCCACCCCGGAAGCGCGTGTGCTGCGCGCGGCCGACGTCTACATGGCCAAGATCAGCGCGCGCGAAAAGCGCCCGGCGATGACGCCGCAGATGGCGACGCGCCAGCTGTTCCAGCAAAGCGCCGGCGATGAACTGGCGATGGCGATGATCAAGACCGTCGGCGTCCACCCGCCCGGCAGCCTGGTGCGGCTCCATTCGGGCGAGGTGGGCGTCGTGATCCGCCGGGCGGTCACCGGGCCGCACCCGCTTGTCGCGACGCTGAGCGACAAGAACGGCAAGCCGGTCGGCGAGACCCATCGGCGCGATTCGTCCCAGGTGGGCTTCGCGATCGAAGGCGCCCCCGAGAACGCGGCCGCGTTCCCGCGCATCCCGCCCGAGCGGGTGTATGGCTTGATGACCTGATGGTCAGTGGATAGTGTGAAGCGGACCGATAGGCCGGATTCTGTGCGTCCCCCGATTCTTGCGAACCGTTGAACGTGACCGCCATTCCTCTGGGCCGGGCATCGCTGCCCGGCTCGGTGCTACCTACCCGCACACTCCTCGGGCCGAATCAACGTGTGCCTATTTGGTATTGCTGCGCGTAGAGATTGCCCGTTTCACCCGCCACGCCCGCCTTGCGACCGATGCGGCGACTCGTCTCTGTTGCTCTGATCCTCACCTCGCGGTGGACAGCCGTTGGCTGCTACGCTGCCCTGTGCAGTCCGGACCTTCCTCCAGTGCGCCCTTTCGGGCCTTGCACCAGCGGCGGTCTGGTCCGCTTCACCGGCGCATTATCCCCTGCTCTTCGAGAGCCGCTTGTCGCGCAGCACGACCTGGCTGCCGCGGCGGTCGAGTTCGAACAGCTGCGTCGCCTCGATCAGGTCGATCAGCTTGCGGTAGCCGTAGTTGCGCGGGTCGAACGAGGCCTGGTTGCCGATCTGCTGGCCGACCGCGCCGAGCGCCGACCAGCCGTCTTCGCCGGCCGCCGATTCGGCGGCGTTGCGCAGCAGCGAGACCAGCCGCGCATCCTGCTTCAGCGCCGCGGTGTCCTGGCGCAGCGCCGCGGCCGGCTCGGCCACCGGCGCGGGCTCCGGAGCCGCCTTGGCGCCGCCGCGGGTCTTGCGCCCGGCCGCCGGCTTGGCCTTGGCCGGCTTGGGTGCGCTGTCGGCCTCAGCCACCTCGACCGCCTGCCCCAGGTTCTCGAGGTACAGGAAGCGCGAGCAGGCATTGACGAAGGGCATCGGCGTCTTCTTCGCGCCGAAGCCGTAGACCAGCGCGCCCTTGGCCTTCAGGTGCATCACGAGCGGCGTGAAGTCGCTGTCGGACGAGACGATGCCGAACGCATCGGGCTGGTCGGTGTAGAGCAGGTCCATCGCCTCGATGACCATGCCCATGTCGGTCGCGTTCTTGCCCTTGCTGTAGTCGAACTGCTGCACCGGGCGGATTGCGTACTCGTGCAGCACCGCCTCCCAGCCCTTCAGCCCGTCCTTCTTCCAGTTGCCATAGGCGCGGCGGATGTTCGCGACGCCGACCTTGGCCAGCTCCGCGAGGATCACGTCGATCTTGCTGGCCGGCGAGTTGTCGGCATCGATCAGCAGCGCGATGCGGGCGGGCTTGTCGAGCAGGGTCATGCGGTCTCCAGTTTCCAGCCGATCGTCTCGCCGCCGCGCAGCGGTTTCAGCTGGGCCTCGCCGAACGGCAGGGCTTCGGGGAGTGTCCATGTTTCGCGGCGCAGCGTCACGCGGCCGGCGTTGCGCGGCAGGCCGTAGAAATCGGCGCCGTTGAAACTCGCGAAGGCCTCCAGCTTGTCGAGCGCGCCGGCCGCCTCGAAGGCCTCGGCATACAGCTCCATCGCCGACAGCGCGGTGTAGCAGCCCGCGCCGCACACCGACTGCTCCTTCAGGTGCGACGCGTGCGGCGCGCTGTCGGTGCCGAGGAAGAACTTCGTGCTGCCCGAGGTGGCGGCCTGTACCAGCGCCTGGCGGTGCACTTCGCGCTTGAGCACCGGCAGGCAGTAGTAGTGCGGCCGCAAGCCGCCCTGGAAGATAGCGTTGCGGTTGTAGAGCAGGTGGTGGGCGGTGACGGTGGCGGCGGTGTGCGCATCGGCCTGCGCCACGTACTGCGCCGCCTCGCGCGTGGTGATGTGCTCGAACACCACCTTCAGTTCGGGGAAGTCGCGGCGCAGCGGCTGCATCACGGTGTCGATGAAGACGGCTTCGCGGTCGAACACGTCGACCGCCGGGTCGGTGACCTCGCCGTGCACCAGCAGCAGCAGGCCTTCGCGCTGCATCGCCTCGAGCGTGGCGTAGGTCTTGCGCAGGTCGGTGACGCCGGCGTCGCTGTTGGTGGTGGCACCGGCCGGGTAGAGCTTGACGGCGACGACGCCGGCATCTTTCGCGCGGCGGATCTCGTCGGGCGGCAGCTTGTCGGTCAGGTACAGCGTCATCAGCGGCTCGAAGGCCGAGCCTTCGGGGCGCGCCGCGAGGATGCGTTCGCGGTAGGCCACGGCCTGCGCCGCGGTGGTGACCGGCGGGCGCAGGTTGGGCATCACGATCGCGCGGGCGAACTGGCGCGCGGTGTCGGGCAGCACCGCGGCGAGCGCGGCACCGTCACGCAGGTGCAGGTGCCAGTCGTCGGGCGTGGTGAGGGTGAGTGAATCGGTCGTCATGCGCCGATTTTCGCACCCGCGCCATCAGCTCAGATCACCTCAGTGTTGCAGGATCTTCGACAGGAATTCCTTCGCGCGCGGAGTGCGCTCTTCGGGCTTGCCGAAGAAGCTGTCCTTGGTGCAGTCCTCGACGATCTTGCCGGCGTCCATGAAGATCACGCGGTTGCTGACCTTCTTCGCGAAGCCCATCTCGTGCGTGACGCACATCATCGTCATGCCTTCGTTGGCCAGCTGCACCATCACGTCGAGCACCTCGCCGACCATCTCGGGGTCGAGCGCCGAGGTCGGCTCGTCGAACAGCATCACGATCGGGTCCATGCTGAGCGCGCGGGCGATCGCGACGCGCTGCTGCTGGCCGCCCGACAGCTGCCCGGGGAACTTGTCCTTGTGCCCGCTCAGGCCGACGCGGTCGAGCATCTTCATGCCGCGCACCTTGGCTTCTTCGGGCTTGCGGTTCAGCACCTTGATCTGCGCCAGCGTCAGGTTCTCGGTGACGGTCAGGTGCGGGAACAGCTCGAAGTGCTGGAACACCATGCCGACGCGGCTGCGCAGCTTCGGCAGGTTGGTCTTCGGGTCGGAGATCGAGATGCCGTCGACGACGATGTCGCCCTTCTGGATCGGCTCCAGCGCGTTCACCGTCTTGATCAGCGTCGACTTGCCCGAACCCGACGGGCCGCACACCACGACCACCTCGCCCTTGGCGATGCTGGTCGTGCAATCGGTCAGCACCTGGAACGCGCCGTACCACTTCGAAACGTTGTTGATCTTGATCATGGGAAGTCCCCCCGGGGGTTCAGCGGATGATGGCGATCTTCTTCTGCAGTCGACGAACCAGCATCGACAGGCTGAAGCAGATCACGAAGTAGACGACGGCGGCAGCGATCGTTGTCTCGACGGGCCGGTTGAAATTCTTGCCGGCGACCTCGAAGCCCTTGTACAGGTCGTACGCACCAATGGCATACACCAGTGAAGTGTCCTGGAACAGGATGATCGTCTGCGTCAGCAGCACCGGCAGCATGTTGCGGAAGGCCTGCGGCAACACGATCAATTGCATGGTCTGGCGGTAAGTCATCCCCACCGCGTAGCCCGCATACACCTGCCCTCGCGCCACGCTCTGGATGCCCGCGCGCATGATCTCCGAGTAATAGGCCGCCTCGAACACCGTGAAGGTGATGATGGCCGACAACTCGGCGCCCAGCGGCCGGCCGATCAGCAGCGGGATCAGCAGGAAGAACCACAGGATCACCATCACCAGCGGGATCGAGCGCAGCGTGTTGACGTAGAACGCCGCCGGCATCACCAGCCACTTCTTGCCCGACAGCCGCATCAGCGCGATCAGCGTGCCCAGCGCAATGCCGCCGATCATCGCGATCAGCGTCAGCTGGACCGAGAAGATGAGCCCCTTGGAGACGAACGCGGAGACGACATTCCAGTTGAGGAACGTGAAATCGAGATTGAGGTTCATTTCCCGCCCCCCATCATGCCGGGGACCTTCACCCTGTTCTCGAGGAACAGCGCCAGGCGGTTGATGGAAAAGGCCGACACGAAATACAGGCCCGTCACCGCCAGGTAGATCTCAACGCCGCGAGACGTCTCCTCCTGCGCCTGCATCGCGAACATCGTCAGTTCGGTGATGCTCACGGCAAAGGCGACCGACGAGTTCTTGATGATGTTCATCGACTCGCTGGTCAGCGGCGGCACGATGATGCGAAAAGCCATGGGCAAGAGCACGTAGCGATACGTCTGGGGCAAGGTGAGACCCATCGCCAATCCCGCATAGCGCTGCCCCCTCGGTAGCGCGTTGATGCCGGCCTTCACCTGCTCCGCCACGCGTGCCGAGGTGAAGAACCCGAGCGCAAACACGACCAGCCAGATGCTCGGTATCGCGCGCAGGCTCAGGAACATCGTGGGAATCACGTGGTACCACATGAAGATCTGAACCAGCAACGGAACGTTGCGGAACAACTCGACCCAGGTTTCGCCGAAGTAGACGAGCGCCTTGTTGGGCACCGTGCGCAGGATGCCAACCAACGAGCCCACCAACAGAGCGACGATCAGGGCCAGCAAGGCCACCAAGAGCGTCCACCCCCATGCCGACAACATCCACTGAAGGTAGGTCTGCCCTCCCCCCGTGTCTTGCAGGAATACCTGCCAGTCCCACTTGCCCAAGGTGTTGCTCCAATTCTTGTGAGGGGTCGCACCACGACTGCGCTGCCCCAATGAAAAGCGCGACGCGGGTCACCCGGCGCCGCGCTGGGGGGACTGTAAGCAAGTGTCGCGCCCAGTGGCGTCAGGGCTTACCTCAGTCCCGGTCCATCGCAAGAACCCGCCTTACTTCTTGGCGTAGTCTTCCATCGGCTTGTCGTTCGGGGTCGCCCAGGCGGCCTTGGTGGCGTCCGACAGCGGCAGGCCGACCTTGGTGTTGCTCGGCGGGATCGGCTGGTTGAACCACTTGTCGTAGGTCTTCGCCAGGTCGCCCGACTTGATCTGCGCCACGATGCTGTCGTCGACCGCCTTCTTGAAGGCCGGGTCGTCCTTGCGCAGCATGATCGCGATCGGCTCGACGCTGAGCACTTCGCCGACGATCTTGAACTCGGCCGGGTTCTTTGCGCGCGAGATGTTGCCGGCGAGGATCTGGCCGTCCATCACGAACGCATCGGCACGGCCCGATTCGAGCAGCAGGAAGCTGTCGGCGTGGTCCTTGCCGAACACTTCCTTGAAGTCGACGCCGGTGGCGCGCTCATGCTTGCGCAGCGTCTGCACCGAGGTCGTGCCGGTGGTGGTGGCGACCGTCTTGCCGGCCAGCTGGCCGATCGCGGTGATGCCCGAGTTGGCCTTCACCGCGATGCGCACTTCTTCCACGTAGGTGGTGAAGGCGAAGGCGACGTCCTTCTGGCGGGTGGCGTTGTTGGTGGTCGAACCGCACTCGATGTCGACGGTGCCGTTCTGCACCAGCGGAATGCGGTTCTGCGAGGTCACCGGCTGGTACTTGATGTCCAGCGCGGCCAGGCCCAGCTGCTTCTTGATGTCGGCCAGCACCTTCTGGCAGACGTCGTAGTGGAAGCCGGCGTACTTGCCGTCTCCGAGCGTGTAGGCCAGCGCACCGGACGACTCGCGCACGCCCATCGTGACGGTGCCGCTGTCCTTGATCTTCTTCAGCGTGTCGCTCTGCTGCGCCTGGGCAACGCCCGCGACGGCCAACAGGACGGCAACGCTCAGCCATGCCTTTTTCATACGATCTCCTTCAGGGTGGAAAAGAGGGGGTGGGGGGAACCCCCTACAACGAAATTCTAGGGACACGGGGCCTACGCACTTCCACGTAGACGAGAGGGCCGCGCGGGTTTCAGCCCGGCACCTGGTCCGACGGGTACTTCCAGAAGTCCCGCAGCAGGTAGTTCATCGGCAGGTTCAGCGGCAGGTTCTTGGGCGGGATCGGCTTGTTGAACCAGCGATCGTAGATCGCATAGGCCTCGCGGCTGAGGATCAGGCGCTTCATTTCTTCGTCGCAGATCTTCTTGAACTCGGGATCGTCCTTGCGCATCATGATCGCGAGCGGCTCGATGGTCAGGAACTTGCCCACCACCTTCAGCTTGCCCGGGTCGGCACTCGACGAGATCAGGCCGTACAGCAGCACGTCGTCCATCACGAAACCGTCGGCCTCGCCGGCCAGCACCATCTGCATGGCCTTGGCATGTTCGGGCGCTTCGAGGATGGTGATGCGCAGCAGGCGTTCGCGGTTCGCGCGATCCACCTCTTTCAGCGGCGTCGTGCCCTTGGTCGACACCAGCTTCTTGCCCTCGAACATCGGCAGCTCGGCGATCGGGCTGTCGGCCAGCACCATGTAGCGCGCACCGGTGATGTAGTGCGGGATCGTGAAGGCCACCTTCTGGCGGCGCTCGGCGTTGTTGGTGGTCGAGCCGCACTCCAGGTCGGCCTTGCCGTCGACCACCATCTGGATGCGGTTGCCGGCGGTGACGAGCACGAACTCCGGCGCGATGGCCTTGATCTCGAGCCGCTTGCGCACGGCCTCGGCCAGCTTCAGGCACAGGTCGACTGCATAGCCCATCGGCTTCTTGTCGGCATCGAGGTACGAGAACGGCAGTGACGATTCGCGGTGCGCGATCAGGATCTTGCCGGTCTGCCTGATGCGGTCGAGCACTGGGCCGGTGGGCACCGCGGCCACCGGCGGCGCGGCCATCGCCGGCAGCGTGGTGGACAGCGCGGCCAGCGTCGCCAGCACGACCACGGATGAACGCAGAAGAACGGAACACCGGCGCTTGCTGTGCTGAAACTTCATGGGTGGATTCTCGCAACCTTCGTGCCACGAACCCGTCGGGCGCCGTGGGGCAGATGGCGCCAGTGTGCCCGCTTGTCGGCATGAGGCCGGTCACGCAGGAACAGGGGCAGCGGCGCATGGGAACAAGTTGGCGTTTGGGTGGCGATGGGCGCGGACTGTATGCGCCTGCCGGTTGGAAATCCAATGCGGATTCGCGGGCAAGCCATGCATCGAATGCATGTGGCGCGAGGGAAAACCCTCTGGCATCGGCGGTCGCCGACCGTCGTGCCCGGCGTCACCTCGGGGGTTTGAGGAAATCCCAGAGGGCGCGGGCGCTCGGCTTGGCGCCCTGGCGCGAGAGCTCGGGCAGCTCGCGGTACATGCGGACTTCCATCGTCAGCTCGAGCGTGCCGGGGGCCGAGGCGCGCACCAGCCGGCGGCTCTTCAGCTCCTTCTTCACCGAGCTGACCGGCAGGAAGGCGAGGCCGTGGCCTTCGAGCGCCATCGCCTTGAGGCCTTCGGCCATGTCGGTCTCGTAGATCGGATCGAGGTTCAGTGGCGCGGGCGAGAGCTTGACGATCTGCTCGACCAGGCGTCCGAGGTAGGCACCGCTGCCGTAGCTGAGGAAGGGCACGCGCTCGCCAGTGGCGCCGGGCAGGCGGAACAGCGGCTCGCCCTTCGGGTCGGCCTTGGCGTACACCGCCAGCATCTCGTGGCCGAGGCTCAGCATCTCGTAGCGCTCGGGGCTCAGCTGCAAGGGCTGCGACGGGTGGTGGTAGGCGATCAGCAGGTCGCAGCTGCCTTCGGTGAGCTGCATCACGGCGTCGTGCACGTTGAGCGCGATCAAGCGGCTCTTCAGCGCGCCGAAGCGCTTGCGCAGGTCCATCACCCAGTGCGGGAAGAAGGTGAACGCGAGCGAGTGCGGCACCGCGAACTCGATCATGTCCTGCGCGGCGACCTGGTGGCCGCGCATCATGTTGCGCGTGGTCTGCAGCGCGCCGAGGATGTCGAGCGCCTGCGCATGGAAGGTCTCGCCGGCGGGCGTCAGGCGGGTCGGGTACGACGAGCGGTCGACCAGGTCCAGCCCGGCCCAGGCCTCCAGCGCCTGGATGCGGCGCGAGAACGCCGGCTGCGTCACATGCCGCATCTGCGCCGAGCGCGAAAAACTCCGCGTCTCGGCCAGGCTCACGAAGTCTTCAAGCCACTTGGTTTCCACGGCCGGCAGTGTAACGAGGGGGCGTCACGCGTCCAGTCGCGCGGGCTCAATGGGAGCGGCTGAGGGTGACGTCCAACTCGTGGACCAGGTCGTTCACCAGCTGCACCGTCGCCAGCTTCGGATCCGATGCCGCGCCGGCCGTCTGCGCCACCACGTCGGCATTCCACGTGGCGCCCGAGGAGGCGCTGACGCCGGACACCCGGAACACCACGCGGCTGGCCAGGCTGCCGCAGTTCTGGCCGCCGTTCAGCGGCGTCAGCGTGACGAACTGCTGGCTCGCCGGCGTCACGCCGTTGCTCAGCATCATCGGCCCGAGGTCGCTCATCAGGCGCTCGCGCAGCGCCCCCATCACCGCCGCCACATGCTCGCCGCCGGCGGCCGAGCAGGTGTCGAACGCAAAGCTGTCGTTGTCGATCCACACCACCTTGGCGTCGGGCAGACGCAAGCTGGCCTGGGACACCGCGTCGGGCGTCGCCGCCTTCGCCGGCATCGCCATCGTCGAGATCACGCCGGCAAACGCCAGCATCGCAAACAGAACCGTCGTCTGAGTTTTCTGAGCAGTCATCGCATCCGTCCTCTGTGGGTGAATCGGTGACGCGACTCTAGAAGTGCAACAAGATGTGTGCTCGTCGGCTCCGTAACGATTGTTCACAATTGACCCAGACTTCACGCTCGTTTTTCACGAAACGCCCCGGAACCTTCGCGACTGTCCTACAGCCGCTCCGGCGGGGCTGGAACGATGTCACGCCAGCGCGTCTTCGGTGCTGCTCTGCTGCAGGCGCCACATGTCGGCATAGCGGCCGTCGAGTGCCAACAAATGCGCATGCGTGCCGCGCTCGACGATGCGGCCCTGCTCCATCACCAGGATCTGGTGCGCATCGACGACGGTCGACAGCCGGTGCGCGATGACCAGCGCCGTCTTGTTGCGCGCGACGCCCTGCAGCTCGGCCTGGATGGCGCGTTCGTTGGCCGAGTCGAGCGCCGAGGTGGCCTCGTCGAAGATCATGATCGGCGGGTCCTTCAGCAGCGTGCGCGCGATCGCGACGCGCTGCTTCTCGCCGCCGGAGAGTTTCAGCCCGCGCTCGCCGACCGTCGTCTCGTAGCCCTTCGGCGTCGACACGATGAAGTCGTGGATGCGGGCCGCGCGCGCCGCGCCCTCGACCTCGGCCTGCGTCGCACCCGGCCGGCCGTAGGCGATGTTGTAGGCCACGCTGTCGTTGAACAGCACCGTGTCCTGCGGCACGATGCCGATGCGCTGGCGCACGCTGCTTTGCGTGACCGAGCGCAGGTCCTGCCCGTCGATCGTGATCACGCCGCCCTGCACGTCGTAGAAGCGGTACAGCAGCCGCGCGAGCGTGCTCTTGCCCGAGCCCGACGGGCCGACCACCGCCACCGTCTTGCCGGCCGGGATCTCGAAACTCACGTCGTGCAGGATCTGCCGGTCCGGCTCGTACGAGAAGTCGACGTGGTCGAAGCGCAGCTGCCCGTGCGGCACCTGCAGCGGCAACGCGCCCGGCGTGTCGGCGATCTCGCGCTCGCGCTCGAGCAGCGCGAACATCTTGTCGAGGTCGGTCAGGCTCTGCTTGATCTCGCGGTAGATCACGCCGAGGAAGTTCAGCGGGATGTAGAGCTGGATCATGAAGGCGTTGATCATCACCAGGTCGCCGAGCGTCATGTGGCCGGCCACCACGCCCTGCGTCGCGCGCCACAGCATCGCGACCAGCCCCGCGGCGATGATCAGCTGCTGGCCGGTGTTCAGCATCGACAGCGTGGCCTGCGATTTCAGCGCGACGCGGCGCAGCCGCTCCAGGCTCTCGTCGTAGCGGCGCGCCTCGAAGTCCTCGTTGTTGAAGTACTTGACGGTCTCGTAGTTCAGCAGCGAGTCGATCGCGCGCGAATGCGCGGTCGAATCGAGCTCGTTCATCTGCTTGCGGAACTGCGTGCGCCAGTTGGTGAACACGACCGTGAAGCTGATGTACACCGCCAGCGCCGCCAGCGTGATCCATGCGAACCAGGCGTCGAACTTGACGGCCAGCAGCGTCAGCACGAGCACCATCTCGACCAGCGTCGGCACGATGCTGTAGATCGAGTACGAGATCAGCGAATGCACCGCGCGCGTGCCGCGCTCGATGTCGCGCGTCATGCCGCCGGTCTGGCGCTCCAGGTGGAAGCGCAGGCTCAGCGCATGCAGGTGGCGGAACACGTTCAGCGAGATGCTGCGAGCGGTGCCCTCGGTGGCCTTCGCGAAGATCAGCTCGCGCAGCTCGGTGAACAGCGAGGTCGACAGCCGCAGCAGCCCGTAGGCGGCCAGCAGCCCGATCGGCACCACCAGCACCGCCTGGATGTCGCCGGGCTTGATCGACAGGCTGTCGACCAGTTGCTTCAGCAGCAGCGGCACGCCGACGTTGGCCAGCTTGGCGGCGATCATGAAGCCGAGCGCGATTCCGACCCGCCAGCGGTAGCGCCACAGGTAGGGCAGCAGCTTGCCCAGCGTGGCCGCATCGGAGCGCGGTGCGGCAGGCGTCACGGCATCGGGGGGTGGCAAGGGAGTCGAGAGGGATCGCATCGTGGAAGAATCGTGGGGTTGAACCCAGGTGAAGGCGCCCAGTATGAATACAAGCCAGCCGCAGCATGACCCCGCATTGGCGGTCACGCTGCCGAAAGACCTCGATCTGGTGCTGCGCGTGATGCCGATGCCGGCCGATTCGAACAGCAACGGCGACATCTTCGGCGGCTGGATCATGGCCCAGGTCGACCTCGCCGGCTCGGTGCTGCCGGCGCGCGTCGCGAAGGGCCGCGTCGTGACGGTCGCCGTCAACGAGTTCGTGTTCAAGCAGGCGGTGTCGATCGGCGACCTGCTGAGCTTCTACGCCCGGGTCGATCGCATCGGGCGCACCTCGATCACGGTGCACGTCGAGGTCTATGCCGAGCGCAATCCGGCCGACCTGAAGGTCGTGAAGGTCACCGAGGCGAACCTGACCTATGTCGCGATCGACCGCGACGGGCAGCCGCGGGTGATTCCGAGGGACTGACCGCGATGCGCCAGATCGACGCGGCGCAGACGGCCGCCCTGCTGCCGTGGCGGCCGCTGGCCGATGCGGTGATGCGCGCGGCGATCGAGCGCGATGAAGGCCGGCTGCAGGCGCCGGTGCGCAGCAGCTTCGCGCTGTCGGGCGACGACAGGCTGCTGCTGATGCCAGCCAGCGATCAGCACTACGCCAGCGTCAAGCTGGTGACGGTGAACCACGGCAACCCGGCGCTCGGGCGCGAGCGCGTGCAGGGCGAGGTGCTGCTGATGGACCGCGCGACCGGCGAGCGCCTCGCGATGTTCGATGGCGTCACCGTGACGGCGCGGCGCACCGCGGCGGTGTCGCTGGCCGCGGCCTTGGCGTTGAAGGTGCCGGCCGGCGAACGCTTGCTGATCGTCGGTGCGGGCGCGCAGGCGCTGGCGCATGGGCTGGCTTTCGATGCGGTGCTGGCGCCGGCGTGGATCGGCGTGGCGGCGCGTTCGCGGGTGTCGGCCGACGGCTTGGTGGCGGCGCTCGCGGCGCAAGGGGTGACGGCGCATCCGGTCGACGACATCGGCGCCGAGATCGGCCGCTGCGGCTTGATCGTCACCGCGACGACGAGCCGGTCGGCGGTGATCCCCGATGCGTTGCGGCCCGGCGCGCGGGTGTTCGCGGTCGGCGCGTTCACGCCGGCGATGTGCGAGCTGCCGGCGGCGCTGGTGCGGCGGGCCGCGCTGGTGGTCGACGACCTCGACGGGGCGAAGGAAGAGGCGGGGGACCTGATCCAGGCGGGCGTCGATTGGTCGAAGGTGCGCGGGTTGGCGCAGGCCGCGGAACTCGCCGGGGCCGGCGATGCGCCGGTGGTGTTCAAGAGCGTCGGCAGCGCGGCGTGGGATCTTGCCGCGGCGCGGTTTGCGTGGGACCGGCTGAGCGCCTGCTGAGCGTCAATCCACGAAGAAGTCCGGCACGAACTCCGTCGTCCCCGGCGTCACGCTGTACTTCTCCAGGTCGGTGACCCCATGCCGCGCCAGCAACTCGTCGTCGATGAAGAAGTTGCCGGTGGTCTGCCGCGCATCGCTGGTCAGCACCAGGTACGCCGCATCGGCCAGGATCTCCGGCGTGCGGCAGCGTGCGATGTCGGCGCCCGGGATCATCTGCAGCGCCGCCGTCGCGATCGCGGTGCGCGGCCACAGGCTGTTGACGCCGACGCCCAGCGGCCGGAACTCGCCCGCGTGCCCCAGCGTGCATTCGCTCATGCCGTACTTGGCCATCGTGTACGCGACGTGCGGGCTGAACCAGCGCTCGCGCATCGACAGCGGCGGCGACATGTTCAGCACGTGCGGGTTGCGCCCGGCCTGCGCGGCCTTCGCCAGGTGCGGCAGGCAGGCCTGCGTCACCAGGTAGGTGCCGCGCACATTGACGCCGAACATCAGGTCGAAGCGCTTCATCGGCGTGGCCGTCGTCGGCGTCAGGCTGATCGCGCTCGCGTTGTTGATCAGGATGTCGATGCCACCGAAGCGCGCCACCGCCTGCTCCACCGCCGCCAGCACGCTGGCTTCGTCGCGGATGTCGGTCTGCACCGGCAGCGCCTGGCCACCGGCAGCCTCGATCTCGGCGGCGGCCGAATGGATGGTGCCCGGCAGCTTCGGGTTGGCCTCGGTCGTCTTGGCCGCGATCACGATGCGCGCGCCATCGGCCGCGGCGCGCTTCGCGATCGCGAGGCCGATGCCGCGCGACGCGCCGGTGATGAACAAGGTCTTGCCCGCCAAGGTCTGGTTGTTCTGGCTCATGGGGTCTGTCTCCGCGTGGGGGTGGTGGCCGGCAGGCGCGGTGCGAGCTCGGTCGCGATCATGCCGGCCAGTTGTTCGGCCCACAGCGCATACACCGCCGGGCCGGGATGGAAGCCGTCGTCGGCCATCAGGATGCTGTCGGACATGCGCTCGTTCTCGAACGGCACCGGCAGCCACCAGCGGTCGGGCCAGCGCTTGATCCAGTCGGCCAGCGCCCGGTTGTAGCGCCGCGCGTCGTTGCCGAGCACCCAGCGCAGCGGGTTCGGCAGCAGCGGGAACGAATGGATGGGCGGCACGCCGCTGTGCACGACCTGGCGCACGCCGGCCCGCCGGATCGCGACGCCGTCGAGCTCGTCGAGCTGGGCCAGCCAGCGCCGCACCGGCACCTGCGAGATGACGTCGTTGACGCCGAGCGCGGTGACCATCACGTCGGCCGGGTGCAGCGTGGCGGTTTCGAGCGCGATCAGCGCGTCGCGCGTGGTGTCGCCGGTGTGCGCGACCAGCTGCCACACGACCGCACCGCCCAGCCGCTGCGACAAGGCCTCGCTGAGCCGGCCGGCCAGCGCCTGGCCCTGCGTCGGCGCGCCGACGCCGGCCGCCGACGAATCGCCGACGATCAGCACGCGCATGCGCACGCGGCCGGTGCCGGCCACGCCTTCGCGCGAGCCTTCAGCCTCGGGCAGGCGCAGCGCGAGGCGCCGCACGCGGGCGCCCTGCCACAGCAGCAACGGCGACAGCAGCACCTTGGCCGCGGTGAGCATCGACCGGGCCGTCTTCAGCTGAACTGCGAGAAATCGGGCTTGCGCTTCTGGAAGAACGCGCTGAAGGCCTCGCGCGCCTCGGGGCTGGTCAGGCGCTCGGCGAAGATCGCCGCCTCGGCCTCGATGGCCTGCAGCGTGGCCTCGCTGCCGGCGCGGCGCAGCAGCTTCTTGGTGTCGCGCACGGCGCCCGGCGGCAGCGCGTTGAAGCGCTCGGCGATGCGGCGCGCGTGCGGCGCGACCTCGGCGGTCGGCAGCACCGCGTTGGCGAGGCCCAGTTCGACGGCCTCGGCACCGGTGAACGGCTCGCCGAGCAGGATCTTCTCGGCCGCCTTCACGCGGCCCACCAATTGCGGCACCACCAGGCTGGACGCGAACTCCGGCACCAGGCCGAGGCTCACGAACGGCATCGCGAGGCGCGCCTCGTCGGCCACGTAGACCAGGTCGCAGTGCAGCAGCATCGTGGTGCCGATGCCGATCGCGGCACCGGTGACGGCGGCCACCACCGGCTTCTCGCAGCCGTTCAGCGCCTGCATGAACTGGAACACCGGCGAGTCCTGGCCGCTCGGCGGGCGCTTCATGAAATCCTCGAGGTCGTTGCCCGAGGTGAAGATGCCCGGCTGGCCGGTGATCAGCACCGCGCGCACCGTGCCGTCGGCCTGTGCGGCCTTCAGGCCGTCGGCCATCGCCTGGTACATGTCGATGGTGATCGCGTTCTTCTTCTCGGGGCGCGCGATCTCGATCGTGAATACGCCGTTGAGAACGGCGGTCTTGATGCTCATGTCGTCTCCTTCGTCGTGTGCAGTGAAGCAGGACCGAAGCCCTGCAGCAAGGCCGTCATGCGCGGCCAGAGTGTCGCCTGGAACTGCTCGCGGAACAGCCCGAAATGCCCGATGCGCTGCGCCTGCACGTCGGCCGGCGCGATGCGCTCGATGCGGCGCAGTGCGTTCGGGTAGCAGTCGACCAGCACGCGGGTGCCGCGCTCGGTCATCAACTCGTCGTCGGTGATCGACAGCGCGACCAGCGGGAAGCGCGCCGCCTCGAACTGCTCGCGCACCGCCGTGCCCTCGGCCCCGACGTGGTAGCGCGGGTGCAGGCACCAGCGCCGCCATTGCAGCATCACGCCCTTCGGCAGGTCACCGACCTTGCGCAGCCGCTTGCCGGGGAAGTAGCCGAACAGCGCGGTCGCGACCGGTACCAGCAGGTACCAGAAGTACAGGATCATGCGGCGCAGCGGCGGCGCGTTGTCGCGCCAGTAGCCGCTGCCGGCCGCCACCGAGATCAGGCCGTCGACCCGCGCGTGGTTGCGCAGCAGGCCGGGCAGCTGCGCACCCAGGCTGTGGCCGACGAGGTACAGCGGCAGGCCGGGCGCGGCCTCGCGCAGCGCGTCGATCGCGCTGTCGTAGTCGCGGGCCCAGCTGAACAGGTCGGCCTTCAGGCCGCGCAGCGACGGTGTCATGCGCGACTCGCCCATGCCGCGGTAGTCGAAGGTCGCGACCGCGTAGCCCTGCCCGGCCAGCCATTGCGCGAACGGCTGGTAGTAGTCCTGCCGCACGCCCATCGCACCGCCGATCAGCACCGCGGCTTTCGCGGTGCCGGTCGACGGGTACAGGCGCAGCGACAGGCGGCTGCCGTCGTCGGCCGTGAGTTGCCTCGTCTCCATGCTCACCTCCTGGCGGTGAAAACAAAGCCCGCTCTGCGGCGGGCTTGTCCGAGAGAGATCAGACGCGTTCGAAGATGCCGGCGGCGCCTTGGCCGGTGCCCACGCACATCGTCACCATCCCGTACTTCAGGTTGTGGCGGCGCAGCGCGTGGATCACCGTCGCGGCGCGGATCGCACCGGTGGCACCCAGCGGATGGCCCAGCGCGATCGCGCCGCCCATCGGGTTCACCTTGGCCGGGTCCAGGCCGACGCTGTTGATCACCGCCAGCGATTGCGCGGCGAACGCCTCGTTCAGCTCGATCCAGTCCATGTCCTTCAGGCTCAGGCCGGCATAGCGCAGCGCGGCCGGGATCGCCTCGATCGGGCCGATCCCCATGATCTCCGGCGGCACGCCGCGCGCGGCGAAGCTGACGAAGCGGGCCAGCGGCTTCAGGTCGTACTGCTTGACGGCCTTTTCGCTCGCGAGGATCAGCGCACCCGCGCCATCGCTCGTCTGCGAGCTGTTGCCGGCCGTCACGCTGCCCTTGGCGGCGAACACCGCCTTCAGCTTCGCCAGGCCTTCCGGCGAGGTGTCGGGGCGCGGGCCTTCGTCGAGGCTCACGGTGCGGGTCTTCACGCCCTGTTCGCCGGTCAGCAGATCCGGGAAGCGCTCGACGATCTCGATCGGCGTGATCTCGTCGGTGAACTCACCGGCCTTCTGCGCCTTCAGCGCGCGCATGTGCGATTCGTACGCGAACGCGTCCTGCGCCTCGCGGCTGACCTTCCATTGCGCGGCGACCTTCTCGGCCGTCAGGCCCATGCCGTAGGCGATGCCGACGTTCTCGTCCTTCGCGAACACCTGCGGGTTGAACGACGGCTTGTTGCCGCCCATCGGCACCAGGCTCATCGACTCGGCACCGCCGGCGATCAGCACGTCGGCCTCGCCGACGCGGATGCGGTCGGCCGCCATCTGGATCGCCGTGACGCCCGACGCGCAGAAGCGGTTCACCGTCACGCCGCCCACCGGGTGCGCAAAGGCCAGCGCGACCGCGATGCGGGCCATGTTCATGCCCTGCTCGCCCTCGGGGAACGAGCAGCCGATGATGGCGTCCTCGATGGCCTTCGGGTCCAGCGTCGGCACCTGGGCCATCGCGCTGCGGATCGCGGTGACCAGCAGGTCGTCCGGGCGGGTGTTCTTGAAGTAGCCCCGGCCCGAGCGGCCGATCGGGGTGCGGGTGGCGGCGACGATGTACGCGTCTTGCACTTGCTTGCTCATGTTCTTTGCTCCGTTCAGTTGCGCACCGGCTTGCCGGTCTGCAGCATGCCCATGATCCGTTCCTGGCTCTTCGGGTGCTCCAGCAGCCCGCAGAAGTGCTTGCGCTCCAGCGCCATCAGGTACTCCTCGCTGACCAGCGAGCCGGCATCGACATCGCCGCCGCACACCACGTCGGCGATCAGCGCCGAGATGTGGAAATCGTGCGCGCTGATGAAGCCGCCGTCGCGCATGTTGACGAGCTGCGCCTTGATGGTCGCGATGGCGTTGCGGCCGGCCACCGGGAACAGCGTCTTCGCCGGCGCGCGGTAGCCGCTCTCGAACATCGCTTTCGCCTGCTGGATCGCGACGAACAGCAGCTCGTCCTTGTTCGGAACGATCACGTCGCTCCACAACAGGTAGCCGAGCTTGCGGCTCTCGATCGCGCTGGTGCCGACCTTGGCCATCGCGGCGTTCGTGAAGCCGTCGGTCAGGAACTTCAGGATGTCGGCGTTCGCGTTCGCGGCACTCGCCATCTCGGCCGCGCGGCGCGCGATGTACGCGAGACCGCCGCCACCCGGGATCAGGCCGACGCCCACTTCGACCAAGCCCATGTAGCTTTCCATTGCCGCGACGCGCCTGGCCGAGTACACCGACAGCTCGCAGCCTCCGCCCAGCGCGATGCCGCGGATCGCCGAGACGACCGGCACCTGCGCGTAGCGGATGCGCAGCATCGCGTCCTGCAGCTTCTTCTCTTCCGGGGCGATGCCCTTGGCGCCGCTCTTCATGAAGACCGGCATCAGCGCCTCGAGGTTGGCACCGGCCGAGAACACGTCATCGGGCGACCAGATCACCAGCCCCTTGTACTTGGCCTCGGCGATCTCCACCGCCTTCAGCAGGCCTTCGGTGACGGTCGGGCTGATCAGGTGCAGCTTCGCGGTGATGCTGGCGATCAACACCTCGCCGTCGAGCGACCAGACGCGCACTTCGTCGTTCTTGAACTCCTGCGTGCCGGCCTTCAGCGGATCGGTCGCGCCCGAGCCCAGCACCGCCTCGGGGAAATGCTGGCGCGCATACACCGGCAGCGTGCTGCGCGGGATGTACTTGTTCAGCGCCGCGCTCCACGAGCCTTCAGCGGTGTGCACACCTTCGCGCCCGTCGAACACCCAGGCCGGCAGCGGCGCCTTGCTCAGCGCCTTGCCGGCGTCGATGTCGGCCTTGACCCACTCGGCGACCTGCTTCCAGCCGGCGGCCTGCCACAGCTCGAACGGGCCTTGCTGCATGCCGAAGCCCCAGCGCATCGCGAAGTCGACCTCGCGCGCCGAATCGGCGATGTCGGCCAGGTGCACCGCGACGTAGTGGAAGCTGTCGCGCAGAATCGCCCACAGGAACTGCGCCTGCGGGTTGGTCGATTCGCGCAGCAGCTTCAGCCGCTCCGGCGCGGCCTTCTTCAGCATGCGCGCGACGATCTCGTCGGCCTTGCCGCCGGCGGGCACGTAGTCGGCCTTGGCGGGGTCGAGCCGCAGGATGTCCTTGCCGACCTTCTTGTAGAAGCCGGCGCCGCTCTTCTGGCCGAGCGCGCCCTGCTCGATCAGCTTGGCCAGCACCGGCGGCGTCGCGTAGCTGGGGAAGAACGGGTCATCGGCGAGGTTGTCCTGCAGCGTCTTCACGACGTGCGCCATCGTGTCGAGGCCGACCACGTCCGCGGTGCGGAAGGTGCCCGAGCTCGCCCGGCCCATCTTCTTGCCGGTCAGGTCGTCGACGACGTCATACGTCAGGCCGAAGTTCTCGGCTTCCTTGATCGTCGCCAGCATCCCGGCGATGCCGACGCGGTTGGCGATGAAGTTCGGCGTGTCCTTCGCGCGCACGACGCCCTTGCCGACCGCGGTGGTCACGAAGGTCTCGAGCTGGTCGAGGATCTCCGGTCGCGTCGTCGGGGTCGGGATCAGCTCCACCAGGTACATGTACCGCGGCGGGTTGAAGAAGTGGATGCCGCAGAAGCGCGGCTTGATCTCTTCGGGCAGCACCTCGGACAGCTTGGTGATCGACAGGCCCGAGGTGTTGCTCGCGACGATCGCGTGGGGCGCGATGAACGGCGCGATCTTCTTGTACAGGTCGAGCTTCCAGTCCATGCGCTCGGCGATGGCCTCGATGATCAGGTCGCAGTCTTTCAGCAGCTCGCTGTGCTCTTCGTAGTTGGCGTGCTGGATCAGCGCGGCGTCTTCCGGGATGCCCAGCGGCGACGGCTTCAGCTTCTTCAGGCCTTCGACGGCCTTCGTGACGATGCCGTTTTTCGGACCTTCCTTGGCGGGCAGGTCGAACAGCACGACCGGCACCTTGACGTTGACCAGGTGGGCGGCGATCTGCGCGCCCATCACGCCGGCGCCGAGGACGGCGACCTTGCGGACGTTGAAGCGACTCATGTTTCTTCTCCTTTGCGTAGTGTGAACAGGCTTACTCGACCCGGATCCAGGTCTGGGTGCGCCCGAACAGCGGCGCGCCGACATAGCCTCGAACTTCCAACTTCTTGCCGCCCTCGACCGGCTTCAGGCGCAGCTTGTAGGTCTTGCCGTTGGCCGGGTCGAGGATGGTGCCCCCGTCCCACAGGCCGTCGGTGTCGGCGCTCTTCTTCGCGCCGCGGATGATCGGCAGGCCGACCAGCGGCTGGCCCTTGCGGTCGTCGTTGCATTCGTCGCAGACCGCGTCCTGCTTCGCGTCGGGGTCCAGCAGCTTCTCGAGCTTGCCGCTGATCACGCCGTCGGTGTCGACGATGCGCACCAGCGAGCGCTCTTTCTTCGTGCTGTCGTCGATCGTCTTCCACAGGCCCGCGGGCGTGCTCTGCGCGTAAGCGCTCGACAGGGTCAGCGTGGCGGCCAGCGCCAGCAGCAGTCTCTTCATCGCGTTGTCTCTCCTGATTGTTTTTTGATTCGATGGCGGTGGAACGCGAGGCCTCAGAACAGCGCCTCGTCCATTTCCATCAGCGGCTTCAGGCCCGAGCGCGCCGTGCGGATCAACGACGCCGTCTCGGGCAGCAGCTTCGCGAAGTAGAAGCGCGCGGTCGCGATCTTGGCCTTGTAGAACGGATCGCCGCCGTCGACCTTCTCGAGCGCGACCTTCGCCATGCGGGCCCAGAAGTACGCGAACACCAGGTGGCCGGCCACGCGCAGGTAGTCGACCGCCGCGGCGCCCACTTCGTCGGCGTTGCCGAAGGCCTTCATGCCCAGCTCGGTGGTCAGCTTCGTGACCTTGTCGCCCAGCTCGGCCAGCGGGTTCACGAACTCCTGCATCGCCTCGTTCGTGCCTTCTTCCTCGACGAACTCCTGCACCAGCTTGCCGAACTTCTTCAGCTTGGCGCCGTTGTCGCTGAGGATCTTGCGGCCCAGCAGGTCCAGCGACTGGATCGTGTTGGTGCCCTCGTAGATCATGTTGATGCGGGCATCGCGCACGTACTGCTCCATGCCCCATTCCTTGATGTAGCCGTGGCCGCCGAACACCTGCATGCAGTGCGAGGTCGCGATCCAGCCGTTGTCGGTGATGAAGGCCTTGATGATCGGCGTGATCAGCGCGACCAGGTCGCCGCAATCCTTGCGCACGTCCTCGTCGTCGGACGACAGCTCCTTGTCGAGCTGCAGCGTGGTCCACATCGCGAGCGCGCGGCCGCCTTCGGCATAGGCGCGGGCGGTCAGCAGCATCTTGCGCACGTCGGGGTGCACGATGATCGCGTCGGCCGGCTTGTCGGGGTTCTTCGGGCCCGACAGCGCGCGCATCTGGATGCGGTCCTTCGCGTAGGCCACGGCGTTCTGGTAGGCCACCTCGGTCAGTCCCAGCGACTGCATGCCGACGCCCAGGCGGGCCGCGTTCATCATCACGAACATCGCGGCGAGGCCCTTGTTGGGCAGGCCGACCAGCGTGCCGACGGCGCCTTCGAGCACCATCTGCGCGGTCGCGTTGCCGTGGATGCCCATCTTGTGCTCGAGGCCGCCGCACCAGATGCCGTTGCGCGAACCGATCGAGCCGTCGGCATTGACGTTGAACTTCGGCACCGCGAACAGCGAGATGCCCTTCGAGCCGGCCGGCGCTTCCGGCAGGCGCGCCAGCACCAGGTGGATGATGTTCTCGGCCATGTCGTGCTCGCCGGCCGAGATGAAGATCTTGTTGCCGGTCAGCTTGTAGGTGCCATCCGCTTGCGGCTCTGCCTTCGTGCGCAGCAGGCCGAGGTCGGTGCCGCAATGCGGCTCGGTCAGGCACATCGTGCCGGTCCACACGCCGCTGGTCAGCTTCGGCAGGTACAGCGCCTTCTGCGCGTCGGTGCCGTGCGCATGCAGCGCCTCGTAGGCGCCGTGCGACAGGCCGGGGTACATGGTCCAGGCCTGGTTGGCCGAGTTCAGCATCTCGTAGAAGCACTGGTTCACGACGTGCGGCAGGCCCTGGCCGCCAAAGGCCGGGTCGCAGCTCAGCGCCGGCCAGCCGCCTTCGACGTACTGCGCATAGGCTTCCTTGAAGCCCTTCGGCGCGGTGACCTCGTGCGTGGTCTTGTCGAGCGTGCAGCCCTCTTCGTCGCCGCTCTGGTTCAGCGGGAACACCACCTGCGATGCGAACTTGCCGCCCTCTTCGAGCACGGCATTGATCGTGTCGAGGTCGATGTCGGCATGCGCCGGCAAGGCCTTCAGTTCGTCGACCACGTTCAGCACTTCGCTCATCAGGAACTGCATGTCACGCAACGGAGGGGTGTACTGAGCCATCGGAAAAACTCCTGGGAAATGAATGAGAACTCGAGAAATCGGGATTCAGCGGCGCGCGGCGCGCACCGGCTTGTCGGGGGAGGCGGCCGCATCGACCGCGTAGTAGCTGACGACGCGCTCGAAGGCATGGCGCGCGCGGTCGAGCGCGCCGGGGATGCGCAGGAAACGGGCGTCGTGGTGCAGCGCGAGGATCAGGCCGTGGATCTCGAACAGCATCTGCAGCGGGTCGGTGTCGGTGCGCAGCTGGCCTTCGTCGATCGCGATGCGGATCGCCTTCTCCAGCGCGGTGTGCCAGGCCTGCACCATGGTCGCGAGCGCATCGCGCACGGGGCCCGGCCGGTCGTCGAACTCGACCGCGCCGCTGATGTAGATGCAACCCGAGTCCAGCTCGATCGACACCCGCTTGACCCAGCGCTCGAACAGCGCGCGCAAGCGGGGCAAACCCCTGGCCTCGCGCACGGCAGGGAAAAACACTTCTTCCTCGAACTTGGCGTGATACTCGCGGATCACGGAGATCTGCAGTTCCTCGCGGGAACCGAAGTGCGCGAAGACGCCGGACTTGCTCATCTGCGTGACCTCGGCCAGCGCCCCGATCGACAGGCCTTCCAGCCCCATCGACGACGCCAGGCCGAGCGCGGCTTCGAGAATCGTCGCCCGCGTCTGCTGGCCCTTCTGCAGGGTCTTCGAGACATCGCGGGACGCGCGACCGGTGACGGGCGCTGCAGTGTTCACGGGTGTATCGGTTGTGTCGCTCACGGTGCATCCACAAAATCGAACGGTCGTTCTATTTTGCAGGTTCCGCGCAGATCACGCGCTGCTATTTCGAGCAAGCCGTCTGTTTCTGTAGGGTTTAGTGCCTAGAAAGCGACGGCACTGCCGGCCGCCAAGGGTTAACCCGGGCCATGGGTTATCGCCGCTTCCGGTGATCCGCGTGTGACAACGTGCGCTTGTGGCGCCAACACACTGCAGTATTCGCGCCACGGTTGAGCGAAATGCAGTGAATGGATTACGCTCCGAGGAAGGAGATCATCCGTGGAAGTGCTCCAGCTCGATGTGTCCGGCCGGCCTCAGTCGTGGATTTCAGCGAAGGAGGCAGCCATCATCTACGCCAGCGACGGCGTCGCGTGGACGCTGGGTGATGCGTTTTACGTGCTGCGCGGCGGCATGCAGCGGCGCACGGGCCTGCAATCGCGCATCGAGGTGCACCCGATCATCGCGGTGCGCGGGGCGATCCCGAGCCGGGCCTGGCGCCAGACGCCGGCGCTGTCGAACCCCAAGCTGTTCGCGCGCGACCGGCAGGTGTGCGCCTACTGCGCCGGGCGTTTCCACATGGATGACCTGACCCGCGAGCACATCATCCCGACCTCGCGCGGCGGGGTCGACAGCTGGATGAACTGCATCACCGCCTGCCGGGCCTGCAACGGCCACAAGGGCAACCGGATGCCGGAAGAAGCGCACATGTCGCTGATGTACCTGCCCTACGTGCCGAGCCTGCACGAGGACATGATCCTGCGCGGCCGGCGCATACTCGCGGACCAGATGGAGTTCCTGCTGGCGAGCGTGCCCCGGCACAGCCGCCTGCGGATCTGACTTCCGCTTTCTTTACATCGCCGCCGCGGAACTCACCGCACGGCCGACTCGTCCATGCAGATGAGTAACGAGGAGTGACCCCATGAACAAGCTTTTGATCGCCGTGGCCGTTGCCGCCACCTTGAGTGCCTGCGCCACCAGCAGCCCCGATGTCGTGTCGCGCAATGAAGCGCAGCGCCTGTCGCAGATCCAGGACGCCACGGTGCTGTCGGTGCGGTCGGTCGTGATCGACGGCTCGCAATCCGGTGCCGGGGCGGTGACGGGCGGCGTGGTCGGCGGCATCGCCGGTGCGTCGGTCGGCGGGCACCGTGAAGCGGTGGCCGTCGGCGTGCTGGCCGCGGTGGCCGGCGCGGTGGTCGGCAACGCGATCGAGCGTGCCGGCACCCGCGAAGAAGCGCTCGAGATCCTGGTGCAGCTGCGCAACGGCGAACGCCGCTCGATAGTGCAGGCCAAGGGCAAGGAGACGCTGACGCCGGGCGAACCGGTGATCCTGGTGTCGACGAACGGCAAGACGCGCGTGATGCGCGCCCCGGCCGTCACGCAGCCGGCACCGGTGCCGGCCGCCCCGTCAACGCAAGGCTGATGCGCTGAACCGGCTCATCCGCCGCGCAGGCGGGTGAGCAGGCCGGCGGTCGAGCCGTCGAGCCCCGTGGTGTCGCCCGAGGCGAGCCGCGGCAGCAGTTCGTTGCACAGCGCCTTGCCGAGCTCGACGCCCCACTGGTCGAAGCTGTTGATGCGCCACAGCGCGCCGCTGACGAACACCCGGTGCTCGAACAGCGCGATCAGCGCGCCCAGGCTGCGCGGCGTCAGCTCGTCGAGCAGCAGCGTCGTGCTAGGCCGGTTGCCGGGGAAGGTGCGGTGCTTCGCGAGCGTCAGCGCATCGAGCGTGGCCGAGGCCGTCGGCGCCTTCTCCTTCATTGCCTGCTCGGTCGTCTTGCCCACCATCAAGGCCTGCGCCTGCGCGAGGCCGTTGGCCAGCAGCTTGGTGTGCAGGTCGCTCAGCGAATGCGTCGGCCGCTTGACGAGCAGGAACTCGACCGGGATCACGTCGGTGCCCTGGTGCAGCATCTGGAAGTAGGCGTGCTGCCCGTTCGTGCCGGGTTCGCCCCAGACGACCGGGCTGGTGCCGAACGGCAGCGCTTCACCGTCGATGTCGACGCGCTTGCCGTTGCTCTCCATCTCCAATTGCTGCAGGTAGGCCGGCAGCCGCTTCAGGCCCTGGTGGTACGGCGCCATGCTGCGGCTGGTGAAGCGGTGGAAGTTGCGGTACCAGACGTCGATCAGGCCTTGCAGCACCGGCAGGTTCTTCTCGAGCGGCGCCTGCGCGAAGTGAACGTCCATCGCGTGCGCGCCGGCCAGCAGGCCGCGGAAGTTGTCGGCGCCGATGGCCAGCGCGATCGGCAGCCCGATCGCCGACCACAGCGAGTAGCGCCCACCCACCCAGTCCCAGAAGCCGAAGGTGGTGGTGATGCCGAACTCGGCCGCCGCCTTCACGTTGGTGGTGGTCGCGACGAAGTGCTTGTGGATCTCTTCGCCGCCCTGCGCCAGGAACCAGGCCTTCGCGGCATGCGCGTTGGCCATCGTCTCCTGCGTCGTGAAGGTCTTGCTCGCGATGATGAAGAGCGTTTCCTGCGGCTTCAGCCGGCGCAGCACCGGTGCGATGTCGTGGCCGTCGACGTTCGACACGAAGTGGAACGTGATGCCGGGGTGCACGAAGGTGTCGAGCGCCGGCACCACCATCTGCGGGCCGAGGTCGGAGCCGCCGATGCCGATGTTGACGACATGCCGGATGCCGCTGGCCGCGGTGTCGCGCACCGTCTCGGCGTAGCCGAGCATCGCGTCGAGCACCGCATGCACCTCGTGGCCGAACGGCGATGCGCCTTCGGGGGCGCGCAAGGCCACGTGCTGCACCGCCCGCCCCTCGGTGACGTTGACCGGGTCGCCGCGCAGCATCGCATCGCGCTGCGACTCGATGCCGCATTCGCGCGCCAGGTCGACGAGGAACTTCAGCGTCGCGGTGTCGATGCGGTTCTTCGACAGGTCGGCGAAGATCTCCGGCGCCTCGACGCTCAGCGACGCGAAACGGTTCGCATCGCGCGCGAACGCCTCGCGGATGTCGAAGTCACGGCCATGCGCCTCGAAGTGCCCGGCCAGCGCGGCCCAGGCCGAGGTGCGGTCGCAGCGCGGGAAGCCGCTCACTTCAGGCCCTCGATCAGCTTGTCGAGCTTGCCGGCATCGACCGCGAAGGCGCGGATGCCTTCGGCCAGCTTCTCGGTGGCCATCGCGTCGTCGTTCAGCGCGAAGCGGAAGCTCTGCTCGTTGAAGGTGGCCGCATGCAGGCTCGCGCCCTTCGCGTTGGCCGGGTCGAGCTGGCGGGTGATCGGCGCTTCGCTCGCCTGCATCTGCGCGAGCAGTTCGGGGCTGATCGTCAGCAGGTCGCAGCCCGCGAGCGCGGTGATCTGGCCGACGTTGCGGAAGCTCGCGCCCATCACCTCGGTGGCGATGCCGAACTTCTTGAAGTAGTTGTAGATCTGGGCCACCGACTTAACGCCCGGGTCGTTGGGGCCGGCGTTCGCCGCCTCGTCCCACTGGCTGCCGGCCGATTTCTTGTACCAGTCGTAGATGCGCCCGACGAAGGGCGAGATCAGCTTGACGCCCGCATCGCCACAGGCCACCGCCTGGCAGAACGAGAACAGCAGCGTCAGGTTGCAGTTGATGCCGTCGCGCTGCAGGATGCGGGCGGCCTGGATGCCTTCCCAGGTGGACGCGAGCTTGATCAGCACCCGCTCGCGGCCGATGCCCGCGGCTTCGTACAGCTCGATGATGCGGCGCGCCCGCGCGACGCTGCAGGCGGTGTCGAAGCTCAGTCGCGCATCGACCTCGGTCGACACCCGGCCCGGCACCACCTTCAGGATCTCCTGGCCGAAGCGCACCAGCACCTGGTCGACGATGCCCTCGAGCGGCAGGCTCTTGTGCCGGGCCACCGTCTCGCTGAGCAGCGGCGCGTAGTCGGCGTGCTGCACCGCCTTCAGGATCAGCGACGGGTTGGTCGTCGCATCCTTCGGCGCGAATTGCGCCAGTTGCTTGAAGTTGCCCGTGTCGGCGACAACGGCGGTGTACTGCTTGAGCTGGTCGATTTGATTCATGGCAAGACGCTGTTGAGCACAGGAAGGAAATTAGAACCCGGCGCGCGTGACACGCACGCACGCCGACGACGGTTTGTTTTCAGAACGTAACCCGAAGTTCCACCGGCCGCATGATGCACCTTCAGGCGCCCCTCGTGCGGGGCGGGTTTCGTTGACGCTGCCCGGAAACTTGGGCATCATCCCGGTGAAACTAAATTACATCGTCGACCGCCTGCGTCGACTTCACCACTGAGGCAAGGCATGTCTTTCGATCTCGTTTTCTTCGGCGGCACGGGCGACCTGACGTGGCGCAAGCTGATGCCGGCCCTGTTCCAGGCCTTCCGCCACGGCAAGCTGCCGGCCGGTGGCCGCATCCTGGCGGTGGCCCGCGACGAGCAAAGCGACGACAAGTACCGCGCCTGGCTGAAGGAGCGCTTTCAAGAGGTCGAAGGTGCCAAGCGCCCGACCGATGAAGAGTTCGCCCGTTTCGCCGACATGCTGCACTACCGCCGCATGGACCTCTCGCAGCCCGAGCACTACGCCGGGCTCAAGAAGTGGATCGAGGAGCGCAATGCCGACACGGCGGTGCTGTACCTCGCCACCAGCCCGCACCTCTTTCCGCAGATCTGCGAACAGCTCGGCGTCGCCGGGCTGAACACGCCGCGCATCCGCGTCGTGCTTGAAAAACCGTTGGGCCACGACCTGCAGAGCGCGCAGGAGATCAACCGCGTGGTGCGTTCGGTGTTCAGCGAGACGCAGGCCTTCCGGATCGACCACTACCTCGGCAAGCCGTCGGTGCAGAACCTGATGGCGCTGCGCTTCGGCAATGCGCTGTTCGAGCCGCTGTGGCGCCGTGAGAGCATCGCCAACATCCAGATCACGCTGGCCGAGGCCATCGGGGTCGGCACGCGTGGCGATTTCTACGACCGCACCGGCGCGCTGCGCGACATGGTGCAGAACCACGCGCTGCAGCTGCTGACGATGATCGCGATGGAGCCGCCGTCGCGCAACGACGCCGATGCGATCCGCGACGAGAAGCTGAAGGTGCTGCGCTCGCTGAAGCCGTTCACCGAAGAGAGCGTCGGCCGCGACGTGGTGCGCGGCCAGTACCGCGCCGGCACGGCCGGCGGGCAGCCGGTGGTCGGCTACCTGCAGGAGATCAAGGTGCCCGCGGGCAGCCAGTGCGAAACCTTCGTTGCATTGCGCACCGAGGTGCAGAACTGGCGCTGGGCCGGCGTGCCCTTCTACCTGCGCACCGGCAAGCGGCTGGCCGCGCGCGACGCGCAGATCGTCGTCAATTTCCGCCCGACGCCGCACAGCATCTTCCCCGGCCACAACCAGCCGAACAAGCTGGTGATCAACCTGCAGCCGGAGGACGGCCTCGAGCTGCACCTGCTGGCCGCCAAGGGGGCCGGGCAGCAGGAGCAGCTGGCGCCGGTGTCGCTGGACCTCGACTTCGACAAGGCCTTCGCCGAGAACCGCGTGGGCGCCTACGAGCGGCTGCTGCTCGACGCGATCGCCGGCCGGCTGAACCTGTTCGTGCGCAGCGACGAGCAGGAGCAGGCGTGGCGCTGGGTCGAGCCGATCCTCGACGCCTGGGGCAAGGACAGCACCGGCCCGCGCCCCTATGCGGCGGGCACCTGGGGCCCGGCGGCCGCGAGCGCGCTGGTCGCGCGCGACGGCTTCGCGTGGTCCGAAGAACAGTAACTGGATCTCCCCATGCTGGACCGCATCCGCGCCTCGATTCCGGCGCTTCCCCCTGCGGAACAGCGCGTGGCGAAGCTGGTGCTGGCCGACGCACGCAGCTTCGCGAGCCTGCCGGTCACTGAGCTGGCCGACCGGGCGCACGTCAGCAAGCCGACGGTGGTGCGCTTCTGCCGCAGCGTCGGCTATGACGGGCTGGCCGACTTCAAGCGCAAGCTGGCCGGCAGCGTCAACGAAGGCGTGCCTTTCGTGCACCGCGCGGTCGATGAAGACGACAAGCCGGGCGACATCGTCGTGAAGGTGATCGACAACGCGGTCAGCGCGCTGCTGAAGTACCGCAACGACGCTGCCAGCCTGGCGTTCGACCGCGCGATCACGGTGCTGACCGAGGCCGGCCGCGGTGGGCGGCGCATCGAGTTCTATGGTGTCGGCAATTCAGGCATCGTCGCGCAGGACGCCCAGCACAAGTTCTTCCGGCTGGGCGTCAATGCGCTGGCCATCAGCGACGGCCATGTGCAGGTGATGAGCGCGACGATGCTGCAGCCGGGCGATTGCGTCGTGATCATCTCGAACTCCGGTCGCAGCCGCGACCTGATCGACGTGGCCGACATCGCGCGCAAGAAGGGGGCGACGACGATCGTGATCACCGCGAGCGG
Source organism: Rhizobacter sp. OV335 (assembly GCF_900142965.1). GTDB lineage: Bacteria > Pseudomonadota > Gammaproteobacteria > Burkholderiales > Burkholderiaceae_C > Rhizobacter. Next base: position 97,438 of record NZ_FRCQ01000023.1, read on the forward strand.
CTCGCCGCTGGCGCAGATCGGGCAATCGGGCAGCAACCAGATCCTGCTGGCGGCCGATCACCCGGAGGACTACGACCGCTACAGCCCGATGGTGTCGCGGCTGCTGCACCTGATCGTGATCGACATCCTGACCACCGGCGTGGCGCTTCGGCTGGGGAGCGAGTTGCGGCCGATGCTGCAGGAGATCAAGCGGAATCTGCGGGCGAAGAGGTACGCGCAGGCCGAGTAGGCTTCTTTGGGTGCGGCAAAGGCGCGGGTGGGGAGGCTGTGGCTCGCCGGCCGGTGCGGTCTTCGCCCCCCCTGGGGGCGAAGACTTCCCTCCGCTGACTGGTTTCATGG
>NZ_FRCQ01000023.1:97786-129408 GCF_900142965.1 Rhizobacter sp. OV335
GTCTCGACGATCACATGGCCGATCTCGTTGACGGCGAGCTGGTTCGCGTCGATCGCCTCCAGCGTGTGGATGTCGAGCCGGCTCTCGATCGCGGTGATGCGCGCCTGCACCCAGCGGTTGCCGTGGCGCACCCAGTACTTGCGGCCGACGACGGCGGGTTCGGTGTCGAGCCACGCGAGCGTCGCGCTGAAGCGCTGCGTCTCGTGGATGGTCGACGGCGTCGAGATCCAGTCGCCGCGCGAGACGTCGAGCTGCCGGTCGAGCACGACGCCCGCCGACTGCCCGGCCTCGACCACGTCGACCACCTCACCCGCCAGGCGCACCTCGGCGACCATCGCGGTCTGGTTGCTCGGGAAGACCTGCACCGTGTCGCCGGCCTTCACGCGGCCGTGGGCCACGCGGCCGTACAGCGTGCGCGGCTGGTTGCCGGTGCCTTCGCCTTCGCGCGACACGTACTGCACGGGGATCAGCAGGTCGCCGTCCTTGCGCTCCTGCAGCGCCGGCAGCGCTTCCAGCAACTGCAGCAGCGACGGGCCGTCGTACCAGTCGGCGGCGAGCGGCTGCGTGACGTTGTCGCCACGCAGCGCCGACACCGGGATCACGCCGGCCACCGCGATGCCGGCCTGCTGAGCGAACGCCAGCAGCGCGGTCTTGGTCGCCGAGAAGGCATGCGCCGGGTCGCTCACCGCATCGAGCTTGTTGACCGCGAAAACAATGCTCGGCACGCGCAGCAGGTGCGCCAGCAGTGCATGGCGGCGGGTCTGCGCGAGCAGCGGCAGCGGGTTCGCGTGGGTGTCGAGCTTGGTGATGTCGACCAGCACCACGGCCGCATCGCTGCCGGCCGCGGCCGTCACCATGTTGCGGGTGTACTGCTCATGGCCGGGGGCGTCGGCGATGATGAACTTGCGCTGCTTGGTCGCGAAGTAGCGGTAGGCCACGTCGATCGTGATGCCCTGTTCACGCTCGGCCTCGAGGCCATCGGTCAGCAGCGACAGGTCGATCGGCGCGCCGGCGGCGCGCTTCTCGAGCGTGTCGAGCTGGTCGGCCAGGATCGCACGGCTGTCGAACAGCAGCCGGCCGATCAGCGTGCTCTTGCCGTCGTCGACGCTGCCGGCGGTCAGGAATCTCAGGGCGCGGTGGTCTTTCACTTGAACTTGCGGCGTGCTCATCAGAAATAGCCTTCCTTCTTGCGGCGTTCCATCGACGCGTCCGACGTGCGGTCGTCCATGCGGGTCGCGCCGCGTTCGCTCACCGTCACCTTCAGCGTCTCGGCAACGATCTCGGTCGCGTTCGCGGCCGGGCTCTCCACCGGGCAGGTGCAGGTCATGTCGCCCACCGTGCGAAAGCGCACCTCGGCGGTCTCGACCACCTCGCCGGCCTCGGGCGGCGTCACCTCGGTCAGCGGCACCAGCAGGCCCTTGCGGCGGATCACCTGGCGGTCGTGCGCGTAGTACAGGTTCGGCAGCGGGATCTTCTCGCGGGCGATGTACAGCCACACGTCGAGCTCGGTCCAGTTGCTGATCGGGAACGCGCGCATGTGCTCGCCCGGCTTGATGCGGGTGTTGAACAGCGCCCACAGCTCGGGGCGCTGCTCCTTCGGCTGCCATTGGCCGAAGCTGTCGCGGTGCGAGAAGATGCGCTCCTTCGCGCGGGCCTTCTCTTCATCGCGGCGCGCCCCGCCCATCAGCACGTCGAAGCGGTGTTCCTCGATGGCTTCGAGCAGCGCGACCGTCTGGTGGCCGTTGCGCGACTCCAGCGGGTGCGACAGGCGCACCGTGCCGCGCTTGATCGAGTCTTCGAGGTGGCCGACGACCAGGCGCTCGCCCATCTCGGCGACGCGGCGGTCGCGGAACTCGATCACTTCCGGAAAGTTGTGCCCCGTGTCGACGTGCAGCAGCGGGAACGGCAGACGGCCCTTGTACTCGCCATCCGCGCCCTTCGACTTGAAGGCCTTCTCGGCCAGGCGCAGCACCACGCACGAATCCTTGCCGCCCGAGAACAGCAGCGCCGGGCGCTCGAACGCGGCGACGGTCTCGCGCAGGATGAAGATGGCTTCTTCCTCGAGCCAGTCGAGGTGGCTGTGGTCGAGCTGCGGCAGCAGTTGTTCCACGGTCAGCGGGGCATTCATTTCCGGTCTCCGATCATCGACACGGCGGCCTCTTCGGCCCCGTGCACGTGCAGTCCGCACTCTTTCGCCTTCTCGTCTTCCCACCACCAGCGGCCGGCGCGGAAGTCCTCGCCCACCGCGATCGCGCGGGTGCAGGGCGCGCAGCCGATGCTCGGCATGAACTGGTCGTGCAGCGGGTTGTACGGCACCTCGTTCGACGCGATGTACTGCCACACGTCGTTCCAGCTCCAGTCGGCCAGCGGGTTGAACTTGATGCGGCCCTTGTCGTCGGGCTCGCTGAACGGCACCTCGCCGCGGTTGTTCGACTGCTCGCGGCGCAGGCCGGTGACCCACGCGCTGCGCTGCGCCAGCATGCGCGACAGCGGCTCCAGCTTGCGGATGCCGCAGCAGCCCTTGCGCAGCTCGATGCTTTCGTACATCGCGCGTTCGCCGTGGTTCTTGACGAAGTGGATCACCGCGTCGGCTTCCGGGCGGTAGACCTCGACCGACAGGCCGTAGCGCGCTTCGATGCGGGGCACCAGCGCGAGCGTTTCCTCGTGCAACTGGCCGGTCTCGAGCGTGCCGATCGCGATGGGGATGCCGTGGCGCGCGATCAGGTCGGTCAGCACCATGTCTTCGGCGCCGAGGCTGGTGGCCTGCACGACGTGGCCCGGGTGCTCGGCCGCGGCCTGCTTCAGCACCGCCACCGCGTGCGCGACGCGCTCGTCGAAGCCGACCGTCTTGCGGGCGTACAGGGTGACCGCATTCATATGGCCGAACCCGCCTGGTTGAACTCGCGGTTCGTCGTCTCCTCGCCGGCCGGGCGCTTGAACAGCGGGCGGTGCTCGGTGACGTCGGCCTGGTAGTGGCCGGGGAAGAAGTTCAGCGCGCGCTCGGCGATGTCGATCGACTGGTCGGCGCGCAGCACCACGGCATCGAAGCCGGTGCGCTGCAGCAGCGGCATCATGTCGACCACCACCTCGCCGGTGGCGCGCACCTCGCCCGTGAAGCGGTAGCGCGAGCGCAGCAGCCGGGCCTGGCTGTACGCGCGGCCGTCGACCCACTTCGGGTAATGCAGCACGACCAGGCTCAGCCGCGGCAGGTCCTCGGCCAGGTCTTCGATGTCGGCATCGTTCGGGAACTGCACGCCGACGGCCATGCCGGCCGGCCAGGTGCTGCGCACGCCGCGCCATTGCGCCAGCGTCAGCAGGCTGTTCGGCGCGGGCGTCAGCGTGACCATCGGGCCGTCTTCGCCGGTGATGGTGTGCCAGGGGTCGCGGGCGGTGTCGATGAATTTCATGGGTCAGGCCTTGGCGGTGCTGCGGCGCTGCGCATTGGCCGCGGTCTTGAACGGATCGAGCCCGATGCGGTTCACGGTGTCGATGAAGCGCTCGGCGGCGGTGCTGCGCTGCGCGCGGTAGGTGTCGAGCACCGCCTCGATCACGTCGGGCACCTCGTCGGCCGCGAACGACGGGCCGATCACCTTGCCGGGCGTCGACTGGTGGCCGCTGATCGATGAGCCGTCGAGCCCGCCGAGCGTCACCTGGTACCACTCGCTGCCGTCCTTGTCGACGCCGAGGATGCCGATGTGGCCGCTGTGGTGGTGGCCGCAGGAGTTGATGCAGCCGCTGATGTGCAGGTCGATGTCGCCGATGTCGTAGAGCTCGTCGATGTCGTCGAAGCGCTCGGTGATGGCCTCGGCGATCGGGATCGAGCGGGCATTGGCCAGTGCGCAGAAATCGCCGCCGGGGCAGGCGATCATGTCGGTCAGCAGGCCGATGTTGGGCGTCGCGAAGCTGGCGGCGCGCGCGGCTTCCCAGAGTGCGAACAGGTCGCTCTCGCGCACCCACGGCAGCACCAGGTTCTGGTCGTGCGAGACGCGCAGTTCGGCCTGGCTGAAGCGGTCGGCGAGGTCGGCGGCCAGCTCCATCTGCGTGTCGGTGATGTCGCCGGGAGCCTGGCCGGTGCGCTTCAGCGAGAGCGTCACGCTGCGGTAGCCGGCGAGGCGGTGCGGGTGCACGTTGCGCTCGAGCCAGCGCTGAAACGCGGCGGGGGCGTCGGCCGGCACTTCGATCTTGCTGCCGGCGATCGGGGCCACGCCGGCCGGTGTCACGAAATGCGCCGCGACGCGGTCGAACTCCGCCTGCGGAATGATCTGCTCGGTGCCGTCGCTGTCGATCGCGAGGATCTTCTGGTACTCCTCGGCCACGTCGTCGAGGAAGCGCTGGCCTTCGGCCTTCACCAGGATCTTGATGCGCGCCTTGTACATGTTGTCGCGCCGGCCGTAGCGGTTGTAGACCCGCACGATGGCCTCGAGGTAGACGAGGATCTGCTGCCACGGCAGGAACTCGTTGATCACCGTGCCGATCACCGGCGTGCGGCCCATGCCGCCACCGACCAGCACCTTGAAGCCGATCTCGCCGGCCTCGTTCTTCAGCAACTGCAGGCCGATGTCGTGCCAGGCGATCGCGGCGCGGTCTTCATGCGCGCCGCTGACGGCGATCTTGAACTTGCGCGGCAGGAACGCGAACTCGGGGTTCAGCGTGCTCCATTGCCGCAGGATCTCGCAGTACGGGCGCGGGTCGATGATCTCGTCGGCCGCGACACCGGCGAAGCAGTCGCTGGTGATGTTGCGGATGCAGTTGCCGCTGGTCTGGATGCCGTGCATGCTGACCGAGGCCAGCAGGTCCATCACGTCGGCCGACTTCGGCAGCGGGATCCAGTTGTATTGGCAGTTCTGCCGCGTCGTGAAGTGGGCGTAGCCGCGGTCGAACTCGCGCGCGATGCGCGCCAGCATGCGCAGCTGCGTGGCGCTCAGCTCGCCATACGGCACCGCGATGCGGGCCATCGGCGCATGGCGCTGGATGTACCAGCCGTTCTGCAGGCGCAGTGCGCGGAACTCGTCATCGCCCAGCGTGCCGGCGAGGTTGCGCTGGAGCTGGTCGCGGAACTGCGCCGCGCGCTGCTTGACGAACTGGGTGTCGAACGGGGTGTATTGATACATCGCCTTGAGTTCGCTTCTGGGGTCAGTGGAGGCTGCATTTTCCTCGCCAACGGCACGCCTGGCGCGGATCGCCCGTCAAGAGGAGAGCGGCGACTGTACGGGCGCGCATATATATGCTGGAAGAACATTTTTGTTGCTTGTTTATTCGACACAGGGATAAAGGCCGCCGTCCCTAGAATCGCCGGATGCGCTCCTTTCTGACTTATTCATGGGTTCGTGCGGCCGCCGTGGCCGCCGTCGTCCTGCTGGCCGGTTGCCAGACCGTTCCGGTTCCGTCGCCCTCCGGCTCGGCCTCCGCGCCGGGCGGCAACCCGCCGCTGGTGGTGGTTGTGCCGCCGGATTCCGCGGCCTCGGCGCCGGTGATCATCCTCAAGCCGGTGCCGAAGCCGCCGCGCATCGGGCTGGCGCTGGGCGGCGGCGCGGCACGCGGCTTTGCCCACATCGGCGTGATCCAGGTGCTGGAAGAAAACGGCATCAAGCCGGACCTGGTGGTCGGCACCTCGGCCGGCAGCCTGGTGGCCGCGCTGTACGCGTCGGGCAAGAACGGGCTGGCGCTGGCGGCGATGGCCGATTCGATGGATGAGACGGCGATCACCGACTGGGCCTTTCCCGGGCGCGGGCTGATCCGCGGCGAGGCGCTGGCGCGCTTCGTGCGCGAGGCCACCGGTGGCAAGACCATCGAGCAGATGCGCATGCCGCTGGGCATCGTCGCGACCGACCTCGACAACGGCGCGCCGGTGCTGTTCCAACGCGGCGATGCGGGCATCGCGGTGCGGGCCTCGAGCGCGGTGCCGGCGGTGTTCCAGCCGGTGCGCATCGGCACCCGCGAGTACGTGGATGGCGGGCTGGTGTCGCCGGTGCCGGTGCGCTTCGCGCGTCAGATGGGGGCCGAGATGGTGATCGCGGTCGACATCTCGGCGGTGCCGGACGGTGCCGCCACCGGCGACCCGATGCGCATGCTGCTGCAGACCTTCGCGATCATGAGCCGCAGCATCAACGCCTTCGAGTTGCGCGAGGCCGACGTGGTGCTGCGGCCGAAGCTGGCCGACGTGTCATCGGCCGATTTCGCGGCCCGCAAGCGCTCGATCCAGGCCGGGCGCGAGATCGCGCTGGCGATGCTGAGCGAGCTGAAACTGCGGATCGCCGCGAAGACGCACTGAGGCGGCGATCAGGCGCCGGGCGGCGCGATGCGCACGACGCCGAGCTTGAGCCCCAGCACGCCGAACAGCCGGTTCATCGTCTGCACGCTGCCTTCGCTGCGGCCTTGCTCGATGTCCTGCACCGTCCGGTAGTGCACGCCGGACAGCTTGGCCAGCTCGGCGCTGGTCAGGCGCATCGTCTTCTTCAGGTGGCGCAGCGCCTCCTGCGTCGACCACTCGGGGTGGCCGAGCACCTCGTCGATGGCCTGCTTGCGCAGCATCAGCTGCTCGGAGAGGCTGAGGTGGCCGTAGCGCTTGTCCATGTCCGGGACGATCAGGCCAGCGCGGCGAGTTGCCGGGCCTGGGATTCCAGGCCGGCTCGCAGGTAGGCGTGGACCTCGGGCGACAAGCCGGATGCGGTGGCGTCGCCGGCGATCTCGTCGAGGACCGGCGCCATCGCCTTCAACCCGGCCAGCAACGGCGCGCGCCGCAAGGGCGTGTGGGTTTCGCCGGGCTGCGGCAGGCTGTCGGCGCAGACCTTGTCCAGCACGCGCGACCAATCCGGCTGGCCAGCGTCGTTGCCTTCCCAGCGGATGCGGCGCGCGATGCCGTCCGGGTGCAGGTACATCGGGGCGAAGTCGTAGAGCGGCGTCAGCGCGACATGGCCATCGAAGTCGCGCTGCACCGCGGTGTTGCGGGCGTGGTTGTCCTTGTTGCCGAGCGCGAGGTTCGCCACGTCGCGCCGCAGGTACTCGAGCACCTCGGCTTGCGGATCGCTGCAGCGTCGCACCAGCTGGCGGCACACCTCGTCGTGCGAGGGCACCTCGCCGAAGCCCGGCTTGCCGGTCAGCGTAGCGATGCTTTCCTGGGCCAGGCGCAGCACGCCGCCGGGCGTCGGTCGGCGATCGAAGCGTGGGATGAAGAGCGCGCGCTCCCGCAGCGTCAACGGCGCATGGACCCGGAGCCCGAGCCGCTGTGCCAGTCCCATGTAGGGCGCTTCATGACGCAGGATCGCGGCGAGCGCGGGGTCGGTGCCCCGGCCGAACTTGACGATGAAGTGTTCGCGGGCCCGGGCGTCGGGCAGCGTGTGGTCCAGGTACAGCAGCCCGTCGTCCGCCCGCGTCAGCAGAAGCTTGGGCCACTCACCCTGCACGCCGGATGAGCCGGCCACGAACAGGCCGTGAGAGGCGAGGTGGTCGGTGAAGGCTTCGCCGCGCTGGGCGACCTCGGCATCGGTGAAGCCTTGCGTGACGCGGTCACGCTCGGCCAGCCAGGCCGCGGCCTCCTTGATGCGCAGGTTGCCGATCGGGTTGCCGGCACCGGCCAGCAGCAATCGCCAATCGGCCGCATCCGCCATCGTGGTCGGCAGGCTCAGTTGCCGCAGCAGCTCTTCGCGGCCGAAGCCCTGCGGCAGCATGTCGATCAGGAACACCGGCCAGTGCTTCAGTTGCAAAGGTTCCAGGCCGACGGGGTAGTTGCACGAGAACGCGTGGGCGTCGATGGCGTCGGTGTGCTCGACGGCCCAGGCGACCGCATAGCCGGTGTAGCTGGCGGTTCGCCAGCCCGCCTGCTCGCTGCCGAACAGGCTGACAACCCCGGCGTCATGCCAGGCGCCGCTGGCAAACAGTTGAATGGTGCACTCGCCGTTCATTTGCACAGAATTCTATCTATCTCTCGCGCGAATTGGCGTTCTTTATGGATACTTTTCTGTGCAAGAAGGAATCGGCCCCCCAAAACAAAACGGCCCGGTGTTGCCACCGGGCCGGAAGGTACCTGGAATCAGAATTCGCGCGGTACCGAGGAGACAACCTTTCAGGGAGAACCGCAGGCAGGGCCTGCGGTCACTCTCAGATGAAGGGTCGCGCAATAAGTTCAAGTCGTCTTCGTGACGACTTGTTCGCGCCGGATCAGGCGGCGGCGCGCTTGGTCTTCGGAGCCGACGCGGCCTTCACGGCGCTGGCGCTGATGGCTTCGATGTTGGCTTCTGCCACCTTGGCGGCCTGGCCGGCGGCCTTTTGCAGGCTTTCATAAGCGTTGCTGGTGGTCGCGACGGCCGACTTGAACAGCGCGACGACGTTCTCGGTGCCGGCCGGTGCGTTCTTCACCGCGGTGTCGACCACCGACATGAACTTCTGCTGGGCTTCGGCGGCCTGGGCTTCAGCGACCTTGCCGATGTCGGCATTGGTGCTGGCGGCGATGTCGTACAGGTAGCGGCCGTAGGCGGCGGCCTTCTCGGCGGCCGGTTGCAGCAGGCTGGCTTGCAGCGTCAGAAACTCTTGCGCGTCTTTCACCGACAGGGCGGCCTGGGTGTTGGCAGCGGCTTCGCCGAGGGCGGTCTTCGCGACCTGCAGGTTCAGCTCGACGAGCTTCTCGACGCCTTCGAACGCCTTGCCGGTCAGGCCGAAAAGCGTGTCGATGTTGGTCTTGTGGGCGGCGATCAATTGTTCAGCGGTCAGCATGTGGAATCTCCAGAGGATAGAAAAAGGGGACTGCGCCTGACACAGTGACTTTGTTGCACTGCACCATGACCGAAAGTATACGAGGCGATCGGCAGATTTCAAGCTGTTTTTGCTGCATTGCAGCAATCTAGAGTCGCCCACCCATTTCGGGCTCGATCGGCACAATGCGCCGGCGATGTCCGCCTCGATGCAAGCTTTTCATTCCGACCACTTCGTGCTGCCGCTGCCGGATGGGCACCGGTTTCCGATGCAGAAGTACCGCCTGCTGCGCGAGGCGGCCGAGTCGGAACCCCGGCTGCGCCTGCAGGAGGCGCCGGCCGCCACCGACGGCGAGCTCGCCCTGGCCCACACGCCCGACTACGTCACCGCGGTGTCCGAAGGCACGCTGAGCGCCGCCGCGCAGCGCGAGATCGGCTTCCCGTGGACGCCGCGCATGGTCGAGCGTTCGCGCCGCTCGGTCGGCGCGACGATCGCCGCGGCCCGCGCTGCCTTGGCCGAGGGCATCGCCGCGAACCTGGCCGGCGGCACCCACCATGCGTATGCCGACAAGGGCGGCGGCTACTGCGTCTTCAACGACGTGGCGGTGGCCGCGCGGCTGATGCAGGCCGAATGGCACCGGCACCACCGCGCGCTGTTGCGCATCGCGGTGATCGACCTCGACGTGCACCAGGGCAACGGCACCGCGGCGATCTTCCGCGACGACCCGACGGTGTTCACGCTGTCGCTGCACGGCGAGCGCAACTTCCCGTTCCGCAAGGAAGCGAGCGACCTCGACGTGGCCTTGCCCGACGGCTGCCGCGACGCCGAGTACCTGGCCGCGCTCGATGCGGCACTCGGCGAGCTGTGGCGCCGCCATGCGCAGGGCGCGCCGGGCCTGGTCTTCTACCTCGCCGGTGCCGATCCGCACGAGGGCGACCGGCTCGGGCGGCTGAAGCTCACGTCCGCCGGCCTGGCCGAGCGCGACCGCCGTGTCTTCGATGCCGCCCGCGAACGCCGCATCCCGGTCGCGATCAGCATGGCCGGCGGCTACGGCCGCGAGATCGCCGACACCGTCGCGGTGCAGCTCACGACGCTGCGCGGGGCGCTGGCCAGCCGCGAGCAATGGAACAATGCAGCGCCATGACGATGCCCTCCACGCCGCCGACCTCGACACCGACCCGCGCGCAACCCGAGCCGCGCAGCGCCTACCGGCACTTCGCCAGCCTGTCGACCCGCTGGATGGACAACGATGCCTACGGCCACGTCAACAACGTCGTCTACTACAGCCTGTTCGACACCGCGGTGAACCGCTACCTGATCGAGGCCGGCGCGCTCGACATCCACGCCGGCGCGGTGATCGGCCTGGTGGTCGAGACCCACTGCAACTATTTCGCGCCGATCGCGTTCCCGCAGATGGTCGATGCCGGGCTGCGGGTCACGCAGGTCGGCAGCTCCAGCGTGCGCTACGAGATCGGGCTGTTCGCCGCCGGCGAGCCGCTGTGCGCGGCGCGCGGCCATTTCGTGCACGTCTACGTCGACCGCGCGACGCGCCGCCCGGCCGCGTTGCCGACCGTTCTCACCCAGGCCTTGGAAGGATTGCGCCCGTGAATTCTCCGCACCACCCGTCGCACCACCAGCCGACCCCCGAGCAGACCGCCGCCGTCGACGCGGCGATCACCTCGCGCCGCTCGCTGCGCGCCTACCTGCCGACGCCGATCCCGCGCGAGACGATCGAAGACATCCTGCGCGTCGCGTCGCGCGCGCCGTCGGGCACCAACACGCAGCCGTGGAAGGTCTACGTGCTGACCGGCGAGCCGCTGGCGGCACTGGGGCGCGACATCTCCGCCCTCTACGACGATCCCGAGGAGGCGGCGCAGCACCACGAGGAGTACGCCTACTACCCGGTCGAATGGCGCTCGCCCTACATCGACCGGCGCCGCAAGGTCGGCTGGGACCTGTACGGCCTGCTCGGCATCACCAAGGGCGACAAGCTGCGCATGCACGAGCAGCACGGCCGCAACTACGTGTTCTTCGACGCGCCGGTCGGCCTGATGTTCACGATCGACCGCGTGATGCAGCAGGGCAGCTGGCTCGACTACGGCATGTTCCTGCAGAACATCATGGTGGCAGCGCGCGCCCGCGGCCTCGACACCTGCCCGCAGGCCGCGTTCACGCAGTTCCACCGCATCATCCTGCCGCAGCTCGGCGCGGGCGATGACGAGATGCTGGTGTGCGGCATGTCGCTCGGCATCGCCGATCCGGCCGCGGTCGAGAACACGCTGGTGACCGAGCGCGAGCCGGTGGCCGGCTTCACGCGCTTCCTCGGCTGATGCCCGGGCCGCTGTGGGGCCTGCCGTTCGCGGGCTTGCTGCTGTCGATCGCGCTGATGCCGCTGGCGGTGCCGGGTTTCTGGCACCGTCACTACGGCAAGGTGGTGGCCGCCTGGGCGCTGGCGTACCTCGTGCCGCAGGCGATGCAGTCGGGCGTCGACGCCGCGTGGCACGGCCTGGTGCACGCCGCGGTCGGCGAGTACATCCCGTTCATCGTGCTGCTGGCCACGCTGTTCATCGTGGCCGGCGGCATCTTCGTGCGCGGCAACCTGCACGGCGGCCCGGGGCTGAACGTCGCGCTGATGGCGATCGGCGCGGTGCTCGCCAGCGTGATGGGCACGACCGGCGCGTCGATGCTGATGATCCGCCCGCTGATCCGCGCCAACGACCACCGGCGCCACACCGCCCACGTCGTGGTGTTCTTCATCTTCATCGTGTCGAACGCGGCCGGGGCCCTCACGCCGCTGGGCGACCCGCCGCTGTTCCTCGGCTTCCTGCAGGGCGTGGCCTTCAGCTGGACGCTGGTGCACCTGCTGCCGCACACGCTGTTCATGGTCGGCTCGCTGCTCGGCATCTTCTGGCTGCTCGACCGCTGGTACTGCGGCCGCGACGATCCGCGGCCCGCCGACCCGACCCCGGACACCCGCGGCCTCGGCATCGAGGGCGCGGTCAACCTGCCGCTGCTGGCCGGCGTGGCCGGGTTGATCCTGGTGAGCGGCGTCTGGCAAGGCGGCGTCGCGTTCACGGTGGCTGGGGCCGAGATCACCTGGCAAGGCCTGGTGCGCGACCTCGGGCTGATCGCGATCGCGGCGCTGTCGTGGTTCCTGACGCCGCCCTCGGCCCACGCGCAGAACCAGTTCGGCTTCGGGCCGATCATCGAGGTCGCGAAACTCTTCGCCGGCATTTTCCTGACCATCATCCCGGTCATCGCGATGCTGCGTGCCGGCGTCAACGGGCCGTTCGGCGCGATCGTCTCGGCCGTCACCGGACCCGATGGCGCGCCGCTGCCGGGGATGTATTTCTGGGCCGCGGGCGTGCTGTCGTCGTTTCTGGACAATGCGCCGACCTACCTGGTGTTCTTCAACGCCGCCGGCGGCGATGCGCAGCAACTGATGACGCAGTACGCGACGACGCTGGTCGCGATCTCCGCCGGCTCGGTGTTCATGGGCGCCAACTCGTACATCGGCAACGCCCCGAACCTGATGGTGAAGGCGGTGGCCGAAAGCCGCGGCATCCGGATGCCCGGCTTCTTCGGCTACATGGGCTGGGCCATGGTCGTGCTGCTGCCGCTGTTCGTGCTGATGACGCTGATCTGGTTCTGACCCATTCGTTGACCTGTTTTCTGATGAAGAGGATCTGACATGAAGCCTGCCGTACTCGTCTCGCGTGCCGTGTTCCCCGACATCGTCGACCGCCTGCGGGCGCATTTCGACGTCGAGGACAACCCGCAGGACCGCGTCTTCACGAAAGCCGAGCTGATCCAGCGTCTGGCCGGCAAGCAGGGCGTGTTCGCCACCGGCAGCGAGCGCTTCGACGCCGAGGTGCTCGATGCCAACCCGCAGCTGAAGGCGGTGTGCAACATGGCGGTCGGCTACAACAACATCGACGTCGACGCCTGCAACGCGCGCGGCGTGCTGTGCACCAACACGCCCGACGTGCTGACCGAGACCACCGCCGACTTCGGCTTCGCGCTGATGATGGCCACCGCGCGGCGCATCGCCGAATCGGAGCACTTCCTGCGCCGCGGCGAATGGAAGAAGTGGTCCTACGAGATGTTCGCCGGCAGCGACGTGCACGGCGCGACGCTCGGCATCCTCGGCATGGGCCGCATCGGCCAGGGCATCGCGAAGCGCGGCGCGCTCGGCTTCGGCATGAAGGTGATCTACCACAACCGTTCGCGGCTGGCGCCCGACATCGAGGCCGCCTGCCGCGCAAGCTACGTCTCGAAAGAGGCGCTGCTGCGCGATGCCGACCACCTGGTGATCGTGGTGCCGTACTCGGCCGCCTCGCACCATGCGATCGGTGCGCCGGAGCTGGCGCAGATGAAGCGCAGCGCGACGCTGACCAACATCGCGCGCGGCGGCGTCGTCGACGACGCGGCGCTCGCGCAGGCGCTGGCCGAGCGGCGCATCGCTGCCGCCGGGCTCGACGTGTTCGAGGGCGAGCCGGCGTTGAACCCTGCGCTGCTGACGGTGCCCAACGTCGTGCTGACCCCGCACATCGCGAGCGCCACCATCGCGACGCGGCGCGCGATGGCCAACCTCGCGGCCGACAACCTGATCGCCGCGCTCGGCTTCGGGCCGAACGCCGGCCACCCGCCGACCCCCATCAACGCCGCGGCGCTGAAGGGATGAAGGCGCTGCGCGCTGCCGCTGTCGGGCTGCTGATCGGCCTGCTGATGGCGTGCGGCGCGTCGGCGCAGGCGGCCGACAGCGTCACCGTCGGTTCCAAGCGCTTCACCGAGTCGTACGTGCTCGGCGAGATCGTGCGCCAGACGTATGAGCGCGCCGGCATCGCGGCCACGCACAAGCAGGGGCTGGGCAACACCGGCATCCTGGAGCAGGCGCTGTCCAGCGGCGCGGTCGACGTCTACCCCGAGTACACCGGCACCATCGTGCGCGAGCTGCTCAAGCGCGAGGGCAACCCGTCGCTCGACGAACTGAACGCCTGGCTCGCGCCGCGCGGGCTGAAGGCCGCGGTGCCGCTCGGCTTCAACGACACCTACGCGATCGCGATGCTCGAATCGCAGGCGCAGCAGCTCGGCATCGAGCGCATCTCCGACCTGCTGAAGCCGCAGGCGGCGGCGCTGCGCCCGGGCCTGTCGCACGAGTTCCTCGAACGCGCCGACGGCTGGCCGGCGCTGAAGGCCGCGTACCGCCTCCCCTACGACAAGCCGCCCGGCCTGGACCATGGCCTCGCCTACGACGCGATCGCGGCGCACCGCGTCGACCTGATCGACATCTACAGCACCGACGCCAAGGTGGGCCGCTACAAGCTGCGGGTGCTGAAGGACGACCTGAACTTCTTCCCGAAGTACGACGCGGTGCTGCTGATGCGGGCCGGGCTCGACCCGGCGCCGCTGCAGGCGCTGGCCGGCCGCATCGACGAGGCGGCGATGATCTCGCTGAACGCCCAGGTCGAACTCGACGGCAAGAGCTTCGCCGAGGTCGCGCGGCAGTTCCTGTCGGGCAGCGCAGCGGCGGCGTCGAAGCCGGTCACGTTCGCGCAGCGGCTGTTCGGCCCGGATTTCGCGCGCCTCACCTGGCAGCACCTGCTGCTGGTGTTCGGCTCGCTCGTGGTGGCGGTGCTGGTGGGCGTGCCGCTCGGCATTGCGGCCTGGCGCTGGCCGCGCAGTGCGGGCGTGGTGATGGGCGTGGTGTCGGTGCTGCAGACGGTGCCGTCGCTCGCGCTGCTGGCCTTCCTGATCGCGGTGGTCGGCAGCATCGGGCTGCTGCCGGCGCTGATCGCGCTGTTCCTCTATGCCTTGCTGCCGATCGTGCGCAACACGCACGCCGGGCTGCAGGGCGTTTCCGCCGGGCTGGCGCAGGCCGCGTTGTCGCTCGGCCTGACGCCGCGGCAGACACTGCGCCATGTGCAGCTGCCGCTGGCGGCGCCGACGCTGCTGGCCGGCATCAAGACGGCGGCGGTGATCAATGTCGGCACCGCGACGGTCGCGGCCTTCATCGGCGCCGGCGGCTACGGCGAGCGCATCGTCGCCGGGCTGGCGGTCAACGACACCGCGGCGATGCTGGCCGGCGCGCTGCCCGCGGCAGTGCTGGCGCTGCTCGTTCAGTACGGCTTCGACGCGATCGAAAAACGCCTGCTGCCTGCCCCACTGCGCTCCTCGGCATAGCCGCTGCTGCGAGAATGCGCGGATGCTCCTCGACTGGATTTCGCTCGCACTCCTCGTTCTCGTCCTGCTGCTGGTGCTCTGGCTCGCGCTGCGGCGGCCCGACCAAGGCACCGATCACTTCGAACGGCTCGAGCGCGGCCTGCGCGACGACGTGGCCCGCAGCGCCCAGGGCACGCGCCAGGAGCTGGGCCAGACGCTCGCCAGCTTCCAGCAGACGCTGCTGGCGCAGCAAGGCGACGTCGCGCGCACGCAGAACGAGCAGATCGACAGCTTTCGCACCCAGCTCGCCGCCACGCAGCAGGCACAGGAAGCCACGCTGGCGCGGTTGGCCGAGCAGCAGGCCAATGCGCTGAAGCGCTTCGCCGACACGCTGGGCGACCAGCTGCGCTCGCTGTCGCAATCGAACGACCAGCGCCTGACCGAGATGCGCGGCGCGGTCGAGCAGAAGCTGTCGGCGATCCAGGCCGACAACGAGAAGAAGCTCGAGCAGATGCGGGCCACCGTCGACGAGAAGCTGCACGCCACGCTCGAGCAGCGCCTGGGCGAGAGCTTCAAGCTGGTCGCCGACCGGCTCGACCAGGTGCACAAGGGCCTGGGCGAGATGCAGAACCTGGCGCGCGACGTCGGCTCGTTGAACCGCGTGCTGACCAACGTCAAGACGCGCGGCATCTTCGGCGAGGTGCAGCTGGCCGGCCTGCTGGAGCAGGTGTTCACGCCGGAGCAGTATGCGGTCAACGTCGAGACGGTGCCGGGCAGCGGCGCGCGGGTCGAGTTCGCGATCCGGTTGCCGGGCCAGCGGGCCGACGGCGTGCCGCTGTGGCTGCCGATCGACGCCAAGTTCCCGCGCGAGGACTACGAACGATTGCTGGATGCGCAGGACCGCGCCGACCCGGTGGCGGTCGAGGTGGCCGCGAAGGCGATCGAGACGCGGCTGCGGCTCGAGGCCCGGTCCATCCACGACAAGTACGTGGCGCCGCCGCACACCACCGACTTCGCGATCCTGTTCGTGCCGACCGAAGGCCTGTACGCCGAGGCGCTGCGCCGGCCGGGGCTGGTCGAATCGCTGCAGCGCGAATACCACGTGATGCTGGCCGGGCCGACCACGCTGCTGGCCACGCTGAACAGCCTGCAGATGGGCTTTCGCACGCTGGCGCTGGAGAAGCGTTCGGTCGAAGTGTGGGAGGTGCTGGGCGCGGTGAAGACCGAGTTCGCGAAGTTCGGCGACGTGCTCGCGAAGACCAAGAAGAAGCTCGACGAAGCCAGCAACACCATCGACCAGGCGCAGACACGGGCCAACGTGATGGCGCGCAAGCTGAAGTCGGTCGAGGCGGTCACCGAGACGCATGCGCAGGCGCTGTTGCCGCTGGCGCTGCCGCGCGACGACGACGCCATCGTCCCCGATCTTCCGGAGAGCGACGCCTAGACGATGGCCAAATTCTCCCGCCCGCTGCTCGCACTGATCCTCGGTCAGATCAGCTTGCATTCCTGCATGGCCGGCGTGCGGATGGCCGCGCCGCTGCAGGCGCTGAAGCAAGGGCAGGCGGAGTGGACGGTCGGCCTGCTGATGGCGTTGTTCGCCGCCGCGCCGGTGCTGCTCTCGCTGCCGGCCGGTCGGCTCGCCGACCGCCGCGGCTACCACGTGCCGATGCGGCTGGGGGTGGTGCTGTCGCTCGCCGGCGGCACCATCGCCGCGCTCAGCAGCCACTACCTCGCGATGTGCCTGGCCGCCATCCTGACCGGCGCCGGCTCGAACTTCGGGCTGATCACGATCCAGCGCACCGCCGGCCGCATGGCCACCGACGCGACCGAGCGCATCCGCGTCTTCAGTTGGCTCGGGCTGGCGCCGGCCTTGTCGAACGTGGTCGGCCCGGTGACAGCCGGCCTGTTGATCGACCTGATGGGCTTCCGCTTCGCGTTCGCGGTGCTGATGCTGATGCCGCTGGCCGCGATGGTGTCGGCGCGCTACGTGCCGGCCGAGGCCGACGTGCCGCGTGCCACCACGGCGACCGCGCACCAGAGCTCATGGGACCTGCTGCGCTCACCGGCGTTGCGCCGGCTGCTGCTGGTGAACTGGCTGCTGTCGGCCAGCTGGGACGTACATTCCTTCGTCGTGCCGATCCTCGGGCATGAGCGCGGCATGAGCGCCGGCGCGATCGGGGTGGTGCTCGGCCTGTTCGCGGTGTCGGTGGCGGGGGTGCGGCTGCTGATCCCGATCCTGGCGCACCGCCTGAGCGAATCGCAGGTGCTGACCGGCGCGATGTTGTGGGTCGCGGTGATCTTCGGCGTCTACCCGTTCGTGCACTCGGCGTGGCTGATGGCCTGCTGTGCCTCGCTGCTCGGGCTGGCGCTCGGGGCGGTGCAGCCGATGGTGATGTCGACGCTGCACCACATCACGCCGCACGAACGGCATGGCGAGGCGATCGCGTTCCGTTCGATGGCGCTGAACGGGTCGAGCACCGTGATGCCGCTGCTGTTCGGCGTGTTCGGCGCGGCCCTGGGGGCCGCGTCGCTGTTCTGGATGATGGGGCTGGCGGTCGGTGCCGGCAGTTGGCAAGCCCGCCAGATCCGGTGAGCGTTCCTAGAACTTGATCCCGGCCGGGTTGCTGCCGCTGTCTCCCGACGACGACGACTGCTGCGGCTGCGCGGCCGGCGCATTGCCGTTCTGCGGCGTGCTCGCCTTCACCGCCTGCTTCGGCTCGGTCAGCGGCGTTGCGCTGCCCTGCGGGAAGTTGGCCGGCAGCTTCGATTCCTTCGGGTACGCCGCGGCATCGAGGTAGCTGTTCCAGTCCTCACGCTGGAAGCCGCGCAGCACCTGGGACCCGACGGTCATCGCCGGCAGGTCGCGGGAGCCGGTGATGCGCTGCAGCGCGTCGCCGTCTTCCTTGGTCGCGATCGACTTCTCGGCGAACGGGATGCCGCGCTGGCGCAGCATCTGCCGGGCCGTGTCGCAGGGCTGGCAATCCTTGGTGCCGTACAGCGTCACCGGATAGCGTTGCGCGACCTGGCGCAGCTCGTAGGGCAGCGCGACGTCGTCGGACACGCCGCCACTGCTGTTGACCGACTGCACCTTGTTGTCGGGGCTGACCGCCGGCCGGTCGGTGTAGGTGATCTTGCCGTCGGGGCCGACCACCTTGTACAGCGCATGCGCCGGCAGCGCGGTGAACATCGCGGCCAGCAGCACGGGTGCCGCCAGGCTGAAGGTGCGGGAAATGGATCGTGTCATGGGGAAGGCTCCAACAACGCTGAATGTGTTTGCGTCCGAATTTACTTCATCAAGGCCTGCTCGCCTAAGCCATGCCTTGGTGTCGCAACAACGCATCGATCTTCGGCTCGCGGCCGCGGAAGGCCTTGAAGCTCTCCATCGCCGGGCGGCTGCCGCCCGCCTCGAGGATGGCCTGGCGGTAGCGCCGCCCGGTGGCGATGTCGAACGCACCGGCCTCTTCGAAGGCGCTCCAGGCGTCGGCGCTCAGCACTTCGGCCCACTTGTAGCTGTAGTAGCCGGCCGCGTAACCGCCGGAAAAAATATGTGAGAAGCCGTGCTGGAAGCGGTTGAAGCGCGGCGGCACCAGCACCGCGACCTCGGCGCGTACCTCGTCGAGCAGCTTCTGGATGTCGGCCTGCGAGCCCGGCTCGGCATGCAGGCGCATGTCGAACAGCGAGAGCTCGATCTGGCGCAGCGTCTGCAGCCCGCTCTGGAAGTTCTTCGCGGCCAGCATCTTGTCGAACAGCGCGCGCGGCAGCGGCTCGCCGGTGTCGACGTGGGCGGTCAGCCGCTTCAGCACGTCCCACTCCCAGCAGAAGTTCTCCATGAACTGGCTGGGCAGCTCGACCGCATCCCACTCGACGCCCGAGATGCCAGCCACGCCGACATCGTTCACCTGCGTCAGCATGTGGTGCAGGCCGTGGCCGAACTCGTGGAACAGCGTCGTCACGTCGTCGTGCGTCAGCAGCGCCGGGCGGCGCTTGCCGTCGACCTCGACCGGCGACGCGAAGTTGCACACCAGGTGCGCCACCGGCGTCTGCGTGCGGCCGTCGGGGCGCGCCCAGCGGCCGCAGACGTCGTCCATCCACGCGCCCGGGCGCTTGCCGGGGCGGGCATACGGGTCGAGGTAGAACTGGCCGACCAGCTCGCCCTGGCGCTCGATGCGGAAGAAGCGCACGCCCGCGTGCCAGACCGGCGCGCTGTCGGCGCGGATGCTCACTTCGAACAGCGTCTCGATGATGCGGAACAGCCCGTCCAGCACCTTGGTCTCGGTGAAGTACGGCTTGACCTCCTGGTCGCTGAACGCGTAGCGGCTTTCCTTCAGCTTCTCGCTCGCGTACGGGAAGTCCCAGGCCTGCAGCTCGTCGAGCCCGAGCTCGGTGCGGGCGAAGCTGCGCAGCTCGGCCAGGTCGCGCTCGGCGTACGGTCGGGCGCGTTGCGCCAGGTCGCGCAGGAAGGTGGTGACCTGCAGCGGCGAATCGGCCATCTTCGGCACCAGCGACACCTCGGCGAAGCTCGCGTAGCCGAGCAGGCGCGCTTCTTCCTGGCGCAGGTCGAGCAGCTCGCGCATCACCGCGCTGTTGTCGAGCGCGGCGGGACCGGCCTCGCTCGCGCGGGTCACGTAGGCCACGTACAGCTTCTCGCGCAGCGCGCGGTTGCTGCCGTACTGCATCACCGGGAAGTAGCTCGGGAAATGCAGCGTGATCTTGTGGCCCGGCTTGCCCTCGGCCTCGGCGGCAGCGCGCGCCGCGGCGATCACGTCGGCGGGCACGCCGGCCAGTTCGGCCTCGTCGACGTACAGCGCGAAGCCGTCGGTCGCGTCGAGCACGTGCTCGGAGTAGCTTTGCGACAGCGCGGCCAGGCGGTCCTGGATCTGCGCGTAGCGGTCGCGGTCGGCGCCCTGCAGCTCGGCGCCCGACAGCACGAAGTCGCGCATCGCGTTCGACAGCGCCTGGCGACGCGGCGCGCTGAGCGCGGCGGCGGCCGGGGAGTGCGCGATCTGCTTGTACTTCGCGTAGAGGCGCTCGTCGGCACCGAGCCGGGTGTGGAATTCGGTGACGGCCGGCAGCTGCTCGTTGTAGGCGGCGCGCAGCTCCGGCGTGTCGGCCACCGCGGTCAGGTGGTGCACCGCACCCCAGGCGCGGCCCAGGCGTTCGGTCGCGACGTCGAGCACCGCCGACATCGCGTCGTAGTCGGCCGGCACCGCATCGCTCGTGACCTTGTCGAGGGCTTCCTCGGCCTCGGTCAGCAGCTGCGCCATCGCCGGCGCGACGTGCCCGGCGCGGATCGCCGAGAAGTCGAGCAGCGCATCGGGAACCAGCAGTGGATTGATCTCGTTCATTGTTTTCTCCCTTTCAAGGTTTCAACCCTGCGCGAATCGCTCCGCGGCCTCCAGGGTGTTGACCAGGAGCATCGCACGGGTCATGGGTCCGACGCCACCCGGTACCGGCGTGATCCAGCCGGCGACCTGCGAGACGCCGTCGAAATCCACGTCGCCGGCGAGCTTGCCGTCGTCCTTGCGGTTCATGCCCACGTCGATCACCACCGCGCCCGGCTTGACCATGCCGGCGGTGAGCACATTGCGCTTGCCGACCGCCGCGACGACCACATCGGCCTGGCGCGTGTGAAGGCCGATGTCGGGCGTCCCGCTGTGGCAGATGGTGACGGTGGCGTTGGCCTGCAAGAGCAGCAGGGCCATCGGCTTGCCGACGGTGTTGCTGCGGCCGATCACCACCGCGGTCTTGCCGCGCAGGTCGGTGCCGAGGCTGGTGGTGGCGATCAGCTTCATGCAGCCGTACGGCGTGCACGGCAGGAAGCCCGGGCGGCCGACCATCAGCGCGCCGGCGCTCTGCACGTGGAAGCCGTCGACGTCCTTCAGCGGCGAGATCGCCTCGATGACCTTCTGCGGATCGATGTGCCTGGGCAGCGGCATCTGCACCAGGATGCCGTGGATCGCCGGATCGGCGTTCAGCGCCGCGATGCGCGCCAGCAGCTCGGCCTCGGGCAGCGAGGCGTCGTATGTCTCGAGCACCGAGCGCACGCCACTGGTCTCGCAGTCGTTGACCTTGTGCTTCACGTAGACCTGCGAAGCCGGGTCGTCGCCGACCAGGATCACCGCCAGGCCGGGCCGGTGGCCGCGGGCGGTGAGGGCGGCGGCGCGCTGTGCGACCTCGGCGCGAACCTGCTTGGCGAGGGCGTTGCCGTCGATCAGTTGTGCGGTCATGGGGTGGGCTCCAGAAACGAAAAAGGCCGCTTCGGTAGCGGCCTTCGGGATGGGGCGGGTGTCAGGCCTTGGCTTGCGCGCCCAGGGCGATCTTCAGCAGGTCGGCCACCGTGTTGGCATTCAGCTTCTCCATGATGTTGGCGCGGTGCGCCTCGACCGTCTTGATGCTGATGCCCAGGTCGTCGGCGATCTGCTTGTTGAGCCGGCCGGCGACGATGCGCTCGAGCACCTGCGCCTCGCGGGTGGTCAGGCGCGACAGCAGCGCGTCGCGGCTGGCGGCTTCCTGGTGGTGCGAGAACGCGCTGCGGGCCTGGTCGAGCATGCGCTCGACGAGGCCGAGCAGTTCTTCTTCCTTGAAGGGTTTCTCGATGAAGTCCATCGCGCCCTTCTTCATCGTCGTGACCGCCATCGGCACGTCGCCATGGCCGGTGATGAAGACGACCGGCAGCGGCGACTTGCGCTCGAGCAGGCGGTCTTGCAATTCGAGCCCGCTCATGCCGTCCATGCGGATGTCGGCGATCAGGCAGGCGACCTCGCGCGGGTCGAAGCGGGACAGGAACGATTCGGAGGAATCGAAGCACTTGACGCGGTAGTCCTTGCCCTCGAGCAGCCATTGCAACGAGTCGCGCACGGCTTCGTCGTCGTCGACCACATAGACCGTGCCTTTTTTCGGGATCAAGCTCATCGAAGCAGTCTCATGGCAGCGCCGGCTCCAGGCCGGCAGATTTGGCGGTTTCCACAGGCAGCGTGAAGCTGAAGCGGCACCCGACGGCGAGGTCGCCATTGTAGAGGTTCTGTGCACGGATACGGCCGCGGTGGCTCTCGATGATCGAGCGGCACAGGGACAACCCGATGCCCAGGCCTTCGGCCTTGGTCGAGAAGAAGGCCTCGTACAACCGCGCGATCACTTCTTCTTTCAAGCCGGGGCCGTTGTCGGTCACGCTGAACTCGATCACGCCGCCTTCTTCGGGCGTGTGCTTGGGCACCACTCGCATCTCGATGTTGCGGCGCGACTGCGGCAGCTGCGCCATGTCGATCGCCTCGGCTGCGTTCTTCAGCAGGTTCAGCACCACCTGCTCGATCAGGATCGGGTCGACCATCAGCGTCGGCAGGCGCTGCGCGACGTAGACGTGCACCGCCACGTTGCGCCGGCGCAGCTCGATGTTGGCCAGCTCCACCGCGTCTTCGATGATGCTCTGCGCCTGCGCCGGTTGGCGCTGCGGCTCGCTGCGCTTCACGAAGGCGCGGATGCGCCGGATGATCTGCCCGGCGCGCTCGGCCTGGCGGGCGGTCTTCTCGAGCGCGGCGATCAGGTCGTCCTTCTGGATCGCGTCGCCCTTCACGCGCGAGACCATGCCGTTGCAGTAGTTCGTGATCGCGGTCAGCGGCTGGTTCAGCTCGTGCGCGACCGACGAGGCCATCTCGCCCATCGTCACCAGCCGGCTCGTCACCTGCGCCTTCTCGGCCTGCTGCGCGGCCTGCGTCTCGGCGTTGCGGCGGCCGGTGATGTCGGTCGCGATCAGCATCTGCGCGAGCCGCCCGTCGGTCCACTGCAGGTAGCGCGCGCGCACGTCGAACCACTTCTGCAGCGGCTCGATGAAGACCTCGCGCGCGTCGGAGCCGACCTCGGTCAGCTCCTGCGTCGGCAGGCCGCCGAAGCTGTCGACCGAGTCGCCGTCGTCGCCGAAGGCCGAGAGCCCGCCGATCACCGGCAGCCCCGGGTCGCCGCCGGCCAGCAGCGCATGGCCGCGCGCATCGGCGCCGAACCACAGCCGGTACGAGCGGTTCGCGAACAGCAGCTCGCCCTGCTGCACCGACAGCACCGACACCGCGGCATCCAGCCCCTCGAGCACGGTGGTGAAGCGCTCGTGCGAGGCCGACAGCTGGTCGCGCACCCGCTTGGCCTCGGTGATGTTGGTCATCGAGGTCATCCAGCCGGTCTGCAGCCCTTTCGGGTCGATCAGCGGCGAGACGTACATGCGCGCGTCGAACTGCGATTCGTCCTTGCGCATCACCTTCACCTCGATGCCGCCGGCGGGGCTGCGGCCCTGCAACTCCTGCTGCAACAGGCGGGTGTTCTCGTCGATGCGCTCCGGCGGCCAGTGCGGGAAGGGCGGCACGCGGCCGATCAGCTCGGCCTCGCTGAAGCCGGTCATCGCGCAGAAGGCCGGGTTCACGTAGGTGATGCGGCCTTCCATGTCCATCGCGCGCATGCCGGTCAGCATCGAGTTTTCCATCGCGCGCCGGAAGTTCGTCTCCGACACCAGCGTGCTCTGGATCTGCAGCCGCCGGCGCATGTGGCGCCAGGTGCCGAGCAGCATCCACACCGTCAGCACCGACAGCGCGGCGACCATCCAGAACAGCGTGTTGCTGATCAGCCCGATCGAGGTGCGGTAGCCCTGGCCGCGCAGCACCAGGCCGTTGCCGGCCGGCGCGAGCGGCACGTCGTGCACGATGGTGGTGGCCGAGCGGCGGTTCTGCTGGCCGGGCATCGGCGTCACGGTGCTCGCGAGCACGCGGTCCTGGCTGTCGACCAGCGTCACCGAATGCCGCGTCGAGACCTCGGCCGGGATGAAGTAGCGCATCAGCGACTCGATCGAGTACTCGGCGATCAGCGTGCCCGAGAACGCGCTGCGGTCGAGCAGCGGCACCTGCACCTGGAACACCGCGGCGCCGTACAGGTCGGTGAACGGGCGCGAGTACACGGGCTGGCGCAGGTCGCGCGCCGCGGTGAAGGCGGCTTCTGGGCCGGTCTTCGCGCCTTCCTTGGGCACCGAGGTGCTGCTCTCCTCGCCGCCGAAGCCGCTTTCGGGGTGGAAGCCGGTGGCGGCGTAGCCGGCGCGGCGGGCGCGGTTGGCACCGACCCAGATCAGGTTCGTGATCTCGGGGCGCTCGCGCGTGAAGCTGGCGGCCTGGCCGAGGAACTCGTCCTGGTCGATGGTGCGGGTCGCGATCTCGCGCGCGATGCGCACCAGTTGCTCCTGGTTCTCGATCAGCCGCAGCCGGATCTGCTGCTGCGCGATCTCGGTGTCGCGCTTGACCGATTCCTGCTCGCGCTCGAATTCCTCGTTGCGCAGGTACCAGAAGGCCAGGATGATCGCCGCCAGGAACAGCAGCACCGACACCAGCGGACCCAGCGTCGCGAAGCGGTCCTGGCGGGCGAGCGACTGGCGCCGCCACCAGAGGCCGAACATTCTCTGCGCCGCACCAGGGAGAGGGGCACTGCGCGGAGGAGGGTTGTTCAACGGATGCATGGAGCGATTATCGAGGGCAGGCCCGGATGTGCCCGTCCGGAGGGACCCGGGCATCAGGAAATTCCGTATTACGAAACGATCTCGCGCAATTTGGAAAGCTTTTTGAGTTGTGCGACACTGCCGCCGCCCCAAAAAAGTTGAACCTTACGGAGACAAGCATGGCTGCAAACCCGGAGTCTTTCCTCGGCGCATCGGCGAACGATGCCGACTCGCAGGAAACCCGCGAATGGCTGGACGCCCTGTCGGCGGTGATCGGTGCCGAAGGTGGTGAGCGCGCGCATTTCCTGCTCGAGCAGCTGATCGACCACGCCCGGCAGGCCGGCATCGACGTGCCGTTCTCCGCGAACACCGCCTACGTCAACACCATCCCGGTCGACCAGGAGGAGCATTCCCCCGGCAACGTCGACATCGAGGAGCGCCTGCGCGCCTACATGCGCTGGAACGCGATGGCGATGGTGGTCAAGGCGAACCGCCTGCACCCCGCCGACGGCGGCGACCTGGGCGGCCACATCTCGTCGTTCGCGTCGCTCGCGACGATGTTCGGCACCGGCTTCAACCACTTCTGGCACGCCGAGAGCGAAGGCCATGGCGGCGACCTGCTGTACATCCAGGGCCACTCGTCGCCCGGCGTCTATGCCCGCGCGTACATGGAAGGCCGGCTGACCGAAGAGCAGTTGCTGAACTTCCGCCAGGAGGTCGACGGCAAGGGCATCTCGAGCTACCCGCACCCGAAGCTGATGCCCGAGTTCTGGCAGTTCCCGACCGTCTCGATGGGCCTGGGCCCGCTGATGGCGATCTACCAGGCGCGCTTCCTGAAGTACCTGCATGCCCGCGGCATCGCGAACACCGAGAACCGCAAGGTGTGGGTGTTCTGCGGCGACGGCGAGATGGACGAACCCGAATCGCTCGGCGCGATCGGCCTGGCCGCGCGCGAGAAGCTCGACAACCTGATCTTCGTCGTCAACTGCAACCTGCAGCGCCTCGATGGCCCGGTGCGAGGCAACGGCAAGATCATCCAGGAACTCGAAGGCGAGTTCCGCGGCGCCGGCTGGAACGTCATCAAGCTGCTGTGGGGCAGCTACTGGGATCCGCTGCTCGCGAAGGACAAGGACGGCATCCTGCGCAAGGTGATGATGGACACCGTCGACGGCGACTACCAGGCCTTCAAGGCGAACGACGGCGCGTTCGTGCGCAAGAACTTCTTCGGCCGCCACCCGAAGATGCTGGAGATGGTCGCGAAGATGAGCGACGACGAGGTCTGGCGCCTGCAGCGCGGCGGCCACGACCCGCACAAGGTGTATGCCGCGTACGACCGCGCGACCAAGCACAAGGGCCAGCCGACGGTGATGCTGATCAAGACCGTCAAGGGCTTCGGCATGGGCAAGATCGGCGAAGGCAAGAACACCGCCCACCAGACCAAGAAGCTGGTCGACGACGACGTGCGCGCCTTCCGCGACCGCTTCAACATCCCGATCCCGGACGACAAGCTCGCCGAGATCCCGTTCTACAAGCCGGCCGACGACACGCCGGAGATGCAGTACCTGCACGCCCGCCGCAAGGCGCTGGGCGGCTACCTGCCGCACCGCCGCACCAAGGCCGACGAGCAACTGAAGGTGCCCGATCTCGAGACCTTCAAGGCCGTGCTCGAGCCGACCGCCGAAGGCCGCGAGATCTCGACCACGCAGGCCTACGTGCGCTTCCTGACGCAGTTGCTGCGCGACAAGGAGCTCGGCCCGCGCGCGGTGCCCATCCTCGTCGACGAGGCGCGCACCTTCGGCATGGAAGGCCTGTTCCGCCAGATCGGCATCTACAACCCCGCGGGGCAGCAGTACACGCCGGTCGACAAGGACCAGGTGATGTACTACCGCGAGGACAAGGCTGGCCAGATCCTGCAGGAAGGCATCAACGAGGCCGGCGGCATGAGCAGCTGGATCGCCGCGGCCACGTCGTACTCGACGAACAACCGCATCATGGTGCCGTTCTACGTGTACTACTCGATGTTCGGCTTCCAGCGCATCGGCGACCTGGCCTGGGCGGCCGGCGACATGCAGGCGCGCGGCTTCCTGCTGGGCGGCACCTCGGGCCGCACGACGCTGAACGGCGAAGGCCTGCAGCACGAAGACGGCCACAGCCACATCCTGGCCGGCACGATCCCGAACTGCATCAGCTACGACCCGACCTTCGCGCATGAGGTGGGCGTGATCCTGCACCACGGCCTGAAGCGCATGGTCGAGAAGCAGGAGAACGTCTACTACTACCTGACGCTGCTGAACGAGAACTACCCGATGCCGGGCCTGAAGGCCGGCACCGAGGAGCAGATCATCAAGGGCATGTACCTGCTCGAGGAAGGCGCGAAGAAGACGCCGCGCGTGAACCTGCTCGGCTCGGGCACGATCCTGCGCGAGTCGATCGCCGCGAAGGAGCTGCTGTCCAAGGACTGGGGCGTGTCGGCCAACATCTGGAGCTGCCCGAGCTTCAACGAGCTGGCGCGCGACGGCCAGGACTGCGACCGCTGGAACCTGCTGCACCCGACCGAGACACCGCGCGTGCCCTTCGTCGCGCAGCAGCTTGACAAGTACGCCGGGCCGGTGATCGCGTCGACCGACTACATGAAGAACTACGCCGACCAGATCCGCGCCTTCATACCGAAGGGCCGCAGCTACAAGGTGCTGGGCACCGACGGGTTCGGCCGCAGCGATTTCCGCAGCAAGCTGCGCGAGCACTTCGAGGTGAACCGCCATTACATCGTCGTCGCCGCGCTGAAGGCGCTGGCCGACGAGGGCACGGTGCCGGTGGCCAAGGTGGCCGAGGCCATCAAGAAGTACGGCATCAACGCTGACAAGATCAACCCGCTGTACGCCTGAACGGCTACGCCACAAGAACACGCCGGAGACCCAGCATGGCATTGGTGGAAGTGAAAGTCCCCGACATCGGCGACTTCAAGGACGTCGAGATCATCGAACTGCTCGTGAAGCCGGGCGACACCGTGAAGGCCGAGCAGTCGCTCGTCACGGTGGAAAGCGACAAGGCGTCGATGGAGATCCCGTCGTCGCATGCGGGCGTCGTGAAGGAGCTGAAGGTCAAGCTCGGCGACAAGATCAACGAGGGCACGCTGCTGCTGCTGATCGAGGCGGCGGGTGGGGCGAGCAAGGATTCCGTTCGGGCTGAGCCTGTCGAAGCCCCTCGTGCCGCGGCACCGACTCCCATCGCAGCAGGCCCTTCGACGGGCTCAGGACAAGCGGGCACTTCGACAAGCTCAGCGCGAACGGAAGTGGTCGACGTGGTGATCCCCGACATCGGCGATTTCGACGAGGTCGCGGTGATCGAGGTCTTCATCAAGCCGGGCGACACGATCAAGGCCGAGCAATCGCTGATCACGGTCGAGAGCGACAAGGCATCGATGGAGATCCCGTCGTCGCACGCCGGCGTCGTGAAGGACCTGAAAGTGAAGGTCGGCGACAAGGTCAAGAAGGGCTCGCTGATCGCGACGGTGCAGGCCGCTGCCGGCAGTGCGCCCGCGGCTGCCGCTCCCGCCCCCGTTCGGGCTGAGCCTGTCGAAGCCCCTGCGCAAGCTGCGAGCAACCCTTCGACAAGCTCAGGGCGAACGGATGGCGGTGCAGTGCGAACGGAGAGCGCCGCAGTGCCCGCCCACGAGCCCTCGGTCCTGAAGACCGACCTCCCGCACGCCTCCCCCAGCATCCGCAAGTTCGCCCGCGAACTCGGCGTGCCGCTGGAAGAAGTGAAGGGCAGCGGGCCCAAGGGCCGCATCACGCAGGACGACGTGCAGGCCTTCGTGAAGACCGTGATGGCCGGCGGCCAGCAGACCAAGGCGCAGGCCGCCAAGGCCCCGGCCGGTGGTGCGACTTCGGGCGGTGCCGGCTTCCCCGGCCTGCTGCCGTGGCCGCAGGTCGACTTCACCAAGTTCGGCCCGGTCGAGCGCAAGGACCTGTCGCGCATCAAGAAGATCAGCGGTGCCAACCTGCACCGCAACTGGGTGATGATCCCGCACGTCACCAACCATGACGATGCCGACATCACCGAACTCGAAGCGTTCCGCGTGCAGCTGAACAAGGAGAACGAGAAGTCGGGCGTCAAGGTCACGATGCTCGCCTTCCTGATCAAGGCCTGCGTCGCCGCGCTGAAGAAGTTCCCCGAGTTCAACGCCTCGCTCGACGGCGACCAGCTGGTGCTGAAGCAGTACGTGCACGTCGGCTTCGCGGCCGACACGCCGAACGGGCTGATGGTTCCGGTGATCCGGGATGCCGACAAGAAGGGCATCCTGCAGATCAGCAAGGAGATGAGCGAGCTCGCCGGCAAGGCGCGCGAAGGCAAGCTGGCACCGGCCGAGATGACCGGCGGCTGCTTCTCGATCAGCTCGCTGGGCGGCATCGGCGGCACCTACTTCACGCCGATCATCAACGCGCCCGAGGTGGCGATCCTCGGCGTGTGCAAGTCGGCGACGCGCCCGGTGTGGGACGGCAAGGCCTTCCAGCCGCGGCTGATCCTGCCGCTGAGCCTGAGCTGGGACCACCGGGTGATCGACGGCGCTTCGGCCGCGCGCTTCAACACCTACCTCGCGCAGATCCTGGCCGACTTCCGCCGCGTGCTGCTCTGAGCGGATCTGCACCATGACGACCGTGGTGGTGGTTCGCAAGGGAACCCAGGTGGCGCTGGCGTCCGACAGCCTCGTGACCTTCGGGGACACGCGGCTGGCGCACGGCTACGAAGAGAACGAGAAGCTGTTCCGCGTCGGCGATTCGTGGGTCGGCATGGCCGGCACCACCGCGCACTTCCCGGTGCTGCGGCGGGTGCTGAACAGCCTGCCGCCCGACGACCTGAAGCTGCATTCGCGCGACGAGGTGTTCGACACCTTCCTGAAGGTGCACCCGAAGCTGAAGGAGACCTTCTTCCTGAACCCGAAGGAAGAAGACGCCGACCCGTACGAGAGCTCGCAGTTCACCGCGCTGATCGTCAACGCGACCGGCATCTACGGCGTGTACTCGTACCGCGAGGTGTTCGAGTTCGACCGCTTCTGGGCGATCGGCTCGGGCCGTGCGTTCGCGCTCGGCGCGATGTACGGGGCTTACGGCAGCAAGCTGACGGCGCGCGAGATCGCCGAGCTGGGCGTGCGCGCCGGCTGCGAATTCGACAAGAACTCGGCCGGGCCGATCAAGGCCCACACGATCAAACTGAAGGCGAAAGACTGAGCATGGCACTGATCGACATCAAGGTCCCGGACATCGGCGACTTCAAGGACGTGGCCATCATCGAGCTGCTGGTCAAGCCCGGCGACACGGTGAAGGCGGAGCAGTCGCTGATCACGGTGGAGAGCGACAAGGCCTCGATGGAGATTCCGTCGTCGCATGCCGGCGTCGTGAAGGACGTCAAGGTGAAGGTGGGCGACGTGGTGAACCAGGGGACGGTGATGCTGTCGCTGGAGGCCAGTGAATCCGTTCGGGCTGAGCCTGTCGAAGCCCCTGCCACGAAGGCGGCCGCTGCCACCCCGGCAAGCACTTCGACAGGCTCAGTGCGAACGGAGGCGACACCGCAAGCCGCGAGCTTCTCCGGCACCGCCGACCTCGAATGCGACATGCTCGTGCTCGGCGCCGGCCCGGGCGGCTACTCGGCCGCGTTCCGCGCCGCCGACCTCGGCCTGAAGACGGTGATGATCGAGCGCTTCGCGACCCTGGGCGGCGTGTGCCTGAACGTCGGCTGCATCCCGTCGAAGGCGCTGTTGCATGTCGCGTCGGTGATGGACGAGGTCAAGCACTTCGACTCACTCGGCATCGGCTTCGCGGCCCCGAGCGTCGACCTCGGCAAGCTGCTCAAGCACAAGGAAAAGGTCGTCGGCAAGCTGACCAACGGCCTGACCGCGATGGCCAAGATGCGCAAGGTGACGGTGGTGCAGGGCACGGCCGAGTTCGCCGACCCGCACCACGTCACTGTCGCACTCGCCAAGGGCGGCACGCAGACCATCCGCTTCAAGCGCGCGATCATCGCGGCCGGCTCCGAGGCGGTGAAGCTGCCGTTCCTGCCGAAGGACGATCCGCGCATCGTCACGTCCACCGGCGCGCTGGAGCTGCGCCAGAACCCGAAGCGCATGCTGATCATCGGCGGCGGCATCATCGGGCTGGAGATGGGCACGGTGTACTCGTCGCTGGGTGCGCGGCTCGACGTGGTCGAGATGCTCGATGGCCTGATGCAGGGCGCCGACCGCGACCTGGTGAAGGTGTGGCAGAAGATGAACGCGCCGCGCTTCGACAACATCATGCTGAAGACGAAGACCGTCGGCGCCGAGGCGACGAAGGACGGCATCCTGGTGCGCTTCGAGGGCGAGGGCGCGCCGAAGGAGCCGCAGCTGTACGACCTGGTGCTGCAGGCGGTGGGCCGCGTGCCCAACGGCAAGCGCATCGGTGCCGACAAGGCGGGCGTGGTGGTCGGTGAGCGCGGCTTCATTCCGGTCGACGTGCAGATGCGCACCAACGTGCCGCACATCTTCGCGATCGGCGACATCGTCGGCCAGCCGATGCTGGCGCACAAGGCGACGCATGAAGGCCATGTGGCAGCCGAGGTTGCGGCCGGTGAGCAGCTCGGCGACGATCACCTCGCGAAGACCACGTTCATCGCACGCGTGATCCCGAGCGTGGCCTACACCGATCCGGAAGTGGCGTGGGTCGGCGTGACCGAAGACGAAGCGAAGGCCCAGGGGCTGAAGGTCAAGAAGGGCCTGTTCCCGTGGAACGCGTCGGGCCGCGCGATCGCGAACACCCGCGACGAGGGCTTCACGAAGCTGCTGTTCGACGAGACGACGCACGCGATCGTCGGTGGCGGCATCGTCGGCACGCATGCGGGCGACATGGTCGGCGAGATTGCGCTGGCGATCGAGATGGGGGCGGATGCGGTGGACATCGGCCGCACGATCCACCCGCACCCGACGCTCGGCGAGACGATCGGGTTGGCGGCCGAGGCCTTTGAAGGCGCCTGTACCGACTTGCCTCCCGTGAAGCGATAGGTTCCTTGTTGTTCGCGCGTCTGCGCTTGCAAAGGCGCGGGTGGGGAGGCTGTGGCTCGCCGGCCGGTGCGGTCTTCGCCCCTGTCGGGGCGAAGACTTCCCTCCGCTGGCTGGTTTCATGGCCCGTCGCCGAAACTCCCGCCACTCACTTCGTTCGTTGTGGTCAAACAGTCGGCGACAGTCAGTTCACGAACGCGCTTCGCGCGGGGCCAAGAAACCAGCCAGCTCCGGCGCCCCGTCCCTATTGGCGCTCCACAGCCTCCCCACCCGCGCCTTTGC
>NZ_FRCQ01000020.1 GCF_900142965.1 Rhizobacter sp. OV335
GCCTGTCGAAGGGCCTGCTCGCATGGCACGACGGCTTCGACAAGCTCAGCCCGAACGGGGGGAGAGAACCCGTTCGCCCTGAGCCTGTCGAAGGGCCTGCTCGCGTGGCACGACGGCTTCGACAAGCTCAGCCCGAACGGGGGAGGGAATCCGTTCACCCTGAGCCCGTCGAAGGGTCTGCTCGCATGGCATGAGGGCTTCGACAAGCTCAGCCCGAACGGGGGAGTGGGGTACGGCCCGAACGGAGAGTGAGGCTCAGCTGCCGCAGCGCGCCAGCGCGGCCCGCACCTCGGCCGGGTCGAGCTGGCCCGGTGCGAGGCCGACGCGGGCCTGCAGGTCGACCAGGATCGCAAGCGAGCGCCTGTAGTGCTCGCAGCTTTCGCGCGGCGCGCTGCGCGAAAGCGCGCGGCCCAGGTGAAAGTGACTGCGCCCCTGGATGCGCAGCGCCGCGACATCGGCCTGCGCGCCCGGCGACAGCGACTCGAACACCGCAATCGACTCGCGTGCGGCGCGGGCGCTGCCCGGCAGGTCGCCGCCCTCGTACAGCGCGCCGCTCAGGTTGTTGCTGGCCAGTGCCAGCGCCTGGCGGGCGTCCATGTTGTCGGGATCCAGCCGCGTCAGTTCGGCCAGCAGCGCAGTGCCCCGCCGGTAGGCGGCGATCGCCTGCGCCGGCTGCTTCACGCGCAGCAGCGTGACGCCCAGGTTCAGGTGCTCGCTCGCCGCATAGCGCATGTAGCTGCTGTTGCGCGGCTCGCGGTCGAGCAACTGCTGCTTCAGCCGCATCGAGGCCTCGAACGATTGCAGCGCCAGCCGGCCGCTCGCCAGGCTGTCGTCGTGCTGCGCCAGGTACTGGCCGCGCAGGTCGTGCCACACCGACAGGCTCATCACCGCCTCGCGATCGTCCGGTTGACGCCGCACCACCTCGCTGAGCGCGCGGAACTCCAGCTCGGCGGCCTGCAGGTAGGCGGGAAAGTCGCCGGCGTAGAACTTCAGCTGGCTCAGCTGGCCGTGCATCGCCGCCAGCAGCGACGTGAAATCGGCCTCGCCCGGGTGCGCATCGACCAGCGCCTGCGCGAGCACGATGCCGGCGCGCAGCATCGCATCGGCCTGCGCCAGCTCGCCCAGCGAATCCGACAGCGCGCCCAGCCGCTTGTGCACCACCACCAGCTCGCGCTGCGCGGCGTCGCGCGCGGTGCCCGGCGCGGCCGCCGCGACCGCGGCCGACGACAGCTCGCGCGCACGCAGGTAGCTGCGGCGCGCGCCTTCCGGGTCGCCCAGGTTGGCGCCGAACGGCTGGCCCTGGATGTCGCCCACCTTGCGGTAGCCGGCCGCGATCTCGGTGCGCAGGCCGGTGTCCTCTGCCGGATCGGTGGACGGATCCTCGCTCAGCTCGTTCAGGTAGCGCAGCGCATGCTCGACCACCAGCTTGCGCGCCGACGTGGCGCCGGGCAGGTTCTGGATCGCGTCGTGCACGTCGAAGATCAGCACGCGGCCGAGCGCGCGCACGTTCGCGAAATGCTGCTCGGCGCGGGCGCGCTGGTGCTGCGCGCGCTGCGTCTCGTGCACCATCAGCGCCAGGCCGGCCGCGAGCGCCAGGTTGGCCAGCAGCGCCGCGCCGACCGCGCTGCGGTGGCGCAGCACGAAGCGGCGCACGCGGCCGTGCAGCCCACCACTGCGCGCCTGCACCGGCAGGCCTTCGAGGCAGCGGAACAACTCCTCCGACAGCGCCTGCGCCGACGCATAGCGCTGCGCCGGCTCCTTCTGCAGCGCCTTGCGCACCACCGCCTCCAGGTCGCGGTCGACGCGCGCGCCGGTGGGCGGTGGCTCGCGCTCGCAGACCTCGTGCGCGAGCGCATGCGCCGCCTGCTCGCGGTACGGGCTGCGGCCGGCCAGCAGCCGGTACAACAACAGCCCGAGCGCGTAGACATCGCTGGCCGGCGTCAGCGGCAGGCCGCGCACCTGCTCCGGGCTCGCGCACGAGAGCGTCATCGCCGAAGCCGCCGGCTCGCCGATGTGGCGCGCGATGCCGAAGTCGACCAGGTGCAGTTCACCAGTCGCGCCGACCAGCAGGTTCTCCGGCTTCAGGTCGGCGTGCACGATGCCCTGCTGGTGCAGGTAGTGCACGACCTCGCAGACCTCGCGCATCAGCCGCAATCGCGCCGGCAGGTCGAGGCCGGCGCGCTCGCAGTGGCGGGTGATCGGCTCGCCGTCGACCAGGGCCATCGCGAACCAGGGCAGGTCGGTCGCGGCGACGCCGGCATCGAGCAGCTTCGCGAGCTGCGGGTGGTCGAGGCCGGCGACGATGCGCTGCTCGCGGCGGAAACGCTCCAGCGCTTCGGGCGATGCGGCGCCGTCGGCCTGCGTCGCCAGCTTGATCGCGACCTGCTGCTCGTACTGCCCGTCGTCGCGTGCCGCGCGCCACACCTCGCCCATGCCGCCGCGGCCGAGCGGCGCGACCAGCCGGTACGGGCCGAAACGCTGGCCGGTGAGGGCGGTCGGGGCGCGTTCCATGGCTTGTTCGTCAGGCCTTCTCAGGGGCAGCGCTGCAGCGCCTCGCGCGCCGCGTCGGGGCCGATGTCGGTCGGGTCGAGCAGGCGCTTCACCTCCTGGAACATCGGCAGGCTCTGCCGGTAGCGGGTGCAGGCCTCGGCGGTGTCGCCCTGCGCGCGCAGCGCCTGGCCGAGCTGGTAGTACGCGAGGCCGTGCAGGTAGTGCGTGACGATGTCGCGCCGGATGCCATCGGGCAGCGCCTCGAAGGTGGCGACCGCGGCAGCCGCCGTGCTGCGGCTGCCCGCCACGTCGCCGGCGGCGAGCTGCGCCTCGCTGAGCCGCACCGCCGCGCCGGCCCGGTCGGAATTGAACTGCGGGCTGTTCGGCTCCTGCTGCGCCAGGCGCTCCAGCATCGCGATCGCGCGGCGGTGCAGCTCCAGCGCCTTGCCCGGCTGCTTCAGCCGCACCAGCGCGCGGCCCATGCCGTGGTACTGGATCGCGAGCGTGCGCGTGAGCTTGGTGTCGTTCGGGTTGGCATCGGCCATGCGCTGCAGCAGCGCCGCGCCCTTGCCGTACTCCTGCAGCGCGAGCTGCGCGCTCTGCGGCAGCAGGTCGTGGCCGAGCAGCGTCATGCCGCGCAGCCCGTAGGTGGTGGCCAGCGTGTTGGCGGCGATCGCGTCGGCGGGCTCGCGCGCCAGCAGCGCCTCGAGCTGCTGCGTGGCGGTGCCGGTCGATGCGAGGAAGGCCTCGTGCTGGCCGGCGCGCTGCTGCGTGCTGCCGAGCTCGGTGTACAGCGTGGCACGCAGCAGGGCCACCCGCAGGTTGTCGGGCTCGGCGGCGAGCAGGTCGTCGGTGATCGCGATGCCCTGGCGCAGCGATGCCGCCCCGTCGTCGTTGCGGCCGACCGAGGTCAGCAGCGCCCCGCGGCTGCCGTACAGCAGCGCGAGCTCGCGCTGCGCGGCGGGGAAGTTCGGGTCGCGCCGCCGCGCCGCCTGGCCGAGCGGCTCGGCCAGCGCGATGCCGCGCTCGTAGCTGGCCAGCGCGGCCACCGGGTCGCCGAGACTCGCCTCGGCATTGCGGCCCTGCAGGTCGGCGATCTGCCGGTAGCCGCCGGCCAGCTCCAGCTGCAGCGCGGCATCGCCTTGCAGCTCGGCGCTGAGCTGCTGCAGGTAGTTCAGCGCCGTCTGCACGACCAGCTGGCGCGCCTGGGTCGAGCCCGGCAGGTTGCGGATCGCGTTGTTGACGTCGAGGATCAGCGTGTTGGTGAGCTTGCGAACGCTCGCGAAATGGCGCTCGGCGCGCTCGCGCTGGACGTTGGCCTGCCACGCTTCATACGCGGCGATGCCGATGCCGGCCGTCAACGCGAGGTTGGCGACCAGCGCCGCGCCGACCATCGCCCGGTGGCGCAGCACGAAGCGGCCGGCGCGGTAGCTCCACGCACCGCGGCGCGCATGCACCGGCAGGCCTTCGAGGTGGCGGAACACGTCGTCGGCCAGCGCCTCGGCCGACGCATAGCGGTGCGTCGGCTCCTTGCGCAGCGCCATCAGCACCATCGCGTCGAGGTCGCCGCGCAACTGGCGGCGCAGCCGGCCGCCGTGCGGCACCGCATGGCTCGGGCGCGGCGGCTCGGTCTCGCAGATCGCGCGCGTCAGCGCGTAGCTGTCGGTGGCCTCGCCATAGGGACTGGCGCGCGCCAGCAGCCGGTACAGCACGACGCCGAGCGCGTAGATGTCGCTGGCCGGCGTCAGCGTCTCGCCGCGCACCTGCTCGGGGCTGGCGTAGTCGGGCGTCAGCACGCGCTGCAGCGTGAGGGTCGCCTCGCTGCCGTCGCCGCTGGAGCCCAGCCGCTTGGCGATGCCGAAGTCGACCAGCTTCACGACGCCCTGCGGCGTGACGAGGATGTTGGCCGGCTTCAGGTCGCGGTGGATCACGCCCTGCCGGTGCGCATAGTCGACCACCAGGCAGACGTGGCGGAACAGCTGCAGCCGCTGCGGCAGCGCGAGCGCGTTCTGCTCGCAGTAGAAATCGAGCGCGATGCCGTCGACCAACTCCATCACGAAATACGGCTCGCCGTCGGGCGAAAGGCCGGCGTCGAGCAGCTTGGCGAGGTTCGGGTGGTCGAGCGACGCGAGGATGCGGCGCTCGGCATTGAAACGCGCCAGCAGCATCTGCGGGTCGCCGTCTTCGCGCATCAGCTTGACCGCGACGCGCTGCTCGAACTGGCCGTCGTCGCGCTCGCCGCGGTAGACCTCGCCCATGCCGCCGCGGGCGATCAGCGAGACCAGCCGGTAGGGGCCGAGGCGGCGGCCGATCCACTGCCGCGACGCGTGCGCGTTGATCGCCTGCAGCAGCTGCGCGGCGGGCTGCTGGTCGAGCGCCGTGTCTTCCGGCTCGGCGGCGGCGAGCAGCGATTCGAGCTCGGCCTGCAGGTCCGGCTCGCCGGCGCAGCTGTGCTGCACGAACCCGGCCCGCTGCGCGAGGGGCAGCGCCAGCGCATCGGCCACCAGCGTCTTCAGGCGTTGCCAGCGCTGGGCATCCATCGTCTGGCTCATGAGGCTCCCTTCAGCGGCGCGCGAGGCGCTGCGCGGCCTGGGTCAGCTGCACGCGGTTGCGCGCGGCGAAGCGGCGGCGCAGCTGGCGCATGTGGTAGTCGACCGCGTGCGAGGACAGCTGCAGTTCGCGTGCGATCTGCTTGTCGCTCGCGCCGTGCGCGAGCTGCAGCAGGATGTCGCGCTGCACCGGGTTCAGCACCTCGTCGCCCGGCTCGGTGGGGCCGGACGACGGCCAGCGCGTGTGCTGCAGGTAGAACTCGTGCAGGCACAGGCTCAGCGTCAGCAACTGGCCGAGCACCGCGTCGCCGATCCACGCGCTGCCCGGCGTGCGCGACAGCAGGCTCAGCAGCCAGCGCTCGTCGGCACGGCGGCCCGGCAGCGCGAGCAACGCACCGCTCTGCATGCCGGTGGCGCGCAGGTCGGCGACGAAGCGGGCGAAGTGGGTGCCTGCGCCGGGCGCCGCACTGCCGTCGTCCCACTGGTCCAGCGACCAGATGCACGGCAGCGACGACTGCAGCGCCTCGCGCCAGCGCGGGTCGACCTCGTGGTGCTGCTGCGCGAAGTAGTGCTGCAGCCACTCGGCATCGATCAGGCTGGTGCAGAACGCGCTCGGCCGCCAGCCGGCTTCTTCGCGCACCAGCGTGCCGCAGGCCAGCCACTCGAAGCCGAGCGCCTGCAGCAGCGCGCGCACCGTGCGGTGGCGCTCGCACGGGCTCTCGGCGGCCAGCAGCGCAGTCAGCAGCGCGGGCCGGCGCACGCTGCCGCGCGGGTGCGGCTCGATGCGCGGCGGCTCGGTGTGCAGCAGCACCGGCGGCGGCGGGCGCAGCAGCGGCGACCCGTGCTCGGCAGCCTGCAGGTGGCCGAAATTGCTGTCGATGTCGGCATGGAATGCGGCGTTCATCGCAACTCTCCCGAAGTTCTCGTTCCCGCTAGGGCGCAAGCTCGGGCCGTGGCGGCTCATGCAATGTGTGTCGAAGCGTATCCGCGCATGGGTTCAGCGTACGGCCAGCTCGCGAAGCAGCCAAGCGCGGGCGCTGGCCCATTCGCGCTTCACGGTGGCGGGCGAGATCTCGAGCGTGGCCGCGGTCTCGTCGACGCTCAGCCCGCCGAAGAAGCGCAGCTCGACGACGCGGCTCTGCTGCGCATCGAGCTGCTGCAGCCGGGTGAGCGCCTGGTCGAGCGCCAGCACGTCGAGCACCGGCGTGTCGCGCGGCGCGAGCTGCGCGATGGCGGCTTCCGACAGCTCGTCCAGCGGCACGTGGAGCTGGCCGCCGCCGCGCTTGTCGGCGCCGCGCGCACGCGCATGGTCGACCAGGATGTGACGCATCACTTTCGATGCGAGCGCGAAGAACTGCGAGCGCGAGGCCCATTGCACCGGGCGGTCGTCTGTCAGACGGAGGTAGGCCTCGTGCACCAGGCCGGTGTTCTGCAGCGTGTGGTGCGCGCGCTCATGGCGCAGGTGGCGGCCGGCGAGCCGGCGCAGCTCGTCGTACACCAGCGGCAGCACCCGGTGCAGCGCGTGCGCATCCCCGTCGGTCCAGCGCCGCAGCAACTGCGTCACCTCGCCGCCCAACACCGCATCGTTCGAGGGTCGATCGACCACGCGCATCCTCCGACATCCGTTGCCGAAACCGAAGAGGGCCGAGCTTACGACACGGGCTGCGATGCGAACGCATCAGTTTGTGTGCGGGCCGCGCGTTGCTTCGCGTGGCGCGACACCGCTTCGCCCCGCCGGGGTCAGGGCGTCGCTTGCGCGCCGATCAGCCGGCCGGTGCGCGCCTGGAATGCGCAGCGGTAGGTGAACGGGATCGAGTTCATGCCGGGCGCGCGTTCGACGGCGCCCTGGCCGTCGAGCCAGGTGTCGTCGTTCGGGGCGGGCTGCAGCCGGCGCGTCTCGGCATCGAAGGCGATGCGGCCGACGCGCGGGTACTTGTCTTTCAGCGTCGCGGCGATCGCGGTCTCGCAGGCGTCGGGCGAGACCTTGCTCAGGTCGGGCTCCCAGGCCTTCTCGGCGGCCGGGCGGGTGCTGCCGGTTTCGCGGAACACGACGCCCGAGGTCTCGTTCGATTCGGCGTTGTAGGCGCAGCGGTAGGTGAAGCTGTGCACGCCGGTCGCGGTGGTCTTGTAGCGGCCGGCACCCTTGACGGTGGTCTCGTCGCCGGTGGCCGGCAGCAGCGAGCGCTGGGCGGCGACGAACTCGATGTCGCGCGCTTCCTTGCCGCGCATCTCGCGGATGGTGTCGGCGACCGCGGTCTCGCAGCGTTCGGCGGGTTTCGCATCGGCCGTCGGCGCGGGGGCCGGCGCGGCCAATGCCACGCGGGCCGTGGACAGCAGGATCAGAAAGGGCAGGGACCGGATCAGGCGCATGGGGAGACGACGTGGGAGCTGGAAGCAGCGGCAAGGGTACACGCTGCGCCGCGCGAGGGGAACCGCTGTTGCACGTTCAGGCCTCGGGTTCGGTGGGGCCTGCGGCGGCCGATCGGCGCGCATGGTGGCGCTGCACCTTGGCGCGGTTGCCGCAGTCGCCCATCGAGCACCAGCGGCGCGGTGCGCCGCGGCTGTCGTCGAGGAACAGCCAGCCGCACAGTGGCCCGGCGCACAGCCGCATGCGGGCAGCGCGCGGCGAGCAGAACAGCGACAGCCCTTCGCGCGCCAGCAGCGTGCGCAGCGAGGCCGCGCCATCGTCGGCGGTGCCGCGCCAGCGCAAGCCGGCCTGCGTGTGGCTGACGCGCGGGCCGTCGCCGGCGGCGAGGTCGTTCAGCAGCGCGAGCGCGGCCGCCGGCGGCTTCGTGCCCTGCGTGATCGCGAGGCCGACGCGGAACACCGCATCGCGCGCGGCGACCACCGGCGCGAGCTCGTCGGCCGAAGCCTTCAGCGCCGCGGCGCCGCGCGCATCGACCAGGTCCTGCTCGAGGCACCACTGCGCGAAGCGGGCCCAGCTGCTCAGGCGCTCGGACGGCGCATCGGCCAGGTGATCGCCGGCGGTGTTCGCGAACTCCAGCGCGAGCGCGCCGCCGACGCCGGCCGAGATGCCGGGCATCAGGACGCGGCCGGCCAGTAGCGCCGCTCGGTGTCGGCGAAGCGTGGGTGGGCGTCGATGCGCGACAGCAGCGCGGCGAAGGCCGGCCGCGCCGCCGCCAGGTGCGGGCGAGTGCCGAAGCACTTGGACAGCGCGGCAGCCATCAGGTCGAGCGCGCCCGGCGCGTCACCGCCGAGGAAGCCCGCGGGGGGCGCTGCGTAGCTGTCGGCGAACACCTCCCAGAGGCCGTGCAGGTGGCGGCGGGTCTGCGCGCGGATGCGCTTGGCTTCGTCGTCGCTGCAGGCTGCGCAGAAGCGCTCGGGGAAGTCGATCACCGTGATCGCCGGATAGACGTTGGCGGCCAGATAGACGAGCCCGCGCAGGTGACTGGCACGGGCGGCCGCGTCGGTGGGCAGCAGTTGCGCCTCGGGGTGCGTGAGGCCGAGGTGGATCAGGATCGCCGCGGTCTCGGTCAGCAGCTCGCCGCCGGCGCCCTGCAGCGTCGGGATCTGCACCAGCGGGTTGATCGCCTTCAGCCGGTCGCGGCCGGGCGACTCGGTCCA
This sequence comes from Rhizobacter sp. OV335, assembly GCF_900142965.1. GTDB lineage: Bacteria > Pseudomonadota > Gammaproteobacteria > Burkholderiales > Burkholderiaceae_C > Rhizobacter. The sequence goes on from NZ_FRCQ01000020.1 coordinate 8,625, forward strand.
CGGCGCGGCTTCGACGGTCTCGAAGGGCACGCCGCACAGGCGCAGCGCGGCATCGACGGCGGCGCAGCCGACCGAGCCGGGGGTCGCGAAGAGGGTGTACATGGCGAGGTCCTCGGGTTTCGGATCGGCGCCATTTTGCCTAACCGGTTAGGCAAGTCAATCACCCTGGTCGCGAGTGGAATGCGCCGGGCACCGGCACTTGGGTTCAAATCGCCGGCATGAGCAAGGCGTTCACCAAAGAGACCGATTCCGATGGCGATGACGATGACGACGTCGGCCTGCCGGCGTTGCCGCAGGGCACGCGCAACTACATGACGCCGGCCGGCTACCAGGCGCTGCGCCACGAGCTGTTGACGCTGCTGGACGACGAGCGGCCGAAGGTCGTCGAGGTGGTGTCGTGGGCCGCGAAGAACGGCGACCGTTCCGAGAACGGCGACTACCTGTACGGCAAGAAGCGGCTGCGCGAGATCGACCGCCGCATCCGCTTCCTGACCAAGCGGCTCGACATCGCCGAGGTCGCCGATCCGTCGCTGCACCACGGCAACGACCAGGTGTTCTTCGGCGCGACCGTGACCTATGCGAACGAGCGCGGCGAGGAGCGCACGGTCACGATCAAGGGCGTCGACGAATCCGACAGCAGCCAGGGCGAGATCAGCTGGATCGCGCCGATCGCGCGGGCGCTGCTGAAGGCGCGCGTCGGCGACGAGGTGCAGCTGATGACGCCGGGCGGCCTCGAGCGGATCGAGGTGATCGACGTGCAGTACCCGAAGGGCAGCGCCGGTTAAGGCTTCACGCGGGTCACGCGCAGCACCGGCGCGGCCCGGCGCAGCGTGCGCATCACGTCGGCCAAGTGCAGCCGGTCGCGCACGCTCAGCAGCAGCCGCAGCTCGATGGTCTGCGCCGCCGGTTCGTCGTCCATGTCGATGTGGGTGATGTCGGCCTCGGCCTCGCTGACGGCCGCCGCCACCTGCGCCAGCACGCCCTTGCCGTTCTTCAGCAGCAGCGTGACGCCGGTCTCGAACGCACGCACCGGTTCTTCGGCCCACTCGACCGTCATCCAGCGCTCGCTGTCGCGCTCGAACAAGCGCTTCGCGGTGGAGCAGTCGACGGTGTGCACCAGCAGCCCTTCGCCGCGCCCCAGGTAGCCGACGATCGCGTCGCCCGGGATCGGCCGGCAGCACGGCGCCATCTGCACCGACGCGCCTTCGCTGCCGTCGATCACCACCAGGCCTTGCGACGGCGCGTTGTCGTCGGCGCCGTAGCGACCCATCGTCAGCGTCAGCGCATCGGGGCGCTCGCCGCGCTCGCCCATCATCTGCGCCAGCCGCTTCGCGACGATGGTCGCGATCTTGCGGCCCAGCCCGATGTCGATCAGCAGCTCGGCGCGCGAGCGGGTGCCGCTCCAGCGCGCGAGCTGTTGCCACAGCGCGCCGGCCGCGGCTTCGGCCGGGTCGCTGGCCGGCATGTTCAGGCCCTCGGCGCGCAGCGCCTGCGCGAGCAGCTTCTCGCCCAGCTGCTGCGACTCTTCCTGCTCCATGTTCTTCAGGTAATGGCGGATCTTCGAGCGCGCCCGGCCGGTGCGCACGAAGTTCAGCCAGGCCGGGTTCGGCCGCGCGCCGGGCGCGGTGACGACCTCGACCACGTCGCCGCTGCGCAGCTCGGTGCGCAGCGCGACCGGGTCGCCGTTGACCTTGGCCGCGACGCAGTGGTCGCCGACATCGGAGTGGATCGCGTACGCGAAGTCGACCGGCGTCGCGCCGCGCGGCAGCGCCATGATCCGCGACTTCGGCGTGAACACGTAGACGGCATCGGGGAACAGGTCGATCTTGACGTGCTCGAGGAACTCGTTCGCGTCGCGCGTCTCGTCTTGAATGTCGATCAGCGACTGCAGCCACAGCGTGCCCAGGCGCTGCGCGTCGTGCAGCTGGGTGTTGCCGCCGGCCTTGTACATCCAGTGCGCGGCGATGCCCTTCTCGGCCACCGCGTGCATCGGCTCGGTGCGGATCTGGAACTCGACCGCGGTGCCCAGCGGGCTGACCAGCGTGGTGTGCAGCGACTGGTAGCCGTTCGCCTTCGGGATCGCGATGTAGTCCTTGAAGCGCCCCGGCAGCGGCTTGTACAGCTGGTGCAGCACGCCGAGCGCCAGGTAGCACTCGGGCAGCGTGCCGACGACGATGCGGAAGCCGAAGATGTCGTTGACCTGCGCGAAGCTGAAGTGCTTCTCGCGCATCTTGCTGTAGATCGAATAGAGGGTCTTCTCGCGGCCGAACACCTGCACCTTCTGCTGGGCCTGCGGCTGCGCGTCGGCGAAGGCCTTCTCGACCTCGCGCTGGATGCGCTCGACGATGTCGCGCCGGTAGCCGCGCGCGCGCAGCACTGCCTTCGACAGCGCCGCATGGCGCCACGGCCGGGTGTGCTGGAACGACAGCTCCTGCAGCTCGCGGTAGGTCTGGTTCAGGCCGAGCCGGTGCGCGATCGGCGCGTAGATGTCGAGCGTCTCGCGCGCGATGCGCATGCGCTTGGCCGGCGCCATCGCATCCATCGTGCGCATGTTGTGCAGGCGGTCGGCGAGCTTGATCAGGATCACGCGCACGTCGCGCGCCATCGCGAGCAGCATCTTGCGGAAGGATTCGGCCTGCGACTCCTCGCGGGTCGAGAACTGCAGCTTGTCGAGCTTGGTCAGGCCGTCGACCAGGTCGGCGGTGGACGAGCCGAAGCGCTCGATCAGCTCGGGCTTGGTGACGCCGCAGTCTTCCATCGCGTCGTGCATCAGCGCGGCCATGATGGCCTGGGCGTCGAGCTTCCAGTCGGCGCACAGGCCGGCGACCGCGATCGGATGCGTGATGTAGGGTTCGCCGCTCGCGCGGAACTGGCCCAGGTGGGCCTCGTCGGCGAAGCGGTAGGCCTCGCGCACGCGCTTGATGTCGGCGGCGTCGAGGTAGTCGAGCTTGTGGGTCAGCGCCGCGAACGACGCGGCGGCCGCGTCTTTCGTGGCCGCCGGCACCGGCGCGCTGCCGCCGCGGCCCGACGGGGCGGGCGGCGCTTCACGCAAGGCAGTGGCCGGAGAACGGGCGTTCATGGCCCGAATTTATCGCGGATTCGACGCAGGCGCCGCCGTGGGGCCGCAGCAAGGGAAAACGCGAACGGCCCGCGAGGGGCCGTCTTGGCGAGGATTCTGGCGGTGAAGACTCAGATCGGCACCTTGCGCAGCATCTCGATGCCGATCTCGCCGGCGGCGATCTCGCGCAGCGCGGTCACGACCGGCTTGTTCTTGGTCTCGATCTTCGGGGCGTGGCCCTGGCTCAGCATGCGCGCGCGGTAGGTGGCGGCCAGCACGAGCTGGAAGCGGTTGGGGATCTTGGTCAGGCAGTCTTCGACGGTGATGCGGGCCATGGTCAAGAACTCCGTTCTCAGTTGAGATTCAGGTTGGCAAAGACAGCAGGTCTGCTTCTTTGCAGTGCAGCGTACTTGAGCCGCTGCGAGTGAACGATCGCCTTCAGGTCGAAGAGCGCCGTCTCGAACAAGGCGTTGATGATAACAAAGTCGAAATGTCGGGCTTGCGCGACCTCGACGCGGGCGTTCGTCAGGCGCTGCTCGATCACGTCGGGGTGGTCTTCGCCGCGGCGGTTCAGGCGCTGCGCGAGTTCTTCCCAGCTGGGCGGCAGGATGAAGATCAGGATCGCGTTCGGAAACAGCCGCTTGATCTGCAGCGCGCCCTGCCAGTCGATCTCGAGCACCACATCGTGGCCGCCGGCGATGCGCTCCTCGATCGCCCGGCGCGAGGTGCCGTAGAGGTTGCCGTGCACCTCGGCCCATTCGAAGAAGTCGCCGGCCGCGATCTTGGCGCGGAACTCCGGCTCGCTGATGAAGCAGTACTCGCGCCCGTCCTGCTCCTGGCCGCGCGGCGCGCGGGTGGTGTGCGAGACCGAGACGACCAGGTGCGAATCGAGTTCCAGCAAGGCCTTCACGAGGCTCGATTTGCCGGCGCCGCTGGGGGCGGCCACCACGAAGAGATTGCCGGGGTAATCCATCGCGCGGGATTTTGCACCAGCGCTGCAGGGCTTCCCAGGTGGAAAGTCGCTTGACGCCCGAGTTCTTGCTTTCTATGATTGAGTACTTGCTCAATTAAAAAAACGCAGAACGCCATGGCCCGACCTCGCAGCGAGGACAAGCGCAACGCCATCCTCGACGCCGCCATCGAGGAATTCGCCGCGCGCGGCGTGTGGTCGACGCCGACCGCGGCGATCTCGCGCACGGCCGGCGTCGCCGAGGGCACGCTGTTCACCTACTTCGCGAGCAAGGACGTGCTCGTCAACGAGCTGTACCGCGCGCTGAAGGTCGAGCTGGCCGACGCGATGATGAGCACGTATCCGGCGAAGGCGTCGTCGCGCGAGAAGTTCGCGCACGTGTGGATGCAGTACCTGCAGTGGGCGATGGCCCACCCGCTGAAGTGCAAGGTGATGGGCCAGCTGCGGGTGTCCGACCGCATCACGACCGAGACCCGCGAGGCCGGCAGCGCGCCGTTTGCCGAGCTGCTGCGCGAGGGCGAGGAGTGCGTGCGCCGCAAGGTCTTCGTCGACCAGCCGGTGCACTTCATCGGCGCGATGTTCAACGGCCTGGCCGAGGCCACGATGGCCGCGCTGGCCGAGCCCGACGGCAGCGGCACCGATTACGCCGCCGCCGGCTTCGATGTGTTCTGGCGCGGCGTTGCCCGCCCATGATGAAAAAGGAACTCTCATGAAAGTCTTGATCTTCGGCGCCACCGGCATGGTGGGCCACGGCGTGCTGCGCGAATGCCTGCTGGCCGACGACGTGACGCAGGTGGTGAGCGTCGGGCGCAGCGCGCTCGCGCAGCAGCACCCGAAACTGGTCAGCGTGGTGCATGCCGATCTGTTCGACCTGACAGCCATCGAAGCGCAGTTGCGCGACGTCGATGCCTGCTTCTTCTGCCTCGGCGTCTCGTCGGTCGGCATGAGCGAAGCCGACTACCGCCGCCAGACGCTGGACCTGACCTTGTCGATCGCGCAGGCGCTGGCCCGCGTGAGTCCGCAGGCGTGCTTCGTCTACGTCTCCGGCACGGGCACCGACAGCAGTGAGAAGGGCGGCTCGATGTGGGCCCGCGTGAAGGGCCGCACCGAGAACGAACTGATGCGGCTGCCGTTCCGCTCCGCCTTCATGTTCCGGCCGGGCGTGATCCAGCCGCTGAACGGCGCGCGCTCGAAGGTGGGCTGGATCCACGCCTTCTATGTGGTGCTCGGGCCGGTGCTGAGCGGCCTGCGGTCGCTGTTTCCGCGCAGCCTGCTGAGCACCGAGGTGATCGGCCGCGCGATGCTGGCAGCCGCCCGCGGCCCGGCAGCACGGCGGGTGGCCGAGCCGGCCGACATCTTTGCATTGAGCCAGGAGACCCGCGATGGGCGTTGAGAAGAAATCCGGCTGGCGCCGGCTGAAGTGGAGCCTGCTGGCCGCCGGGACCGGCATCGCGCTGATGCTGGCCAGCGCCTGCACCGGCTTCGGCGAACTGCACCGCGGCCAGGCCGAGCAGCAGCCGCTCGAGGCGTCGCCGCAATGGCACGACGGCCAGTTCAACAACCCGCAGCCGATGTGGAGCAACATGAAGGACGCCTTGCTGCGCGCGTTCGACAGCACGCCCGATGGCGCGCCGCTGGCCGCGGTGCCGGTGCTGGCGAGCCAGGGCGAGGCGCTCGCGACGCTGCCGGCCAGCGGGCTGCGGGTGACCTGGTTCGGCCATTCGTCGACGCTGCTCGAGATCGACGGCACGCGGGTGCTGCTCGACCCGATCTGGAGCGAGCGCGCGTCGCCGGTGAGCTGGGCCGGGCCGAAGCGCTGGTTCGCGCCGCCGATCCCGCTCGACAAGCTGCCGCCGGTGGACGTGGTGCTGGTCTCGCACGACCACTACGATCACCTCGATGCCGGCACGGTGCGGGCGCTGCAGGCCAGCGGGGCACGCTTCGTCGTGCCGCTGGGCATCGGCGGGCACCTGCGCGGCTGGGGTGTGCCGGCCGATCGCATCGTCGAGCTCGACTGGTGGCAGTCGACGCAGGTCGGCACGCTGCAGGTCACGTCGACGCCGGCGCGCCATGCCTCGGGTCGCCTCAACCCGCAGAGCGATCGCACGCTGTGGACCGGCTTCGCGCTGGTCGGCGCGACGCACCGTGTGTACTACTCCGGTGACACCGGCCTGTTCGAGGAGATGAACGACATCGGCAAGCGGCTCGGGCCTTTCGACCTGACGCTGATCGAGTCGGGGCAGTACGACGCCGATTGGCCCGACTGGCACCTCGGGCCGGAGCAGGCCGTGCTGGCGCACCAGCGCGTGCAGGGCAAGCTGATGATGCCGGTGCACTGGGGACTGTTCGCGCTCGCCCACCACGGCTGGACCGAGCCGGTCGAACGCGTGCTCGCGGCAGCGGCTTGCCAGGGTGTCAGCGTGTTGACGCCGCGGCCGGGGCAGAGCGTCGAGCCGGGTCGCGATCCAATGCCGGGGCGATGGTGGCCGCAGCAGGCCTGGCGCAGCGCGGCCGAGAAGCCGGTGGTGGCGACGAAGAACGGCATCGACGGCGATCGGGTGCAACTGCCGGCGTGCGTCACGTCGGCTTCGTGAGTCGTCAGGACGGGCGCACGGCCTGCGCCAGCGCGCGAATGCCCGGCTCGATGTCGGCGGTCTCTATCAGCCCGTAGCCGAAGACCAGGCCGTTCAGCACCAGCGGCCGGCGCACGCTGGAGGCCAACGTGGCGATGCGGACGCCGGCTGCCGCAGCCGCAGCCGCGGCCTGCCACCGCACCGCAGGGTCGGTCGCGTGCAAGGCCGCGCTGAGGTGCAGGCCGGCCAGCGACGGGACAGGCGTGAGCCGGTGCGGCAGATGCTGTTCGATTGCCCGCAGAAGCGTGTCATGCCGCTCTGCGTACAGGGGCCGCATCTTGCGCACGTGGCGGGCCAGGTGGCCTTCGGCGATGAAGCTGGCGAGCGTGGCCTGGTTGACCGCCGGCACATGCCAGTTGTGCTGCAGCCGCGCGGCCACCAGCGCGGGCACGGCCCATGGCGGCGCGATGACGAAGCCGATGCGCAGCGCCATGAACATGCTCTTCGCGAAGGTGCCGACGTAGAAGACGCGCTGCTCGCGGTCGAGCGTCTGCAACGCATCCAGCGGGCGGCCGCCGAGGCGGAACTCGCCGTCATAGTCGTCCTCGATCACCAGCGCATCGTGCGCACGGGCATGTTCCAGCAGGGCCAGGCGCCGCGCCGCCGACATCGTGACGCCCAGCGGCGACTGGTGGGAGGGCGACACGGCAATCACATCGACGCGCTGTGGCAGCTGATCGACGCACAGGCCGTGCTGGTCGATGCCGATGTCGTGCAGCCGCGCGCCGGCCCGCTCGAAGGCGGCATGCAGCGGCGGGTAGCCGGGGTTCTCGAGTGCGACGGCGGTGCGACCCGAGGTGACGAGGATGCGCACGAGCAGGTCGAAGGCCTGCTGCGCTCCGGCCGTGACGACCACGGCGTCGGCATCGCAGGCCACGGCGCGGGCACCCGACACGTGCTGCGCGATGGCCTCGCGCAGTCGCGGGTCGCCCTGCGGATCACTGCCGGCGCCGCTGGTCCGCGCGGCGGCGCGCAGCGCGCGCGATGCGAGGCGCCGCCACACGTCGAACGGAAAGCGTTGCTGGTCCGGGTAGCCGGCGCGGAAGTCGAAACGCGGTGCTGCCGAGGGCGTGGCGGGTGCCGGGCTCGCGTTTCGCCAGGCGGCGGCGAGCTTGTGGGCAGGCGCCGCGCCCGGCGCCGGCGGCGTTGACCTGGGCGTCGCCGTGCGCGATGCGACGAAGGTGCCTGATCCGTGATGACCCTCGACATAGCCTTCGGACTGCAGAAGGTCGTAGACGCCAGTCGCCGTGCTGCGTGAGACGCCGACCATCGCGGCCAGCTTGCGCGACGCCGGCAGGCGCAGGCCGGGCACAAGGCGGCCCTCGACGATCGCGGACCGGAGCTGGCGATGCAACGCCTGCGAAACCCCGCCTGAACCCGGCGCCGGCAGGTCGAGGTCGATGCCGAAAAGTGGATTGCTCGAAGTCATGCAAAGTGGCTCTTTGAACGAACCACATTGGACGGCATCCTGCGGCCATCGACAAGCCAATCCAAGGAGAACGCCATGCACCACCCGATCTGCGCCACCTGCGGAACGCAGTTCGCCGCAGCTGCTGCGGCACCCGCGCGCTGTCCGATCTGCGAGGACGAGCGGCAGTACGTCGGCTGGCAGGGCCAGCGCTGGACCACGATGGCCGAACTGGCGTCAAGCCATACCTTGCGATTGGAGGACGATGGCGGCGTGCTGGGCATCGGCCTGGCGCCGGGCTTCGCGATCGACCAGCGCGCGATGTGGCTGCCCACCGATGCGGGGAACATCCTGTGGGAGTGCGTCAGCCTGGTGACCGACGAAGCGGTCGCCGCATTGAAGGCGCGCGGGGGCGTCGATCTGATCGCCATCTCGCACCCGCATTTCTATGCGTCGATGGTCGACTGGAGCGAGGCGCTGGGCGGCGTGCCGATCCTGCTGCACGAGGCGGATCGAGAGTGGGTGATGCGGCCGTCCAGCCGGATCCGCTTCTGGCAAGGCGACGAGCTGCGGCTCTCCGAGAGCGTGGCGCTGCTGCGCTGCGGCGGCCACTTCGCGGGCAGCACGGCCTTGCACTGGCAGCGCGGACCGCGGCCGGGCGGTGCGCTGTTTCCAGGAGATGCGTTGCAAGTGGTGGCGGATCGCAGGCACGTGTCGTTCATGTACAGCTACCCCAACCTGGTGCCGATGAAGGCGGCGGATGTCGTGCGCATGAGGCAGGTGCTCGAGGGTCGATCCTTCGACGATGTGTTCGGCTACACCTGGGGTCGCAACATCCGCGGCGAGGGGCGCGCCGCAGTCGACGGCTCCTTCGATCGCTACCTGCGTGCGATGGGTGTAGAAGCCGATGAATCGACGTTGCAAGAAAATTGTTGACGATTGAGTAAAGACTATTTACAGTCCGCCTCCTCGATTGATCGAACGAAGTTTTTCAGGAACCCGCATCGTGACCAAGCCGCTCCACACCGTCGCTTACCGACCCCTGCAGGGTCAGGTCGCGCTGCTGTGTCAGCGCCGGCTTGATCGACACGAGGATCGGGTTCAACCGGGAGAAGGGTGCGCTTGAGGCACGCCCTTCCAAGCTCTGTTTGCAGAGGCCCGGATCTGATGAGGATCCGGGCTTTTTTTCATTTCGTCTCTATCAGGAAACCCTTGTGGAGCTTCGGCTTCGAGGGCGGAAATCGGCCGCAACGATTGGGCGGCGCCGGAACCCGTGACCGGATGGATTGAATGCTCCGTTAACTCAGTGGCCAGAGTGCCGGCCTGTCTAGCCGGAAGCCGCGGGTTCGACTCCCGCACGGGGCGCCAACAGCAACATCTCGACGTAGCCAAGTGGTCGAAGGCATCTGGCTGCAAACCAGACGGCGCAAGCCCGCATCCGTTCGAATCGGATCGTCGAGTCCAGTCAGTGAAAGCAAGGCCGGTGGAACGTTCCATCCGGCAGCGCCACTCATCCATTCCACGCCGACGGCCCGCGAAAGGAGGCCACCGATGCAGCCCCACTCTCACAACCACGTGCTGCAACTCGACATCCAGGGAACGCCGCAGGCGTGGATCTCGCTCGAGCATGCGGCCTCCCACGTGGCGGCCGATGCGGTGGCCTGGGTCGAGGGCGACGGCCCGCTGGCCACGCTGCGCGGCGGCTTCAACGTCGCGCGCGGGCGGCAGTCGGTCATCGACGTGCACCCGATCATTGCAATGCGCGGTGCGTCGCGCGTCAACCTGTTCGACGTGGCGCCGGCCTTCAGCAAGAACAAGCTGTTCCGCCGTGACCGGCTGACCTGCGCCTACTGCGCCCAGCGCTTCTCGGAGCGTGACCTGCAGTGCGAGCACATCGTGCCGGAGTCGCGCGGCGGCCGCTGGACCTGGATGAACCTCGTCACCGCTTGCGGTGCGTGCAACGGCCGCAAAGCCGCTCGCACGCCTGAGGAAGCACGCATGCCGTTGGTTTACCTGCCGTACGTGCCCAGCCGCTTCGAGGACTTCCTGCTCGAAGGCCGGCACATCCGGGCCGACGTGCACGACTGGTTGTCGGCGCGGCTGCCGAAGGGATCGCGCCTGGGCTGACAGCCTGCCGCATGCGGACCATCGACGAGTTCCTGCGGGCCCAGGCAACTGCACTGCGACGAATCGCCGGTGCGACGCGTGGCGAGATGAGTGTCGACGACGTCAAGCAAGAGGCGTGGCTCGTCGCTGCCGACATGGGGCAGAAAAGAGGCTACCCGGTCGACTTCGACGATCCTGACGATCAGCAGTCCGTCCTCAAGTGGCTCTACTGCAAGCTCGTGAAGTTCGCCGAGAAGCAGATGCGCCACGCCATTCGCATCGACAAGAACTGGGACCAGGAGGATGCCGAAGTCGCCGCCAGCGCCTTGGCGCGCCTGCTGACCTCGCCGCTGGATTCGGACCCACTGGTCCGATTGCAACAAGCCGAGGACGAGATCGACTACGCGAAGTTGGTCCGACACAGCTACTCCGAAGCGTCGGCCTATGTGCAACTGCTGATCAGGTTCGACTGGGATGTCCATGCACTTGCTGCGGACTTGCGCGTCTCCGTCAAGACCTTGCGCAAGCGTCTGCGCGTGTGCGGCATCAAGGCGAAGGTTCAGCCTTCGCTCTTCGACGGCCTGGCGTTCATCGATCCCGGGTTCGAACCGCGTCGCGCGCTGCGACCCAGCATTCAACGCACTGTCGAGAAAGTCGTCCACCAGCGATATTGGCGCTTCGGTTGAGCGGCCTATTCCCTTGCCGGCAACGAATCAAAAACCTCTTGGTCGATGAAGCGGCCGTGAAGTCGCATCGCCGGCAGCAATTCGTGGTCAGCGTATGGGCAGCCTGTCTCACCGGGGTCGGATTGCTGAGCCTTCGAGGCCTGATCCGGCAGGTGGCCGTTCCCCTGCGCCAACAAGCGTGCCAGCGCGCGATACCCGGCTTGCCATGCACTCGCATGTGGAAAGACCTCGCGCAGGTTGCCGAGGATCTGCATGCCTGCGAAGTCAAGGTCGCCGAAAAAGAAGACGGGAACTTCCGCCGCATTGAAGAGCCAAGCCTCGATGGCCGGCAACACGGCATTGGCCGATGGGGCGCGCAGGTACGGTCGGCACCCTGAGCGCGAGCGCAGCCGCCGTGCGCTGCCCCGGAAGCCGGCGGCATAGACGAGCAGGCTGCGGTCCCAGGCGGGAGCGCGTGCGTCGGCCATGTGCTCGAAGGTCACGAGGTTCTCGACGAACAGCACGTCCGCGAAACTGCCATCCCCGGGCGGCGCCAGCAACAGCTGGATCGGTGGCTCGTGAAACTGGCCTGGCACGGCGCCGGTCAGGCGAAGCAGTTCTTCCCGGTTGTCCAACAGCTTGGAGCGTCCCTGAAACACACGCGCCGAAGCCTCGCGCAGCGCCATGGACCGGCCGGAGCGACACAAGTCGATCAAGGCCGACAGGCTGTGGGTCGCCTCGTCCAGCGAAAGACTCTCCAGCAGCGTCATCGGGTTGCGGGCCAGGTAGTCGAGCAGCCCCTGGGGGTTGCCGGGCAGGGTCGCTCCTGGCGCGGGCGGCGTGGCGGCCCATTGCGTCCGCAGGTGCTGCAACCACTGCTGCTGCCATCGCAAGGCCTGCGGCATGTAGCCGGCCCAGGCTGCCAGGGCATCGAAGTCGCGAAGCTCGAGTCTCGGCTTGCGGTCGGTGAAGCCGGCAAAAGCGCGTGGCGCATCGATCTGCAGTCCGACCCAGCCTGTTTCGCACAGCTCGTCCAGCAACATGACCAGCAGCTGCAGCTGGTCGGCGTCAGCCGCAACGTGCAACTCGGGCGCGGTCTTGCGGTCCAGCGGCAGGCGCACGGGGCCCTGACCGATGCTGCGCTCGGCTTTGGCGAGAAGAGCGCGGGCCAGGCGCTGGAGGAATGGGTGGGCTGCAGGCGGCTCGACAGGGGGCAACGAGGGCAGCATGGTTCAGACCGTGGTGCCGGCGCCGCTCGAATCAGGTGAGGAAGCGCCCATCGGCGCCGCGGCTGCGTCCCATTCCTTGCGTGCAGCGTCGCGGGCCTGGGCCGCATGCTCGGCCCACAGGCGCGTGAGGGCGTCGCGGTGCAGCGTCTTCTCCTGCACATCGCTGATGAACAGTTCCTGGCCGTCGCGCCGCGCGAGCACCTTGGAGAAGGTGAACTCCTTGTCGAACTCCGGCTTCACCGCACCGGACTTCGAGGTCGGCATCGCCACCACGAGTTGCAGCCCCAGCGTGCGCGACAGAAACTGCAGCACGCTGCGCGAACGCGATTCATCCATCTTCGAGAACGCCTCGTCGCTGAGCATCAGCCGCAGCGCCGGGGCTTCGCGCCGCTCTCGCCCGAAGTGGCCGAGCGCATGGGCGAGCACCGCCGAGCGCACGACGTAGAACGGCGTCTCCAGCTCACCGCCCGAGCCGGTGCCCCAGGTGGACAGCCGAGTGGTGCCGACCGGGCTGATACGCACGATGTCGTAGCGGCGGTAGTTGCGGTAGTCGGCGAGTTCCTTCAGCGCCCGCTCGTTGGCACCTTGGTCGTTGGCGAGCAGCAGCCGGCGAATGTCCTCCGCGGTGGCGCGTTGTTCATCGCTGAGACGGGGCGACGCGAAGATCGAGCCGCGATCGTGTTCCAGTCCTTCCACGGCACCCTCGACCGCATCGAAGAACTCGCACACCTTCTTCATGCGGGGAATCCAGTCCCATTCCAGCTGGAAGCTGTCGTTGCCGAAGCGGATGTCCTTCAGGTGGCGGTTGAGCCGTTGCAGCACGACAGCGCCTTGCTTCACGTCGTCGCGAACCTTGAAGCAGAAGCTGCTGGTGAAGACGTGGTTGAAGCTGCCTTCCGCCTCTTGCAGCGAGCGGGCGTTGTCGGCCAGCCCGATGGCACGCTGGCGCTGGGCGTGCTCATCGATGGCGTTGCGGGTCTGAAGAACAAGCGGCAGCAATTCCTCGAGGCGGTCGATGCTGCGGGGCAGATCGCTCCAGGCGAAACGCTCGCTGTCGTCGCGCGCGCCGCCCAGGTAGGTGCCGACCGCCTGCTGGAGCTCGCGCAGCGTGCGCGGCAGGTTCTCGCGCAGGGTCTGCGCGCGATGGCGCAAGGCGTCCAGGCTGGTCTGCGCCTCGGCTGCCAGTGCTTGCGCGTCGCTGACCAGTTGCGGTTCGGTGGCCAGTTGCGGCACCGCGCCGGCGAAGCGAGCAGCCCAGACCGTGGCGTTGGTGCAGGCTATCTCCAGATCCGGAAGCCGTAGATCGAGGATCTGCTCACGGTCACGCAAAGTGGCCAGTTCCTTGTCGACGGCACCGACCAGTTTCAGCTCGTCGTCGCGGAGGCCCTTGACGACTGCAAGGCGTTCGTCAAGCGACCGGCGCTCGGCTTCCAGTCCCTCGATGGAAGACAAGTCGAGGGCCTTCAGCGCCTGCTCGGCGGTGGCGTGCTGCGCCTGGCTCTCCAGAACGGCCAGCACCAGCGGCGACAGCGGTGTGAATGCGGCGCCGTTGAACATGCGCGCGACCGCCTTCAAGGATTGGTCCAGCAACTGCAGCGTGCGCGCCTCGTGAGTCAGCCGCGCGAGTTCGTCCTCGCACCATGTGCGGCGGCGCTGGCGAGCCGCTTCCCCGAAGCTCAGGTCGCTGTCCGGCGCGCGGCACGCGAACATGCCGTACCCGCGGCTGCCCAGTCCCTGTTCCATCAGGCCTTGCGGCGTGCGCGCAAGCTCTTCCTCGCTGTCCACCTTGCGCACGCGGCCGTACTGCGCCATCAGGAAGGCGTTGGCGACGGGATGCCGGCACACCAGTTCGTGCAGGATGGCGCGGCCTTCGGGCCGGCGGCCTTCGGTGTCCTCCATGGCTTTGCGACCCTGCACGACCTTGGGCGAGCGCACCGGGAAGCGCCGCTTCACCAGCCGTGCGCAGAGCGCCTCGTGGCCTGCCTCGACGATGATCGCGAACCGATCGCCACCCATGTAGCCCTCGATGGCGTTCTGCCACGTGCTGCCAGTGCGCGGCTCCACCAGCTGGGCCAGCAGATGTGGGCGAGCCTGCGGCAGCTCGCGCTCGATCAGCGCCACGGCCTCGTGGTTGTCAGGTGGGGCGACGCTGCGTCCGGCCTGCAGTTGCCGCAGTTCGGCGTCGCGCTGCTCGGCCTCGTCCTTCAACGCCTTCGCGCGTGCGCCTGCGTCGGCGAGTGCCTGCACGACGGCGGCCTGCACCGAGTCGTCGCCCTCGTGGATGCCGCGCTGCAGGATGGCCAGGTTGGCATCGAAGACCTCCAGTTCGAAGGCGGGCAGTTCCACGTCGAGGCGAGCTGGCCGCGCGTATGCCCGCGCCATGTCCGGCCACGGCTTCAACACGCTAGAGGCGGCCGGTCGAAGCGCCTGCACCGCGTCGGCCAGCGCGGACATGGCGGTCAGGTCGAGCGTCAGCAGATGCGTCAACTGATCGACCATCGCGCCGATGCCGTGCGCAGCCTCCTGGACACGGGCCCAGTGCAGGCGGAACTGATCTGACTGCAGCAGGACCTGATTCTCCAGCGAGTCTTTCTCCCGGGCCACCTCGCTGCCCGCCAGGCGCTGCTTCACCATTCCCTGTTGTTCCCGCAACTGGACGTCCTGAGCGTCGAGCGAGGCCAGCTTCTCGGCCGACTGGCCTTGCTTCCTGTCCTGCGTCGCGATCTGACGCTTCACGGAGGCCAGCTCGTCCCCGGTTTCGCTGAGCACCCGCAACGCGTGCGCAATGGTGATGACGACGAAGCGGCGAGATTCGTCGAGCACGGCACCGGCGCGTTCACCGGCGGCATCGAGCCGATCGAGGTTGGTCTGCAGGCGATCGGCCTCCGCCTTCAGGCCTGCGATGGAGCGCATCAGCTCGCGCATCTTGTCGAGGTCGCGGCTGAAGTCGTGCGGCTCCAGGATCTCGTCGCGCACCAGGTCGTTGACGTTGCCCAGCTCCTTGTAGGCCATGGCCTTGACGATGGACTTGCCGGCGCGCACGGCCTCGTGCTCGCCCACGGCGGTCTTTCCCATCAGCGCGCCATAGAGGTGTTGCAGATAGCCGCCCTTGTCGGGAAAGCGCTGGACCACCGTTTCCTTGTCGGCTTTCAGGCGGTGTTGCAGCTGCAGGTAAAGCTCCTTCAGCGGCAGCGGCGCGTCACCCAGGGCTTCGCCGCTGCGCCGTGACAGATCCGTCAGCGACAAGGCCCGGCGCACGATGAAGAACTGCGGCGGACCCTGCAGCGTGGCGCGCCGTCCTTCTTCGAACGCTTCCACGCCGACCAGCGCCGTGAACGATGGCGCCTGCTCGCCCGCGCTTTCCGAAGGCTCGAACACGATGCCCACATAGCTGGTCGAGCGCGTGCGCATGAACACGCCATCGGCCTGCTGGCCCAACGCATAGGCCGCCAGCGTCCGCGGCTCCTTGCCGCCGCGACGGCTCTGCGTGGATTCGTCCTGGCCGATGTTGAACTGCACCAGGTGCTGGTGCGCGGCCGTCAGCACGGTCTGGATCGCGTCGAGCAGCGTGGATTTTCCCGACCCCGATTCTCCCGTGAGCAGCACGGTGTCTGCGAAGACCCATTCACGGTCATCGAGTGAACCCCAGTGCCAGGTCAGCAGCTTGCCGATCTTCACGGCAAGCTGCCCTCGGGAGGCGCTGGAGCCGCAGCAGGCGGCAGGTTCCTTCCGGCCAGCCGCAGGGCGTCTTCCATCGCATCATCGCTCACGAAGCTCATGACGGGCCGCAGCACCGCCAGGCCCATCTGCATGTCGCCCGCATCGTCGCGCTCCACGAAGTGCACGACACGGTGCTTGCGCAAGTCGCGCAGCAGCGTCATGCGCTCGGTGGCCGAGTTCGGCAATCGATGCGCCAGCAGCGACACGACGGCTTGGGACAGCTCCTCGAGGCTGATGGCCAGTCGCTCGTCGACCAGTGGCCGTCGGCCCGTGAGCGCTTCGGTGTAGAGAAAGCGCAGCGCAATGACCGTGGCCACGAAATCGCGTGACAGACGGGCACGCAGCCGCTTCACGCCGTCTTCATCGTCCTCGCCGCCGCCTTCCCCGGGCGGGTACAGGCGCAGCAGCCGGGCCTCCGGGTCGTGCGCGAGCACGAAGCCCATGCAGCCGAACCACTCGCGCAGCAGCTGTTCGCACTGCAGTGCATCGTCGTAATGCCTGGCTTCGGGCTGGGAGTAGTCGCGCCAGAGCACGCCGGTGGCCAGCAGACGCCCTGCCAGCTCGGCGAAGCGGGCGGCCTTCACGTTGCCGGCGCCTTCCGTGGAGAGACGCTGTTCGACGAAGTGGGCGAGCGATTGCGTCATCTCGACGGGGGCTCCAACCGGTCCGTGGGCTGGACATCCAGCACGTAGTTGTCCGCTGCGAAGAACTCGTTGCGAACCTGTGCGTCGGTCTTGCGGGCCCGCACGCGCAACTGGCGACCTTCCGCCGACCGCGCCGCTCCGACGGCGTGCAGCACGCGCACGGCATCGGCCGCGGTGGCGACGGGCAGGACATCCAGTGCGACGGGGCCGTGCTCCAACAGCGGCAGCAAGCCCTTCAGCACGTCACGGTCGCTGAAGGCAAAAGCCTCTGCCTCGGCGCGGCGCAGCATCGCCAAGAGCCGGCTCTCATCGTCCACCACCAGCGGGGACTGCGCGGCATGGGCCGCTTCGCGGTCACGCAGTATCCAGCGCAGTACACCGCCGGGCAGACGGGCTTCGCAGGTCGCGAGGCGATCGGCCAGCGCGTCCAGCAGGGTGTCGCGCTGCGAATCCGGGCGCTCCTTCAACCAGGCCATCGTGCGGCCCAGCGCGGATTCGGCGCCGTAGTCCAAAGACAGCGCCTGCCGCAGCAGGCTGGTGAAGCGGCGCACGTAGTTGTTCATCTCCGAACGCAACATCGGCAGCTTGAGGCTGCACGCGGCCTCGACCATGTTCTCGATGCGGTCGGCCAGCCACAGCAGCGGGCTGCGGCCCTGCACTTCCTGCTCCAGCCAGGGCGCGCGCTGAAGGAGATGTCCATCGGCCTGGGCGCGCAGTTCGCCATCCAGCGCGCGCACCTCGTCCAGCGCCTCGACGATCTGGCCCCGGTGACGCTCGGCGGAGTCGGCCACCAGGCGCACCGCGTACTCATGCATGAAGCGCTTCTCGATGAAGTCGTTGAACTCGCTCCAGGCCACCTTCTGCGCGAGGGCTTCTCGGGTCAGGCTCTGGATCAACTGGCGGAAGTACTCGATGTCGTCCTGCAGGTCTTGCACGACGCGGCTCGCGAATTCCTGTGCGTCCAGCAACTCGTCCGCATCGCGTGTGGCAATGAAGGCCGTCAGCGCCTTGCGCGCCGAGCGCATGTTGCGCTGGCGGGTCTTGGCACGCGAGTCGTCGAGGTTGGAGAAGGTCTCGCTGAAGGCCTTGCCGGCGCGGCTGAGCTTGAGCGTCGGCTTGAGATCGATGGGGTCGCGATAGTCCTCCAGCCAGCCATGGTCCTTGAGCTTGCGCAGAAGCTCGCCGGCGTAGGCCCGCTCCTCCTCGGGACGCACCGGTTGCTCCGCTTCGAAGGCTTGCGCGCGCAGCTGGGGATCGGCGAGTGCGCGCAAGATGATGTCGAGCACGACCTCGCGGGTCAGAGTTTCCGCATAGTCGGCGTTGGCCCCGTGCACGCGCTCGTGCAGCGCACGCAGCGCGGCCGTACACAGCGCGCGGTTGTCGTGCGTGAGCGGGCGGAAGAATTGCTCGCGAGGCGGTGTGAAGAACTGCACGGCGGTTTGATCAGTTGTTCACGGCAACCGCACCGGCGAACGGCGCGACGAAGCAAGCTGCTTCATATGTTTGATGTTCAGCCTCGACCAGCGACATGGGTTTGCCACTCTTTGCACAGCTTGCGAAACGACCGGCTGTTGTCGAAGGCTTGTTGCAGATCGATGCGGGCGGAAAATGCAGGTTGATCCAGAATTTCGCTGTACGTACCGCTTTGCATGTGCTCCCTCATCCAGCCCTTGGCATTGCGAGGCGATTCGGCCAGGATTTTCTCCTCAGGGGCCAACGAAAACCCACGTGCCCCATGCAAGGAAGGCGCGGCGGCGATGAACCAGGCTTCGAACTCCCGGTTCGCCAGCACCACCGACAAGCGCTGATGCGGTATGTGCTGTTGTGCCCGTTGGTGAATTTCTCGGCCCAGGCTGGCAGGGCAGTCGTCATCGGCATCCAGCACGATCAGAACCCACCCATCGCGGCCACTCTTGGCCGCTGCCAGAAGCAGCTGTCTGCGAAATTCATCGTCCTTGTTCAGAAACTTGTCGCGCCGAACCCGGATGGGTTGCAGCAGGTTGACCAGCGCAGCCGGTTCCCGTTCCGAAGCCAGTCTTCGCAACAAGATCGGCAACGCGGAAACCTCTCCGTCGCCCTCCACGATCGATGCGATCGAGATCACGACCGGGCCTCGCCGAAGAGCTCTGTCTGGCTTGCGCTCTGCTGCGCGATGATGTCGCGATCGGGGGCCAGCTGATTCATGCGCAGAAGCTCTCCGGCGGAAAACAGGTGATTGCGCAGTACTTGGCGAGAGGCTTCGTCCAATGGCGCAATTTTCGTCTCCCCGCCTTCCGAGACGACGGAGATGATGGAATCGGCATCGATGCCGCGGTCATCCAGCAGGTCAGGGCTGTGACTTGTCACCAGGACTTGCGTGTGGTTGGCGGCATGCACCAGCACCTCGCGCAAGGCGGCGCTGGCCGCAGGATGCAGCGCAGTTTCGGGCTCTTCAATGCCGATCAACGTCGGCGAGTAGTCGACGTTGCTTTGCAGCAGTGCCGTCATCACGCCGAGCGCTCGCAGCGTGCCATCGGACATGTTCTGCGCCAGAAATTTCCAAGGATGTTTGGCACCCGCCATTTCCTGTCGAAACTCCAGCGTTTCCATGGGGCCGATGGACTTGCGCTCCATGCCGTGCACCATGGGCACCACCGATTGAAGATACTCTTCGATGGTCTTCACGCGATCGGGCGCAACACGCTCCAGATGCCCGATCACGCTGGCGATGTTCTCGCCAGCGGGCTTGAGCAAGCGACCGTCCTGCGGCTTTTGAAGTTCCCGCATCAGCTCGGGATTCAGGTTGTAGAAACCCATCGCAGTCAATGTGTCGAATACTGGCCTGAATGCCGTGAAGCCGGATGCCGCTACCAAGGCAAGTCGGTCTGCCGTCACCGACGGGAAGGTGGGTTCGCTGCTGTCGCGCAGCTGGCCCTTGGAAATGCGGAAGAAGGGGCCTTTGCCGATTCCGGTGATGACGCATTCTTCGTGCTGCACTTCATAACCGCCACTGGCCATCGCACCGATGTCGAAGGCATATCGCCCCTCACGACCATCTCGCAGGCGAAATTCAAGTCGAATGCCGAAATGCGTCGGATGGCCACTGGAGCGGCGGCGCACTTCGTTCAAGCCGCCACGCGCGTTGATGGCGCTGTCCAGGGATCCGGCCAACGCGTCTCGAACAAAGTGCAGAGCGTCCAGAAAATTGCTTTTTCCGGCGCCGTTGTGACCGACCAGGTAGGTCAGAGGGAGCAAGCGAACATCACAATGGCCGATGCTCTTGTAGTTGCGAAGCACCACACGCCGAATGCAAACTGTCTGGGCCATGTAAACCTCTCTGTCTTGAAGGAGTCGTGGCGGATGTGCTTGCAAGGGCGGCCTCTCGCCGAGCATGTTTGCCACGCGCGTGCCCAGGGACGCGGCACAGGGCCGGCATGAACTGCAGCAGACCTTACTCCAGGTTCTGCACCTGCTCCCGCAACTGCTCGATCGCGACCTTCATCTCCACCGAGATGTTGGTCAGCTCCAGCGTCGAGGCCTTCGAGCCCAGCGTGTTGGCCTCGCGCAGCAGCTCCTGGATCAGGAAATCCAGCCGCTTGCCGACCTCGCCGCCCGCCTTCAGCAGCCGGGCGATCTCTTCCAGGTGGGCGCGCAGGCGGGCCAGTTCCTCGGCCACGTCGATGCGGATCGCATAGGCCGCGGCCTCGTTCAGCGCGCGGTCCTGCAGCGCCTCGCGAGCGATGCTCTGGGTCGCGCCGGTCACGTCGAGCGCCTCCTGCCAGCGCTCGACGAAGCGCTGCTGCTGGCGCTGCACCGCGGCCGGCACCAGCGGCTCGGCCTGAGTCGCCAGTTCGCGCAGGCGCTTCACGCGGTCCATCAGCACCGCCACCAGCTTCTCGCCTTCGCGCTCGCGCGCTTCCGCCAGGCCGTCGATGCAGCGCCGCGCGGCGTCGAGCGCCGCTTCGTCCAGGTGCTCGGCCGCCGAGCCTGTCTTGCACCACTGCAAGACCTCGTGCACCGACAGCGGCTGCGCCTTCGGCAGCCAGCTCTGCACCGTGCTCTCGATACGGCTCAACCGGTTCAGCTGGTCCGGCTGCGGCGTCGGCCAGGCCGATTCGGTTTCCCGATGGGTGTTCAGCCGCAGCTCGACCTTGCCGCGCCGGAAGCGCTTGGTGATCAGGTCGCGCAGCACCGGCTCCAGCGAGCGGAATTCATCCGGCAGGCGCAGGCTCAGGTCGAGGAAGCGGTTGTTGACGGAACGCAGTTCCACCATCACGCTGGTCAGCGAGGTCGCAGGCGACCGGGCGGCGGAAGCATCTGCCGCCACCGTGCTATCTGTGGCGGTTTGCGCCCCGGAGGTGGCGCTTGCGTACCCGGTCATGCTGTAGACTGGCATTCAATTTATCGCATTGCAAAATCCGATTATGTCAAAGCCAAAACCTGCTCCGTTGCCATCGGGCACGGTCGTCGGTGGCTACCAGGTCATCAAGAAGCTGGCAGCGGGTGGCTTTGGCGTCGTCTACCTCGCCGAAGACTCCGACCGGCACCTGGTCGCCATCAAGGAATACCTGCCCTCCTCGCTGGCCGAGCGAGCGCCGGGTGAACTGACGCCACGCGTCAAGCCCGAGAAGCAGCCGCTGTACCGCCTGGGGCTGAAGAGCTTCTTCGAAGAAGGCCGTTCACTCGCGCAGATCAGCCACCCGAGCGTGGTCAGCGTGCTGAACTTCTTCCGCGAGAACGAAACCGTTTACATGGTGATGAACTACCTGCAGGGCGACACGCTGCAGGATTTCATCGTCACCGCGCGCGACCTGAAGCGCGACAAGGTGTTCCGCGAGTCCACCATCCGCAGCCTGTTCGACGAGATCCTGCGCGGCTTGCGCATCGTGCACCAGCACAAGATGCTGCACCTGGACATCAAGCCGGCCAACATCTTCATCACGAACGAGAACAAGGCGGTGCTGCTCGACTTCGGCGCGGCGCGCGAAGTGCTGAGCAAGGAAGGCAACTTCATCCGCCCGATGTACACGCCCGGCTTCGCCGCGCCCGAGATGTACCGCCGCGACGGCACGCTCGGCCCCTGGACCGACATCTACGCGATCGGCGCCTGCATCTACGCCTGCATGCAGGGCTATCCGCCCAACGATTCCCCGCAACGCATCGAGAAAGACCGCCTCGCGCTGTCGCTCTCGCGGCTGCGCAACGTCTATTCCGACAACCTCATTGAAGTAACCGAGTGGTGCATGTCGCTGGATCCCTTGTCGCGCCCGCAAAGCGTTTTTGCCCTTCAGAAGGAACTGGCGCGCGAGACCGAACGGCGCTACACCAAGCTCAGCTTCAGTGAACGACTGAAGTTGCAGCTCGAAAACCTCACGACCGGCGCGAAGGGCTGAGGTCATGCGATTCACCGTGTACCAGGTCAGCCGCAAGGGTGGCCGCGAGAAGAACGAAGACCGCATGGGCTATTGCTACACGCGGGATTCGGGGTTGTTTGCCCTGGCCGACGGCATGGGCGGCCACCCGGAAGGCGAGGTCGCCTCGCAGCTCGCGCTGCAGACCCTCGCCGCGATGTACCAGCGCGATGCCAAGCCGACGCTGAAGGAGCCGATGCGCTTCCTGCACGAGGCCATCATCGCCGGCCACCACCAGCTGCTGCGCTACGCCACCCAGAAGGCGCTGATCGACACGCCGCGCACCACCGTCGTCGCCTGCGTGCTGCAGGGCAACAACGCGTACTGGGCGCATTGCGGCGATTCGCGCCTGTACCTCGTGCGCGGCGACAAGCTGGTCGCCCGCACCCGCGACCACTCGTACTCCGAACTGCAGGAAACGCTCAGCCACGTCGTGCCGATGGGCGAGCGCTTCAACCGCAACGTGCTGTTCACCTGCCTGGGCAGCCCGGGCAAGCCGGTGGTCGACACCGTCGGCCCGCTGGTGCTGCAAAGCGGCGACCGCCTGCTGCTGTGCTCCGACGGCCTGTGGGGCACGGTCACCGATGCGACGATCACCGAGCAGCTGGCGCGCAACACGCTGGCCGACGCGGTGCCCGAGCTGGTCGAGCAGGCGCTGCGCAACGGCGGCGCGAAGAGCGACAACGTGACGGTGCTGGCCGTCGAATGGGAATCGGCCGAAGACAACGACAGCAACGGCGGCATCTCCACCGACACGCTGGGCGAAGAGGTCTTCGCGTCGACCATCCAGGCGAGCGTGCTGGGCCAGGAAGCGCCCGACGAACTCGACGATGCCGAGATCGAGCGCTCGATCAAGGAAATCAACGAGGCGATCCGCCGGTCGTCGCAAAAAAAGCCCTGACGGCACGCCGGGCGCGTCCCGGCGTAAGCTTCGGCATCGTTCGCCCCCGAGTCCGCTCGCGCCCGCCGCGATGCGGACTTTGTCTTTCACGACACCACCTTCGTCGCACCACCTTCACCGCTGCACACCCATGAGCTTCATCCGCACCCAAGGCCGCGCCGCCGACGCGCTTCGCCCCGTCAGCATCCGCCGCCATTTCACGAAGCACGCCGAAGGCTCGGTGCTGGTGTCGTTCGGCGACACCCAGGTGCTGTGCACCGCGTCGGTCGAAGAGAAGGTGCCGCCGCACAAGCGCGGCAGCGGCGAGGGCTGGGTGACGGCCGAATACGGCATGCTGCCGCGCGCCACGCACACCCGCAGCGACCGCGAGGCGGCGCGCGGCAAGCAGAGCGGGCGCACGCAGGAGATCCAGCGCCTGATCGGCCGTTCGCTGCGCTGCGTGTTCGACCTGAAGAAGCTCGGCGAGCGCAGCATCCACCTCGACTGCGACGTGATCCAGGCAGACGGCGGCACGCGCACCGCGGCGATCACCGGCGCCTACGTGGCGGCGCACGACGCCGTCGGCTGGCTGCAGCGCAAGGGCCTGATCGTCGAATCGCCGATCCGCGATGCGGTGGCCGCGATCTCGGTCGGCATCGTCGACGGCACGCCGCTGCTCGACCTGGAGTACATCGAAGACTCGGCCTGCGACACCGACATGAACGTCGTGATGACCGCCGCAGGCGGCTTCGTCGAGGTGCAGGGCACGGCCGAGGGCGCGGCCTTCTCGCGCGACGAGATGAGCGCGCTGCTGGGCCTGGCCGACAAGGGCATCCGCGACCTGGTGGCCGCGCAGCGGGCCGCGCTGGCGGGTTGAAGACGATGCGGCTCGTGCTCGCGTCGAACAACGCGAAGAAGCTCGGCGAGCTGCAGGCGCTGTTCGCGCCGCTGGCCATCGAGCTGGTCACGCAGGGCTCGCTGGGCATTCCGGAGGCCGAGGAGCCGTACCTCACCTTTGTCGAGAACGCGCTGACGAAGGCCCGGCACGCCGCGCGCGCGGCCGATGCCGCGGCGATCGCCGACGATTCGGGCTTGTGCGTCGATGCGCTGAAGGGCGCGCCCGGCGTGCTGTCGGCGCGCTATGCGACGCTGTTCGGCCAGCCGAAGAGCGATGGCGACAACAACCGCGTGCTGCTCGAGCAGATGCACGGGCGCGACGACCGGCGTGCCCGCTTCGTCAGCGCGCTGGTCGCGGTGCGCGAGGCCGACGACCCCGAGCCGCTGATCGCCTTCGGCCGCTGGAACGGCGAGCTGCTGCGCGAGCGCGCGGGCGAGGGCGGCTTCGGCTACGACCCGTTGATGTTCATCCCGTCGCTCGGCCGCTCGGTGGCGCAGTTGAGCGCCGACGAGAAGAACCGTGTCAGCCACCGTGCGATCGCATCGCAGCAGATGCTGGCGCTGATGCGCGAGGTGTGGCACCTTGGCTGACGTCATTCCAATCGGCCCGGCGCCGGACGCACCGGCCGCGGCCGGCGAATCGGCGAACGACATGGTCGCGCGCTACATGCGCCCCGGCACGCTGCAACTCGCGGCGCTGCCACCGCTGTCGCTGTACGTGCACCTGCCGTGGTGCCTGCGCAAGTGCCCGTACTGCGATTTCAACTCGCACGAGAAGCCCGGCGAGCTGCCCGAGGCACGCTACCTCGACGCACTGCGCGCCGACCTCGAAGCCGCGCTGCCCTTCGTCTGGGGCCGGCGCGTGCACAGCATCTTCATCGGCGGCGGCACGCCCAGCCTGTTCGCACCGGCGGCGATCGACCAGCTGATCACCGATATCCGCGCGCGCCTGCCGCTGGAGGCCGGCTGCGAGATCACGCTCGAGGCCAACCCGGGCACCTTCGAGCGCG
This sequence comes from Rhizobacter sp. OV335, assembly GCF_900142965.1. GTDB lineage: Bacteria > Pseudomonadota > Gammaproteobacteria > Burkholderiales > Burkholderiaceae_C > Rhizobacter. The sequence continues at coordinate 33,235 of NZ_FRCQ01000020.1, forward strand.
ACCGCTTCCGCGGCTACCGCGCGGCCGGCGTCACGCGCCTGTCGATCGGCGTGCAGAGCTTCGACGACGAGAAGCTGCGCGCGCTGGGCCGCGTGCACGATGCCGCGCAGGCGCGCGCCGCGGTGGCCGAGGCACGCGAGTGCTTCGACACCTTCAACCTCGACCTGATGTACGCGCTGCCCGGGCAGACGCTCGAGCAGTTCGATGCCGACCTGAAGCAGGCACTGGACTTCAAGCCGCCGCACCTGTCGATCTACCACCTGACGATCGAGCCGAACACCTTCTTCGCGAAGCACCCGCCGGCCATCCCCGACGACGACCTGGCGTTCGACATGCTCGACCGCATCGTCGAGCGCACGGCCGCGAGCGGGCTGGCGCGCTACGAGGTCTCGGCCTTCGCGCAGCCGGGCCACCGCTGCCTGCACAACCAGAACTACTGGCAGTTCGGCGACTACCTCGGCATCGGTGCCGGGGCGCACAGCAAGCTGAGCTTTCCGCACCGCGTCGTGCGACAGATCCGCTTCCGCGATCCGGCCAAGTACATGGCGCAGGCGCTGGCGGGCGCGGCGATCTCGCAGGACGAAGAGGTCGCGCGCAAGCAGCTGCCGTTCGAGTTCATGCTGAACGCGCTGCGGCTGGTCGACGGCTTCGAGCTGGTGCGCTTCACCGAGCGCACCGGGATGCCGCTGAGCGCGATCCGCGCGCCGCTCGACAAGGCGCTGGCGCAGGGCCTGGTCGAGCAGGATGGCGGCTGGGTGCGGCCGACCGCTCGCGGGATGGATTTCCTCAGCGACCTGCAGTCGTTGTTCCTGGCCGATTGAGCCTCAGACGCTGCCGGTGCCGCCGCCGTGGCGCATCAGCTCCAGCATCTCGTGCAGGTCGTAGGTCATCACCGCGAGGAAGCCGACCAGCGCGATGTAGCAGACCGCATAGCCCGCCCGCGTCTCGAACGATGCCACGCGGTAGGCCTGCGCCGACGGGTCGCCGCGCTGCTTCCACGCGTTCCACAGCTGCGAGCCGGCCAGCACCGCCACCAGGATCAGCATCGGGCTCGGGCGCCACATCACCATCGCCAGCAGCACCGGCACCCCCGCCAGCCACAGCCACGGCGAGATCACCTGCGTGATGCGCCCGCCGTCCAGCGGGCTCAGCGGGATCAGGTTGAACAGGTTCAGGAAGAAGCCCGAGTACGCGACCGCGAGCAGCCAGTCGATGTGCTGGTCGCGTGCGACGAAATAGCAGGCCAGCGCACCGAGCGAGCCGATCAGCGGACCGGCCATGCCGACATAGGCCTCGGTCTCGGCATCGTGCGGCTGCTCCTTCAGCTGGATCCACGCGCCGACGAACGGGATGAAGGTCGGCGCGCCGACCGCCAGCCCGCGTTGCCGTGCCGCGATGAAATGCCCCATCTCGTGCACGAACAGCAGCGCGACGAAGCCGACCGCATAGCGCCAGCCCCAGATGAAGGCATACACGACGACCGACAGCAGCATCGTGCCGCCGGTCGTCAACAGCTTGCCGAATTTCAGGCCGCTGAACAGCAGCAGGAGCAGCTTGATCACGTGTCGGACTTCTTGCGCGAGAAGAACTTGCCGATCACCGCCAGCAGCCCGGCACCGGCCAGCAGCGCAACCTTCGCGAACTTCAGGAAGAACGCCGCGATCACCGCGAACAGCCCGAGCTTCTTGACCGCGACGCCGGCCACCAGCGCGGCCAGCCCGTACTCGGCCACCTTGTCGGTGCTGCTGTTGAAATCGGCATACCCCTTGCCGCCGTTGAAGTTCAGCGCCGACAGCAACTGGCCGGCCACCGGCTTGTCGGCCTCGATCGCCCCACGCGAGGTGATCAGGTTCAGCGTGATGTAGCCCTCGCGGCCGAGCGCGTAGGTGTTGTAGTTGATGCTCTGCTGCGCGTCGTTCTCGCCGGGCGTGCGCGCCGCCATCGACCACACGAGGCGGTGCGCCGTCGCGTCGTAGCTCGGCTTCTGCACCCAGCCGACGATCTCGAGCTCGGGGAAGCCCTGCTCGCGGCGGCGCTTGTTGCCGGCCTCGGTGCCTTCCTTCAGGCTCTTGTACAGGTCGTCGACGTTCCAGTCCTTGGCGTCGTCGTCCTTGATGTAGCCCGCGGCCTCGTAGCGCGCGACCACCAGCCATTGCGGGTCGCCGCTGGATTGCACCAGGCCGATCAGCCGGTCGTCGCTGCTGTTGCCCATCGCCTGCATCAGCCGGCCGGCCTGGGGCTGCGGGACGTATTCCATGCCGGCAGGCAGCTTCAGCACGGCCTGGTCGCGCAGCGTGATGTCGCTCGGCCCCTTGACGGTGGCGGCACGCGCCGCGGCAACGGCCGCCTCGCCTTCCTTCTGGCGGTCTTCGGCGGTGCCGGCCTGCACTGGGGCGGTTGTCAGCACACCGGCCAGCGCGAATGCGGCGGCCAGGGCCGCGGCGGCGGCGATCTTGATGAACTTCATGGGTCCTCCGGGATGTGTTGCCTGCGTGGCAGTTGTCGGCGCGCCCTCACGCGCCGATCGATGCTATCGCAGCGGCATCGGCGGTGTCTTCACCAAGTCTTGGGATTGCGTGAGTTCTTCGCGCAGCCAGTCGCGCAGCGCGACGAGTGGCGGCCAGTCGCGCAGGTCAGGCGGGTAGACCAGCCAATAGGCGTAGGCCTCGTCGTCGGGCAGCGAGAGCGGCGACAGCCGCACCAGCTTGCCGTCGCAGATGGCATCGGCCGCGAGCAGCTCGCGGGCCAGTGCCAGGCCCAGGCCCTGCTCGGCGGCCTGCAGCATCAGCCCGGCATCGTTGAAGGCGGCCACCGGGTTCACGCGCACCCGCAATCCGGCCAGCTCGAACCAGCGCGCCCACAGGCTCGCACTGCCGAGCAGCGGCTCGTCGGCCAGTGCCTTCGCGTCGCGTCCCTGCAAACGGTGCGCCGCATTCGGCGAGCCGATCGCGATCAGCGGCGAATCGATCAGCCGCTCGCTGACCAGCCCCTTCCATTCGCCGTCGCCCTGGCGCAGCGCGGCATGGAAGCCGTCGCGCTTCAGGTCGATCACCTGTTGCGACGCGAACAGCTCGATGCCGATGTGCGGATTGCGCTCGCGCCAGCGCGCCATGCGCGGCAGCAGCCAGCGCTGCGCGAACGACGGCAGCAGCGTGACGCGGATGCGGTGCTCGGCCCCCGAGGCGGCCGCCGCCGCGGCGCGCATGCCGTCGTCGAGCTGGGCCAGCGCCGGCTCCACCGCGCGCAGCAGCGCGGCGCCGGCCGCGTTCAGCGCGATGCGGCGCCCGCGGCGGTCGAACAGCACGAAGCCGAGTTGCTCCTCGAGCAGCTTGATCTGCTGGCTGACAGCGCTGTGGGTCAGGCTCAGTTCCTCGGCCGCGGCCCGCAGGTTCTCGAGCCGGGCGACGGCGCGGAACGCCGGAAGCGTGTTCAGCGGCAGGCGATGGTTCGGCATGCTGGTAAGCATAGCTGACCAACTCGCGCTGAACAAATCAATTCCATCCCAGAGGACTGCCTTCTATGCTTACCAGCAACCGAAGCCAGAAGGAGCCCACCATGACGACGCCGCAAACATTCCAGCCCAGCCTGCCCCTGTGCCGTCCGATTGCCGTGCGCTGGGCCGATCGGTGGCGCGAGGCGCTGCTGGCGCCTGTCGCGGCATGGCATGGGTGGCGCGAGCAACGGCGGCGCGAGCGCCGTTACGACGCGGTGCTCGATTTGAGCCCGCGCACCTTGAAGGACATCGGCGCGCCCGACTGGGTGGTGTCGCACGCGCAGAGCCGGCGCGAGGTCGAAGCGCATCGCGTCGACGATTTCCGCCTCGGCGTGCGCGAGCTGCCCTCGCGCTGGTGACCTGGGTGAACCGCGATCAGACGCGGTTCAGCGACAGCCCCGACGTGCTGCGCAGCCGATCGATCAGGTGCGGCGCGATCTGCGTCAGCGGCAGCACCTCGTGCGCCGCGCCCGCGTTGATCGCCTCGCGCGGCATGCCGAACACCACGCAGCTCGCCTCGTCCTGCACCAGGTTGTAGCTGCCGGCGTCGCGCAGTTCGCGCATCGCCTTCGCACCGTCGGCGCCCATGCCGGTCAGCATGATGCCGAGCGCGTTCGGGCCGACGACGCGCGCCGCCGACTTGAACAGCACCTCGACCGACGGCTTGTGCCGGTTCACCGGTTCGCCGTCCTGCACGCGGGCGATGTAGTTGGCGCCGCTGCGCTCCACGCTCAGGTGCAGCCCACCCGGCGCGATGTAGGCATGGCCCGGCAGCACGCGCTCGCCGTCCTGCGCTTCCTTCACGCGGATGCGGCACAGGCCGTCCAGCCGCGCGGCATAGCTGCGCGTGAAGCCGGGCGGCATGTGCTGCGTGATCATCACCGCCGGGCAGTCCGGCGGCAGGTTGATCAGCACTTCCTTGGTCGCTTCGGTGCCGCCGGTGGAGGCGCCGATGAAGATGATCTTCTCGGTCGACAGCCGGCCGAGCGAGGCCATCGGTGCGGCCGGGCGGACCGGCGCGGCCGTGCCGTCGGCAGCCGGCGCGCTCGACGGCACGTGCAGCTTGCGGATGTGGGCCTTCGCCGCGATGCGCACCTTGTCGGTGATGTCCTCGGCGAGCAGCTTCAGGCCGTCGGCGACGCCGATCTTCGGCTTCGCGACGAAATCGATCGCGCCCAGCTCGAGCGCGCGCAGCGTGACGTCGGCACCGCGCTCGGTCAGCGTCGACACCATCACGACCGGCATCGGGCGCAGCCGCATCAGCTTGCTGAGGAAGTCGATGCCGTCCATGCGCGGCATCTCGACGTCGAGCGTGATCACGTCCGGGTTCAGGTTGCGGATCATCTCGCGCGCCACCAGCGGGTCGCTGGCCGCGCCGATGCATTCCATGTCGGGCTGCCGGTTGATGATCTCGGTGAGCAGGCTGCGCACCAGCGCCGAATCGTCCACCACCACCACGCGTGTCTTTGCCATGTTCGTGCCTTGCAGGTTGTCTCGTCGTCGTTGTCGTTGGATGCGGATCTGGTCAGAACAGGTCCACCGAGCCGCCGCCGGTCGCGGCGGGCAAGGCCTTCTGCGCGGCGATGCGGTCCTGCTGCACCAGCGCTTCGGGGTGGGCCGGCGCGAGGCGCTTGACCATCGCCTTGCCGCTGCCGGGCAGGAAGCAGACCTTGCGCGGATAGATGTCGAGCACGTCCTTCGACACGATCGGGATGCGCTCGGTCTTCAGGTAGTCGATCACGAAGCTGGTGTTGCGCTCGCCGACGTTCATTGTGTTCATGCCGCTGATGACCTGGCCGCCGCCGAACACCTTGGCTTCCATCGTCATGCGGTTGGCACCACGCTTCATCATCTCGTTGATCAGCAGTTCCATCGCGTACGAGCCGTAGCGGCCCGAATCGCCGGCGCCGTCGGGCAGCATGAAGTGGTTCATGCCGCCGACCTTGGCATTGCGGTCCCACAGGCAGGCGGCGATGCACGAGCCGAGCGTGGTCATGATCAGCATGTCCTCGTCGTGCACGAAGTACTCGCCGGGCAGGATCTTGACCGCGTCGTTCTTGAAATGCGCGTCGTAGAAGAAGAACGAGGCCTCCCCCGGCTTGCGCGGCGCGCCCTTCAGGCGTTCGAGCCGGGAGCCGGCCGCGGGGGTGTTGGAGCTGATCAAGGCCATGGTCTATCCATATCGGCGGGCGGGAGGGTGTGCTTGAGCAGGCTCAAACCCGTTCGTAGACCGTCTTGCCGCGCAGGCGGAAGATGTCCTTGGAATCCGTGAAATTCTCCGAGTGCCCGACGAACAGCAGGCTGCCGGGCTTCATCACGCCGTGGATGCGTTCCAGCACCTTGCGCTGGGTGGGCGCATCGAAATAGATCATCACGTTGCGGCAGAACACGATGTCGAACGGGTCGCCGAGCGACCAGCGCGCGTCCATCAGGTTGTGCACGCGGAACTCGATCATGCGCGCCAGTTCCGGCTTCACGCGGATGAAGCCGCTGTTGTCGCCCTTGCCGCGCAGGAAGTGCGCGCGGTGGTGGGTGGCGGTCAGCCCGCGCGCATCGGCCGGGTAGACGCCGCGGCCGGCGGTGGCGAGCACGTTGGTGTCGATGTCGCTCGCGACGATGCGCACCGCGCTGTGGCCGAGCGCCTCGGCGCAGGTCATCGCGATCGAGTACGGCTCCTCGCCGGTGGAGGCGGCGTTGCACCACACGCGCAGCGAGTGGCCGGCGCGCGCCTTCAGGTCGGAGGCGAGCGCATGGAAATGGTGTTCCTCGCGGAAGAACGAGGTCAGGTTGGTCGTCAGGCAGTTCACGAACTCCTGCCATTCGCGGTCGGCCGACGGGCCGCTGGAGGCCTCGAGCCACTGCAGGTAGCTCGCGAAGCTGCGCTGGCCGGTCTCGCGCAGGCGGCGCGACAGGCGGCTGTACACCATCGCCTGCTTGCCGGCGTGCAGGCTGATGCCGGCACGCTGGTAGATCAGCTGGCGCACGCGCTCGAAATCGGCGTTGCCGAAGCTGAACTCCTGATCGGACGCGTTGCGCAACGCGGCGAGTTCGGCAGGGGACGCTGCACTCATGATGTCTCCAGGCAATCGTTCGGATGTTGTTCGAGACGGGACCAGCGGACTCCGATGCGGACCACCTCCACGCCTTATCGGCTGCCAGTCTGCGGACCTTGAGGCGCCGCCAACGCGGGAGATGGGTACCAATCACCGCGCTATTCCCAGGGGGGCGTGAATATGCCCGCTGCTAGACTGAAACCACACAGCCTCTGGTCCGACGTGTCCACATCTCCAGCAGTACCCGCAACGCCAGACCCGAATGCCGCACGACAGCTGCGGCTCGCGGGTGCGCTGCAACTGCTCGGCCAGTCCGGTCACTCCCTGCCCGATCTGGCCCAGGTCGGCCAGACCGCCTGGCTGCAGTCGGTGATCGACGCGCTGTGCGACATCTCCAGCCGCGACGCGTTGACCGGCCTGTCGAACCGCCGCCAGTTCGAACTGGCGCTGGCCCGCGAGATCGACCGCGTCGCGCGGGCCGGCGAGCCGGCGCTGGTGCTGATGGTCGACATCGACCGTTTCAAGATGGTCAACGACACCCACGGCCATGCGGCCGGCGACTTGGTGCTGAAGGCCGTGGCCGCGTCGCTGATGAGCTGCGTGCGGCCGATGGACACCGTGGCCCGCTTCGGCGGCGAAGAATTCGCGATCATCCTGCCCAACTGCCCGCCGGCCTTCGGCCATGTGGTGGCGGAGCGCATCCGCAGCAAGGTCGAAGCGACGCCGGTCACGGTGGCGCGGCGGCAGTCGCTGTCGGTCACGATCAGCCTGGGCGGGGCCTTTGCACCGCAGTGGGTGCGGTCGTCGGCCACACTGTGGATCGAACGCGCCGACCAGCAGCTCTACCGCGCCAAGCGCGAAGGCCGCAACCGCGCCTGCCTCGAGCAGCCGCCGGTGTCGCTGGTGAGCGCCGAGGAAAAGGGCATGCTGTTCGGTACGTCGCAGTTCCAGGACATTGAATGAGTGTTGAACAAGCGATGAGCACGACAGAAACCGCAGCTCCCGCAGCGCGCGCGCCGTCCGCGCACCGTGCGCGCACCATGGCCGTGACCAGCGGCAAGGGTGGCGTCGGCAAGACCTTCGTGTCGGCCAACCTGGCGGCCGCCTTGGCGCGCCGCGGCGAACGGGTGCTGGTGCTCGATGCCGACCTCGGCCTCGCGAACCTCGACGTGGTGCTGAACCTGTTCCCGAAGATCACGCTGCACGACGTGTTCACCGGCAAGGCCAAGCTCGAAGACGCGATCCTGCCGGCGCCGGGGGGCTTCTCGGTGTTGCTGGCCGGCTCGGGCCTGGTCGAGTACTCGCGGCTGACCGCTGAGATCCGCGAGCAGCTGCTGAAGATCATCGAGACCGTGGCGCCGCGCTTCGACCGCATCCTGCTCGACACCGGCGCCGGCATCTCCGACGTGGTGCTGTACGCCGTCTCGCTGGCCGACGACGTGCTCGTCGTCGCGACCCCCGAACCCACCTCGCTGACCGACGCCTACGCGACCATCAAGGTGCTCGCGACGCAGCAGCAGCGCACGAAGATCTCGCTGGTGGTGAACCAGGTCAACCGCGCCGGCGAGGGCCGCGTGATCCGCGGGCAATTGCAGCAGGTGGTCGACAAGTTCGTCGCGCCGCAGCTGGCGGGGCCGGATCCGTCGCTGAAGCTCGAACTGCTGGGCGAGGTGCCGATCGATCCGTCGGTGCGCGAGGCGGTGCAGAAGCGGCAGTTGCTGCTCGAATCGCTGCCCGGCTGCGAAGCGGCCAAGGCGATCGTCGCGATCGCCGCCAAGCTTGCCGCATCGTGAGCGAGACCGCACCCGCTCCCAAGCCCGCCACGCCGTTCGAATGGGTCGGCGGCGAGGGCGTCGTGCGTGCGCTGGTCGACCGCTTCTACGACCTGATGGACCTGGAGCCCGGCTATGCCGCGCTGCGCGCCGCGCACGGCGCCAGCCTGGAGTCGGCGCGCGACAAGCTGTTCTGGTTCCTGTGCGGCTGGCTCGGCGGGCCGCAGCACTACACCGAGCGCTTCGGCCACCCGATGCTGCGGGCGCGCCACCTGCCGTTCTCGATCGGCATCCTTGAGCGCGACCAGTGGCTCGCCTGCATGCACCAGGCGATGCAGGAAACCGAACTGGACCCGGCGTTGATCACGCGCTTGCGCGAATCCTTCTTTCAAACGGCTGACTGGATGCGCAACAAGGGCGTCTGAGCGCCCTCGTTGCGCCTTTCCGATCAGCGGGCGTGCGAGACGCGCACCGCGTTCAGGCCGTCCGACAGTGCCAGCTCGAAGCTGCCACCGCTCGGCAGGTCGGCGCTCGACAGCGTGACGCTGCCACCGCGCAGGTCCTGCGCCAGGTTGCGGCGCTGCTCGGTGCCGACCCAGGTCACGGTCAGGTACGGGTGACGTGCTGCATCCCACGTCAACTTCAACGCACCGCCACTTTCCTGCACCTGAACCTGAGCCGCTGCGGCCTGCGCACGCTCGGTCGTGCTGGCTGCCTTGGCCTGCGAGTTCAACAGCGTCTTGGCGCCTTGCAGCACCGTGATGCTCTGGATCGCACCCGGGTTCGGGACCGTGAAGCCGAAGTGCTGCAGCGTGCTGTTGTGGTCCAGCGTACGCGGCGCGAACGGGATGTCCGCGGTGCCACTGGCCGACACGATGCGCAGCGTGTACTGGCCGGGCTCGGGTGCTTCCGCGCGGCCCACCAGCGACTTCACCGGGTTCAGCTCGGCCGTGCCGGTCGCACCGATCTCGCCGCTGATCAGCAGCAGGTCTTGCGTGGCCGTCATCGCCGCGGCAGCCGCCTCGTTGACCATCGACTTGTCAGCCGGCGTCAGGTAGGTCTGCATCTTCCGGTAGTTGTAGTCGGAGAAGACCTGGCCACCGCAGTAGCTCATGATGTCGTGGCGATCGGTCGGGCGCGGGTCGTAGAAGGTGTTGCTGTCCGCCAGGTACGGCCACACATAGCGGCCCGACTTGCCGAGGTTGGCGTCCGGGTACGGGTAGGCCGGGTCCGGGCTGCCGGCGCCGCCGCAGGCCGCGTGGGGCAGCGAGAAGTTGTGGCCCATCTCGTGCGCCACGACGTCGCGCACGGTGGTCGGCTGGTCGGGCATGTCGAAGCCGACGCCGGAGTGGCTGCTCAGGTAGGCCAGGCCGGCGAGGCCCCAGGTGCGCTTCGGGATGAAGCCGAAATAGTGGTCATGCTTGGCTGCGCCTTCCAGCGAGTGAAGGTCGGCCAGTTCGCCGAGGATCTTGCCGAACGCATCGCTCCAGCCGTCGTCGGTGGTCGGCAGCGTGGTCACGCGGCTCGACACGTAGGTCGGGTGCGACTGCACGGTGACCGACGAGACCGGGAACAGCGCCTGCAGGTGGGCGCCCTGGCTCACCGGCAGCTTGCCGACGGTGCCGGCGATCTGGATTGCGATCGGCACGAACTTCATCGGCGTGCCGCCGCCGACGCGCGGCGTGATCGTCGTGCCGGCGCTGCTGCCGATCAGTGCGGTCAGCTTGACGCCCGTCTTCACGAGATCGGCCGGCACGGTGGCGGTGTACGAATCGGCAAAGCTCGGCACGGCCGGCACGCTGGCCGGCAGCGCGCCGGTGGGCGCGGTCAGCAGGATGTCGCGGGTGCTGCCGTTGGCGCTCGTCACACGCAGCGTGCCGCTCGGCTTGGTGCCGCCGGTGGCGCCGCTCGTGACGTTGACCTTGACCAGCGCCGCCTTGCCCGAGACCAGCACCAGCGCGCTGTCGTCGCTGTTGAACAGCAGCGATTGCGCGACCTGGATGCCCGACACCGGCGACGTGCCCGTCGGCGGGGTGGTGGTGGTCGGCGCGGTGACCTTCAGCGACGACGCGGCGTCGTTGAAGCCGAGCGACACCAGGTTTGCGGTGTCTGCCGTCAGCGTGATCGAGCTGCCGCCGTAGTTGATGTGCTGGAACAGCTGGACCTTGTAGCCCGCCTTCACCTTCACCGACGAGACGCGGTCGTTCCAGGCCGAGCCGATCCAGGTCGAGTCGGCGCCGGCGCAGAAGCTCGCGCCCTGGTAGTTGATGTGTTCGTAGAAGCAGATCGCGGAGGTGTCGACCGCGGCGGCCGTCACGGCCTCGGCCTGCTGGTCAGCAGCGCTCTGTGCGTCGGCGCTCTGCTGGTTGCCGCCGCCGCAAGCGGCCAGCAGCACGGCCACCGATGCCAGCGGCAACAGCAGGCGATGGGTGGACGAATCGAATGCTCGGGATTGTCGGGACACGGTCTGACCTCCTTGTAGGGTGCGCCTATCGCGATCGCGAATGCGCGTTGTGGTCAAAACCGTGCAAAGTTCATACCGATCGACTTGCAACCATCGGTGAAACAGGGTTGACAGGTCGATTTTTGACAGCGCTTTCAGATGTTTTCGAACGCCTTGCCCGTGCGCTGTCGAGGCGTGTGCCGACGCCCTAGTCGCATGCGATGTAACCTGCCTCCCACGGGTTAGGGGGATGAAGGGCCGCGTGGCATTTGTTGCCTTGCTTACGACCCGACGCGCATGCGACGAAGCACGCCAGATCGTGACGCGGTATGACGTCAGCGCAGCGCGCGAAGCAGCACGATCACCGCGCCGTGACCGCCTTCGTCGCCGCGCGCCTGCACGAAGGCGAGCACGTCGGCCTTCTGGATCAGCCAGCTGCGCACCTTGCCCTTGAGCACCGGTTCGCGGCCGGGCGAGCCGTTGCCCTTGCCATGCACGACGCGCACGCAGCGCATGCCGCCGTGCACGGCATCATGGACGAAGGCGGTGAGCCGTTCGCGGGCCGCATCGCGGCGCAGGCCGTGCAGGTCGACCTCGCCCTGGATGGCCCAGCCGCCGCGGCGCAGCTTGCGCAGCACGTCGATGCCGATCTCGGGGCGGCGGTAGGACAGCTGGTCATCGGTCTCGAGCAGCGTGACCGGGTCGAACTCGTCGGAGAGGGATTCGCGCAGCGCGCGCTCTTCATCCAGCTCGCGCTGGCGCGGCTCGGGCGAAGGGGGCGTCGGCAGCGCGTGGCGACGGCCGCTGGGCGCCATCGGCTGCACGCGCCCGACGCTGGCCGAGAACAGGTTGGCCTCGCGCAGCCGGCGGGCTTCTTCCTCGCGGGCGCGGGCCTCGCGCTCGGCCGCTTCGCGCTGCGCCTGCCTCAGCGCCTCGCGGATGTCGGCCAGGTCCTGCAGGCTGCGCAGGGTCACAGCAGGCCCCGCTCCACGAACGAGACCACGTCGGTGTCGCCGACCACCAGGTGATCGAGCACGCGCACGTCGATCATCGCGAGCGCCGACTTGAGCGTCTGCGTCAGCGCCTCGTCGGAGCGCGAGGGTTGCGCCGAGCCGGAAGGGTGGTTGTGCGCGAGGATCACCGCGGCGGCGTGCAGCTGCAGCGCGCGCTTCAGCACCTCGCGCGGGTAGACGCTGGCCTGCGTCAGCGAGCCGCGGAACATCTCTTCCATCTGGATCAGCCGGTTCTGCGCATCGAGGAACAGCACCGAAAACACCTCGTGGCCGCGCCCGCCGAACTGCAGCCGCAGGTAGTTCTTGACGTTGACGATGTTGTCGAGCACCGGCCGCTCGGTCATCTGCTGGCCGAGCGAGCGGCGTGCCAGCTCGAGCACCGCGCTGACCAGCGCCCGCTTGGCGGGCCCGAGGCCCTTGATGCGCTGCAGCGCCTGCGGATCGGCCTGCAGCAGCCCGGTGAGCCCCCCGAAATCGTCGAGCAGGCGCTGCGCGAGGTTCAGCACCGAATCGCCCTTGACCCCGGTGCGCAGCAGCAGCGCGACCAGCTCGGCATCGGCCAAGGCCTGCGGGCCGCGGGCCAGCAGTTTTTCACGCGGGCGGGCGTCGGCGGGCAGGTCTTTGAGCAGCATGGGCATGATCCGGCGGAACGGCGGGGCGCCGCACCTAAAATTGAGTCCAGTCTACCGAACCAGGATTTGCCTTGACCCACGTTCAACAGGGATCGTTCCTGACCCTGCACTACCGGCTGGCCGGCCCCGATGGGGTCGACCTGATCAACACGTTCGCCGACAAGCCGGCCACGCTCTCGCTGGGCAGCGGAGAGCTTTCGCCGGCGATGGAAGCGCGGTTGATGGGCCTGGCCGAAGGCACGCGGGCGTCGTTCGAGCTGGCCGCCGGCGAGGCCTTCGGCGAGCGCAACCCCGACATGCTGCAGCGCGTGAAGCTGGCGCTGCTGCACGAGTTGGGCGACCCCGACGAGCAGTACCACCTCGGCGACGTGGTGCAGTTCCCGACGCCTGATGGCCAGGCCTCGTACGCCGGCGTCGTGCGCGAGGTGGGCAGCGACTGGCTGCTGTTCGACTTCAACCACCCGCTGGCGGGCCGGCCCGTGACCTTTGAAGTTCAACTGATCGGGGTGCTGTGATGGGCGAGAACCACATGACAAGCCACACGCTGGACGAAGTGCTGCTGGCCGAGCCGCGGGGTTTTTGCGCCGGGGTCGACCGCGCGATCGAGATCGTCGAGCGCGCGATCAAGAAATTCGGCTCGCCGATCTACGTGCGCCACGAGATCGTGCACAACACCTACGTCGTCAACGACCTGAAGGCCAAGGGCGCGATCTTCATCGAGGACCTGGCCGACGTGCCGCCCGGCGCCACGCTGGTGTTCAGCGCGCACGGCGTGTCGCAGGCGGTGCGTGCCGAGGCGGCGCAGCGCGGCTTCAGCGTGTTCGACGCGACCTGCCCGCTGGTCACCAAGGTGCACGTCGAGGTGGCCAAGCTGCACAAGGAAGGCTACGACTTCATCATGATCGGCCACAAGGGGCACCCCGAGGTCGAGGGCACGATGGGCCAGCTGAACGAAGGCATCTACCTGGTCGAGGACGTGGCCGACGTCGGGCGCGTGCAGGTGGCGCAGAGCGAGAAGCTGGCGGTGGTGACGCAGACCACGCTGTCGGTGGACGATGCGGCCGAGATCCTGGCTGCGGTGAAGAAGCGGTTCCCGCTGGTGCGCGAGCCCAAGCAGCAGGACATCTGCTACGCGACGCAGAACCGGCAGGATGCGGTCAAGGTGATGGCGCCGCAGGTCGACGTGCTGATCGTCGTCGGCAGCCCGACCAGCTCGAACAGCAACCGCCTGCGCGAACTCGGCGAGCGGCTCGGTGCCGACGCCTACATGGTCGACCAGCCCGAAGACCTGCAGCCGCAGTGGTTCGACGGCAAGCGGCGCGTCGGCCTGACGGCCGGTGCCTCGGCGCCCGACATCCTGGTGCAGCAGGTGATCGAGCGGCTGCGCACGCTGGGCGCCGTGTCGGTGCGCAAGATGCCGGGCGTGATCGAGACCACGCACTTTCCGCTGCCCAAGGGCCTGGGCGACAAGTCCATGGCCGACGTCTGATTTCCTGAATTTCGATCCATCTACCTAGAGAGACTCATGCTCGACATCACCCTGCTGCGCAAAGACCTGGCCAGCGTCGTCACCTTGCTCGAGAAGCGCAAGTCGCCGCAACCGTACCTCGACGTCGCGCTGTTCCAGTCGCTGGAAGGCGAGCGCAAGACGCTGCAGACCCGCACCGAAGAACTGCAGGCGAAGCGCAACAGCTTGTCGAAGCAGATCGGCATGCTGAAGGGCAAAGGCGAAGACACGTCGGCCGTGATGGCCGAGGTGGCCGGCCTGGCCGACGAACTGAAGGCCTCGGGCGATCGGCTGGAGGCGATCCAGGCCGAGCTCTCGGTGATGCTGATGAGCGTGCCCAACCTGCCGCATGCGAGCGTGCCCGAGGGGGCCGATGAATCGGGCAACCTCGAGGTGCGGCGCTGGGGCGAGCCGCGCAGCTTCGACTTCACGGTGAAGGACCACGTCGACGTGGGCGCGCCGCTGGGGCTGGATTTCGACACCGGCGCGAAGCTCTCGGGCTCGCGCTTCACCTTCTTGCGCGGGCCGATCGCGCGGCTGCACCGGGCGTTGGCGCAGTTCATGCTCGACGTGCAGACCGAGAAGCACGGCTACACCGAGTGCTACACGCCGTACATCGTCAACCGCGAGGTGCTGGAAGGCACCGGGCAGCTGCCGAAGTTCAAGGACGACATGTTCTGGGTGAGCCGCGGCGGCGACGAGACGCAGGCCGAGCAGTACCTGATTTCCACGTCGGAGATCTCGCTGACCAACAGCGTGCGCGAGCAGGTGCTGGCCGAGAGCGTGCTGCCGATCAAGCTGACGGCGCACAGCCCGTGCTTCCGCTCCGAGGCGGGCAGCGCCGGGCGCGACACGCGCGGGATGATCCGCCAGCACCAGTTCGACAAGGTCGAGATGGTGCAGATCACGCACCCCGAGAAGAGCTACGAGGCGCTCGAAGAGATGGTGGGCCATGCCGAGGCGGTGCTGAAGCTGCTGGAGCTGCCGTACCGGGTGGTGGCGCTGTGCGGGGGCGACCTGGGCTTCGGCTCGACCAAGACCTACGACCTGGAGGTGTGGCTGCCGGCGCAGAACACGTATCGCGAGATCAGCTCGTGCTCGAACTGCGAGGCCTTCCAGGCGCGGCGCATGCCGGCGCGGTTCAAGAACGCGCAGGGCAGGAACGAGCTGGTGCACACGCTGAACGGCTCGGGCCTGGCGGTGGGCCGCACGCTGGTGGCGGTGCTGGAGAACCACCAGAACGCCGACGGATCCGTCACGGTTCCGGAGGCTTTGCGGCCGTATCTGGGCGGGCAGGTGGTGCTGAAAGGCTGAGGGGAGGGCGGAACGGCCCTTTTCCTGGGCTAGAATCCGCGGCTCGGCAGTTGACCCGCCGAAGCCCCAGTTTCAGGAGAGGTGGCAGAGTGGTCGAATGTACCTGACTCGAAATCAGGCGTACCGCAAGGTACCGTGGGTTCGAATCCCACCCTCTCCGCCAGTGATAGATCCGGCAAAGTTCGCCGAAGTCCGAGAAAGCCCCGCAAACCCTTGTGTTTCGGGGCTTTTTTCATTCGCGCGGCGGAGAACTTCCTGGGCCACGCTGGACGTGGCGATGCGCTTGGCCGAGCCGACGCGCGAAGGGCTGCCGACGCCGATCGCCGCGGTGCGCGAACACCCAATTTGACGTGGCCGCAAGACGTGCAAATGTTCTGCACAGTTGATTTCTAGACTCGCCCGATCGACGCCACCGCGCAGTGCAACCCGGTGTCGAAAGGAGAAGACATGAAGAACTGGACGCAGTTTCTGACGATGTTGTCGTTGTGTGTTTCGCTCGTGGTCGTCAGGGCAATGACCGTCGTGATGGATGCGTTCGTGCTGCACATCGAACGAAGGGCCGAGCGGATCTACCTGCAGGCCCAGGGCCTCGCCGTGAGCCTGGCCCGCGCCTACCTCCGGCACGTCAGGCTGGACATCGACCCACGGTGCCCCGCATGCCGCAGCGGCCTGCAGGTGATTGAGCGGGCGGAAGCGGTGCCCGGCCAGTCGATCGTGGCGGTGGTGGACGTGAGCTGCCAATGCGGGCTGTGCAACTCGCGCTTCGGCATGCCGCGGCATGGTGAAGACGAGCTGATCTAGGCCGCCGAGCCTCCCGGCGGGACAGGCAGGTCAGGCCTCGCGGCGTGGTGAGACGTGCCGTGAGGCTCGCCCGATTTCGCTGATGAAATCGATGCCTCGGGCGCAGCGCCATGGCGAATCGGCATGTCGCCATCTGGCTTTCAGATGTCCCTCTTCAGAGGGGCCTTGCGCGGGTGCAAGCCGTGGCTAGACTGCGCCGGGTCATCGGGAGAAAAAAGACAATGGCTTTCGTCAACGAGTACATCAGCGAGGCAGATGCGCTGGCGCACGCACCACCGCAGCCGTGGGTGGTTCATTCGCCTCGCGTGCTTTCGGTCCCGGGCTTGTTGCTCGCCAGCGAGTGCGCTGCGCTGATCGAACTGGCCGAGCAGCGAGGCTTTGGCGAGGCGACGGTGCGAACGGACGCGGGGCCGCAGTTCATGACCAATGTGCGCAACAACGAACGCGCGCAGTTCGAGGCGCCGGAATGGATCGATCTGCTGTGGCGGCGGATGGCTGCGATGCCGCTTCGCCGGAGGCGCCACGGATTTCCGGACCTTCGAGATCGTGCCGAAGGTGGGCAGCGGCTTGCTGTTCATTCATCACACGTGGCATGAAGGGGCCGCGGTGACGGAGGGGGTCAAGTACGTGCTCAGGTCGGACGTGATGTACGGCGTGCCTTGAAAGGAAACATCGTGGCGTTCGTGAATGAGTACATCATCGATGACGACCGGCAGGCGTACGGCATCGAGGCGATCGATCAGAACTTCGTGACCGGAGGAACAAATTCCCGCCAATGGACGATCGATCGAGAACGCGTTCTGGCACGGGGAACTCATCGTGGTCGATCTGTCGCTTGTGGACGCCGTCGGCAGCGACGGGAAGAGCGGCGCGGTCCGCTACCAGTTGCGTCAACTGCGCCTGCCACCATACCTCGACGCGCAGCGAGACGAGGTGATGTCGGATTTGCGCGAGGCCTTGCTTGCCTACAGGGATGGGGGTGTCTATGCGGTGGCGAGTTCTTTTGCTTTGGTGGTTGAGTAGCGGTTGCCGAGCTGACGATCATCAACTGGTACGTGGGCACGGCCAACAAGATCGAGACGATCAAGCTGGCCGATGGCACGCGACGGTTCCGGTCACGGTCACGGTACTGTCGAGCAGCGTGCCCACCGAGAAGGCCATGCCGGTCGTGGTGACGGGATGGGACGCGATGGCTGCCTCGCTGTCGAGCACACCGGTTCGCGAAGGCCTGCCGACGCCGCTGCACGCCGGCGAATCGCCGACGACACCGTCAGCGCATGAGCTCGCCTTCTCGTCGCCATCGACCCGGTGGCACGGTCCCTTGTCTCTGCGGCAGATGGCAGCTTGACGACACTCGCAGCGGAGAATCGCACGATGCGCGTCTTGGTGATCCATCAGAACTTCCCCGGCCAGTTTGGCCAGCTCGTCACGGCCTGGGCCAAGCGCACGGGCTGGGACGTGCGCGCACTCGGCCGCGAGACGGCGCCCGGGCTGCCCGGCTTCGACGGCCTGCTGAACTACAAGCTCGCGCGCGCACCGCATGCGCAGCAGCACGGCTACCTGCGGCAGATGGAATCGGCCACGCTGCACGGCCAGGCGGCGGCGCGCGCGATGCTGAAGCTGCGCGACCACGGCTTCAAGCCGGACGTGATCCTCGCGCACCCGGGCTGGGGCGAGACGCTGTATGCGAAGGACGTGTTCCCCGACGCGCGCCTCGTGCACCTGTGCGAGTGGTACTACAACGCCGACGGCCAGGACCTGGGCTTCGATGCGGAGTTTCCGATCAGCTTCGACGACCGCGCGCGCATCCGCACCTGGAACGCGCTGCACACGCTGAACCTGACGAACTGCGATGCCGCGGTCACCCCGACGCAGTGGCAGCGCAGCCGGCACCCGGAGATCTTTCTGCCGAAGATCGGCGTGCAGCACGAAGGCATCGACACCGACGGCCTCGCACCCGATGCGAATGCGGCGATCCGCACGCGCAGCGGCGTGGTGCTGAAGGCGGGCGACCCGGTCGTCACCTACGTGGCGCGCAACCTCGAGCCGTACCGCGGCTTCCACATCTTCATGCGGGCGCTGGAGCGGCTGCAGCAGCAGAACAAGACCTGCCACGCGATCATCGTCGGCGGCGACGGCGTGAGCTACGGCAAGCGCGTGCGCGATGCGACGAACTGGCGCGAGAAGATGCTGCAGGAGGTGAAGCTCGATCCGGCGCGCACGCACTTCACCGGCAAGCTGCCGCGCGCGCAGTACCTGAAGGTGCTGCAGGTGTCGGCGGCGCACGTGTACCTCACGTACCCCTTCGTGCTGAGCTGGTCGCTGCTGGAGGCGATGGCCTGCGGCGCGGCCATCATCGGCTCCGACACCGAGCCGGTGCGCGAGGCCATCACCGACGGCGAGACCGGCGCACTGGTGCCGTTCTTCGACGTGGCGCGCATCGCCGAGGCCACGGCCGGCGCGCTCGAAGGCGGCAGTGCCTGGACCGCCCGCCGGCTCGCCGCTCGCCAGCATGCACAGCGCTATTCGATGCAGGCGGGCCTGGCCGGCTACGACGCTTTGCTGACCGCGTCATCCCCCAAAGTGGGGACGCCGATTCCCTGAGGAATCGGCCCCGCGCTGGCTAGACTGCACCACACAAAATCGGGAGTGAGCCTCCATGACGAGGACGAGGGGTGGGGCGCCGCAAGCGGTGCCGCCACAGCAGCTGCTGTGGGCATTGGGATCGATCTGTTCGCTGCATCGTCAGCCGTTCTCGGCCGAGCTGGTGGCGCGCGAGTTTCCGCCGCCCTGCACGCACGCGACGGTGATTGCGGCAGGCCGTACGCTCGGCCTGAAGATCCGGCAGATCACGCTGAAGCCGGCGCGCCTGGAACGCATGGTGTTCCCGCTGCTGGTGGCGCTGAAGGCCGATGCCGCGGACGATGCGGCGCCGGTGTTCGGCATCGTGACCGCCGCGGTCGACGGCAAGGTGGTGCTGTTCAAGGCCGGCAGCGCGACGGCGAGCGAGCTCGATGCCGAGGCGTTCGCGCAGGCGATCACAGGCGAGGCCTGGCTGGCGGTGCCGGTCACTGCCGCAGCGGCCGACCCCGATGGCGCGGCCGGGGCGCCACGCTTCGGCTTCCGCTGGTTCGTGCCCGAGCTGATGAAGCACCGCGAGGTGTGGCGCGACGTGCTGCTCGCGTCGCTCGCGCTGCAGCTGATCGCACTGGCGACGCCGCTGTTCACGCAGGCCATCATCGACAAGGTGGTGGTGCACCGCACCCAGAGCACGCTGATCGCGATCGGCATCGCGATGCTGATCTTCACCGTCTTCACCAGCCTGCTCAGCTGGGTGCGGCAGTACCTGGTGCTGCACACCGGCAACCGGGTCGACGCGGTGCTGGGCGCTGCCATCTGGGAGCACCTGCTGCGGTTGCCGCTGCGCTACTTCCAGCACCGGCCCACGGGTGTGGTGGCGGCGCGGCTGCATGCGGTCGAGACGATCCGCGAGTTCGTCTCCGGCGCGGCGGTCGGCCTGGTGCTCGACCTGCCGTTCCTGGTGATTTGCCTCGGGCTGATGTTCTGGTACAGCGCCTTGCTGACCTGCATCGCGCTCGGCATCCTGGCGGTCATTGCGGTGGTGAGCGTGGTGATCGCACCGCTGTTCCAGGCGCGGCTGAACGAGCAGTTCCTGCTGGGCGCGCGCAACCAGGCCTTCGTCACCGAGCACATCGCCGGCTTCGAGACGGTGAAGAGCCTGCAGATGGAGCCGCAGCTACGCCAGCGTTTCGCCGGCTACCTGGCGAGCTACCTGCAGTCGGGCTTCAAGACCAAGCAGACGGCCAACACCTACAACATCTTCGCGACCACGCTGGACCAGGTGCAGACGCTGCTGATCCTGATGGTGGGGGCGTACACGGTGATGACGGAGCCGAGCTTCACGATCGGCATGCTGGTGGCCTTCCAGATGTTCTCCGGCAAGCTGAGCCAGCCGGTGCTGCGCATCGTCGGGCTGTGGAGCCAGTTCCAGCAGGCTTCGCTGAGCGTGCAGCGGCTGGGCGACGTGATGAACGCGCCGGCCGAGCCGTACTCGATCACGCCGCAGCGGCAGGCGGGTGGCGCCGGCCGCATCGAGGTGCGCAACCTGGGCTTCCGCTACGCCGATGACCTGCCGCTGCTGTACCAGGACCTGAGCCTGACGATCCAGCCGGGGCAGACGGTCGCGATCATGGGCCCGTCGGGTACCGGCAAGAGCACCTTCGCGAAGCTGCTGATGGGCTTCTACCAGCCGAGCCAGGGGCAGATCCGCATCGACGACGTCGACATCCGCCACATGGCCGCCAACGAGCTGCGCGCGCACTTCGGCGTGGTGCCGCAGGAGACGGTGCTGTTCAGCGGCAGCATCTTCGACAACCTGCGCGCCGGCAACCCGGCCGCGAGCTTCGAGCAGGTGGTGCAGGCCGCGAAGATGGCCGGCATCCACACGACGATCGAGGCGTTGCCGCAGGGGTACCAGACCGAGATCGGCGAGCGCGGCAGCGGCCTGTCGGGCGGGCAGAAGCAGCGGCTGGCGATTGCGCGTGCATTGCTCAAGGGCCCGAAGGTGCTGATCTTCGACGAGGCCACATCGGCGCTCGACCACGACACGGCCGAGAGCTTCGCGAAGACGATCAACGCGCTGAAAGGGCGGGTGACGATGCTGTTCATCACGCACAACCTGCCGAAGCTGTTGAAGATCGATGCGGTGGTGCAGCTGCATGCGGAGGGCGGGCAGATGCTGCAGGCGGTGGCGCAGGAGTCTGCGCATCGTGGGATGGCCGGCGAGGGGACGGACGCTCATGGATGACGCCCTGTCGTTTCGGGGTCGGTGGCCCCAAGGCCTTCGTCTCTTCTGGCTCCTGCTGAATAGCTCCCTCTTGTTTTCGTATCTCGCGTTCATCGCTTGGTATGAGCTGACGAATACGGCTGACCGTGAATTGCAGGGCGCGGACAAGGTGTTCTCGGTGGTGCTTTCGGCAATTCAATTGTTTCCGGCTGCAGTTTTCCTGCTGATTTTCCTCAGGTCACCATCTCTTCTGAGGCTCGGCAAGTGCCTTGTCTTTCAGACGGTTTCCATCGTGCTGGCAAATGCAATGGCTTTTCTTGTAGGGTTCTTTTATTTACGGCACGTGTCGGGGTTCAATTTCTCATAACCAACATCAGGGCGGAGTAAATCATGGCGAATCCAATTTCCATCAGTGGTGATGAGATCACCTATCAGTATAAAGAGCTGAAAGTAAAGTTCAACATGAAGACGGGGGAAGTCACCACGCTTGGCGCTGGTGGGGTCACCTTCAAGCCGTCGGAGAAGATCGCCGATCTCGCGTTCGATATTCCGGGAGTGCCCGGCCTGAAATACAAAATAGACAGCGATGGCAAGGGTAATGTTTCCCTCAAGTTCGGACCGCTCACTGCCAAACTGTCATTCAATGCGGCGACTCAGCAGACTACAGGCTTGGAATTGGATATCGGTTGGGGCAAGGCAGCTATTTCCGGAGAGCTCAAGACCAAGATATCGAAGAATGCAGATGGAAATTATGTCGGCGAGCTATCCGGAGAAGCAAAGGTGTTCGGCTTTGAGCTCTCAAAGGTCGGCCCAAAAAAAGTGGAACTGGATACGCACGACCCAGCAAACGGATTGCTTTTTTTCAAGTGGCTCCCTTATTCAGATACGACAATCGAGAGGGCTAGGGACAATTTGAAGAAGACTCATCCAGAGCAGGATGCCTACAACCAGATCTCGTCGACCATCGTCGGAGCGACGGACCTTTCCAATCAAGACAAGGCAAAAGTTCTGGCGGGGGTAGCTGCGGCTGTATTCGACGTCGAGATTCCTCAATCTTTCGTCGATGGACTGGCGCGGTTGACCGGCGCGTTGTCGGGAAACGCTCTGATCGCTGCGTTCGATGCGGTCATGACAACCGCCTTCCCGGCCTTGGCGGCTGGAAGGTCTTCAGTGCTCGGCAGCCTGTTCGCACCTACGAGCGAAACCAGCACGAAGATCGATCTGAACAACACGTCCTGGAGGGCGGCCGCCGAGGCGGACTATCGCCTTGCTGCCGGCTTGGCGGATGGTGCCGGTGACAGCGGCAGCAAGCGTTTCGACTCGGCTTATGTGGGGGCCGGTGCCGTCTCTGGCGATGCGGCAGCGAACCTGATCATCGGCAGCGCGGCCGCCGACATCCTGTCCGGCAATGCGGGGGACGATGTCCTGATCGGCGGAGGCGGGAACGACGTCCTGGCGGGTGGTGCCGGCAGCGACGAACTGCGTGGTGGCGCCGGGGACGATCGGCTTGACGGTGGCGCCGGGGATGACAGCCTGCTTGGTGGCGACGGCATCGACATCTACGCGATCACCGCAGGTGAGGGCTTCGACACGGTGCTCGACTCCGACGGTGCAGGTGTCATCAACTTCACGGTGAACGGCACGAGCGTGCAGCTCAAGGGCGGCAAGGCCGTGGCCGGATCCCCCAACACCTGGGTCAGCGACGACGGCCAGATCTTCTACAGCCTGATCGACAGCCGAAGCACGGTGGGGCAGCAGGACCTGATCGTCTCCTGCGCGCAAGGCGCCTTCTGCATCGCCAACTTCAAGCCCGACCAGCTCGGCATCAAGTTCGATGCGGCGCCCACCCCGGTGCAAATTGCGCCTTCGGTGCGCGATGCATTGGGCGACCAGGAGGTCGTCGTCAACGGCGTGGACATCGGCGGGCCCACTCTGCTCGGCGGCCATGACCGATTCATCATTGCGGGCAACGCGCCTGGCGTGATCCTGCCGTTTTATCGCGGCACCCCGGACCTGTCCACGCACGATCAACCGGGCGACGAGCTGGATGGCGGCGGCGGCAACGACATCATCGTCAGCGGCATGGAAGATGGGAGCGTCATCGCGCCCGTCGGGGTGTTCGTGGAATCCATCAATCAGGACATCGGCAACGACACGCTCTTTGGGGGCGCCGGTGTCGACATCCTGAGCGGTGGCAACAAGAACGATCAGCTGTTCGGAGGCGACGGCGCGGACTTCCTGTTCGGTGGACGCGGTGCCGACATGCTGTACGGCGGCGCCGGCGACGACCTGCTGTTCGCCAGCCACTCGTTCAACGTCTGGGGCAGCGGCAAGTGGTGGTTGCCCGCCGACGAGTACGACCTCCTCAGCCAGGCCGATCGTGACAGCGGCAAGTACGGGCGCTTTGCATCGCTCGGCGCCGGCGAAGTGGAGGTCGGCCGCGGCCAGCAGTGGCAGGTCACCGTGACGACCGGCGCCGATGGCGGCAAGGTCTACCGGTTCAACGGCGTCGAAGTGGCCGATACCAGCAATCAGCGGCCCGGTGGCCTGAACTACCTGCTGTGGAACGAGTACGTCAACGCATCTGCGCCGGCACGCGGCGACGATGGTGACTTCCTCGATGGCGGGACGGGCAATGATCTGCTTGTCGGCTCGGCAGGCGCCAACATCCTGCTGGGCGGCGCAGACGACGACATGGTCTACGGGCGCGGAGGTGCCGACGTGGCCTTCGGCGGCACGGGCAACGACTACCTGCTCGGCGACGGTGTCAATGGCGCCACGGCACAGAGCTGGACATATACCGCAGCCGGCGACGAAGGCGCGGATTACCTCGACGGCGAGTCAGGCAACGACACGCTGCGCGGAGGCGGCGGCAATGACACCCTGCTCGGCGGTGCCGACAACGACAGGCTGTGGGGCGATGCCGGCAGTGACAACATGGACGGCGGCGATGGCGACGACCAGCTCTCGGGCGACGATGTCGAGGGCATCCTGCCGGCCAGCCAGCACGGCGCCGACACGTTGAAGGGCGGTCAGGGGGCCGACACGCTGCTCGGCGGCGGCGGCAACGACCTGTTGAGCGGCGGTGATGGCAACGACTGGCTCTCGGGCGAGAACGAAGACTCCTTCTTCGCTGTCTCCACCCTGACCGGCGACGACACGCTCGACGGCGGCAGCGGTGCGGACACGCTGGTCGGCGGCAATGGCAAGGACCTGCTGATCGGTGGCGCCGGCGACGACACGCTCATCGGCGGTGCCGGCAACGACACGCTGGACGGCGGTGCCGGCCTGGACCTGATGTCCGGCGGCGCCGGCGACGACACCTACATCCTGCATGCCGGCGACCTGACCATCGACGGCACCGTGGCCGACACGATCTCCGACACGCAAGGCGTCAACAAGGTCGTGTTTGCCGATGAGGCCGTGGTGGCCACCGGCAAGGGAGCAGTCCCGGGCGACCTGGTCGTCGTGATGGACGGCGGCGCGCGGGTGGTGATCCAGGGTGGCCTGCGAGGCAATGCGGTCAGCTCGTTCGAGATGGCGGATGGCACGACCCAGTCGCTCGCGCAGTTGCTGCGCTCGACGCTTGTCGACAGCGTCTCCCTCACGACGGACGGCAGCTCGCGCTCACTGGCCGGCGGCAAGGCGGCCGATACGCTGAACAGCTTCGACGGCAACGCGCGCCTGGAAGGCGCCGGCGGCGACGACATCTACAACTGGAACGGCGGCGGCGTCACCATCGCGCTGAGCCAGGGCGACGGCATGGACCTGCTGCAGGGCTCCGCGCTGCTGTCCGAGGCCGGCGTCTCGCGCGATCCGAACGTGATCGAGTTCGCCGACAACGTGGCCCCCGACAGCGTGCGGCTGGAATGGCGTGTCGTCGACCGCGCGCCGCGGCTCGTACTCGCCTACGGCAGCGGAACCGACTGCGCCGTGCTGCAGTTCAACGGTGCCGACTGGGCCCATGTGTCGACTTCGTTCGACCGCGTGCGTTTCGCCGATGGGTCCACGCTGAGCTTCCAGGAGCTCGCCGCGCGTGGCGTGCGGCTCGATGCAACGGCTACCGGCAGCAGCGTCTCCGGCACATTCCTTGACGAGGTGCTGCGTGGCAATGCGCTGGCCAACACGCTGACCGGGGGCGGCGGCAACGACACCTACGTCTTCGGTCGTGGCGACGGCGCCGACCGCATCGGCAACACCGATCGCGGCCAGACCGATGTCGAGGTGGTGCAGTTCACCGCGGATGTCCTGCCCTCGGACCTGATCTGGGTCCAGCACGACGACGACCTGATCATCCGCATTCGCGGCACCAGCGACCAGCTGACGGTGACGGGCGCCTTCTCGACCAACCCGATGAACCAGTACCGATTCGCGGATGGCTCGGCGTTCACCACGGCATCCCTGCCGCTGGCGAGCGGCAACGAGCAGGCCACCACCGGTGCCGACCAGATCTACACCGGGGCCGCGGCCGACGCGATCGACGCGTTGGGCGGCAACGACAGCGTGCAGTCCGGCGCCGGTGACGACACCCTGCTGGGCAGCGGCGGCGACGACGTGCTCGACGGCGGCACCGGCAACGACGTGCTGGACGGCGGCGCCGACTACGACGTGCTGAAGGGTGGTGCCGGCAACGACACCTACCTGTTCAACCCAGGGACGGGCAGCGACCGCGTCATCGATCTCGATGGCAGCAACGCCAATGTGATCCAGGTCGGTGCCGGGTTCTCAGCCGCCGACATCACGCTCGTGCGCACCGATCAGGACGGTGGTGGAGCGTCCTCCACCAGCGATTCGCTGATCCTGGTGCATGGCCCCTCGGGCGCCCAGATGTGGATCGACCAGTTCTTCCAGCCCGGCGGCCAGGGCGTGGCCAGCATCCGCTTCGCCGACGGCAGCACCTGGAGCTACGCCGACGTGGTCGCTCGCGCCGGGGCCAGCATCCATGGCCCGGCCGACACGCAGACGGGGGGCATCGGCGACGATGTCTTCTCGATCGACAACTCGTCCGACGTGATCATCGAGCAGGCTGGCGGCGGCACCGACACGGCGCGCAGCACGGTGACGTACACGCTGCCGGACAACGTCGAGAACCTGGAGCTGACCGGCTGGATGCCGATCTCGGGCTACGGCAATGCGGCGGCCAACGTGCTGCGTGGCAATGCCGGCAACAACGTGCTGGACGGCATGGGCGGTGCCGACACCTTGTACGGCGGCGCCGGCAACGACTGGTACTACGTCCTCGACCGCACGCGCTACGCCGGCGTCGATCGCAGCTTCTTCGTGCCGGTCACGCCGAACGTCGTGGAACTCGCGGGCCAAGGCATCGACACGCTGCAGAGCAACGCGTTCGGCGTCACGCTCCCCGACAACGTGGAGAACCTCTACGTCGGCTCTCTCATCAAGGCCAGCGGCATCTTCTACAACGCCAACGACGTGTTGCGCTACACGTACATCGGCAATGCCGGCAACAACGTGATCGACCTGCAGACGGGCGGTGCGAACTTCAACTGGATCAGCGGCCCGATCCTCGGCACGCTGATCGACGGTGGCGCCGGGGCCGACACGATGATGGGCACCACGATCGACGACACCTACATGGTCGACGACGTGGGCGACGTCGTGATCGAGAAGGCGGTCCTCGCCGACGGGGCTCAGCTGTCCTCGGCAGACCAGGTGATCTCGACGCAAAGCTACACGCTCGGCGCCAACCTGGAGATGCTGACGCTGCGCGGCAGCGCGGCCATCAGCGGCGGCGGCAATGCGCTGGACAACATCTTCGACAGCACGCAGAACACGGCCGCCAACGTGCTGGCCGGCCAAGGTGGCAACGACACCTACCGCATCGGCGTGAACGACGTGGTGATCGAGGCGGCGAACGGCGGCATCGACACGGTGATCGTCGACAGCCTGGCCGGGCTCACGGCCACGCGGCTGTCGCTTGCCGACTATGCGAATGTCGAGAACCTGCGCGCGGGCGCATTGATCGGCAACATCGACGTGCTGGGCAACGCCGGCAACAACGTGCTGTACGGCAGCCAGGCGAACAACGCGATCCAGGGCGGCGACGGCGACGACCGCCTCGAGTCGCTGGACTTCGCAAGCGTCAGCTACAGCTCCTTCTACCAGCGCTACGACTACCTCGACTCCTACGACCAGCTCGATGGCGGCGACGGCAACGACACCCTGCGCGGCTACGGCGGGCACGACACCCTGCTCGGTGGCGCGGGAGACGACATGCTGGAGATCCGCGACGCCACCTACGCGCTGCTCGACGGAGGCAGCGGCAACGACACGCTGAGCCTCAGCCGCACCGGCAACATGTCTTCATACGTCCAGGTGCAGTTCGGCCAGGGAGCGGGCGTGGACCGGGTCAGCACCGCAGGCGCGCGCAGCGATGCGCTTTGGCAGGGATCGAAGCAGGGCCTGTCGGCGATCGGCCTGACGGCCAGCACCGATGCGAGCCGCCTGCGCTTCACGCAGCAGGACACCGCGCTGGTGATCTCGATCGACGGCAGTGCCGATCAGATGACGATCGAAGACTTTTTCTCGGGCCCGGGCATGGTCCGCACCGACCTCGACTCCATCCTGCTGCCCGATCGCACGCGGCTCACGCGCGATGCGATCGTGGCCGGTCTCGGCCGCAGCTCGTTGCAGCAGGCGACCACGGGTGCTGACCTGCTGATCGCCTCGGCGGGCGGCGGCAGCTTGTCCGCCGGCGATGGCGACGACCAGTTGTTCGGCCAGGGCGCGGCCGACATGCTGAACGGCGATGCCGGCAACGACCTGCTCAAGGGGGGGAGCGGCGCCGACACGCTCAGCGGCGGCGCAGGCGACGATACGCTCGTCGGCGGCGAAGGAGCCGACCAATATGTCTTCGGCGCGAACTGGGGACAGGACGTGGTGTTGGAGATCAAGCGCGACGAGTTCTTCGTGGCGAATGAGATGAATGCGGTGGACGACAGTGCCGTCGATGCGATCGTCTTCCAGTCCGGCGTGCTGGCCTCCGACATCCGCGGCAAGCTGGACAATCGCGACCTCGTGCTCACCCATGCGGTGACGGGCGACACGATTCGCGTCGCCGAGTGGTATCTGTCCGACACGAGCACAGGCCACGTGGAGGAGATCCGCTTTGCGGACGGCACGGTCTGGGGCACGTCGCAGATCAACCAGCTGCTCAGTCGGCTCACCGGGACCGACGGTGACGACACCCTCGAAGCGCTCCCCATCGACAGCCTGCTGACCGGCCTGGCCGGCAACGACTGGCTGCGCGGCAACATCGGCAACGACACGCTGCTCGGCGGCGACGGCAACGACTTCCTGAACGGCGACGCCGGCAACGATCGGCTGGAGGGCGGTGCCGGCACCGACAGCCTGTACGGCGGCCTGGGCGACGACACGTATGTCATCGACAGCACGCAGGACAACATCAACGAGTTCGATGGCGAGGGCATCGACACCGTCGAATCCGCCATCACGCTGACGCTGGCGGCGACGCTGGAGAACCTGACGCTCACCGGCACCGGCAACCTGAACGGCATCGGCAACAAGGTCGGCAACGTGCTGGTGGGCAATGCCGGGGCCAATGCGCTGGACGGCGGGCAGGGCGTCGACACGATGCGCGGCGGTGCAGGCGACGACGCCTACACGGTGGACAGCACGGCCGATGTCATCGTCGAGAACTCCGCCGAAGGCACCGACACGGTGAAGAGCAACGTCAGCTACACGCTCTCGGCGAACATCGAGGTGTTGACGCTGACGGGCAGTTCGAACGTGAACGGCACGGGCAACGACCTGGCCAACACCCTCACCGGCAACGGCGGAACCAACCGGCTGGACGGTGGCGCGGGAGCGGACGCCATGAGCGGCGGGGCGGGCAACGACACCTATGTGGTCGATGACCAGCTTGACAGCATCACCGAGGCGTCCGGTGCCGGTACCGACGCGGTCGAGTCCACCGTCACCTACACGCTGGCCGTGAATGTCGAGACCCTCACGCTCAAGGGCAGTGCCAACATCGACGGGACGGGCAGCACGACGGCGAACACGCTGGTGGGCAATGTCGGCAACAACGTGCTCGACGGAAAGGGCGGTGTCGACATGATGATCGGTGGCCTGGGCAACGACAGCTACTTCGTGGACGTCGCGGGCGAGACGATCACCGAGCTGTTCGGCGAGGGCACCGACACGCTGAACACCCTGGCCACGATGACCAGCGCGCTGGCTGCCAACGTCGAGAACCTGAACCTGCTGGGCACCGGCAACCTGAATGGCATGGGCAACGATCTCGACAACCTGCTGTTCGGCAACAGCGGCAACAACACGCTGACGGGTGGGCTCGGCAACGACACCTACTACGGCGGTGGCGGCACCGACACGATGAGCGACACCGCAACGAGCTCCAACGACGTCTACCGTTGGGGTCGCGGCGACGGCCAGGACACGATCACCGATGCGGGTGGCAGCGACCGCATCGAGATCGCCACCGGCATCACCGCAGCGCAGCTGACCCAGACGCGCAGCGGCAACAACCTCGTGCTGGGGATCAGCGGCGTGACGGCCGACAAGCTGACGATCACCAACTGGTACGTCGGCACGGCCAACAAGATCGAGTCGATCAAGCTGGCCGACGGCACGACGATTCCGATCACGGTGACGGCGTTGTCGAGCAGCGCGCCGACCGAGAAGGCGATGCCCTTGCTGGTCGATTCGTGGAGCGCGCTGGATTCGGCGATGCGCATCGCGAGCCCGCAACGCGAGGGCCTGCCGACGCCGATCGGCGCCGACCCGGCCGCGGCGTCGGACGTGCTGGCCGCCGGCCTCGCCGGATCCGGCAACCACACGGTCTGGCGCGGTGAACGCCACGACCTGCGAGGCCTCGGCGCATGACCCAGCTCGCCGTGCTCGACCCCGACGCGCTCGACTTCGCGCCCGACCTGCTCGCGATCCAGGAGCGCCCGCCGGCGCGCCTGCCGCGGGTGCTGTTGGTCACGGTCGCGGTGCTGATCGGGCTGCTGCTCGCGTGGTCGGTGTTCGCGCAGCTCGACATCATCGCGACGGCCGAGGGCCGGCTGGTGCCGATCAGCTTCACCAAGCTCGTGCAGCCGGCCGAGGCCGGTGTCGTCACCGAGATCCTGGTGAAGGACGGCGACGCGGTGACCGAGGGCCAGTTGCTGCTGAAGCTGGACGCGCGGGCCTCGCAGGCCGACACCGCGGCGCTCGGCCAGGAGGTGGCGCTGAAGAAGCTGACGCTGCGCCGCATCGAGGCCGAGCTGGCCGACCAGCCGCTGCTGCCCGGCCGCGGCGAGCCGCCGCTGCTGTACGCCCAGGTCGACGCGCAGTTCCGCGCGCGCCGCCAGGCCTACCTCGATGCCGTCGCGCAGGAGCAGGAGACCCGCGCCCGCGCGCAGGCCGACCTGCATGCGTCGCAGCAACAGCTGTCCAAGCTGACGCAGACGCTGCCGAGCTACCAGCAGTCCGCGCAGGCCTACCGTCAGCTCGTCAAGGAAGGCTTCGTCGGCGAGCTGGCGGCCAACGAGAAGGGCCGCGAGGCCACCGAGCGCGAGCAGGACGTGAAGGTGCAGACCGCCAACGTGCAGAGCGGGGCACTCGCCATCGCGCAATCGGAGCGCAAGCTGGCGGCGCTGCGCTCGCAGTACCGCTCGCAGCTCGAGAACGAGCGCATCGAGACGCTGGCCACGCTGAACCGCAGCGACCAGGAATGGCAGAAGTCGACGGTGCGTGCCGGCCAGCTGGAGATCCGCGCGCCGAACGCCGGCATCGTGAAGGACCTGGCCACCACCACGCGCGGCGCGGTGGTGTCGGCCGGCGCGCTGCTGATGAACATCGTGCCGCAGGGCGAGCCGCTGCAGGCCGAGGTGCAGCTGCACAACGAGGACGTCGGCTTCGTCAGCGTCGGCCAGCTCGCCAAGGTCAAGGTCGCGGCCTACCCGTTCCAGAAATACGGCCTGCTCGACGGCCGCGTGATCCTGGTCAGCGCCGATGCGGCCGATCCGAAGCAGCAACAACAGCAACCCCAGCCACCGGGCCAGCCGCAGCTCAACTACCGCGCGATCGTGCAGATCGACAGCCCGGTGCTGACCAGCGCCGCCACCGGCGAGAAGCTGGCGCTGAACCCGGGCATGGCCGTCACGGCCGAGGTGCAGCAGGGGCGGCGCTCGGTGATCGAGTATTTGCTGTCGCCGGTGAAGAAGGTCGCGCAGGAGGCAGCGCGAGAGCGTTGAGCCTGCCTAGAATGCGCCACGGCGCGTGAGGGCGCGCCGCACCCATCCACAACGAAACGGGCACCCGGCCACCGGCACGGGCGAGGAGGAGTCGACATGGTTTCCCTGCGCGCGCCGGTTCGCCGGCTGGCGAACTGCTGTCTTGTCGCCGCGGCGATGCTGTTGTCGTCGGCCTGCGGTGGAGGTGGCGGCGCAGACGATGGCGTGACGAGCGCGACCTTCGGCGTCACCTACGACCGCGACAACGTCAGCATCGAGTTCGAGGCGGGCCAGGTCGCGCCAGAAGGCGTGGTGCAGGCCACCGCGCACGGTTCGCCCAGCGGCAGCGTGTACCTCGGCGCCGACACCCCCAGCGGGAAACCTGATTCGAACATCGACCACGTGCAGGTCGACGTGCAGGGCACCACGGGCGCGCGGGTGCGCGTCATCGTGAATTCGCAGCTGCCCGCGGGCACCTACACGGGAACGCTGGTGCTGCTGGTCTGCGCCGACCCGACCTGCAAGCGGCACTACGCGGGGTCGCCTGCCAATCTGTCGTACACCATCACCGTGCGGCCGAACATCGTGTTCAGTCCGGACACGCTGGTGCTGCAAAGCTTTGTCGGCGAGCCGGTGTCCGCCACGGTGCACCTGACGCTGCCGCCCGATGCGACCAGCTTCGCCGCGTCGTCGCTCGCCGGCTGGGCCACCATCGACCAGCTCACCGCCGACAGCTTCCGCGTCACCGCGCTCGCGAGCAGCGCCAGCACCTTCACAGCCGGCATCCGGGTGACGGCCGGAAGCCACAGCCGCATGCTCACGGTGCGCCATGAGGTCCCCGCCCGGCAACTCGTTCTCGACTCGGCCGCGCTGGCGCTTTCGGCCCCCAGTGGCCAGGCGGCGAACGCCCGGGTCCGCGTGCTCAGCCTGAACGAGTACGGCCAGGACGGTTTCAAGCTCGGCCCGCCGAACCTCCCGTGGCTGACCGTCTCCGACACCGATGCGACCGGCTTCACCGTGAGCACGCTGTCGCTGCCGTCTGGCACCTACAAGGCGGTGATTCACGTGAGCAGCGGTACCCAGACGGTCGATCTGCCCGTCACCTTCACCGTCAGTGCTCCTTCGGGCGGTGATCGGATGCTGGACGTCGCCGCGAAGACCGGGCTGACGCTGGCCGTTGCCGAAGGCACCAGCGCCACGCCGCAGCCGCTGGGCCTGCAGCGGCCGAGCTGGAATCCCGACGTGACGGCGAGCATCTCGTACAACAGCGGCCTGGCGGCAACCGATTGGCTGACGCTGACCACGGGTTCCGACGGCGATCTGCTGGCGCAGGCCAGCGCACTGCGTCTCGCGCCGGGCGTCTATCTGGCGACGATCACGCTGACGGGCGCGTATCCGGGCAAGCCCGTGAAGGTGCCGGTCTCGATGACCGTCGGCAGGGGCCTCGCGGTACCGCTGCCCCAGTCGGTGGTGCTCGACAGTGATTCGACCGGCTCGGTGCTGTCGGGCAGTATTCCGGTGGTCACCAACGGCGTTGCCTCCGGCACCTGGACGGCCACCACCGTGTCGCCCTGGGTGCACCTGCCGCAGCCGAGTGGGCCGGTGGGCACGTCGGTGCCGTTCGAGGTGAAGGTCGCCGACCTGCGCGCGCTGCCTCCCTACTCCGACGCGATCTCCACCGTGAAGATCAAGGTGCATGCTTCCGATGCGCCGGTCGGACAGGACCTGACGCCGGCGGACGCCAAACTGACGTTGCGGCGCGAACTGGCCGAGGTGCTCACGCTCGGGCCGGCCTTGCTGTTGTCGGGCCAGCCTGCGACGCTCATCGTGAGCGGCCGCGGCTTCGATCGGCTGGCCGACCCGGCATCGCACCTGTCGATCGGCGGCGTCACGCCGGTCGACGTCGAGCGGGCCGGCGCGGCCTCGCTGAAAGTGACGCTGCCGGCACTGGCGGCGGGGAACTTCCAGGTCAGCATGTCGAATGCGCTGGGCATCGCCACCCAGCCGGCGACGCTGCGGGTGATCGATCCCCAGGCCTACCCCGCGGCAAGCTTCCCCGCGGACGGCACACCGGTCAGCGTGCTCCACGATGCCTGGCACCGCCAGGTGTTTGTCGCCAACCGCCGGCTGTCGGCCGTGCTGCGCTTTCGGAACCAGGGCAGCGAGTGGTCTGCCAGAACGCTGCAGATGCCCGGCCTCGTCGACATCGGGCTGAGCCCCGACGGCCAGTGGCTGCTTGCCACCACGGACAGCGGCCGGCTGTACCTGGTGGATCCGGTGGGATTCTCGATCTCCTGGACCTATCTGATGGGCGTGAAGCCGGTCGCCGGATCGACCGGCCATGGCATCGGCGTCACGAACGATGGCAAGGCGAGGTTCTGGGCCGGCACGGATGGCGGTCGGGGGATGACCTTCGACCTGGGGACCCGGGTCTTCGCGGATGTGGCGACCGGCTCGACGACCGCCTTCCCGAACGGATCGGCCATCGAGGTGTCGCGCAACGGCGAACGGGTCGTGATGAGCTCGAACCGCGGCGGCCCGTCGCCGCTGCTGTATGCGGACATCTCCTTGCCCGAGTGGCACGACGCACCCGCGAATGTCGGAGCGTTGGACGCGCCGCTGAACGGCATCGACGAGACCGGCAGCCGGATGATGGTGGCCGGCAAGGTCTACGACGCGGACTTCGCGTTGATCGGCGCGGTCCACGTGACGGCGCCCGGCTGGAGCGACAACGCGGCGGTGCTGTCGCCGGACGGGCGCCGCGTGTACGTCGTGTCGCTGCCGTCGGACTGGAGCGACCCGGCCGGCACGACGCTGCCTCGCGTCTTTGTCTTCGATGCCAGCGGGCCGGTCGGTGCTGCGGCGCAATTGCCGCTGCTCGGCAGCTTCGGGTTGGCCGAATACCCGACCTGCCGCACGGCGCTCGCTGACGGCAGTTGCGTGAAGCCGATCGTCAACATCGCCGCGGATGGCCGCACGTTGTTCATCGCCGGCAGCGTGAAGGTGCTGGTGGTGCCGGTGCCGGCCGTGCTCGACCCGGTGCAGGCATCGGCGGCGCCTCGCGAAGGCATTGCCACGCTGAAGCGGCTGCGCTGAGGGGCGGTCAGCGGGCCGGTGCGAGCGCGGCACGCAGGCAGTCGCGCAGCGCCGATGCATCGAACGGCTTCTGCAGGAACGGCCAACCCGGTTCGGCATCCTGTGCGCCGAACGCCTCTGCGCGCATGCCCGACATCAGCGCCACGCGCACGTCGGGCCAGCCGGCGGCGACCGCGTGTGCGAGTTCCACGCCGCCGGTGCCGTCGCCCAGCCGCACGTCCGACAGCAGCATCTGCGGTGCCGGGCCCTTCTTGAGCAGGTCCAGCGCCCGCTCGGCGCTCGCCACCGCGCGCACGCTGCAACCGGCTGCCGACAGCATCTCGGCCACCGTGCTGCGGAAGGTCTCGTCGTCGTCGACCAGCAGCACCGACGACACCGGCCAGTCGGCCTCGGCAGGCGTCCGCACCACCGGGACCACCGGCACCGCCGCCGTCACGCCCGCATCCAGCGCGAAGCGCAGCGTCACGCTCGTGCCCTCGCCGATGCGGCTCGCGAGCGCGATGCGCCCACCCGATTGCTTGACGAAGCCGTAGACGATCGACAGCCCGAGCCCGCTGCCTTCGCCGTCCGCCTTGGTCGTGAAGAACGGCTCGAACACCTTCTCGCGCAGCGCCTCCGGAATGCCGCTGCCGGTGTCGGTGATGCGCAGTTCGAGCTCCCCGCCGTCCACCCGCGTCGCGACCTGCAGCCGCCCGCCACCCGGCATCGCGGCCGCGCTGTTGATCACCAGGTTCAGCAGCGCGTTCTCCAGCTGCCCGCGGTCCAGGTGCACGCGGGCGGTGCCAGCGCGCAGCGCGAGCGCCACCTGCACCGCCTCGCCGGCGCTGTAGTCGATCAGGTCGACCATCTCCTCGACCATCGCATCCACCACCACCGGCTCGGCCTGCAGCGGCTGGCGCCGCGCGAACGCGAGCAGCCGCCGCGTCAACGCACTGGCGCGCTCGGCGGCGCGGCCGGCGCGCTGCAGCTGCGCGCGGCCGATCGCATCGAGCCCGGGCTGCGACTCCAGCAGCCCGAGCGTGCCGACGATCGTGCCCAGGTGGTTGTTGAAATCGTGCGCGACGCCGCCGGTCAACTGGCCCAGCATCTCCAGCCGCAGCGCATGCTGCAGCTGCACCTCGATCGCGCGGCGCTCGGTCAGGTCGGTGACCAGGCTCACGACGCCGCCATCCGGCATCGCCCGGCTGCGCACGTCGTAGACCCGGTTGTCCGGCAGGTACAGCTCGACGTGCGCATGCGCGGTGAACGGCGGCAGCGCGCCGGCGGCCAGCGTCTGCCGCTCGGTCAGGCCCGGCGCACTCCATGCGATGCCGCCGGTCAGCTGCGCCATCAGCTGGCGCGGCGGCTCGCCCTCAAGCGGTCGCACGCCATGCACGGCCAGCATGCGTTCGAGCGGCTCGTTCCAGAGCCGCAGCCGGCCGTCGCGGTCGAACACTGCCAGCCCGTCGTTCATGCTGCTGTGCACCGCGGCCCGCAGCTCGCCCTGCTGGCGCAGGTCGGCCACCAGCTGCTGCTTGGCCAGCAGGTTGTCGCGGAACACCTCGAAGGTGCGGGCCAGCGCGCCCAGTTCGTCGCGGCGCGCGGTCGCCGGCGTGGCCACCGAGGTGTCGCCGCGCGCCAGCCGCGACATCACCGCGGTGATCCGCTCGACGCCGCCGACCAGCCGGTGCACGTAGGCCGTAGCGCCGAGCGCGATCACGCCGCACACCAGCGTCAGCAACAGCAGCCCGGTCTTGCCGGAGGTGATCGCGCGCGAGACCCCCTCGCTGCGCGTCTGCGCGGTCTGGCGCAGCGTGTCGACGTGGCGCGAGACCTGCGCGCTCAGTTCATCGGCATTGGTGCGCGTCAGCAGCACCAGCGAGCCGCTGCGGCCGTCGAGGTTGATCTGCTCGCTGCGCAGCCGCAGGATGCCGGCCGGGCCGATCGACAGCTCGCGCAGCGTCGCGCGGAACACGTCGCCGAGGCCGGCGTAGGCCGCGCGCCGGTCGGCCGCGATCAGCAGCGCTTCCACATCGGCCTGCAGCCGCCCGAGCGTGGCCGGCGTGTCGACGCTTGCACCCAGCACCAGGCTGGACCACACCTGGGTCAGCACCGGGTCGCCGTGGCGCGGCGGCGTGCCGCGGGCGTGCAGCCGGCTGCCGATGTCCTCCAGCCGCTCCATCTGCGTCTGCAGCCGCTGGCGCACCTGCTGGCGCAGCTGGGTCAGCTCGGCCAGGCGCAGCAGGTTGATGTCGCCGCGGTCGATCAGCGGGTCGAGGCGGGCCTTCAGCGGGCTCTGGACGTCGATCTCGCCGGAGCGCTGGCGGATCTCGCTGATCAGCCCGCGCGCGATCGTCGCGTTGGCGTCCAGGCTCTCGGGCGTGCGCGACTCGGCCAGGTTCGGCGCGGTGGCGGCCAGCCGTGTCGTGCGTTCGGCGAGTTCGAGCGCCTGCGCGATCTGCGGCAGCACCTCGTCTTCGTAGGCGGACAGCTCGCGCTGCGTGCGCTGCATGCCGAGCCAGCCGACGATGGTCAGCGCGATGGCCGCGGCCAGCAGGATCACGAAGGCGGCCATCAGCCGCGTGCGCACCCGCTGCGCGCGCGGGCCGACACTGGGGGTCGCTTCAGGTGGTGCGCTCATGCCCGTGTGTCACCGGGGCGGCAAAGACATAGCCCAGCCCGCGCTCGGTGCAGATGTAGCGCGGGTGCTTCGGGTTCGGCTCGATCTTGCGGCGCACGCGCAGGATCAGCACGTCGACGCTGCGGTCGAACACCTCGGTCTCCAGGCTGCGCGTGTGCTCCAGCAGCTGGTCGCGCGTCCACACCTTGCCGGGCTGGCTGACGAAGGCTTCGAGCAGCCGGAACTCGGCCGGCGTCAGCGCGCAGGCACTGCCGTCGGCGCTGCGCAGCTCGCGCTCGCGCAGGTCGAGCGTCCAGTCGCCGAACTGCAGCTGCGCGGCGGGCTCGCGTGGCGCCGGTGCGGCGCCGGCAGGCTGCGTGCGCCGCAGCACCGCGCGCACGTGGGCCAGCAGTTCGCGCGGGCTGAACGGCTTGACGAGGAAGTCGTCGGCCGCGAGTTCGAGCAGCAGCACGCGGTCCATCTCGTCGCTGCTGCCGCTGATCATGATGATCGGCAGGGTCGGATGCCGCTCGCGCAGGCCGCGTGCGAGCGCGAGGCCGTGCTCGTCCTTCAGGCGCAGGTCGAGCAGCACCAGCGCGTGCGGCGCCTCGGCCAGCGCCGCGTGCAGGCCGACGCCGTCGCCGGCGGTGCTGACGTCGAAGCCGGACTGCGTCAGCGCGTCGTCGAGCGACGCGCGCAGGTCGGGGTCGTCGTCGACGACGAGGATGCGCGGGCGGGCAGGGGCAACCGAAGGCATCCCGGCAGTGTGCACCGGGGGGGATTGGCTACTGGGATGGGGATTTACCCGAGCCCCCGCCGAACCTTGCCTCGCCCTGCTTGCGGAACTCCTTCGGCGTCATCCCCTTGATCTCCAGGAAGCGACGGTTGAAGTTCGCGACGTTGTTGAACCCCGCGTCGTAGCAGACGTTGGTGATGTAGCGGTCGGTCTCCATCAGCAGCTGGCAGGCCCGCGTCACGCGCAGCCGGTTCACGAAATCGGTGAAGGTGTTGCCGGTGGCGCGCCGGAAGTAGCGCGAGAACTGGCTCTCGCTCATGCCCACGCGCCGGCTCAGCTCGGCCATCGAGAACTGGTTGGCGCTGTTCTCGGTGATGTAGTCGACGATGGTGCTGATCTGCGCGAGCGAGGTGTCGTCGTCGAAGCTCTGCAGCGGCATGCTCGACAGCAGCCGGTAGTCGCTGCACTCCGACAGCTCGCCGAGGAACTCCAGGAACTCGGTGAAGCGCTTCAGCCCGTGCAGGCTGCGGATGCGCACCAGCCGCTCGCGCGCCCGGTCGCTCATGCCGAAGAACTCGATGCCGTGGCGCGCCCGCTCCAGCAGCGGCAGCACGTCGCGCAGGTCGTGGATCAGGTCGGTCGCGCGGCGCAGCGGCTCGTCGGAGAACTGCAGCACCACGTCGCGCAGCGGCACGCCTTCGGCCGGGATGTCGGTGGAGATCCAGTTGTGCGGCAGGCGCGGCCCGGTCAGCACCAGGTGCCCCGGCTCGAAATGCCCGATGTAGTCGCCGACGAACACCTTGCCGCGCGTCTCGATGATCAGGTGCAGCTCGTACTCTTCGTGGTAGTGCCAGCGCACCAGCGGGTTCGGCACGCCGTGCTCCAGGCAGCGCACGTAGCCGTAGGTGCCCTCGGGCTCGTAGCCGAGCTTGGTGTCGCGCACGAAGTCGTGCTCGAGTTCGGGGCTGCGTGTGCGATTCATGTTCATCTACTCATGTGCCATCAAGCGGCCACCGCGGAACCGGCTTTGCCGGGCCGCTGGTGGCGCCCCCCGGGGGGAGGCGCCGCAGGCGCTTCGGGGGGGTCAATTCATCACGTTGCCGCCGTCGACGTTCAGCGTCTGCGCGGTGATGTAGGCCGATTCTCCACCGGCCAGGAAGACCGCGGCGCCGGCGATGTCGTCGGGCACGCCCATGCGGCCCAGCGGCACGGCCTTGCCGACCGCGATCTTCTTCTCGCCCGGCTGCAGGTGCTCGTGGCGCGCGAAGAGGGCGTCGACCTGCCCCCACATCGGCGTGTCGACCACGCCCGGCGCGATGCCGTTGACGCGGATGCCGTGGGGCGCCATCGCGAGCGCGGCCGATTGCGTGTAGCTGATCACCGCCGCCTTGCTCGCGCAGTAGTGCGACACCAGCGCCTCGCCGCGGCGACCGGCCTGCGACGCGAGGTTGATGATGCTGCCGCGCACGCCGCCGTCGACCATGCGGCGCAGCACCGCCTGCATCGTGAAGAACATGCCTTTGACGTTGACGTCGAAGAGGCGCTGGTACATCGCCTCGTCCGAATCGAGCAGCGGCGCCAGGTCGAACACCGCGGCGTTGTTGAACAGCGTCGTGATCGGCCCCAGGCGTTCCTGCGCGCCGGCGACGAAGCGCGCGATGTCGTCGCTGCGCGCGACGTTGCCGCTCAGGTACTGGAAGCGCCCCGGGTGCTGGTCGACCAGCGCCTGCAGCTCGGGCGCCGGCGTGGCCGGCAGGTCGACCGCGGTGCAGCGCGCGCCTTCGCGCAGGAAGGCCCGCGTCACCGCGAGCCCGATGCCGCCGCCGGCGCCGGTCAGCAGCGCGTGGCAGTCCGCGAGGCGTTGGGTGGCGGGGAAATCAGCCATGGCCGTTCTCCTTCAGGAACTGCAGCACCTCGGCATGCGCCTGCTGCAGCGCCGCCACCAGCCGCGCATCGCCGGCCAGCGGGCCCCACAGCACCGGGTCGCGGCTGAACGCGGCCAGCGGGTCGGCGCTCTCGAAGATCGCATGCGCGCTCGCCGCGTCCATGCCCTGGTCGTGGTACGTGTAGCTCAGCTCGCCGCGGTGCCAGCGGCCGAGGAACTCGAAGAACAGCGCCGGCAGCTTCGCGACCGACGCGATCGACGCGCCGCGGCCGAGGCACTCGCGGAAGGTCGGCCACAGGAAGCCGGCGATCTTCGCGTAGCCGTCCATCGCGACGCGCTGGTTGGTGTCCTGCAGGTACGGGTTGCTGAAGCGGTCGATCACGACGTCGCGGTAGGCCGCGAGGTCGAGCGGATAAGGTTTTTGTGACGACTCCAGCGACGGGATCACGTCGTTGGTGACGTAGTCGAACGCCATCTTGCGGATCGCCGGGTGCGCCACGTCTTCGTGGATGTACTGGTAGCCGAGCAGCGTGCCGGCCCACGCGAAGCAGCTGTGGCTCGCGTTCAGGATGCGGATCTTCGCTTCCTCGTACGGCAGCACCGAGGCCACCATCTCGGCGCCGGCCTTCTCCCAGGCCGGGCGGCCGTTGATGAAGTGGTCCTCGATGACCCACTGGATGAAGCGCTCGCCCATCACCGGCGCGCCATCGTCGACGCCGGTCGCGGCCTTCACTCGCCCCGCGATGTCGGGCAGCGGGCGCGGCGTGATGCGGTCGACCATGTCGTTCGGCGAGCTGGTGTGCTGCTCGACCCAGGCGCGCAGGTCCGACTGATTGCGGCGCGCGAGGAAGTCGAGGAAGCCGGCGCGGAAGCGCTCGCCGTTGCCGCGCAGGTTGTCGCAGTTCAGCAGCGTCACCGGGCCGGCGTTGCGTTGGCGGCGCTCGGCGAGGATCGCGGCCATCGCGCCGTAGATCGTGGAGCGCGTCGTACCGGCGAGGTCGCTGGCCAGGTCGGCGAAGCTGTCGTCGAGCCGGTTGTGGTCATCGAGGTAGTAGCCGGCCTCGGTGACGGTGAACGAGATGATGCGCGTGGCTGCATCGGCGCCGATCGCGATCAGCCCGGCCAGGTCGGGCGTGTACGGCACGATCTGGCGGATCGCGGTGATGCGTTCGTAGAAGCGCTCGCCGGCCGGCGTCACCGTCTCCAGCGTGTAGGCGCCGCCTTGCTTCTGCAGCGCGGCGATGGTGTCGGCCATGTCGG
This sequence comes from Rhizobacter sp. OV335, assembly GCF_900142965.1. Classification (GTDB taxonomy): domain Bacteria; phylum Pseudomonadota; class Gammaproteobacteria; order Burkholderiales; family Burkholderiaceae_C; genus Rhizobacter. Next base: position 73,866 of record NZ_FRCQ01000020.1, read on the forward strand.
GGCGCAGGTTGCCGCCGGCGATCTGCCAGCTGCTGTCGCCCTGGTTGATCAGATTCTGCAGGTAGACGGCCTGGTGCGCGCGGTGGAAGGAGCCGAGGCCGAGGTGGAGGATGGTCAGGGGAGTGGTCGTCATGGGGAAGCTCGCATCGCTAGGCGGCCTGCTGCAGCGGGCGCAGCGTCCGTCCCTGGGCGTCGAAGATGTGAAGGGCGGTCGCGTCGAAGCTGATGCCGACGCTGTCGCCCGGCTTGAGGGTGGTGCGCTCGCTCTGGCGCGAGATCAGCGGCACGCCGCTGCTGCCCTCGCCGATGCGGGTGTGGATCAGCGTGTCGGAGCCGAGCGATTCGATCAGCTCCACGCGCGCCGCCAGGCCGTTGCCCGGCGCCACGATGCGCACGTATTCGGGCCGCACCCCGACCGCGCCGTCGGCCGGCAGGCGGGCGCCGGCCAGGCGTGTCAGCTCGGGCACGGCGGCCGTCTTCACGACGTTCATCTGCGGCGTGCCGATGAACTGCGCGACGAACTGGTTGGCCGGGTGGTCGTACAGCTCCAGCGGCGTGCCGACTTGCTCGATCAGCCCGTCGCGCAGCACCACCACGCGGTCGGCCAGCGTCATCGCCTCGACCTGGTCGTGCGTCACGTAGATGGTGGTCGCGCCGAGGTCGCGGTGCAGGCTCGCGATCTCGACGCGCGTCTGGCCGCGCAGCGCGGCGTCGAGGTTCGACAGCGGTTCGTCGAACAGGAAGACCTTGGGCGCGCGCACGATCGCGCGGCCGATCGCGACCCGCTGGCGCTGGCCGCCCGACAGCTCCTTCGGCGTGCGCTGCAGGTACTGCGTCAGGTTCAGGATCTTCGCGGCGCGCTCGACCTTCTGCTGGCGCGTCGCCACGTCGACCTTGGCGAGTTTCAGCGCGAACGACATGTTGTCGAACACCGTCATGTGCGGGTACAGCGCGTACGACTGGAACACCATCGCGAGGTCGCGCTTGGCCGAGGGCACGTTGGTGATGTCGCGGCCGTCGAGCTGGATCGAGCCTTGCGTGGTGGCCTCGAGCCCGGCGATCAGCCGCAGCAGCGTCGACTTGCCGCAGCCGGACGGTCCGACGAAGACGATGAACTCGCCCTTCTCGATCTGCAGGTCGATGCCCTTGATGGTGCGCACCGGCCCGAATTCCTTGACGATGCCCTTGAGTTCGAGGAATGACATGGGGTCTCCTTACTTGACGGCGCCGAAGGTCAGGCCTTGGACGAGTTGCTTCTGGCTGAACCAGCCGAAGACGATGATGGGAGCGATGGCCAGCAGCGACGCGGCCGACAACTTGGCCCAGAACAGGCCCTCGGGACTGGAGTACGACGCGATCAGCGCGGCCAGCGTGCCGGCGTTGGCCGAGGTCAGGTTCAGCGACCAGAAGGCCTCGTTCCACGCCAGCACCAGGCACAGCAGCCCGGTCGACGCGATGCCGCCCATCGTCAGCGGCAGGATCACGTGGCGGAACTCGTCCCACACGGTCGCGCCGTCGAGCCGCACCGCCTCGAGGATGTCGTTGGGCACCTCCTTGAAGGCGCTGTAGAGCATCCACACCATGATCGGCAGGTTCGACAGCGTGAACACGATGATCAGTGCCGTCAGCGAATCGAGCATGCCGGTGGTCTGCGCCATCACGTACACCGGCACCAGCGCGCCGACCGCCGGCATCATCTTGGTCGACAGCATCCACATCAGGATGTCGCGGGTGCGCCTGGTGCGGAAGAAGGCCATCGAGTAGGCCGCGGGTGCCGCGATCAGCAGCCCGAGCACGGTCGAGACCACGCTCGTGATCAGCGAGTTCTTGGCGTACAGCAGGTAGTCGCTGCGCACCTGCACCTCGACGAAGCTCGACAGCGTGGGCGTGAAGAACAGCTGCGGCGGCACCGCGATCGCCTGCATCTCGGTCTTGAACGCCGTCAGCCCGAGCCACAGCAGCGGGAAGAACAGCAACAGCGCGATCGCCCACGCGAAGAAGGTGCGGACGTACGGAAAGCCGTTGGGGTAGGTGGTGCTCATGGCGTCAGTCCAGGTTCTTGCCGACCATGCGGATCAGGAACACCGCCGCGATGTTGGCGAGCACGACGGCGAACAGCGCGCCGGCCGAGGCCACGCCGACATCGAAGTTCATCAGCGCCTGCTTGAAGATCAGGAACGCGAGGTTGGTGCTCTCGTTGCCCGGGCCGCCGCCGGTGGTGGTGAAGATCTCGGCGAACACGCTCATCAGGAAGATCATCTCGATCATCACGACGACCGCGATCGAGCGGCCCAGGTGCGGCAGCGTCAGGTACCAGAACTGGTGCAGCGCATTGGCGCCGTCCATGCGGGCGGCTTCCATCTGCTCGCGGTCGAGCGACTGCAGCGAGGTGATGAAGATCAGGCAGGCGAACGGCAGCCACTGCCACGACAGCATCAGGATCACCGAGAACAGCGGTAGGTCGGTCATCCAGTCGACCGGTGTCGCGCCGAAGAAGTGCCACACATGCGCGAGCACCCCGTAGATCGGGTTCATCATCATGTGCTTCCACAGCAGCGCGTTCACCGTGGGCATCACGAAGAAGGGCGAGATCAGCAGCACGCGCACGATGCCCTGGCCGGGGAAGGGCTCGTTGACCAGCAGCGCCAGGCCCACGCCCAGCACGACGGTGATCACGATCACCGCGCCGAGCAGTTCGAGCGTCTGCAGCACCGCCGGCCAGAAGTCCGGGTCGGTGATGAAGTAGTGGAAGTTCTCGATGCCGACGAAGGTCTTGTCGCCGGGCTGCATCAGGTTGTAGTGCACCAGCGAGAACCAGATGGTCATCACCAGCGGGACGATCATCCACAGGAACAGCGTGGTGACCGCCGGCGCCATCAGCGCGCGGGGCAGGAATCGGCTCATGACATGGACCTCTTTTGGATGTCGGCCGGAGAGGAGCGGGCCGAGCGCCGGGCCGCCCCAAGCCGGCCCGCATCCCCTCGGGGGATCGGTCGACGTACCCGCCGACCGAGGGGTCGTCATTTACTTCTTGAAGTAGCCGCCCTTGGTCATTTCACGCTCGGCGGCGGTTTGCGAGGTCTTCAGGGCCTGGTCCACGGTGACCTTGCCCGACAAGGCCGCGCTCATCTGCTGACCGACCGCGATGCCGATCGCCTGGAACTCCGGAATGGCCGCGTACTGCACGCCGACGTACGGCGACTTCGGCAACGTGCTGTCGTTCGGGTTGGCGCTGTTGATCGCCTTCTGCTCCTCGACCGCGAACTTCGCGACCTTCTGGAACTCCGGGTTCGCGTAGGTCGACTTGCGGGTGCCGGTCGGCACGGTGTGCCAGCCGGAGCTCTGCGCGATCAGGTTGATGTACTCCTTCGACGTCGCCCAGGTGATGAACTTCTGCGCGGCATCGGCCTTCTGCGACGAGGCGGGGATCGCCAGGTTCCACGACCACAGCCAGTTCGCGCCCTTCGGCGTGACGGCCTGCGGTGCCTGCGTGAAGGCGACCTTGTCGGCCACCTTCGACTGCTTCGGGTCGCTGATGAACGACGCGGCGATCGTCGCGTCGATCCACACGCCGCACTTGCCTTCGTTGAAGAGCGCGAGGTTCTCGTTGAAGCTGTTGGCCGACGCGCCGGGCGGGCCGTACTTCTTCATCAGGTCGACGTACTGGCCGATCGCGTCCTTCCAGGGCTTGGTGTCGATCTGCGGCTTCCAGCTCATGTCGAACCACTGGCCGCCGTAGGTGTTGACCATCGTCGTCAGGAAGGCCATGTTGTCGCCCCAGCCCGGCTTGCCGCGCAGGCACAGGCCGTACACGCCCTTGGCCGGGTCGTGGATCTTCGAGACGATGTCGGCCATCTGCGTCCAGGTCGGGTTGGCCGGCATCGTCAGGCCCTTGGCCTTGACGAGGTCGTCGCGGTACATCGTCATCGAGCTTTCGCCGTAGAACGGCGCCGCATACAGCTTGCCGTCCAGCGACAGGCCGCTGCGGATCGCCGGCAGCAGGTCGTCGACGTCGTAGGCGGCATCGGTCTTGATCTCCTTCAGCCAGCCCTTCTTGCTCCAGATGGGGGCTTCGTACAGGCCGATCGTCATCACGTCGAACTGGCCGCCCTTGGTGGCGATGTCGGTGGTGACGCGCTGGCGCAGCACGCCTTCTTCGAGCGTGACCCACTTCAGCGTGATGCCGGGGTTCGCCTTTTCGAAGTCCTTGGTGTGCTTCTGCATCTCGATCATGTGGCCGTTGTTGACGGTCGCGATCACGAGGTCGGTGGCGTGCGAAGACGTGGCCGCCACGACGCCGAGCGCGCCAATAGCCAGAACCACTGCAGTCTTGTTTGTCATCTGTGTCTCCATCGTTGTCGAACTGATGCGACGTGGTGCGCCACGTCCGCAGCCGCAACGATAGACGTATGCCTTTGAGGGATTTGGTACGGACCCCGCCAAGGGCTGTACTTTGTTGCGTTGAAAGGCCCGGGTTTTCCTGGATTTCCGGGACAGGGGTTGTGTTGAGATGGCGCGCGGCGGCCCCATCTGCGGGGATTGCCCGCTTCCATCCCGTTCCGGGACAGGTCCCACCATGTCAATCCGCTTGTTTCCGGTGGCCTTGCTGGCCGCCTTCCACGCCTACATCGGGTCGCGCCTGCTGGGTGGGCTGCCCGCGCCGTGGGGCTGGGTGGGCGTGGCCCTGCTGGCCGCGCTGTTCGTGCTGGTGCTGTCGGCCGCGAGCCCGATCCTCGGGCGGCGCGCGGCTACCGGGGTGCTGGCCTGGGCCGGGTTGATCGCGATGGGGTTCTTCTCGACGCTGCTGGTCCTGACGCTCGGGCGCGATGCGGTGCTGCTGGCCTGGGGCGGGTGGAGCTTGGCGACCGGCGCGGCGGCGATCCCGGCGTCGGTGCTTCAGTTGTCGGCGCTCGCGGTGCCGGCGCTGGCCTTGCTCGCGAGCCTGCTGGGGCTGCTGAACGCGCGGCGCCGGCCTGGCGTGCGGCGTGTCGACGTGCCGATCACCGATCTGCCGCCCGCGCTGGAGGGTTTCACGCTGGTGCAGATCAGCGACCTGCACGTCGGGCCGACGATCCGCAAGGGGTTTGTCGACCGCGTGGTCGATGCGGCGAATGCGCTGGACGCCGACGTGATGGCGCTGACCGGCGACCTGGTCGACGGGCGGGTGCCGGAGCTGTCGGAACACACCGCGCCGCTCGGGCGGCTGCAGGCGCGGCACGGCGTGTTCGCGGTCACCGGCAACCACGAGTACTACTCCGGTGCGCCGGCCTGGGTGGCCGAGCTGCGGCGGCTCGGCATCACGGTGCTGATGAACGAGCACCTGCTGCTGAAGCATGGCGCGGGGCGCTTGCTGCTGGCGGGCGTGACCGATTTCGGCGCGCACCATTTCGACGAGGGGCAGCGCAGCGATCCGGCGCGGGCGATGCGCGGCGCGTCGGATGAAGCGCATGCGAAGGTGCTGCTGGCGCACCAGCCGCGCAGCGCGGCGGCTGCGGCCGAGGCGGGTTTCGACCTGCAGCTGTCGGGGCACACGCACGGCGGGCAGTTCCTGCCGTGGAACCTGTTCGTGCCGCTGCAGCAGCCGTTCGTCGCCGGGCTGCACCGGCTGGGCGCGCTGTGGGTCTACGTGAGCCGGGGGACCGGCTACTGGGGGCCGCCGAAGCGGCTGGGCGCGCCGTCGGAGATCACGCGCCTCAGGCTCGTGAGGGCCTGAGCGGCAATTCAGCCGGCACGGTTTGCCGGTGCGCGATCGGCGTGGGGCTTGTCCGACCGGGCGCCTTTCGGATGGGCGGCGGGCCGCTCCAGTCCCGCGTGATCACGCGGGTCCCGCGACGGGCCTTCGACCCGGCGGCGGCGGGCGTCGGGACGCTCTGAAAGCTGGCACATGGAACACTCCTGCGGGCATCGGCCCGTACGGAATGGGGCAATCCACGTGCCCGAAGCCTTCAGCGCCTTTCCGACAGCCTGGCCAGCACCAGCCGCGCCGTCGACAGGTTGGTCGCGCAGGGCACGTCGTGCACGTCGCAGGCGCGCACCAGCGCGTTGATGTCGGGCTCGTGCGGCTGCGGCGTCATCGGGTCGCGCAGGAACACCACCAGGTCGATCTCGCCCTGTGCCAGCTTCGCGCCGATCTGCAGGTCACCGCCGAGCGGGCCGCTCAGCATGCGCTGCACCGTCAGCCCGAGCTGGTCGTGCAGCCGGCTGCCGGTGGTGCCGGTGGCGACCAGCGTGCAGCCTTGCAGGAAGCCCAGGTACTCGCGGGCCAGTTCGACCATCGTGTCCTTCTTGTGGTCGTGGGCGATCAGCGCGATGCGGGGCGGGGCGGCGGACGGGGTGGCAGAAAAGGAGTCGGTCATGAACATCAATGCGGTTTGCGGGGCTTGCGGAAGGATTTCGGGCGGTACACGTTGCCGTCCCATTCTCCGCCGCGGGCCCGCTCGATCGCGTCGCGCGCTTCACGGTTCGCCTCGCGGCGCGCGGCCGGCCAGCGCCACAGCCGCAGCCAGGTGCCGGCCAGCATGGCCCACCAGCGCTGCATCAGGAAATCGAATTGCATTCGTCGGCGCACGCTGAGCGTCAGGCGCACCAGCAGGATGGCGCAGACCAGGAGCACGGTGCCGGCGATGATGGTTTCAAACACGGGGTGGCCTCAGGCTGGGGAGTGCGCAGGAGCGCACGCGTGGCGTCCATGGTAGCCAGTGGCAGGTGAGCGTGCGCACGGCGCGACACCTTCGTTCGGGGGATGCGTGGATTGCTGCCGTCCGCTCACCGTCGCCATGTTTCAAAGATGACAAAGCCGGCAGGGGTGTCGTTCATGGTCGACATCCTGGCCGGGCGGGTGGCCGCTGTAATGCCGCCCAGGAGCCGGACTCGATCCGGCCCGAACCACAACAGATGGAGACAAACCATGATGCAAAGACGCCTGATCCTGGCGCTGGCTGCGGCCGGCTTTTCGTTGATCGCGACGGCGGCCGCGCAGGCCGCCACGCTGAAGATCTCGTGCGGGGCTGTCGGCCAGGAGCTTGAGCTGTGCAAGAGCGCGGCCGAGGCCTGGGCCAAGAAGGCCGGCCACACCGTCGAGGTGGTCTCGACGCCGAACGATGCGAGCGAGCGGCTGGCGCTGTACCAGCAGGTGCTGGGTTCGCAGTCCGACAAGATCGACGTGTTCCAGGTCGACGTGGTGTGGCCGGGCATCCTCGGTTCGCACTTCCTGGACCTGAAGCCGTACACCAAGGGCGTCGAGAAGACGCACTTCCCGTCGATGGTGGCCAACGGCAGCGTGCAGGGCAAGCTGGTCGCGATGCCGTGGTTCATCGACGCCGGGCTGCTGTACTACCGCAAGGACCTGCTCGAGAAGCACGGTCTGAAGGTGCCGCTCACGTGGGAGCAGCTGACGGACACCGCGCAGAAGATCCAGTCGGCCGAGCGCGCGGCGGGCAACGACAAGATGTGGGGCTACGTGTGGCAGGGCCGGGCCTACGAGGGCCTGACCTGCAATGCGCTGGAGTGGGTGTCGAGCTACGGCGGCGGCACGATCGTCGATGCGGCGGGCAAGGTGTCGGTGAAGAACCCGGCGACCGCGAAGGCGCTGGCGATGGCAGCCTCATGGGTCGGCACGATCTCGCCGACGGCCGTGCTGAACTATGCCGAGGAAGAATCGCGCGGCGTGTTCCAGGCTGGCAACGCGGTCTTCATGCGCAACTGGCCGTACGCCTGGTCGCTGGCGCAGCGTGACGACAGCCCGATCAAGAACAAGGTCGGCGTGGCCGTGCTGCCGAAGGGTGGTGATGCGGGTTCGAACGCGGCAGCGCTGGGCGGCCAGCAACTGGCGGTGTCGAAGTACTCGAAGAACGCGGCGTTGGCGGCCGACCTGGTGATGTACATGACGAGCGCCGAGGTGCAGAAGGAGCGGGCGCTGAAGGGTTCGTTCAACCCGACGGTGTCGACGCTGTACCAGGACAAGGACGTGGTCGCCGCGAACCCGTTCATGAGCCAGTTGGCCGGCACGTTCGCGAGTGCGGTGCCGCGGCCGGCCACTGTGACGGCTTCGCGCTACAACCAGGTGAGCAACGAGTTCTGGAATGCGGCGCACGAGGTGCTGTCGCGCAGTGCCAAGCCTGAGGAGGCGGTTGCGAAGCTCGATCAGCGCCTGAATCAGATCGGGCGCGGGGGGCGGTGGAACTGAATACTCTCCATCGACCTTCGGTCCCCACTTCCCTCCGTTCGCCCTGAGCAGGGCTGAGCCTGTCGAAGCCCGTCCGTCGAAGGGTGGGTGCCGCGCGCAAAGGCCTTCGACAAGCTCAGTCCGAACGGTGATTCTCGGCGTGAAGGAAACACTGATATGTCAGGCCTGACAAGACAACGCGTGCGCTGGGCCTGGTGGATGCTCACCCCGATGCTGGTCGTGCTGCTGGCCGTCGCCGGCTGGCCGCTCGCCCGCACCTTGTGGTTCAGCCTCACCGATGCGTCGCTCGCCCACCTCGACGAATGGAAATTCATCGGGCTCGAGAACTACGGCGGTGAATACGGCGTGCTGCGCGATCCCGACTGGTGGCGGGCCGTCGGCGTCACCGGCGCGTTCGCATTGCTGTCGGTCACGCTCGAGACCGTGCTCGGCCTCGGCGTCGCGCTGGTCGTCAACCAGCCGTCGCGGCTGCGCACGCTGCTGCGCGCCGCGATGCTGGTGCCGTGGGCCATTCCCACCGTCGTGTCGGCGCGCATCTGGAGCTGGATGCTGCACGACCAGTTCGGCGTCGTGAACCACTACCTGCTGGCGTTCGGCCTCATCGCCGCGCCGCTCGCCTGGACGGCCGACCCCACGCTCTCGCTCTTCACCGTCGTGATGGTCGACGTCTGGAAGACCACGCCGTTCATGGCGCTGCTGATCCTCGCCGCGCTGCAGATGGTGCCGCTCGATTGCTACGAGGCCGCCAAGGTCGACGGCGTGCCGACCTGGCGCGTGTTCACCCGCATCACGCTGCCGCTGATCGTGCCCGGCGTCGCGGTCGCCGTCGTGTTTCGCACCCTCGACGCATTGCGCGTGTTCGACGTGATCTACGTGATGACCTCCAACAGCCGCGCCACCAAGAGCATGTCGATCTACGTGCGCGAACAGCTCATCGATTTCCAGCAGGTCGGCTTCGGCTCGGCGTCGGCCACGGTGCTGTTCTTCATGATCGCGCTCGTCACCATCGTGTACCTCGGCGCCACGCGCCGCGGCGTCGAGGAGGCTTCGTCATGAACGGCCCCAGCATCCACAAGCGCACGCCGGCGATGTCGGCGCTGTACTACGCCTCGGCCGCTCTGCTGCTGTTCGTCTCGCTGTTCCCGCTGCTGTACGCGGTGTCCACCTCGCTGAAGCAGGGCACCGCGCTGTTCTCGCCCGAGCTGTGGCCGGCGCACGCGACCCTCGTCAACTACGCCAGCCTGTTCCGCGACCAGCCGTTCGCCCGCAACCTGCTGAACTCGGCCTTCGTCGCCGGTGGCGTCGTCGCGCTGTCGCTTGCGTTGAGCCTGCCGGCCGCGTGGGCGCTGTCGCGCGTCAGCTTCCGTGGGCGCGGCACGCTGATGCTGACCGTGCTGTCGGCGTCGATGTTTCCGCAGGTCGCGGTGCTGTCGGGCATGTTCGAGCTGGTGCAGGCGTTCGGCCTCTACGACCACCTCGGCGCGTTGCTGCTCGCCGACCTCGTCATCACGCTGCCGTTCACCGTGTGGGTGCTCGTCACCTTCATGCGCCAGCTGCCGAAAGAGATCGAAGAGGCCGCGATGATGGACGGCCTCGGCGTCTTCACGCTGATCTTCCGCATCTTCATGCCGCTGCTGTGGCCGGCGATGGTGGCCACCGGGCTGCTTGCCTTCATCGCCGCGTGGAACGAGTTCCTGTTCGCGCTGACCTTCACGATCAGCACCGAGCAGCGCACCGTGCCGGTCGCGATCGCGCTGGTCAGCGCCGGCAACGGCTACGAGGCGCCGTGGGGGGCCATCATGGCGGCTTCGGTGATCGTCACCTTGCCACTCATCGGGCTGGTGGTCTATTTTCAACGGCAGATCGTCGCCGGCCTGACCGCCGGTTCCGTCAAAGGCTGATTCCCTTTTTGAACGACACGACCATGACAACTCCATCCGACTGGTGGGCCGGCGCCTGCATCTACCAGGTCTACCCGCGCAGCTTCCAGGACAGCAACGGCGACGGCGTCGGCGACCTCGCCGGCATCACGCAGCGGCTCGACCACATCGCGTCGCTCGGCGCCGACGCGATCTGGATCTCGCCGTTCTTCCGCTCGCCGATGCGCGACTTCGGCTACGACGTCACCGACTACTGCGATGTCGACCCGATGTTCGGCACGCTGGCCGATTTCGATGCGCTCGTCGCCCGCGCGCATGCGCTGAAGATCAGGATCCTGATCGACCTCGTGATCAGCCACACCTCGAAGGACCACCCGTGGTTCGTCGAGAGCCGCGCGAGCCGCCACAACCCGAAGGCCGACTGGTATGTGTGGGTCGATCCGCAACCCGACGGCTCGCCGCCGAACAACTGGCTGTCGCTGTTCGGCGGCAGCGCCTGGCAGTGGGAGACGAAGCGGCAGCAGTACTTCATGCACAACTTCCTGGCCTCGCAGCCGGACCTGAACTTCCACCACCCCCAGGTGCAGGACGCGGTGCTCGACGCCGCGAAGTTCTGGCTCGAGCGCGGCGTCGACGGCTTCCGGCTCGACACCGTCAACTTCTACTTCCACGACCAGCAGCTGCGCTCGAACCCGCCGCAGCCGGCCGGGCAGTTCGCGGTCGGCGTGCCGCGCGCCAACCCGTATGCGCGGCAAAGCCACCTGTTCGACAAGACGCAGCCGGAGAACCTGGCCTTCCTGCAGCGCTTCCGCGCGCTGTGCGATCGCTACCCGGGCATCACCACCATCGGCGAGATCGGCGACGACAACGAGTACGCCACGCTGCGCGCCTACACCACCGGCGCGCGGCTGCACATGGCCTACACCTTCAACCTGATGACCGAGCGGCATGAGCCGCGCTACGTGCATTCGGTGCTGGCCGAGATGCTGGCCGAGGCCGGCGACGCCTGGGTGTGCTGGGCGCTGAACAACCACGACGTGGTGCGCGTCGTCACGCGCTGGGCGGGGCTCGGCCCGGCCGAACGCGTTGCGCCGCTGCTGGTCGGGCTGCTCGGCTCGCTGCGCGGGTCGATCTGCCTGTACCAGGGCGAGGAGCTGGGGCTGGCCGAGGCGGTGATCCCGTACGAGCAGATCCAGGACCCGTACGGCAAGGAGATGTGGCCGGAGTTCGTCGGCCGCGACGGCTGCCGCACACCGATGCCATGGTCGGCCGCGGCGCCGAACGCAGGCTTCACGACCGGTGCGCCGTGGCTGCCGGTGCCGGACGGCCAGCGCCAGCGCGCGGTCGATGCGCAAGCGCCGCAGCCGGTGTCGGTGCTGAACCGCTACCGGGCGTTCCTGAACTGGCGCGCGACGCAGCCGGCGCTGCGCCAGGGCGCGATGGCGCTACTGCCGGCGCATGACCAGGTGGTCGCGTTCACGCGCGGGGAGGGTGCGGGTCAGCTGCTGTGCGCCTTCAACCTGTCGGACCGCCCGGCGCGTTTGGCGCATGGGCTGGCCGTCGCGTGGCAGGCGGTCGACGGCCACGGTTTCGGCGGCCGCATCGACGGCGCCGAGATCGTGCTGGAGCCGCAAGAGGCGGTGTTCGCGCAGCAATGATGTGAAGGAATCCCCATGTCCCAGATCCAACTCCGCAAGGTCCGCAAGAGCTTCGCCAACGTCGCGATCCTCAACGACGTCGACCTGACGATCGCCCCCGGCGAGTTCTGCGTCTTCATCGGCCCGTCGGGCTGCGGCAAGTCGACGCTGCTGCGCCTGATCGCCGGCCTCGACGACGTGAGCGGCGGCGAGATCGTGATCGACGGCCAGGTCGTCAACGAGCTGCCCCCCGCGCAGCGCAATGTCGCGATGGTGTTCCAGAGCTATGCGCTGTACCCGCACATGTCGGTGCACGAGAACATGGCCTTCGGGCTGCGCCACCACAAGCTGCCCGAGCCCGAGATCGAGCGCCGCGTGGCCGAGGCCGCCGCGATGCTGAAGCTCGAGGCGCTGCTCGAACGCAAGCCGCGCCAGCTCTCCGGCGGCCAGCGCCAGCGCGTCGCGATCGGCCGCGCGATCGTGCGCCAGCCGAAGGTGTTCCTGTTCGACGAGCCGCTGTCCAACCTCGATGCGGCGCTGCGCATCAACACCCGCGTCGAGATCGCGCGACTGCACCGCAAGCTCGGCAACGTCAGCATGGTCTACGTGACGCACGACCAGGTCGAGGCGATGACGCTGGCCGACAAGATCGTGCTGCTGCGCCCCGACGCCGCGGCCAAGGGCCTGCTGAGCGTCGCGCAGATCGGCAGGCCGCTCGACCTGTACCACCGGCCGCAGAACCGCTTCGTCGCCGGCTTCATCGGCTCGCCGTCGATGAACTTCCTGCCGGCCGTCGCCGTCTCGGGCGATGCCGCCCGGCTCGGCTGGCGATTGCCGAGCGGCCTGGCCGGCAGCGCGGCGGTCGATGGGTCGCGCGTCGCCGCGGGCAGCGATCTGACGCTCGGCGTGCGCCCGGAGCACGTGCAGCTCGGCCAGGGGGAGGGCCGCGGCCAGATCACCCACCTGGAGCACCTCGGCGAATTCAGTTACGCCTACGTGACCTGGCATGACGCTGAGCCACCGCTGCTCGCGAAGGTGACCGACGAGTCACTGAAGCTCGGCGACACCGTCAGCTTCGAGCTGCCGGCGACGCAACTGCATGCCTTCGTGCCGGATGGCGAGGCGTTGGCCCGCACGGCCGTGCATTGAACCGTCCATTGAAAACGGCTGGCACCGGTTTCAGCGCGGCCGCAACGCCGCGGGTATCCAAACGTGAACAGGGTGAAAGGTGGCTTGTACGCCGCCCGGCGCAAGCGCTTCGGTGATGTAATCGGGGGCCGTTCTGGCAGGACTCCGGGTTTCATCGTCCATGCGTGTGGTAGCCGTCATCAATCGCAAGGGAGGCAGTGGCAAGAGCACACTGGCGACCCACCTTGCCGGCTATTGCGCGCGCCAGGGGATGAAGGTGATGCTCGGCGACGTCGATCGGCAGCAATCGTCGCTCGCATGGCTGAAGCGCCGCGCCGAGCAGCCGGTGGCGCAGGGCGCGCCGGTGGTCGGATGGGCCGTCGACCCGCGCAGCGTGCTGCGCCCCCCGTCCGGCATCAGCCACGTCGTGATCGACACCCCTGGTGGTCTGCGCGACAGCGAACTCGCCCGTGTGGTGATGTATGCCGACATGATCGTGATGCCGGTGTGCCATTCGCTCTTCGACCGCGAATCCGCGGCCGCCTGCTACGAAGAACTTCACACGCTGCCGCGCGTGGCCAGCGGCCGCTGCAAGGTCGCGATGGTCGGCATGCGGCTCGATGCGCGCACCAAGGCCGCCGAGACGATGGCCGAGTGGGCGGCGCAATCGAAATTTCCGTACCTCGGCGCGTTGCGCGAGACCCAGGCCTATGTGCGCTGCGTCGAGCAGGGCGCGACGCTGTTCGACCTGCCGCCCGCCAAGGTCGAGGCCGACCTGATGCAGTGGCAGCCGATCCTCGCGTGGGTCGAGAAGGCCTGGCAGGAAGCGGCGAAGGCCGATGTGGTGGCCCGCGCCGCGGCGCGCATGACGGTGCCGACCAGCGCGGCGCCGGCCGCTGCACCGGTTGTTGCGCCGCGTGCCGCCCCGGCGCGCGCGGGCACCGCCGCGACGCGCGGCGTGCAGACCGCCGACCCGTTCGGCAACCGGCCGACCAGCCCGCTGATCAAGGTGTCGTCCGGCGAGCGCGGCATCGCCGGCCGCATCGGGCGGTTGTTCGGGGTGTTCAAGTCCTCGGGTTGAGCCGGTGCACGCCGCATTGCGGCTACATTGCCAGCCCATGCCCGTTCCTGCCGACACGCTGCTCGGCGCGCTGCTGAAGCGCGTCTCCCGATCGTTCTACCTGAGCCTGCGCATGCTGCCGCCGGGCCTGCGCGCGCCGGTCAGCCTGGCCTACCTGCTCGCGCGCGCGGCCGACACCATCGCCGACACCCCCGGCCGCCCGGCGCCGCAACGGCTCGCGCAGTTGCAGTCGTGGCGTGAGCAGGTGGCCGGCACGCGGCCTGCGCAACCCATCGACGCCGGCAACCCGACCGATGCCGGCGAGGCCGCGCTGATGACCGCGCTGCCCGAGGCCCTCGACCTGCTGCGCCAGCAGGCGCCCGTCGACACCGCCGACATCCGCCGCGTCGTGACGACGCTGACCGACGGCATGTGCTTCGACCTGCAGCACTTCGAGCACGGCCGCGCCGGCGCGCCGGTACCGCTGCAGACCCGCGCCGAGCTCGACCGCTACACCTACATGGTGGCCGGCTGCGTCGGCGAGTTCTGGACCGACATCGCGATGCGCCACCGGCCCGAGCTGCAGGCCTGGCCGCGCGACGCGATGGTCGCGAAAGGCATCGCCTACGGCCAGGCATTGCAGCTGACGAACGTGTTGCGCGACGCCGCCGAAGACCTCGCCAACGGCCGCTGCTACCTGCCCGCCGAGCTGCTCGCGCAGCGGGGCCTGACAGTCGCCGACCTGTCCGATCCGTCGCGCCGCGCGGCCGCCCGGCCGCTGCTGGTCGAGCTGAGCGCGCAGGCGCTGGCCGGCTACCGCGACGGCGCCGACTACGTGCTGCGCATTCCCGCCGGCAGCCTGCGCCTGCGGCTCGCGTCGCTGTGGCCGCTGATGCTCGGGCTCGCGTCGCTCGAACTGCTGCTCACTTCGCCGGGCTGGCTCGAGCCGTCGCGGCGCGTCAAGGTCACGCGCGGCGCGGTCTACCGGATGCTGCTGCGCTCGGTGCCGACCGCGCTGTCGACCGCCGCGCTGCGGCGCTGGATCGATGCGGCGCTCGCGCGCACCGACGCGGCGTGCCGTGCCTGACTTCTTCCACCCCACTCGACGAGACTGACGATGACCCGATCGCGATGGATGATGGCCCTGGCCGCAACGCTGACCCTGATGGCCAGCGCCGCGCCGGCCGCCGAGCCGGTGCCGCCCTTCACCGGGCAGCACCACCCGTTCACGCCGACCAGCGGCAAGGTCGTCGGCGTCTACGTGCCGAACTGGCAGCCGCAAGACCTGCTCGACCGCGTGCCCGCCGGCAACCTGACGCACCTGCTCTACGCCTTCCTGCACCTGTGCGGCCCGGGCCAGCTGCCGCAGGATGCGGCGGCCTGCGAAGGCAAGGCCGATTTCCAGCTCGCCACCTCGAAACGCGACGATGAATTCGACGCCGTCTTCGCCCGCTTCAAGCAGCGAGCGCCGCGGACCAAGGTGCTGGCATCGGTCGGCGGCTGGGGCGGCTCGGACCCGTTCTTCCACCTCGCGAACGACCCGGCGCGGCGCGCGGTGTTCACCGCCTCCGTCGCGCAGTTCCTGCAGACGCACCCGGCCTTCGACGGCATCGACATCGACTGGGAGCACCCCACGTCGAACGGCAGCGCCAACGGTGTCGCGCTCGGCACGCCGGCCGACGGGCAGGGGTACGCCGAGTTGATGGTCGACTTGCGCCACGCGCTCGACGGCCTGGCCGCGCAGACCGGCCGGCGCTACCTGCTGACCGCCGCGGTCAACACCACCGAATCACTCGCGACCAAGGTGAACCACGCCGCCGCGGCCAAGGTGATGGACCTCGTCTTCATGATGACCTACGACTTCGCCGGCGGCTGGACGCCGCTGGCCGGCCACCACACGCCGCTCGCGAGCCCGACGCCCGACTCGAACGACAGCCTCGAAGGCGCGGTGCGGGTGATGACGAAGGCCGGCGTGCCGGCGAACAAGCTGGTGGCCGGCGTCGCGATGTACGGCCGTGGCTTCGCCGGCGTGAAGGGGCCGGGGCCGAACGGCTTCAACGGCGTGCCGCGCACCGGCGTGTTCCCCGGCAAGGAGGGTGACATCACCTACCGCGAACTGGCCGACGGCTGGCTCGGACCGAAGGGAGTCGGCACGCAGGGCTGGAAAGCGGTGTACGACCGCAAGACGCAGTCGTACACGCTGTGGAATGCAAGCACGCAGCAGATGATCGGCTACGACGACCCGCGCAGCGTGCGGCGCAAGGGCCGCTTCGCGGTCGCGCACGGGCTGGCGGGCGTCTTCGCGTGGGAGCTGTCACAGGACAACGGCGACATCCTGAACGCGATGAACCTCGGGGTCGGGCAGACCCCGGGTCCTGCTCAGGTCAAGCCGATCAGACAGCCATGATCGACACGCTCTTCGTGACCAGGTAGGCCTCCATCGCCTCCGGGCCGCCTTCGGTGCCGTAGCCCGAATCCTTCACGCCGCCGAACGGCATCTCGGCCACCGGTGCGGCGGGCTGGTTGATCCACAGCATGCCGAGTTCCAGGCGCTGCGCCAGCTGGTGCGCGTTCTTGATCGAGCGGGTGAAGGCGTAGCCGGCCAGGCCGAACGGCAGGCGGTTGGCTTCGGTGATGGCCTCGTCGAGCGTCTCGAAGGTGCGGATCGCGGCCACCGGGCCGAAGGGTTCGTTGTTGAACACGTCGGCATCGAGCGGCACGTCGACCAGCACGGTCGGTGCGAAGAAGTTGCCGCTGCTGCCGACGCGCTCGCCGCCGGTCGCGACGGTGGCGCCGCGCTTGCGGGCGTCGTCGACCACCTTGGCCATCGCGCCCAGCCGGCGCGCATTGGCCAGCGGGCCGAGCGTGGTGCCTTCGGCCAGGCCGTCGCCGAGCTTGAGCTTCTCGGCGTGCTGCACCAGCGCCTGCGCGAACGCATCCTTCAGGCTGCTGTGCACCAGGAAGCGGGTCGGCGAGATGCAGACCTGGCCTGCATTGCGGAACTTCGCGCCGCCGGCGGCCTTGACCGCGAGCGCGACATCGGCGTCGTCGGCGACGATCACCGGCGCGTGGCCGCCCAGCTCCATCGTGACGCGCTTCATGTGACGGCCGGCCAGTGCAGCCAGCTCCTTGCCGATCGGTGTCGAGCCGGTGAAGGTGACCTTGCGGATGACGGCGTGCGGGATCAGGTAGGCCGAGATCTCGGCCGGGTTGCCGAACACCAGGCCAAGCACGCCGGCCGGGATGCCGGCGTCGACGAAGGTGGCCAGCAGCGCCGCCGGCGAGGCCGGGGTTTCCTCCGGCGCCTTCACCAGGAACGAGCAGCCGCTCGCGAGCGCCGCACCGAGCTTGCGCACGATCTGGTTGATCGGGAAGTTCCACGGCGTGAAGGCGGCGACCGGGCCCACCGGCTCCTTCAGCACCAGCTGCTGCGCGTTCAGGTTGCGCGACGGCACGATGCGGCCGTAGACGCGGCGGCCCTCGTCGGCGAACCAGTCGATGATGTCGGCACCGGCCATCACCTCGACGCGCGCTTCGGCGAGCGGCTTGCCCTGCTCCTGCGTCATCAGGCGGGCGATGCCGTCGGCGCGTTCGCGCAGCAGCGTGGCGGCGCGGCGCATCAGGTTGCCGCGTTCGTGCGCCGGCGTCGCGCGCCAGGTCTCGAAACCGCGTTGCGTGGCGGCCAGCGCGCGGTCGAGGTCGGCGATCGACGCATGGGCCACCTTGCCGATCGGCGCGCCGGTGGCGGGGTTCAGCACGTCCAGCGTCTTGCCGCCGGTGGCGTCGACCCATTGGTTGTCGATCAGCAGGCGGGTGTCGGGGTAGGTGTCGAAGGTGGAGCTCATGGGGCTTTCGCGTGGTCGTTGCAGCGGAGAAGGCCGACATTGTCAGCCTTCCCCCAAGCCCTTGCTGTCCGCTCAGGGACGGTAGAAGTACGGGTCGAGCACCGACACCTCGGTGATCGCGCCGACCGGCAGGTCGGAGCGTTTCGCCGACTGGCGGATCGCTTCGGGCGACGGGCCGTCGTAGATGCAGAAGGTCTTGCTGCGGTCCGGGTTCACGTAGGAGTGGACCCAGGTGACGCCGGATTCGGCATTGCCGGCGACGACCGCGCGGCAGGCCTTGCTGCCGGTCTCGTCCATCGGGATCGAGAGGCCGGTCGGGAAGTTGCGTTCGACAAGGTAGCGGGGCATGGTGATCTCCTGGTGGCGTTCGATCGGCCCGGACATCGGACCGTGGTGCAACCTTAAGATCCATGCGCCTCGCGGCACAGGGCAGGCGCTGCCCATCTTGGGCGGCGCGCCTGCCTAGTTTGGGCGCGGATCGGCGAGCAGGCCCAGCGCTCGCGCCGCCGCGGTGGCCTCGGCGCGCGATGGCGTGCCGAGCTTCGCGAGGATCGCCTCGACGTGGTGATCGATGGTGCGCGTCGAGCGCGAAAGGCGCGCGGCGATCTCGGCATTGCGCAAGCCTTCGGCGATCAGCGCGAGGATCTGCAGCTCGCGCGCCGTCAGGCCGGCCGCGTTGCGCCGCGTCGCCGGCCGTGGGCCGCGCGGTACCGCGACGATGCCGGCCGCGCGCATGCCGGCACGCAGCTGCTCGGCCAGCGGTCGCGCGCCGAGCCGGTCGAGCAGGGCCAGCGCATCGCGTTGCGCCGCTTCGTCGCCATCGGCGAGCGCACGCGCTTCTTCGTACGGGCAACCACGTTCGCGCCACGCGGCGGCGGCCTCGCGCCAGCGCCCGGCGATTTGCAATGCATGTGGCGCGGCACAGTAGGGCGGCACGACCGCCTCGCCGCCCGCGCGCCAGCGCCAGAACGCCAGTTCGCCGATGAACCACGGGTGGCGATGGGCCGCGGCCAGCGCGAAGACGGCATCGACCTCTTGCAGCACCGTGGCCGGTTGCTGCGCATGCCAGGCGGCCTCGGCACGCGCGCAATGCACCGGCGCGAGGCGCTGCAGCGTACCGCTCTGCCGTGCCAGCGCGAGCGCTTCGTCGAGCACCTGCTGTGCGCCCGGGTCGCCGCGGCGGTTGCGCAACCGGGCCAGCGCGACCAGCGCCATCAAGCGGTTGGTGGACCCTGCTGCCTCGCGCTGAACCGCGGCGTGCGCCCGCTCGCCGGCCAGCTCCCAGCGCCCCTGGTACATGTCGCAGAGCGAGCGCCACGCCTCCATGTAGCCGGCGAGGCGATCGAGGTCGCGCTCGCGGGCAAAGGCGATGCCGTCGGCGAGAGCGCGATCGGCGGCCTCGAACTCATGCACCTCGCCCGAGGCGGTGCCGAGCATCAGCAGCGCCTCGGCGACGCCGGCCCCGCCATCGTCCAGCGTGCGCGCGATACCCAGGCTCTGCTGCAGCAGCGCGCGGCCGCGTGCGGCATCGACGAACAGCAGCGCGGCGCCGACCGTCTTCAGCGCGCCGGCCAGGATCTGCGGCAGCTCGAAGCGGCGCGCCAGCGCGATCGCCTGTTCGCCCCACGCGACGGCGTCGTCGAGGTCGCGGTTCAGCATGCGCAGGTACGACTCGGTGGCGCAGGCGAGCGCCAGCGGCGGGCCGGGCGGCAGGCGGTGAGCCAGCTCGATCGCGCGGCGGCTCGCGGCATCGGCCTCGGCGTTGCGCAACGCGCGCACCAGCGGCATCGTGTGCGCGGCCAGCGTCTCGACCAGGCGCGGCAGGTCGCCGGTCTTCTCGAACAGCGCGAGCGCGGCTTCGCGCGCCGGGATCGCGGCGGCGAGGTCGTTCAGTTCGAAGCAGTGCGTCGCATAGGTGTCGAGCAGCGTCGCGTGGTCGGTGTGGGTGAGGCGATCGGCCAGCGCGAGCGCGCTGCGGCAGTGGGCAGCAGCTTCTCGGCGCGCACCGCGCGCGGCCGCCTCGCGGGCGGCCTGCGGTGCGAGGCGCAGCACCGCATCGCTGTCGCCGGCGAGCAGCGCGTGGTGCACCAGCCGGGCCAGCGACGGCGGGGCAGCGGCCTGCTGCAAGGCCGCGAGCGAGCGTGCATGCAGCGAGCGGGCCCGCGTGGGCAGCAGCGCCTGTTCGACGGCGACACGGGCCAGCTCGTGGCGGAAGCGCAGCGTGCTGCCGTCGGCGACCAGCAGCCCGGCGAGCAGGCAGGCGTCGACGTCGGCGTCGTCGGGCGACAGCACCGCGTCGATCAACGACAGTTCGATCGCGCGCGGCACCGTGGCCGCGAGGTCCAGCACCTGCCGGGCCGAGGGCGAGAGCTGCGCGGCGCGGCCGAGCACCGCGTCGCGCACCGTCGCCGGCACGCCGCCGCCTGCATCGGCGAGCACCTGCGTGACGAAGAACGCGTTGCCACCGGTGGTGGCATGCACGCCGTGGCCATCGCGCTGCACCGCGGCCGCCATGTGCTGCACGGCCGCGGGCGAGAGGCTGGGCACCGCCAGGCGGGTCACGCCGGCGGGCGGCAGGTCGGCGAAGACCGGGCGCAGCAGCGCCATCGCGCCTTCGTCGTCGCGGTGCGTCAGCAGCATCAGCACCGCGTCGCGCGCGAGCCGGCGCCCGAGGAACTTGACGAGATCCAGCGTGGCGGCATCGGCCCAGTGGAGGTCTTCGATGACCAGCAGCACCGGGGCGGGCAGGCGGGCCAACGCGTCGCGCAGCGCCGCGAACAGCGGGCCGCGATCGGCCTGGCCCGCCAGCATCGTGCGCAGCGCCGGGCCGAGGTCGCGCGCGAGGTCGTGCACCGGGCCGAACGGCCGCGGCGTCGACAGTGCCTCGCAGGCGCCCCACAGCAGGCTGCGCGGCGCGGCGTCGCGCATGAAGCGTTCGACCAGCGCGGTCTTGCCGATGCCGGGCTCGCCGGACACCAGCACGGTGCCGCCATGCCCTGTTGCGGCGAGCGCGAACCGGGCCGCGAGCGCGGCCAGCAGGTCGTCACGTTCGAGCAGCATCGACATGGTGCGCGGCAGGCTAGCACGATCGTTGCTACGTCGGCTGCATCGTCCACAGGAGCATTGCCATGAGCCGCCTCGAAGTCACCGAGAAGATCATTGCCACCAAGGTGGCCCAGGGCCTGAAGTGGTCCGATGTGGCCGCGAAGGTCGGGCTGAGCAAGGAATGGACGACGGCCGCCTGCCTCGGCCAGATGACGCTGACGCCGCAGCAGGCCGGCGTGCTCGGCGAGATCTTCGGGCTGAGCGATGCCGAGCAGAAGTGGCTGTGCGTGGTGCCGTACAAGGGGTCGCTGCCGACCTCGCTGCCGACCGATCCGCTGATCTATCGCTTCTACGAACTGGTCAGCGTGTACGGCACGACCTTCAAGGAATTGATCCATGAAGAGTTCGGCGACGGGATCATGAGCGCGATCGATTTCAAGATGGACCTGCAGCGTGAGCCGAACCCGGCGGGGGATCGGGTCAGCATTGTGATGAGCGGGAAGTTCCTGCCGTACAAGATGTACTGAATATTGATGAAGACCGACGTCTCTCTGCGAGGCTGGAGCTTGTGCGGCAGTGCGGGCTTCGGTTAACGTGCGCGCTCCGCGACACCGGTCGCGCAAAGCAACCAACCGCGCCGACGAGCGCTGAATCGGGAGGACCCCATGAAGATCTTGACGTTGCAGTCTTTGCTCTTGAGCGCCATCGCGTCAGTGGCCTTGAATGCTTCCGCCACAGAAGCCTATCTCTCCGGAATCTACCTGCAATCGATTGGCGTGGTCCAGGCCAATGCGGTCGGTCACCAAGCCGGCAATTTCGAGATTCAGATTGCCGGCGGCTTCACGGTTCCGCCGGGCATGTCATGCGACCCGAACTACATCACCACGCTGCGCAGCGTTGACGCCGACAAGCGCCTGTTCAGCCTGCTGTCGATGGCGGTGCTGGCGCAGAAGCCTGTGACCCTGCACATCACGGACAACCCGGCCGTGACGGCGTTCAACGGGCGCTGCAGCCTGTTCGGGGCCACGCTGGGACGGTAGTCGGATCGGGCTCGACGTCAATTGAAGCGGGCTCGCATTGCCCTCTCATTCCGTACTCAATGTTGATGAGGACTGATGTCTCTCGAAGGGGCTGAGGGCTTGCGCGAGCCGAGCGGGCTCAGTTAACGTGCGCCCCCGTGGTCAGACCTTGATCGCAGATTGAATCGACAGGCGCCCACGAGCGCCTTCTCCCTGGAGGATTCCCCGTGATGCCAGCCATCGCTCATGCGAGCGGGGGCGTGCTCGTGCGTTGATGAGTGACACAAGGAATGACATGCTGATGAAAAATCGAGCCCTTCTCGCCGCATTGCTGACGGTGTCGTCGCCGGCAGCCTGGTCCATTTACTCGTGCGCCGGCCCAGTGGGCTTTCTGGGGATCGACCAAGGCGGCGTCGTGGCGGTGGCTTTGTCCAACGCCACGCCGATCCACAAGGTGTGCTCGATCGGGACGCAGGGCGCGTTCCAGATGGCGCCTGTGCCGTGCAAAGCGGTGTACGCCGCGCTGCTGAGCGCGCGCCTGACGGGCAAGAGCGTGACGATCTACTACGAGGACAACGGACGGACCTGCGCCACGCTGCCGTCATGGGAGAACGTGCCGACGATGTATTTCCTCGAAGGGCCGAACTGAGGCGCTGCGATTTTCATGACTTGCGTGGGGATTCACATGTCGAGATTTCATGCCCGATGGGCGAGTGCGGTGTGCGCGATGCG
Organism: Rhizobacter sp. OV335; assembly: GCF_900142965.1. Taxonomy (GTDB): domain Bacteria; phylum Pseudomonadota; class Gammaproteobacteria; order Burkholderiales; family Burkholderiaceae_C; genus Rhizobacter. The sequence continues at coordinate 96,397 of NZ_FRCQ01000020.1, forward strand.
GTGTGCGATGGTGATGTCGTGCGCGGCGAGCATGCCGGCGTATGCATTGGACGCTACGCCAAGCGGGAAGATCACCACGATCGAGGTCGCCGCAGCCACGAACTACGCCTTCCGCGTGTATCTGAATGGCGCAGCCGCGGCCCTGTGCCCGAGTGGAAGCGGTTTCGCCTACCTCAATGAAGCCGACAGCAACTACAAGGTCTATGTGGCATCGCTGCTGATGGCGAAGGCGCAGGGCTCGGCGGTCACGCTCGTTGTCTCCAACGAGGGTGGGTTCTGCCACATCGTGCAGATGGCGGTCGGGTCATGAGTCGCGCACAGAACGAGATCGCGCCGACGAGCGCCACAACGGGAGGAACCATGAAGAACCTGAAGATCAGCACCCGCCGGGCTCTGGGAAACATGGCGGCTGCCGTCCTTCTCGCGGGATGCCTGATGCCGGCCCAGGCGACTTCGGTGCGCGTCGCAGAGAGCCCTGCCGCCTGGCGGCTCGAAAACTACCCGGGTGGCATCGTCACCGCGTATTTCGTGTCCGTTCCGTGCGCGTCGGGCCAGATCATCTTCGGCGCCAATGCCGTGCCGGCAGACTTGAACCGCTTCTGGGCAACGGTATCGCTTGCCAAGGCGACGGGACAAAAGATGTTCGTGTACTACGAGAGCGCCAATGCGCCAGCGAGCTGCGTCATCACGAGCTTCGGGCTCGACGCCAACTGAGCCCTGACAGGATCCCCATGAACTCGTTCTCCATCTCGCGGGCCGATGCGTGGCTGGCCAGGTTTTCAAGCGCCGCGCCGCGCGTGCTGGCGATGGTGGTGTCCTCGGTAGCGCTGAGTGCATCTGCGCAAGGGTTGGTCGTCAGCGAGAGCGGCCAGGCCGTCTACAGCTACCCGATCGTCGTGCCGCCGGGCGTGGCGGGGATGGAACCGAAGCTGAGCCTGGTCTACAACAGCGGCGGCAACAACGGCCCGATCGGCGTGGGCTGGACGGTGCAGGGCATCTCGCAGATCACGCGATGCCCGAAGATCGAACCGGTGGCGGTCAACGGCGCTGTGAAGCCGCAGATCACACCGGTGCGCTACACGGTCGACGACAACCTGTGCCTCGACGGCCAGCGCCTGATCAAGGTCGACACCAGCCAGGGCTGGGTCGGCAAGGCCGCCGCCAGCCAGGCGACGCCGGCGCTGGGCCTGGCGAGCGGCTTCGTCGAGTTCCGCACCGAGAACGACGGTTACTCGCGCATTCGCGCCAGCGGCATGGCTGGCAGCGGCGCCGACAAGGGCCCCGCCACGTTCACGGTGCAGACCAAGGCCGGCCTGACGCAGGTGTATGGGCTGACCAGCATACGCGGCGTGCCGGCACCCGATGCCATCGCTCTTTCCGAGGGCGGCCAGTTGCCGGGCGTGGCCACGGCCTGGATGTTGAAGAAGGTGGTCGATTCGGTCGGCAATGCCATCGAGTTCGAGTACGACAACACGACGCGCACCTGGGGCAGCAAGGGGCCGGGGGGCATGGTCCTGCCGGGACGGGAGTGGAACCTGAAGCGGGTCTACTACGGCTGCAAGGATGCTGAGGAAAGTGCGTGCCCGCAAAGGCACCAGGTGCTGTTCGTCTACGAGGAACGCCCCGACAAGGCCGAGGCTTACCACCTCGGCTCGAAGGTGGTCAGCACGCAGTTGCTGAGCCAGGTGCAGGTGTCCACCAGCGCCGGCACGGTGCGCCTTTACCAGATTGGGCACGCTGCGTCGAAAGCGACGAACCGGCAGTTGCTGACGACCATCACCGAATGCGCGGGCGGCACGGCCGTCACATGCCTGCCGGCGACAAGGTTCACCTACCCGGGGGCGTTCCACGACGTGAACTACCTCGGCTTCTCGAGGTTCAACCTCGGTGGCGTGCCGTTGATCATGTTCGACGGAACGCGCGGCACGATCTCCGGCGACTTCAATGGCGACGGCAAGACCGACCTGCTGCTGTGGACGAAGAATGCCGGCGTGAATGGTGAAGTGAACGAGTTGTGGCTGGCCGATGCGAAGGTGCCGGGGTACTACAACAAGGTGCCTTCGTTGGGGGACTTGGCGACGGTGCGGCTCGGCGGCAAGTTCGCCGGCGGAGGCGACGACGATGTCGTCGACACCGTGGCCGTCGACATCAACGGGGATGGCCGCCAGGATCTGCTGCGCCTGTGCCGCTCGCTCTCGACCACCTGGTGCCCGAGCGGCACCAAGGCTCAGATGTGGCTGTCGATCTCCGACAACAGTCCGGCTGCCGCGAGCTACGGCCAATTCGTGGCCGCGCCCAACGCGGCGATGGCGATGCAGAACGGGGTGCTCGCACCGATCGAGGGGCCCCTGGTGGCCCGGTCAGAAACGAAGACGACGCGCGTGTGCTCGTTCACGGAAGAGCATCAGACCTTCAACGTGAATATTTTCACGTCCCGCGCCGAAGATGCGTATTGGCAGGATTTCGACGGTGACGGGCGTCTGGACCTGGTCTCGCTCGAATCCGTGGGCGTGGTCGTCGGCGACATGAGTCTGTGCCCCCATTCCCTGCCGGTACCGCCCTCGGCCCACCTGTTGCGCTACTACGTCGGCAAGGGCAACGGCCAGTTCGAGCTGAAGCAATCGCTGCCGCTGACAGGCGTGCACCGCAGTGCGGAGCTCAAAGCCATGTCGGGCATGTCGAATGGCGAAGTGCTGGACATCGACGGCGATGGCAAGCCCGACCTGCTGTTCACGGGTCAACGGTTCGTGCAGGGGGGCGACGGCCTGTTCCATCAGGTCAATCAATCCATCGATCCGGCGCCTGCGGGCAACCCGCTGATGACCGTGGTGGATGCGAACGGCGACGGCAAGAGCGATGTGATCCTGCTGGACCCCGCCGCATGGCGCACCGTACCGAGCCCGATCCCGCCCAATCACAGCGGAGCGCCGAACAATGTGTCCGCAAATCCCCACGAGGCGCGGCTGTTCATCAACCAGGGTGGGATCTTCGTCCGAGACGATCGGCCGCTGAACGCATTGAAAGCCTGGGGCCCGACCTCGTGGATGGAGTCGACCGGCGACGGCGAGGGCGGCATCGGGTTGATGACGGGGCCACGCTTCTTCGCATTCGGTGGCGGCACGGCCGGCTCGATGCCGCTGGACATCAACGGTGATGGCCTGACCGATTTCATGGCCTGGACCGGCGAAGACGATCGCCATGACCTGCGTTTCTTCACGAGCATGGCCGGCACGGACGGGGGCAAGCTCGATGGCAGCCTCGCGGCCGTGTCGGACATCGACCGGGGGCGCTACGGCTTGCCTGAGATGGCCACCGGTGGCGTCACCTTCATGTCGGGCGATTTCATGGGCCTCGGAAGCGTCGGCTTCATCCGCATGCAGGACGGCGGCAACAACAACCTGTGGTATCGCGACGGACCTCCGCCGGATGTGATGACGTCGGTGATGAACCTGTCCGGCGTGACCACCTGGATCAGCTATTCGTCGACCGGCATGGCCAGTGCCGGGCTCGTCGTCGGCAACAACTCTCCGGTGGAGGTGGGCGTGGGCGTGTACGTGAACACGCGCCCGCCGATCGACCTCGGCGGCCTCACCGATCCGCAGGCGCGTGCCGACAAGGCCGGCAAGCACACCTGGCCGACGCACCACGCCCACCCTGCACAGTGGCTGGTGGGCACGACCAAGCAGCAGAGCGTGAACGGCGTCGACCCATCGAACCTTGGCGTCACGACGGCTTTCGCCTACGTCGGCATGAAGTCCGACCTGTCGGGTGGCGGTGACCTGGGGCTGGAGTCGGTGACGAAATACTTCCCGTACGCCAATGGCGGGATGATGGCGTCGACCACCGAGTACCTGCAGCCGCTGAACAGCGAGACCGGGCAGGAGGGCACGCAGCGCAAGCAGTTCGTCGGCATGCCCAAGTGCACCTACACGCGCTACATCGCAGCCTGGGTTCCGAACGCGTCGCTGGCCAGCCTGGTGCGTGACGACGTGGACAACAGCCGCAACGTGCGGCCCGGCTCGCCGCGCCAGTTGCCGAAGGCGCTGGGTTCCGGCACGCAGTCCTCGACAAGCGCAGGCACCAACAGCGAATGCTTCGATGTCGACGGTGACGCGCCCGACAAGCCGGCCGACGGATGGGGCGCGCAGATCATCAACATGACGACCTACGTCTACTGCGATGTGCAGTCGCAGGCGAGCGCCTCGTCGGCCACGTGGATGACGCCTTGCGGCACCACCGAGGCGGTCAAGCGCCCCTATCAGATGCGCTCCGTCGAGCGGACCTGGGATCCGATGACCCCTGCGCTGAAGGTCGGCAAGGTAGACACCGTCAACACGGCGATGACGGCGTACGGCGACGTCGGCGCGGCGACGATCACGACCACGGGTTACGGCGTGGGAGGCCAGGGCAGTCAGCCGCAGGTGATGACCAAGTCCACGACCAACACCTACCTGAGCGGAGACGGCGGCACGAGCCGATTCGTCACCGAAAAGAAGTGGTTCCTGGGCCGCCTGGGGACCAGCACCGTGAAGTCCACCACCAACGTGACGCAGCCGCTCGACCGGAGCGACGCCAACCTGAGCCCTGCCGCGAAGGCCACGCAGGATCCTGCGTTGAACGGCACGCCGACCAAGCTGCTGCGGCCCGAAGTGCTGATGACCATCCTGCAGTTGCTGTTGGAAGACTGAGCACCGCCATGTCTGATCTTCACAAGACTTTTCCACGTCTGCTGGGCACCCTGGCCGCACTGACGCTGCTGGGCGCGAACGCGCTGGCCCAGACGGTGTTGCCTCCGGCCTTTGGCGAGTCGCTCGAGACGCGCAAGAGCAGTTTCAACTACGACGACGAGACCGGGCTGCTGATCGAGGAGCAGATCGAGCCCGACAACCCCGCACTGTGCGTCAAGACCCGCTACCAGCTCGACCTGAATGGCAACCGGAAGCAGACGACGACTTCGAATTGCGCAGGCACGCTGCCGGCAGGGGTGGCGTTCGCCGACCGCACTGCGAATGCGTCATACAGCAACGCTGGGCAGCCGAACGGCACGCTCGACGGCAGCTACGTCACCAGCGCCTGGAATGCGCTGAGCCACACCGAGACCAAGCGCGTGGACCCGGCATTCGGGCAGGCGATCTCGGCGACCGGCCCGAACGGGCTGACGACGACGTGGGAGCTCGACGCGCTGGGCCGCAAGGTGAAGGAGACGCGGGCGGACGGCAGCTTCAGCCTGATCTGGTATTGCTACGTTTCGTCGACCATTCTCGACAAGAGCAGCAACACGCCGGGGTGCCCGGGAACGGCGGGCGCGGCGGGAACGGCGATGCCGAACCTGCCGGCGACCGACCCGAAGCCTGTCTTTGCACTGAGCTTCCTGCACACGCAGTCGTACGGAGCGAACGGGGTGGTCAGCGGACCATGGACTCGCGTGTATCAGGATCTGCGCGGCCGCACGATGCGCAGCGTGACGCAGGCGTTCGACGGTGACAGCAGCACCGCGGGCAAGCTGATCGTCGCCGACACGTTCTACAACCAGAACGGCGCGACGGTGCTGACGACGCAGCCGTACTTCCTGAACACGCTGAGCTCGGGCATCGACGGCAGCACCTACGGCTTCACGTACACGCAGTTCGACGTGATCGGTCGGCCGCTGGCGGTCTACACGGCCGACAACGGCGAGGGCAGCGAGACGATCCACACCGAAACGGTCGACGGTGCGAGGGTGGCGGACGAGCTGAGGGCCTTCGGCTTCGCGTCGGCGGGGCGCAAATTCGCGGTGGTGCGCTACGCCTACGAAGGCGCGAAGACGACGGTGACGCGGCGCAGTCGCGGCGGCAGCGGCAGCGATAACGCGCAGGTCGACATCCAGTGGCGCGACCCGCAAGGCCACGTGGTGCTGGCCGAAGACGCGCAGCACGCGCAGACCGCGTTCCTCTACGACGCGCAAGGCAGCCTGGTGACGACGGTGGACCCGCTCGGCAACCGCGTGGAAGTGCGCTACGACGGGCGCGGCCGCAAGACGGCGATGCTGGACCCGAACAAGGGCTACTGGACCTACGGCTACAACGCGCTGGGCGAGCTGACATCGCAGCAGAGTCCGAACCAGCGCGCGGCCGGCACGAGCAGCACGTTGGCCTATGACGTGTTGGGTCGGCTGATCGAGAAGCTGACGCCGGAGTTCAAGACCAGCTATCTCTACGACACGGTGAACGGTACGTCGAGCGGGGCTGCGTGTCTCGCCGCAGGCAGCGGTGGAGCGAACGCGACCAAGGGCAAGCTGTGCGGCACCAGCACGACGCACGGCGTTGCGAGGTCGACGGTGTATGACCGCTTCCTGCGGCCGGTGAACAACACGACGGTGATCAGCGGCGAGCCGCGCTATCAGCTGAGCAGCTTCTCGCAGAGCGCGGAGTACGACGCCAACTTCGGCCGGCTGGTGAAGCAGACCTGGCAGACCGGCGTGAGCGTGCAGTACGGCTACACCATGTTGGGCGCGCTGCAGACGGTGCACAACGGCAGCGGCTACGCGTACTGGACGGCGCAGCGGGTGAACGCCTGGGGCAAGGTGGAAGACGCGTTGCTCGGCCATGGCGTGAGCAGCCACACGCGCTTCGAGCCGATGAGCGGGCGCGTCACCGACGCGGCCGCAGGCACCGGCACGGACATCTCCACCGCGACGGCGATGAACGTGTTCAAACACCGCTATGTGTGGGATGCGCTGGGCAACCTGAGCGCGCGCACCGACGTGAACGGTGCGGGCGGCGGGGTAGACGCCAACGAGGTGTTCGACTATGACGCGCTGAACCGGCTGACGCGTTACCAGACGACGAACTCGGGCGGCCCGACGCAAGACGTGACGCTAGCCTACAACGCGATCGGCAACATCCTGTCGAAGAGCGATGTGGGCTCGTACGTGTACCCGGCGAGCGGCCAACCGCTGCCGCATGCGGTGAACGCGATCCGCACGCGCGCAGGCGGGCCGGCCTACAGCGCCGACTACGAATACGACGCACAGGGAAACCTGACGCGCGCCTTCGGCGATGCGCGCTACCGCAGCGTGCGCTACAACAGCTTCAACCTGCCGCAGGGCGATGGGGTGACGCCGGGCATCGTCGGCGTGAGCAGCAACGGCGGTGTCGCGCCCAGCTACGACTGGAAGTACAGCGAAACCGAGCAGCGCCTGGTCGAGGTGCGCAAGACGAGCCTCGGCACGCGCACGACCTGGTTCCTGCACCCGGACGGTGCGAACGGCTTGAGCTACGAGCGCGAGACCGACGAGGCCGGCGTGACGACACACCGGCACTACATCGGCATAGGCAACGCGACGGCGCTGGTGACGACGACGGCTGCGGCCCCGGCGACGGTGAGCAAGCTGGAGTACTGGCACAAGGACCACCTGGGCTCGACGGTGGCGCTGACGGTGGCCGGCGGCAGCGACTGGCGCAGCCTGGTGAAGACGATCCGCTATGCCTACGACCCGTGGGGCAAGCGCCGCTATGCGAACGGTGCGACGGACCCGGCCAATGCATTGGTCGGCGACTACCACGGTGGCTCGCCGGACGCAGCGAACGGCACGGACCGGGGGTTCACCGGGCATGAACACCTGGACGACCTCGGCGTGATCCACATGAACGCGCGGTTGTACGACCCGATGATCGGTCGCTTCATGCAGGCCGACCCGGTGGTGGGCGATCCATTCGACGTGCAGACGTACAACGCGTACAGCTACGTCTACAACCGGCCGCTGAACACGGTGGACGCGGATGGCAAGTGCCCGGTGTGCATCGGGTTCATCGTGGGTGCGCTGGTGGCACGTGCGGCGGGGATCATCGACCAGCAGCAAATGCGGATGGTGATCAGCATCGCGGTGGCGGCTTGGCTTGGACCCAAAGCCGGGGAGATCACCTGGGCGGCTGCGGGCCAAGCTGCCGCAGCGGGGTTTGTGTCAGGGGCGGTTGCATCAGGGAATATGAAGGGGGCGATGCAAGGCGGGTTCACATCGTTGATCTTTTACGGTGCAGGCAGTCTTGGTCAGACGTTAAGTGCGAGTGCGTCGACATCTGGTCTATCAAGCACAGCGGCGTTCTGGAGTGACAGCGGACTGGGGCGCACCATACTGCACGCTGGCGCTGGCTGCGTGACTTCAGCGGTTGGCGGGGGCCAGTGCGGATCGGGTGCCCTGTCGGCTGGGGCGGCGCAATACTTGGGCGGCCGTCTAACGGTCGGCGACCGTGTTGGCGATACATTCGTGCACGCAATGATCGGTGGAACTACCTCGGTAATAGGGCGGGGAAAATTTTCTAGCGGAGCACAATCCGGCGCATTTGGATATCTCTTCAATCAGTCTGCACACGACGATCGACCAAGCCAACCAGGATCTCCGATTCCTGTGCCAGGCGACCCAAAGCCAATCATTGATTTATTCTCTGCCATCGCAGATCTGTTCTCCGGACCGACCTATGCAGACACTTACAGAGAAAGAGCCCTGAAGGCGGCGGGAATTACCGAGGCGCAAGCTCAGAATCTCGACGTTCATCATATAGTTGAACGAAATGCGGCTGCGGCTGCTCCGGCGAGAGTGGCACTCGCAACAGTTGGAATAGGCGTGGATGATCTCGAGAACTTGGTGATCACATCGAGGGCGGATCATAAACCCCTGCATACGGGTCAATATATAACTACTGTTAATGCTGTGATGACGGCAACTGCGCCGGCTGGGCGAGCCGCGGTCGTGCTTCAATTGAATTACATTAAGACTTCAATCTATGTCAAGGGGAGCTTCCCATGAGATGCTACTTGCTGGAGCGGGAAAGGTCGGCATTGGATCTTTATCTGCCAGATGAGAGTTTGTTGGCCGCGTCTATTCGCAGTGGATTGGACCCGAAGTATGTGAAGGGAATTCTCGCTGGCGCGAATGGGGGGCTCGGGGCGCGCTTTGAAGTGCTGGGGCGAGTCTCGAAAAAGGATCGGAAACTGCCTGGCCTCATGTATTGGTCCTGGGTTCCGGCCTTCAATTCTGCTGCGTATGAAATGCTAATGGAGGTGGGCGCAGCCAGTTCAGATTTTCTTGCGTGCGGATTGACAGGCAGGGAGGATGTGGTGCACCTACATTTGCCGGAAGGTGTGGAAAACGTGATAAATATAAATCAGTCAATATTCTCTCACTCTGTGCCAATTGATCCGCCTCTGCCCTACAGTGCGGTGCATGTTCACCTCAATGCCGGTTTTGAGTCGTTATCGCCAATCTTCAGAACGCGCCCACCCGGGAGCAGTCAAGTCACCCCGGATGTTTATTTTTGTGGTGACGCGGTTGATGGTTGGAGCAGAAAGCGCTTAACAGGGGCATCGTTCAAGCAGGTCGCTTGAGTTCTGAATAGCCTCGCGAGGGCTACGCACGAACTTCGTATGGCAACGATGGAGTAGTCTGTAACGCAAATTTCCCCGGGTGCGGCGATCCGCATTCCAGCTATGCCGGTGCTCAGGACTGGGGGTTTCATAGCTGGAGAGAAAGTTCCAAACTCTCTGTTCGCGTGGCACCGGTGGCAGTGGACTATAGTCTCGATTCCAATATACCGACGTTTGTGGGCTTGTCAGCAGGAAATCCCACGCTGAAGATCACGGACGGTATGAGTTGGGGCTAATACTCTCCATCCGAACCAGGGTTGCAACTGAATGGCGGGCCCGCAGGCAGTGCAATATGCGTTGGTGGCCGAGCGTGATGGGCTGTATCCAACAGTTCGCGGTGAGCTTGTGCATATGAATGCGGGCGAGGTTTGGAAGTACGGTATAACCATAAATCCAACTGCGCGCTATCCAGCGCAAGCTTTGAGTACATTAGGTTTGGTCATGGAAATTCAGGCAAGAGAAACTTTGCCGCAGGTATATGTGGCGGAGAAAGTTCAGCTTATTGATTACGCCACAACGCACGGCGCACTGCCGCCGGGAAACCGTATATTTAAGTAGTTGAGATTATGAAAATCCGAGTGACGAGTATCGTTGCGCCAGAGGTTCGTGCGCTAATTAGTAGCGTTACGACCCGTCTCGAAGATTGGCTAAGGCCCGCGATCGAACCCAATGACTATGGTGGCGGAATCGACCAATTCGCAGTCTTCTTTGTGTCGGTTGAGTCTGATCCCCTAGAGAACGAGCGGTATTGCAGTGCCAACAATCGGGCTAGCCGGTACAAGGATCTCCTCACGGGCGAGATGGTGAGGTTTGTCGGGATTGCGGTTCCCATTGCTCCTGAGACCGTCCTGGCTTCGTCGCAAGACGAGTTGTCGAACCGTCTTGAAGCCTTGCTCTTGGAGGAGTTGGAGTCGCCTGCTTACGCAATGCCAAAAAACTTCGACCGCCGGCGTCTTCTTGTCGATCTAAAAGCTGCTCTTTCGTCGCGCTAACCATGCAGCGGCCTAGGGACGGGTTTTGTCAGTTTACGCTGTGGAGGTTAGAAAGGAATGCTGGCCAATGAAGTCCCTCAAGAAGGCGCCATCTTCCACATTGCGCTGGTGGGGCTTGCAGTCCGCCGAAGCGTTCGACTTCGTCAGTACTTTTCTGAACGGTCAGAGCTTCGATGGCCCGACGATCTGGGCAGAGGGGGCCTTGGTCCCCTATTCCAAGGCACTGTGTCCGACCATCAAAGCGGTCGTCAGCGTCAGTACGTTTACCGCCGACAACGGCTACGCGGCTTTTGATGCCGGTGCCGTTCTTCTCTCCAAAACACTGCATGATTTGTTGCGGAAGGCCAATCCTGACGAAGAGGTGCCGCGCCAGCGAATCCACGCGGGCTTTGCCCCATGTCTGACAATTTCCCTCGCGCACCTGAAGTGGTGCCAAAACCCGTCTGACATCAACCCGAGTTGGGCAATGACTCTCCAGGCTGATGCTTCTAGGCCGGGGGCACAAGTTTTCGCCGAAGACTTCACGTCACTGATGCTCCCCATGCTCGAAGGGTTGAAGTCCGATGACGATCTCGAAGCTCTGCTCGTGCGAGCTCTCAAGCGAGAGAAGCCGACGTGGGTGGGATCCGATACGCCGTGGTTCGCGCGCCTGCCTGAGCGAGTCGCCTTGCTGAAGAAGCGAGGGACAGCAGCGAGGCGATTGATTGGAGCTTCATTCAAGAAAGTTTCCTGAATGTATAACTGTTGAATGCGCAGTTCTCAACTATTCAAACGATCTTTACATGGTCGGTGGATGAGCGGAGACGCTTATATAGTGTCGGCTTAGGAGCGATTTGGCGTATGCGAGGGCCATTCAAGATGACAAAGAACACATCGTCGATTGACTCCTTGATCGAAAAAATTCACACATATTGCAAGTTTGCTGGTGCTGGCAACGTGCCTGATGGTTTGCGTGACTTCATTTTGTCTCCGGTACCACGCGAACACGGACTCGGTGTTTACGGGGACTTGCAAAAGAAGTTGACACGTGGGTTCGTGAGTTGCTTTCTCCAACTCAGCAAGATGGGATAGTTCGTCATATGCGCGCTGCCGGAGTGCGCGAGTCTGATTTGCCAGCTACTCAGAGGACTCGCAGCATCCGTCGATTTCTGAAAATTTCGCGACAGCCTCGACCTGATGAGGCCGAATTAATTCGGCAAGCCGTTGAAGATTGGCGAAGTTTGTCTTTGTCTGCGGTCGAGGTGGAGTCCCTTCGAGCTCTTGCGAGCGATTGGAAAAGTGGAGAAGCAAGGATTGCCTCCAAACGGGTTCGCTAGTAGGGCCAGACCTACCGCCCAGCATCGCTCAGTGTGCAAAAGAGGTCCATTTTTACATTTGCCCATGAAGATGCTCGATAAAATGTTGAAAGACGTTGCGATCGACGACAGCGATGCTGTTGCTCGTTATGTGGCGTATGGAGCTCGACGGAAAGGAATTCGACGAGGTGAATTTCCGCATCTCCACGTCTTATTTGGGCCGATCATTTCTGAGCCGATCGAATCCGTATCCATAACAAGGCAGACGGAGGACGATCGTGGCATTCGAGCCGAACTGCCATTGTTAGATATTCCGTTGCCGCAAGGTTATGGGCGGTTCTTGTGTGAAACAAATGGTGGATTATTTTTCGGGGGTAATGTCATATTATTTGGTTTGCCCGATCTCCGCGACATCCCGAATGACTATGTGGTGAAATATAGATCTCCGAATATTGTGCCACCAAATATTTTGGCGAGGCCTGCGCAATTGAAAGAAGGGGATGTTCAGCTGGGTGCCTACTTCTTCTCCTCAAGACTTCTTGTCTACGACCGAAATTCTCGGGTGGTCTGTTTGACAAAGCCATTTTCCAGAGAGGTTCAAAGATCTTGGGGGACCTTCGATGATTACGTTTCCGAGTGTCTTTACTCCTATCGCGATTATTTCGATGGAAACTGGCGGCCCCTCGGAAATTCGCTGCGTGATTTTTGACGGATGTGCAAGTTGTTTACGCGGCGACCAATTTATTGGTCCGCACATGTGAGCAGGACGGGCTGAAGCGGCAGAGCATTGAGGCCAGCGGACGCTACATTTCATACGGAAGATGCTTGTTGAGGTGCTGCTGTGTCAGTTGAAATAATTGAATTTGAGAGGCTGATTGGCTTCCTCGAGGAGGTCCTCCCAGATTATTTCTTGGAGGGAGGGGCGGGGCGAAGAAATATCGTTGTCGCCGAGGGATATAATGGCGATCTGATTGCGAGTTTTTTGATTACATACGATCAGTTCTCGATGGGTGTTCCAAAAGCAATACAGGAATTCCTGCGTGAGCTATCGTTGCCTTGGAAAGTTATTGGAAGTTTCGATATTTCCGATCCGATCAGCCCCGAGGGGGAAATCACGTCGAGTCCGTGCTTCGAGGTCTCGTCAAAAACGATATCCGGTAGCGTTGATATGGAGTTGTTGCTCAAGCGATGGGGAACTCGTTTACTTTCCGGTGAAAGTTAAATAACTAGTCAAACGGATATTTACTCGGTCGGTGGTTGAGCGCCGTGCCAAGCCCTTTCGGATATCAACCCGAGTTGGGCAATGACACTTCAAGCTGATGCATCGAGGCCGGGTGCACAAGCCTTCACCGAAGACTTCAAGTCGCTGATGATCCCCCTGCTCGATACGCTGTAGTCCGACGACGATCTTGAAGCCTTGCTCGTTCGCGCTCTCAAGCGGGAGAAGCCGACCTGGGTCGGATCCGATGCGCCGTGGTTCGCGCGCTTGCCTGAGCGAGTTGCCTTGCTGACGCAGCGAGAGAAGGCGGGGTAGCAATCGAAGTCTGCGACGCCGCCGACATCACTTCACTCCACCGGATCGTACTGATTCACCTCGCAATGCCCGCTCGGCCCGATGCCCGTCGTGTAGACCGTCGCGGTCTTCTTGCCCAGCGCGAACATCATCATCACGGTCGCTATCACCACCTTGTTCTCGCTCTTGATCAGCATCCAGCCCAACGGCGCGCCATTGCAGTTGGTGGGGCGCCCGGCGTCAAGCCAGATCAGGTAGCCGGCGGGCGTGCTTGTCGTGTTGATGACGGTGCCGGTCACGTAGTCGGCTTGAACCTGGGCTTGCGCGCCGAAGGCCGTCAACGCGGCGGCGACGATCAGGCCTGCTCTTGCAGCACGGAATGTCTTGAGGTGAGTGAGTTGCATGTGTGTCTTTGGAGAGGAACGCATGACGCCGCCGGAATGGCGCGTCGCGACCCGGGGATTCTGCGCAGCGCCTTTCCGTGTGTCGAGGTCCGCAGACCGGTTCAGATGGCACGGTCGACCTGCAAAAAGTCAGCCGTTTATGCGCGACACTCCAGCCTCACCGGGCGTCACCCGGTTCCGCGCACCCGCCCCAAGGCTCCACAAGACCTCGCGGTGCGCTTCACGGGAGGACCCCATGCAGCAGACCCATTCGATCGCCGTAGATCCGTTGACGAGCCGCATCGCCGCTGTCGCGCATTGATCTCGCCCACTGTCTCGCTGCCCTCGTGCGTGTGATCGAAACGCCATGATGTCGTCCGTCAAGAATCTGTCGTGGAACTGGGCGCTGGCCCGCCGCTGGCATCAGGGGCAGCTTCCCTGGCTGGCCTGGCTGCTCAGCGGCCTCGCGGCACTCGCCGCGATGGCCACGGCCGGCGCATGGCTCCATGCCCAGCAACGGCAGCTGGCCGATGCCCGGCGCGATCTGGCCACGCTCCAGGCCCGACCCGCTCCCACGCCCGCCAGCGCCCCCGCCGAGCCCGACCCCGACTTCGCCCGCCGCCTCCCTCTCGACGCCAGCACCGCCGACTGGGTGCGCGACATGCAGCGCGTCACCGGCCAGCTCGGCGTCGCCGTCGTCAGCATGGTCGACACGCCCCGCGCCGCCACCGCCGACCAGCTCGGCCGCCACGACCTGCAGCTCACGCTGCGCGGTCCGTATCCGCAGATCAAGCTCGTGCTGAAGGAGCTGCTCGACCGCCACGCCACCACCACCGTCGGCCGCCTGAACCTGCGCGTGATGACGAGCCCCGTCGACGTCGAGGCCTCGCTGCTGCTGACCCGCTGGAGCCGGCCGTTGTTGGCCGCACCCGCCGCCACGGTGGCCGCAGCCCCCGCGCCCCGCGCCTCGGAGGCCGCCCGCTGATGCCGATGCGCAAGAGCCTCTGGTGGGCCCTCGGTGGCACGCTCGCCCTCACCGCCGCGTCGCTGTGGGCCACGCGGCAGGCGCCGACGCTGGTCGCTGCCGCCGCGCGTGGCGGCGATGCGCCCGCGCCCACCGACGAGCGCGCGCCGCTTCCGGCCGCCCCGGCCCCCGCCGCCTGGGGCCGCGCCGCGCCCCTCGCGCCGCTGCCCACGCAATGGCCCGCGCAAGCCCTCGAGCCCGCCAAGCGCGATTTCTTCCAGCCGGTCCTCCCACCCGCGCCGCCGCCACCGCCCGCGCCACCACCCGCCGTCGCGCCGCCACCGCCGGCCCCGATGGCGCCGCCGATGAATTACCGCTTCTACGGCCAGATGCTCACGCCGGAAGGCGGCCGCATCGTCTTCCTCGTCAAGGGCAGCGGCGCGCCGATCGAGGTGACCGTCGACCAGCGCCTCGACGACGGCTACCTCGTCGAATCCATCACCGACCAGGCCGTGCAACTCGTCTACCCGCCCCTCGGGCAGCGCGCCACCATCGGCATCGCGCCGCCACCGCAGTGAACGTCAGCAGCTCCATGACCACCCTCGCACGATCCCTTCGCACGCTGCCCCTCGCGCTCGCACTGCTGCTGCTGGCCGGATGCGCCGAACAGCGCTACCGCGACGAAGCCCAGCAGGCCTTGCGCGCCGGCAACTACGAACAGGCACTCAGCCAGCTCGATGCCGGCCTGAAGGAGTACCCGAACAGCGCCACGCTGCGCAGCGGCCAGGTGCAGGCCCGCACCGAAGCACTCGCCCGCCTGGTCGCCGAATCGGCCGCCGCGCGCGCCGCCGGCCGCTACGACATCGCCGAGCAGGCACTGCGCCGCGCCAAGACCCTGAGCCCGAACAGCAGCCGCATCGACGACCTGCTCGCCGACGTGGCCACCGAGCAGCGCCAGCGCGCCGCGCTCACCGAGGCCGAACGCCTGGCCGCCGCGCAGCAGAAAGACGCCGCGCTGCGCGTGGTCGAGCAGGCGCTGAAGGACAACCCGCGCAACTCCGACCTGCTCGCCTTCCAGCGCCGCATCGAGGTCGACGTGCGCCAGGCCGAGGCGCGTGCGAACCAGAAGGGCCTCGCCGAAACCCGCCCGATCTCGCTCGATTTCCGCGACGCCGGGCTGCGCACCGTGCTCGACGTGGTGTCGCGCAACAGCGGCATCAACTTCATCCTCGACAAGGACGTGCGCCCCGACGCCCGCGTCACCGTCTTCCTGCGCTCGGCGCGCGTCGAGGACGCGATCGACCTGATCGTCAGCACCAACCAGCTCGCGAAGAAGGTGATCGACAGCCAGACGCTGCTGATCTACCCGAACACGCCCGAGAAGCAGCGCGAGCACCAGGAGCAGGTCGTCAAGGTGTTCTACCTCGCCAGCGGCGACGCGAAGGGCGCGGCCGCCTTCCTGCGCTCGATGCTGCGCGTGCGCGAGCCCTATGTCGACGAGCGCACCAACATGCTGGCGCTGCGCGAATCGCCCGAGAACATCCAGCTCGCCGAACGCCTGATGGCGCTGTACGACGCGCACGAGCCCGAGGTGATGCTCGACGTCGAGGTGATCGAGATCCGCACCACCCGCCTCACCGAGCTGGGCATCAAGTTCCCCGACACCTTCGCGCTGACGCCGCTGCCGCCGGCCGGCGCCACCGGGCTCACGCTCGGCAACGTGCGCAACCTGACGCGCGACAACATCGGCCTGACGGTGGGCGGCCTGCTCGTCAACCTGCGCCGCGAGGTCGGCGACTTCAACACGCTGGCCAACCCGCGCATCCGCGCGAAGAACAAGGAGAAGGCCAAGATCCTGATCGGCGACAAGCTGCCGGTGATCACCGTCACCACCGGCACCGGCAACTTCATTTCCGACAGCGTCAACTACATCGAGGTCGGCCTGAAGCTGGAGGTCGAGCCGACCATCTACGCCGACGACGACGTGGCGATCCGCATCGCGCTCGAAGTGAGTTCGCTGGCCGGCCAGGTCAAGACCAACTCCGGAACGCTCGCCTACCAGATCGGCACCCGCAACGCGTCGACACTGCTGCGCCTGCGCGACGGCGAAACCCAGGTCCTGGCCGGCCTGATCAGCAGCGAAGACCGCTCCAACGCGAGCCGCGTGCCGGGCCTGGGCGACCTGCCGGTGCTCGGGCGCCTGTTCTCGAGCCAGCTCGACGATTCGTCGCGCACCGAACTGGTCCTCGCGATCACGCCGCACATCGTGCGCAACCTGCGCCGCCCCGACGCAAACGAGACCGAGATGTGGGTCGGCACCGAAACCTCGCCGCGTCTGCGGCCGATGGCGGGCCGCGTGGCGGCCGTCGCGCCCGCCGCGGGGGCCAGCGCGCCTGTGGCCGGGACTCCGGCAGGGGCGGTGCCGGGCGCGAAGCCTGCTCCCACGCCCGCGTCTGCGGCGCCTGTCGCGCCGACGCTCAGCTGGAGCGCTCCAGCCGAGGTCAAGGTCGGCGAGACCTTCGTCGCGACGCTGAACCTCGCGACGCCGGTCGCGCTGCGCGGCGCGCCGGTGCAGTTCTCGGTCAGCAAGGCGCAACTGTCGGTGGTCGATGTCGACGAGGGCGACCTCTTCAAGCAGGGTGGCGCCGCCACCAGCTTCAGCCGCACGATCGACGCCGAACAGGGCCGGGTGCAGGCCGGTGCGATCCGCAACCAGGCCACCGGCGCGAGCGGCCAGGGCAGCCTGCTCAGCGTGCGCCTGAAGGCGACGGCTGCCGGCACCGCCGAGCTGACGGTGCTCGGCGCGCAGCCGCTCGGCATCGACAGCCCGGCGCAGCCGTTCGGCCTGCCGCCGCCGCTGAAGGTGATCGTCAAATGACGTTCCTGCCCGCGCTCTCCGTGCCGCAGCGGATCCGCGCCGCCGGCTACACGCTGGTCGAGCTGATCGTCGTGCTGGCGGTGCTGGGCGTGCTCGCCGCGGCCGTCTTCCCGCTCGCCGAGATCACGCTGCAGCGCGAGCGCGAGCGCGAGCTGAAGCAAGCGCTGTGGCAGATCCGCGAGGCGATCGATGCCTACAAGCGCGCCAACGACAAGGGCCAGCTGTCGCAGCCGGCCGGCGCCACCGGCTACCCGCCGAGCCTGCAGGCGCTGGTCAGCGGCGACACCGGCCTGCCTGGTGCGCAGCGGCTGGTCTTCCTGCGCCGCATCCCGCGCGACCCGTTCGCCAGCGGCGAGCTGCCGGCCGAGCAGACCTGGGGCGTGCGCAGCTACCTGTCGTCCGCCGAGCAGCCGCAGGCCGGCGCCGATGTCTACGACGTGTTCTCCCGCTCGACCCGTAGCGGGCTGAACGGCGTGCCGCTGAAGGACTGGTGATGCAGGTCATGCACAACAAGGCACGCGGCTTCACGCTGATCGAGCTGATGGTGGTGATGGCCGCCATCGGCCTGCTGCTGGCCATCACGGTGCCGCGCTACGCCGAGCACGTCGACCGCGCGCGCGAGGTCGTGCTGCGCCAGAACCTGGCGGCGATCCGCGATGCGATCGACAAGTTCTACGCCGACCGCGGCCGCTACCCGGCGGCGCTGCAGGAGCTGGTGCAGGCGCGCTACCTGCGGCAGATGCCGATCGACCCGGTGACCGACCGCATCGACAGCTGGGTGCTGGTGGGGTCGGAGGGCGGGGGCAGCGCGGGCGTGTCCGACGTGCACAGCGGTGCGCCGGGCAACTCGCGAGAAGGGAGCGCGTATGCGAGCTGGTAAGTCACCCTCGCGCGGCTTCACCTACGTGATCGTGCTGCTGCTGATCGCGCTGATGTCGCTCGGCCTGTCGATCGCCGGCCCGCGCTGGGCCGACGCGGCGCAGCGCGAGCGCGAAGACGAGCTGGTGCGCATCGGCACGCTGTATGCGCAGGCCATCACCCGCTACCGCGAGGCCTCGCCGGGCTCGCTGAAGCAGTACCCGGCCTCGCTCGACAACCTGCTGCTCGACAGCCGCTTCGTCGGCACGCGTCGCCACCTGCGCCGGCTCTACACCGACCCGCTGATGCCGGGCCGCCCGCTCGGCGTCGTGCGCGCCGCCGACGGCACCGTGCGCGGCGTGTTCAGCACCAGCGAGGCGCAGCCGCTGCGGCACACGCCGCTGCAGATCGACGGCCTGGCCGACATGCCGCCCGCCGCGCAGTACAACCAATGGGTCTTCATGGCCAAACCGATCCTGCCGACATCATGAACGTCCCCTCCTTTCGCACCGCACGCGGCTTCACGCTGCTCGAACTCCTGGTGGTGATCCTCATCATCGGCCTGCTGACCGGCATCGTCGGCCCGCGCTTCCTCGGCCAGATCAGCCGCTCGGAGGTCACCGCCGCAAAGGCCCAGCTCGATGCCTTCGACAAGGCCTTGCAGGCCTACCGCATCGACACCGGCCGCTTCCCGACCACCGCGCAGGGCTTGCAGGCGCTGCTGGTCGCGCCGACCGACGAGCCGCGCTGGCGCGGCCCGTACCTGCGCGGCGCGTTGCCGCAAGATCCGTGGGGCAGCCCCTACCAGTACCGCGCGCCGGGCCTGCAGGGCCAGGAGTTCGAACTGCTGAGCCTCGGCAAGGACCGCGCGCCCGGCGGCACCGACGACGATGCCGACCTGACGCGCTGAACGGCGGCCACCACCGTGCACTTCAAGGTTCGCTACTACGACCCCGGCCAAGCCGCCGTGCTGGAGCGGCTGGCGCAGGCCGATTCGCTGCAGGCCGTGCAGGCGCAGCTGGCGGGCGAGGGGCTGGTCTTCGTCGGCGCCGAGGTGCAGCCCGGTGCACCGGCGCGCGCGCCGCTGCTCGGCGGCGGCGCGGGGGCGTTCAACGTGGCGTGGTGGTGCCGCGAACTGCGCACGCTGCTGCAGGCCGGCATGACCGTCGTCGAGGCGCTCGAGACGCTGCAGGCGCAGTCGTCGCAGGGCGCGCGCGGCGACATCCAGTCCAACCTGCTGCGTGCGCTGCGCGAAGGGCGGCCGTTGTCGAAAGCGATGCAGGAGTCGCAGGCCTTCCCCCCGGTGCTGGTGGCGAGCGTGAAGGCCAGCGAGCGCACCAGCACGCTGGGCACCGCGCTGACCGATTTCCTGGTGCACGACGAGATGATGGGCGCGCTGCGCAAGCAGGTGGTCAGCGCCGCGATCTACCCGGCCGTCGTCGTGACGCTGGGCTTGCTGATCACGCTGTTCCTGCTGCTGTACGTGATCCCGCGCTTCTCGGGCATGTACGCCGATTTCCACGGCAACCTGAGTACCGCCACGCAGGTGCTGCTCGGCTTCAGCAAGGCGGTGTCGCAGCACACCGCCGAGGTGGCCGCGGGCCTGGTGGCGCTGGTGCTGGGCGGCGCGTGGTGGATCCGCTCGGGCGCCGCGATGCGCTTCGTCATCGCCGTGGGTTCGCGCATCGGCCCGCTGCAGCGCCAGTGGGATCACTTCCGGCTCGCCAAGCTGTACCAGTCGCTGGCGCTGATGTTCCGCGGCGGCTACACGCTCGATGAGGCGATGGCGATCTGCGAGACGCTGGGGCTCGGCGCGCGCATGAGCGATGCGGTGGCGCACGCCCGCGTCGACCTGGCGCGCGGCAAGCGGGTGTCGGCAACGCTGTCGCAGGCCGGGCTCACCGACACGGTGGCCGAGCGGCTGCTGGCGGTGGGCGAGCGCACCGGCAGCTTCGACGTGGTGCTGCAGACCATCTCGCAGCGCCATGCCGCGGCCTTCACCACCTTCGTCGAGCGGGCCACGCGGCTGGTCGAGCCGGTGCTGCTGCTGCTGGTGGCGCTGCTGGTCGGCGGCATCGTCGTGATGATGTACATGCCGATCTTCGACATTGCCAATGGAGTGCGCTGAACGATGAGCAACGCGTTGCCCACCTTGATCGCCGACGCGCGTCGCCAGCACCGCGCCGGCGCCGGCAGCGTGCTCGACGTGCTGCTGCGCACCGCGCCCGGCCCCGACCTGGAGCGCCGCTTGCGCGAGGAGGCCGGCGTCGAGGTGCTGGCCCGTGCCGCGGCCGCCACGCCGGACTGGTCGGCGCTGCCGATGGAGCAGGCGGCGCTCGCGCGCTGCGTGGTCGTCGCGGTCGCCGCGCCCGGCGGTCCGCAGCGCTGGCTCGCGATGGAAGACCCATGGGACGACGCGAAGCTGCGCCGCATCGGCGGCCGTGTCGGCGAGGCGCTGCCGCCGGCCGCGGCGAGTGCGCAGGCGATGCGCGTGTGGCTCGGCGAAGGCGAGGGCGCCTCGGCGCGTGAAGACGCGGCGGCGGCGAAGCCCACGGCCGTGGCCGACGGGCCGATCGTCGGCTTCGTCGACAGCGCAATCCGCGCCGGGTTCCAGACCGGCGCGAGCGACATCCATTTCGAATGCGACCGCGGCGGCGTGACGGTCAAGCACCGGCTCGACGGCGTGATGGCCCGCTTCGCGCGGCTCGACGGTGCGACGCAGGCCGAGGAGGTGATCTCGCGCATCAAGGTGCTGGCGCAACTCGACATCACCGAGCGCCGGCTGCCGCAGGACGGGCGCTTTCGCATCGACATCCAGGGCGGGCGGGTCGACCTGCGGGTCTCGATCATGCCGAGCGTGTTCGGCGAGGACGCCGTGCTGCGGCTGCTCGACAAGGCCCAGCTGCGCGAGACCGATGCGACGGTGTCGCTCGACCTGCTCGGCTTCGATGCGACCGGCGCGGCGCTGATCCGCGAGCTGTCGATGGCGCCGAGCGGGATGATGCTGGTCACCGGCCCCACCGGCAGCGGCAAGACGACGACGGTGTACGCGGCGCTGTCCGAGATCAACACCGGGCTGGAGAAGATCATCACGATCGAGGACCCGGTCGAGTACGAGCTGGCCGGCGTGCTGCAGATCCCGGTCAACGAGCGCAAGGGGCTGACCTTCGCGAAGGGGCTGCGCTCGATCCTGCGCCACGACCCGGATCGCATCCTGGTCGGCGAGATCCGCGATGCCGAGACGGCCGAGATCGCGGTGCAGTCGGCGCTGACCGGCCACTCGGTGTTCACGACGGTGCATGCGAACAGCCTGACCGACATCATCGGCCGCTTCCGGCACTTCGGGCTCGACATGTTCGGCTTCATGTCGTCGCTGAACGGCGTCGTCGTGCAGCGGCTGATGCGCCGGCTGTGCCCGGCATGCGCCGGCGAGCGCGACGCGACTGCGCGCGAGGCGCAATGGCTGGGCGTGGTCGCGGAGCACGGCGTGCGCGTGCCGCTGGCCGTCGGCTGCCCGCTGTGCCATGGCTCGGGCTACAAGGGGCGCTTCGTGATCTCGGAGGTGCACGTGATCGACGATGCGTTCCGCGACCACGTGACCGAAGGGTCGCCGCTGTCGGTGCTGAAGCGCCATGCCTATGCGGGCGGCACGCTGACGCTGGACCAGCAGTCGGTGCGCCGGGTGCTGCAGCGCGAGACCACGATCGAGGAGGTGCGGCGTGTCGTCGGTGCCATCTGAAGGGGCGCAGGCCTATGTGGGGCAGCGCTGCGTGGCCTGGCGCGTCGACGGGCAGCCGTGGCAGTGGCAGCAGGCCGATGGGCTGGAGGCCGGCGTCGCGGCCCTGGCGGCGGCGTTGAAGGCCGACCCGGCGGTGCGCAAGCCGCGCGTGGCCTTGTGGCTCGCCGGCGCTCTGGCGCGGCCGTTCATCGTGCCGCCGGTGCCGGGTTTGCGCAGCTGGACCGAAGCCCGGCGCCTGGCCGCGGCGCTGGCGCCCGACGAGACCGGCCTGGGCGGGCCCTGCGAGGTGTGGATGGATGCCGCCCCGCCCGGACAGGCGGTGCTGGGCGTCGCGATCGAGACCGCGGCGCGCGAGACCATCGAGCGCGTGCTGGCGGCCGAGGGCGTGCGAGCGACCGCCATGCGGCCCTGGTGGACCGCCGCGATCGCGCGGGCGCTGGACGAGCGCGCGGCACTGTCGCGCATCGTCGTCGCCGAACCGGAGAGCCTCGTGGTGCTGGCCGGCCGCGACGCGGTGTTCAGCGCGGCGGCCACCTGCGCGCCGCTGCCGTCGCCCGAGCGCGCGGCCGCCTGGCTGCAGCGCACCGTGCTGAGCCTCGGGCTTGCGGAGGGCGACGGCCTGCGGGTGGCCTTGTCGTCCGGCGCCGGATTGACGGACGCCGTGATGGAGCCGTGGGCATGAAGCGGATCGAGGTCGACTTCGTTCGCCGCCCGCCGCCCGGGCGCGGATGGTGGGGCGTGACGCTGCTGCTGCTGTGCGCCGCGGTGGCGTTGGCGGCATGGGGCTGGACGCTGCGGGCGGATGCCGCCGGGGTGCGTGCGCAGATGCAGGAGTGGAATGCGCGCGCCGACGCGCTGGTGCACCAGGCCTCGCGCCGTGGCACGGTGACGGCCCAGCCGCCGCCCGTGTATGCCGCCGATGCGCACGCGGCGCTGCGGCTGCAGCGCGTGCCCATCGACGCGGCCCTGGCATCGCTCGAATCGGTGGCGACGGTCGGCGTGCTCCCGGTGTCGGTGGACATCAGCAGTGCCGATGCCACGGTGCGGGTGCAGGTCGAGTTCTCGACCTACGAGGCGCTGCTGAAGTACCTGGAAGACCTCAACGCCGGGGAACCGAGCGAGCGCTGGATCCTGGCGACGGCGCAAGGGACGGCGCAGGGTGCGAGTGGGCGGCCGATCGCGTTGATCGTGTCGCGGTGGCGCGGCCGGGAGTGACCGGCGGCCTCGCTGCGCCTGCTTCTCAAGAAGCAACCCGTTCACCCTGAGCAGGGCCTTCGACAAGCGCTCAAGAAACAGCACACTCCCGTTCGCCCTGAGCCTGTCGAAGGGCCCGATCATCCTGAGCTTGTCGAAGGACCTGAGCAGCGACCGAGCTTGTCGAGGGCGCGTCCGCCGAAGGGTTGCGTCCGAAGCGGGGCAGGCCTTCGACAAGCTCAGCCCGACCCTTCGACAAGCTCAGGGCGAACGGTGCTTCTTTGCTCAGAACTGGTAGCGGCCCGAGACGCCTGCCATCCAATTGCGTCCCGGTGCCGGCTCGAAGTAGCGGGCATTGCCTTCATTGACGATCACCGAGCCCGCGTAGCGACGATCGAACAGGTTGTCGCCGCGCACGAAGGTGTCGAGCCGCCAGGCGCCGATCAGCAGCACATGCCCGACGCTCGCGCCGACGGTGGCTTGTCCGCCGGCGGCATCCGAGTTCAGGTCGTTGACGAACACCTTGCTGAGCGCGCGCACCTCGACGCCGGCGCGCCAGCCCAGCGGCGGCGCCCACGCGAGGCTCGCCTGCAGGCTGCTGCGCGCGATGCCCGGAATGCGTTGGCCCGACGCGATCTCGACGTTCGGCGTCGCGCAGGGCGTCGCGGTGCAGGTCATGAAGGCGTCGCGGTAGCGCGCATCGAGCCAGGTGGCTGCGGCCTGCGCCTTCCACGGCTCGGGCAGCGCTGCGACGGCGCTGAGTTCCAGCCCGGTGCGCCGCGTGCTGCCCGCGTTCTGGAAGGTCGACCGCCCACCGGTGTTCGTCAGCGTGACGATCTCGTCCGACGTGCGAGTCTGGAACGCCGCCGCATTGAACTCGCCGATGCCGTCGAGCCGTGTCTTCACGCCGAGCTCCAGGCTGCGGCTCGTTGCCGGCTGCAGCGTGAAGTTCAGTCCCGTCGCGCCATTCGGCCGGTAGCCCAGCTCGTTCAGCGTCGGCGTCTCGAAGCCCTTGCCGGCCGTCGCATACAGGTGCAGCGACGGGCTGGCCGCCCACAGCACGCCCAGCACCGGCAGTGTCGCGCTGTAGTCGGCGCGTCCGCTGTCGTCGGGGTTGGCACCCACGATGTAGTTGTCGTGCGACTCGAAACGCACCCGGCTGTGCCGCACACCGGCGTTCAGTGTCCAGTCGGTGGCAGGCTGCCATGAGGCCTGCAGGTATGGATCGAGGTTGTTCGCGAAGTTGGTCTCGTCGCGCCGCAAGCTGCCGCGCTCGCCGCGCTGCGGCGTGGCCGGGGCGCCGGTGAAATCGAGATACCCCTGGCGCAACTCGCGCAACCGGTCGTAGGCCACGCCGCCGATCAGCGTCAGCGGCCGGTCGGCGATGGCGGTCTTCGTGGTCCAGCGCCAGTCGGTGCCGCTGTAGTCGCGCCGCAGGTCGATCACGCCGCCGGGGTGCAGCGGGTTGGCCTGCGTCGCCACCGGGATCGACTGGAACTGCTCGGTGCGCCGGTGCCCGCCGTACACCATCACGCGCAGCGCGTTGCCGGGCGACAGGCGCCGGTCGAGCACGATGCCCGCCTGCGTCTGCGACACCGTCTTGCGGGTGTCGAAATCGGTCGCCACCGCATCGGCGCTGCGCGGATTGGCATCGAACGCGGCCCGCGTCAGGCCGAGCGGGTCCTGCGCGAACGGCAGCGCGACGCTGTTCAGCACGACGCTCCAGCGCGTGTCCTCGTCCGCGCGCCACACCAGCTTCGCGTTGCCCAGGTCGCGGCGCGCGGCGCTGTGGTCGCGGTAGCCGTCGGTCTCGAAATGGCTCGCGCTCAGCAGGTAGCTCAAGCGGCCTTCGGATCCCGACAGCTTGCTGCTGGTGCGCCACGCGCCATCGCTGCCGGCGGCCACGCCGAAGCTCAGCGCCGGCCGGCCTTCGCCCTCTTCGGTGAAGATCTGCAGCACGCCGCCCGACGAGTTGCCGTACAGCGCCGAGAACGGCCCGCGCAGCACCTCGATGCGCTCGACCGAGTTCAGGTCGACGTTGCTGATCTGGCCTTGCCCGTCGGGCAGCGTCGCCGGGACGCCGTCGACGTACAAGCGCACGCCGCGGATCCCGAAGGTCGACCGCGCGCCGAAACCGCGCACCGAGATCTGCACGTCCTGCGCGTAGTTCTGGCGGTCGCGCGCCTGCAGGCCCGGCACGCCGGCGAGGCCGTCGGAGAGGTTGACTTGCAGCCGGCCGTCGCGCAGCCGGTCGCCGTCGACCACGTCGATCGAGGCAGGCACGTCGAAGCGCGGCGTCTCGGTGCGGGTGGCCGTCACGGTGACGGTGGGCAGCACCTGCTGCGCGAGCGCCGGTGGGGACAGCGCGGCCAGCACGGCCAGCGTCAGCGCAGAAAAGGGGATTCGGTGATTCATGCTCACACGCTCGGCAATCGATGTGCCGACATCGTATGGCTCAGCCGAACACGATGGAGAGGCTGGTGAACAAGGCTGCCGCCAGCGTCGCCGCCAGCAGCCAGGGCCCGCGCCGCCAGCGCTGGCGCGGCGGCGGGGGCGTCACCAGCAGGTCGCCGTCGCGCAGCCGTGCCAGCGCGGCCTCGGAATCGAAGCGCCGCGACACCGACAGCAGCGTCATGTCGGGCGCGAACGACGCGCGCGTCATCGACTGCGTCGTCGCGAAGCTCTGCGCGAGCGGCGTGAACGAGGTCATCGACACGCCGCTGCCGAGCGGCGCCTCGGCGTCGGCGGCTTCGTCATCGGCCGCGCTCGACAGGCTGCCGCGGCAGGCCAGCAGGTCGGCGGCCAGCGCCTCGGCGCTCTGGTAGCGGTCGCCCGGCTGCTTGGCCAGCGTCTTCGCGACGATCAGGTCGAGCACCACCGGCACGTCCGGGTTCAGCCGGCTCGGGATCGCCGGCTCGGCATGGCCGATCGCATACATCAGCTGGTTCACGTCGGCGCCGTTGAACGGCGTCGTGCCGGTCAGCATCTCGTGCAGCACGACGCCGAGCGAGAAGATGTCGGCCCGGTGGTCGATCTCGTTGCCGGCGATCTGCTCCGGCGACATGTATTTGGGCGAGCCGAGGATGGTGCCGGTCTGCGTGATCACGTCCGACGTCGGAATGCGCGCGATGCCGAAATCCATCAGCTTCGCGTGCCGGCCGTGCACCAGCATGATGTTGGCCGGCTTGATGTCGCGGTGCACCACGCCGCGCGCATGCGCGACGCCGGCGCCCAGCGCCACCTGGCGCACGATGTCGACCGCCATCGCGAGCGACACCCGGCTGCTCGCGAGCCGGTCGCGCAGCTCCACCCCCTCGAGCAGCTCCATCGCGAGGTAGGCCCAGTCGCCGTCGCGGCCCACGTCGTACACCGTCACCAGGTTCGGGTGGTTCAGGCCGCCGGCGGCGCGCGCTTCCTGCTGGAAGCGCACTGCGTGCTCGGCGGCGGCATCCTCGCCCATGTACAGCGTCTTCAGCGCGACCGGGCGGCCGAGCTGCTCGTCATCGGCGCGGTACACGACGCCCATCGCACCGCGGCCGAGCTCCGACTGGATGCGGTAGCGGCCCAGCTGCGGCGGGATGCGCGGGTCGATGTGCGTGTGGATGACGGTGTCCGGTGAGTTCATGGCTCAGGCTCAGTTTCCGAGCCGGCGGCGCAGGTCCTGCCAGAACCCACCCTTGCCCTGCTTGCCGGCCTTGGCCGGTTTCGGGGTCGCGACGAAGCGGTGCTGGATGGTGATGCGTTCGCCCGGTGCGACCTGAACCTCGGTACTGTACGGCGGGAAACCGGCCGCGGTCAGTTCCAGCGTGTGCGGGCCGCTCGCGAGTTCGATCTGCGCCAGCGGCGGCGTGCTGCCCTTGTGCTCGCCGTCGACCGACACCTCGGCCTGCGGCTTCACGTCGAACACGATCACCGCGCCCTGGGTGGCCTCGCGCCACTCGTCCAGCCCCCAACGCACCGCGATGCCGCCGCCGATCAGCAGCGCGCTGCCGACGATGCCGGCCAGCAGCAGCCGGCGCTGGTACTGCAGGCTCGCCTGCGGGTTGATCGCGAACAGCTCGTGCGTGCGCACCTGGTCGTCGATCGAGGTGCCGGCCAGCTCGAGCCGGCGCGCGGCGCCCGGCGAGTTCACGTCGAGCGCGTCGCGGAAGCTGCGGGTGGCCAGCATGCGGCCGGGCTTCGCGAAGGTGGCGATGGCCGCCGCGGTGCTCAGGCCGTCGCCCATCAGCGCCGGGCCGCCCTGGGCGTCGGTCACCAGTTTGACGGCGCCGTGGTTCAGGCCGACCACGCAGCGCCGGCTGCGGCTCTTGCGCGCGAGGCGCTGCGCGACGTCGAAGGCCACCAGCGGATCGGCGGTGATCACGATCGCGATGCCGTCGCGGGCGTCGAGCACGACGCGCTCGCTGGCAGGAACTGAGTCCAAGGCCGCCGCGGCGCGCGCTTCCAGCCGGGCCTTCAGCGTGGCCTGTTCGGCCACCGACGAACTGCCGAACTCCCGGATGCGGGCGAACACGACGCTCGCAGGCTTCGCGGTCGGGACTCGGTTTTCTTCGGGCATCGGGGGGCAAGCGTTTGGATCGGCAATGGGAGACGCGATTGGAAACGCATTTGAGCCTACCACCGCCCCTCTCCCGGTGGCGGGATGCAACCGGTTGTGCCATACGTCACGCCGATGGCCTCAAGGCTCGACGAGCACCTGCACCATCGCGCTGTTGAACCGGGAGATGCCGTACTCGATCGGCCGGCCCGCCGCGTCGACATAAACGCTCTCGACGTAGAGGATCGGCGTCGCCGTCGGCTGCTTCAACTGGCGCGCCACCGCCCTTTCCGGCAGCTTCGCGGTCACGCGGCCGAGGCGCCGCTCAAAGGTCTCGACGCCCAGCCGCGCCAGCGCCAGGTGCGTCTTGCCGAGTTCGCGGTAAACCTGCGCGATGCCGGCGAAGCGCGGCAGCGGGAAATACTGCGTGCAGACGCCGACCACCTTGTCGTCGACCACGTCCAGCGAATCGACCTGCACCACGCGGCTGCCGGCCGGCAGCTCCAGCAGCGCCAGCACCTCGGGCTCGGGCACCCGCTCGGCGTCGTGCGTCAACCGGCTCGCGCCGACCCGCCGCGCCTTCGCGAGGCTGTGCGCGAAGCGGCTGCGGCGGCCGAGCGCGTAGTCGATCGCTTCTTCGCGCACGAAGGTGCCGCGGCCGTGCAGCACCTCGACCAGCCCGCGCTCGGCCAGCGCCTTCACGGCCTGGCGCACGGTGTGGCGGTTGACGCCGAAGCGGCCGGCCAGCTCCAGCTCATTGGCCAAGCGGCCGGTCACGCGGCCGCCGAGGATGTCGTCGGCGAGCGCCTTCTCGATCTGCAGCCAGATCGAGACGCCTGGGGTGCGGGTCAGCGGCATCACGGCGCTCATGCCGCGATCACCCGTTCCGCCAGCGCTGGCGCAATGCTCATGCCGACGCCGGCGGTGATCGCCACCGCCTGCACCCGCGGCGCCGGGTTCAGCACCTCGAACGGCCGCGGCCCGCTCGCGTACACGCCCTGCCAGCGCTGCAGCACGCGCAGAGGCCGCCCGAGCAGGTCGCCGGCGAGGGCCAGCAGCAGCTCGTCGATGCGCTCGTCGTGGAACGGCTCGACGGTGCCGCTGTAGTGGTGCGAGTCGCCGACCACCAGCTCGCCGGCCTCACCCAGCTGCTGCACGATCAGGTGGATGCCGTGCTCGATCAGCTCGGGCGTGTCGCGCTGCACCCGGCTGCGCAGCGCGTCGATCCCGGGGATGCCGGTGAACGACGGGTAGTGCAGGCACGACAGGCCGGTCAGCAGCGCGCTGCCGTAGCGCGGCCCCGGGTTCGCGAGCCGCAGCATCTGCAACGCGCAGCGCTGCAGCACGAGCGGCGCGAAGGCGTCCGGGTACAGCGTCAGGAAGTCCGATCCGCTGCAGACGATGGCGCGGTCGGCGTCGAAGCGCCCGCGCGAGGTCTCGATCCGCGGCAGCGTGATCGCATGCACCTGCGTCCTGTAGTGGAACTCGACACCATGCCGTTCGGAGAGCCACAGCGCCAGCGCCGGGATCGCCTCGCGGGCTTCGAACGCGATCTCTTGCGGGCTCGACAGCGCGCCGATGCCATTCAGCTGGTGGTCCGCCAGTTGCGCTGCCGTCCGCAATTGCGTGCCGTACTCGCCGCCTTTCAGCGCGTGGAAGGACTGCAGCAGCGCCCATTCCTCGGCGTTGCGGGCCACCGTCAGGCTGCCCTCGGCGCGGTGCCAGGTGCCGATCGCCGGCAGCAATTCAAGCCACAGCGCCCGGCTGCGCCGCGCCAGGTCGAGCATCTCGCCGGCCGGCTGGCCGACCACCAGGCCGAGGCCGAAGTTGCGCACCGAGGCACCGACTGCCCACGCGTCGCACTCGAAGACGCGGACCTGCCACCCTTGCCGCGCCGCGGCCCAGGCGTGCATCAGTCCCACGACGCCCGCGCCGACAATCGCCAGCCGCTTGGCGGTCACGGTTTCTCGCCGCGCGCGAGCTGCGCCTCGATCTGCGCGATCACGCCCGGCAGCTCGGCGATGCTGTCGATCACGTGATGCGCGCCCGATTGCGCGAGCTTCGTCGCCGCCCGCAGACGGTGGGCCTGCAGCGCCTCGGGCGTTGTCGCCTCCAACTCCGCCAGCGTCAAGCCGGCCTCGTTGCCCGACAGCGACAGCCCGACCGTCCACATGCCGGCCGCCAGGCCTTCCTCGATGCCCGGCACCGTGTCGTCGACCTTCACGCACGCGGCGAGCTCCCGGATGCCGAGTTCGATCACGTTGGCCAGCGCCATCCATGGGCCGGGCCGGCCGCCCGGCTTCAGGTCGTCGGTCGCGACCGCGTGGTCCATCTTCAGCCCCTGCGCGGCGGCGTGCGGCAGCAGCCGGTCCATCACGACGCGCGGGTAGCCGGAGCACGAGCCGAGCTTCAGGCCGCGGGCGCGCAACGCGGTGACGACGTCCAGCGCGCCGGGGATCAGCGTCGAGTACTGCGCGACGCGCTCGACCTGCAGCGGCATGAAGGCGGCGTACAGCGCGTCGACATCGTCGCGGCCCATCGAATGGCCAAAGCGCGCCTGCCAGCGCGCGGCGACGCCGGGCTGCTGCCCCAGCGCTTGGATGTGGTCCCACTTCGCAAGGCCCATCGGCACGCGCGCCTCGGCCAGCGTGATCTCGATGCCGAAGCCGGCGAAGGCGTCGATCAGCACCTGGGTCGGCGCGAACGAGCCGTGGTCGACCAGCGTGCCGGCCCAGTCGAAGATGACGGCCTGCAGCGGGCCCTGGTAGCGGCGGGTGTGGCGGTACGGTGCCTGGTTCATGTCAGTGCGAGGTCAGTTGAAAGCCCATCTCGTCGAGCGCATGGCCGATCGCGTCGACCGCCTGCCCGATCTCGGCGCGGCCGATCGCGCCGATGCAGCCGACGCGGAAGGTCTCGACCGCCGTCAGCTTGCCGGGGTACAGCACGACGCCGCGCGCCTTCACGCGCTCGTAGAAGTCTGCGAAGTTCCAGCCCGGCCCGGCGGGCGCATGCACCGTGACGATGATCGGCGCCTGGATCGCGGCCGGCAGGAAGCTGCGCAGTCCCAGCCGCGCGAGCCCGGCCAGCAGCGCGTCGCAGTTGTCGCGGTAGCGCGCGAGGCGCGCCGGCTGGCCGCCCTCGGCGTCGTATTGGTCCAGCGCAGCGGCCAGCGCGGCGAGCACGTGGGTCGGCGGTGTGTAGCGCCATTGCCCGGTCTTCTGCAGGTAGCGCCACTGGTCGTGCAGGTCGAGCGACAGCGAATGCGCGTGGCCCTCGGCCTGCGCCAGCGCGTGCTCGCGCGCCAGCACGTAGCCCAGGCCGGGCACGCCTTCGAGGCACTTGTTGCTGCTGGCGATCACCGCGTCGAAACGCAGAGCGCGGGCCGACAGCGGCAGCGCGCCGAAGCCGCTCATCGCATCGATGATGAGGCGCCGGCCGGCGCGCTCGACCACGTCGGCGACCGCCTGCAGCGGGTTCAGGATGCCGGTGCTGGTCTCGCAGTGGATCACGCCGACGTGGGTGATGGCGGCGTCCGCGGCGAGTGCGCCGGCGACACGGGCCGGATCGACCGCGTCCGCTTCGCCGAAGTCGAGCACCTGCACCGCGCGGCCCATCACCGCGGTCAGCCGCGCCATGCGCTGGCCGTAGGCACCGTTGACCAGCACCAGCAGCTTGCCGTCGCGCGGCAGCAGCGTGCCGATCGCGGCTTCGACGGCGAAGGTGCCGGAGCCTTGCAACGGCACGCAGACGAAGTCGTCGCCGCCATCGATCACCGCCAGCAACCGGCGGCACACGTCGGCCGTCAGCGCGTTGAAGCGGCCGTCCCACGAGCCCCAGTCGGTCAGCATCGCCATCTTGGTGGCCAGGCTGGTGGTCAGCGGGCCGGGGGTCAACAACAAGGGTTCACGCATCGGAACATCCGGGTGGAAAAGAAAAGGGATCAGGGCTGGCGCCACGCCTGCGACTGCCGCCCGAGCCAGGCCGCGAGCGCGTTGATCAACAACGTGGCGGCGAGCGAGCTGACGACGATCAGCGTGGCCATCGCGGCGGCAGCGGCCGTGTCGCCGGCGTCGTCCATGCCCAGCACCGCGATCGACGCGAGCGTGGTGTCGGGCGTGTAGAGGAACACCACCGCGCTGACCGTCGTCATGCTGGAGACGAACAGGTAGCGCGCGACATCGAGCAGCGCGGGCAGGCTGATCGGCAGCGTCACGCGCAGGCAGGCCGTCCACCACGCGCGCTTCAGGCTGCGTGCGACGGCTTCGATCTCGCCGTCGACCTGGCGCAGCGCGGTCACCATCGTCAGGTGCGCCGTCGTGTAGAAGTGGGCGACGCCGGCCGCGACCAGGATCGCGAGGCTGCCGTACAGCGCATGCAGCGGGTTGCCCGGCGCGTTGAAGAAGAAGATGTAGCCGAGCCCGAGCACCAGGCCGGGCACCGCCATCGGCAGCAGCACCAGCGCGCGGATCAGCGCGGCCGGTGCGCGCGGTGCCGGGGTCTTCAGCGTCAGGTACGCGGTCGTGAAGACCAGCAGCGTGCCGGCCGCCGCGGTCAGCGTCGACACCACGAGGCTGTTGCGGAACGCGCCCCAGCCGCCGCCGTCGACATGGTCGAAGTCGAAGTGCGCGAGCGTCGGCACCAGCTTGTAGGGCCACAGCTGGATCAGCGACGCGGCGATCGCGGTGCCCAGCAGCGCCAGCAGGAACAGCGAGACGGTAGCGCACACGGCACCGAGCGCGCCGTCGCGCACGCGGTTGCGCCCCGGCCGGTACGCGACCGAGCGCCCGCCCATCGCCGCGCCGTGGCGGCGCGCGAGCCGCCGCTCGACCGCGAAGCTCAGCAGTGCCGGCAGCAGCAGGATCAGCCCGATCACCGCGCCCTTGCCGAAATCCTGCTGGCCGATCACCTGCTTGTAGGCCTCGAGCGCCAGCACCTGCGTCTGGCCGCCGATCACCTTCGGCACGCCGAAATCGGTGACGACCAGCGTGAACACCACCATGCCGGCCGACGCGAGCCCGTAGCGCGCGTTCGGCAGCGTGATCGTCAGGAAGCGCCGCAGCTTGCCGGCGCCCAGCGATTCGGCCGCCTCGTACAGCCGCGCATCGGCCACCGCGAGCGCGGTCGCCAGCACCAGCAGCGCGTGCGGGAAGGTGTAGAAGACCTCGCCCATCACGATGCCGATCGGCCCGTAGATCGACGCGCCACCCAGCCACGACTTCAGCAGCCCCTGGTTGCCGAACAGGTAGACCAGCGAGATCGCCGGCATCAGCGACGGCGCGAGCAGCGGCGACAGCGCGACCAGCCGCCACACCGGCCGGCCCCATAGCCGCGAGCGCGTCAGCGCGAACGCGAAGGCGAGCGCCAGCGGCAGCACGATCGCGGTGGTGGCGAGCGCGATCCAGACACTGTTCGACAGCGCGCTGCGCAGCCGCGCCTCGCCGAGCAGGGCCTGCAGCTGCGCGAGGCCGGTGAAGCTGCCGTCGCGCGCCTGCACCGCCTTCACGAGGATCGCGGCCAGCGGCCCGGCCAGGAACAGCACGAACACGCCGGCCAGCAGCCACACCAGCAGAGCCGCCACATGTTCGTCGGCGCTGCGCTGCAGGCGCGGGCCGCTCCAGGCGAGCGTGGTCACGGCGATGCGTTCTCGAACAGCCGCAGCCGCTCGGCCTGCAGCGTCACCGGCACGCGCTGGCCCGGCACCAGCGCATCGAAGCCGGCGTCGTTCGGGCTCACGTCGGCGAGGATTTCAACTTCTCGCGCGGCACACAGCGACAGCGTGGCGCGCCGCACGCCGCCCATGAAGTCGACGCGGTCGACGCTGGCCATCAGCGTGTTCGCGCCGGGTGCCCAGTGCGGCTGCACGCGCACGTCTTCGGGCCGGCAGAACAGCGTCGCGCTCGACAGCCCGGGCGCGATCGTGTCGGCGCAGGCGATGCGCACGCCGCCGAGCTGGAACGCACCCTGCGTGTCGCGCTGCACCGGCAGCCAGTTGGCGCGGCCGACGAAATCGGCGACGAAGCGGCTGGCCGGCTGGCGGTACACCTGCTCGGGCGTGCCGACCTGCTCGATGCGGCCCTGGTTCATCACCGCGATGGTGTCGGCCAGCGCGAGCGCTTCTTCCTGGTCGTGCGTGACCATCACGGTGGTGACGCCGAGCTTGCGCTGCAGGCTGCGCAGCTCGCGGCGCAGGTGCTCGCGCACCTGGGCATCGAGCGCCGACAGCGGCTCGTCGAGCAGCAGCAGGCTGGGCGAGGTGGCGAGCGCGCGGGCCAGCGCGACCCGCTGCTGCTGGCCGCCCGACAGCTGCGCCGGGTAGCGCGCCGCGACGCCGGCCAGCCCGACCAGGTCGAGCAGCTCCTGCACGCGGCGCGCACGGGCGGCGCGGTCGGTGCGCAGGCCATAGCCGATGTTGGCGGCGACATCGAGGTTCGGGAACAGCGCGTACGACTGGAACACGATGCCGTAGTGGCGCGCCGCCGGCGGCAGCCGGCCGATGTCGCGCCCGTCGAGCCACAGCGTGCCGGCGTCCTGCGGCTCCAGGCCGGCGAGGATGCGCAGCAGCGTCGTCTTGCCGCAGCCCGACGGGCCCAGCAGGCAGAGGAACTCGCCGCGGCGTACCGCGAGGTCGATGCGGTCGAGCGCGGTGAAGCGGCCGAAGCGCTTGGCGATGCCGTCCACGCGCAGCCAGCCGGGCTCGGCCACTGCTTGCGTCGGTACCGCACCGACATGGAAGGCCTGCGGCTTCATGCGCGAACCCGCAGCAGCGCCGCGACGCGCGGCAGGAAGTGCGTGATCGGCGGCGTCGCGAGCCCGACCACCTTGGCCGCGTCGTCATGGCGGCGCAGCCGGATCGCGCGCTCCGCCTGCTGGTGGCTCCTGAACGCCGCGGCCGCGCGCGGCGTCATCGCACCGCCCTGCAGCGCGAGGCTGTGGCGTGACGCGTCGGACAGCGCGTCCTCATACTCCGGCTCGATCGCGCACAGGTAGCGCTTGGCCTCCACGTGCAGCCCGATCGGCTCGACCACGTCGGCCGGCAGCCACGGCCGCAGGAAGGGCAGCACCATGTGCTGGTGCAGGTCGTCGATGCCGCTGGCGAGCGCGTCGTCGCGCTGCGCGCTCAGCAGGTGGCCGAGGTCGTGCAGCAGGCAGGCGACGACCAGCGCGTCGTCGTCGCCCTGCTGCTCGGCGGCCCAGGCGCACTGCAGCGCATGCTCGGCCTGGCTGATGGCCTCGCCGCCGTACAGCGACGAGCCTTCGCGGGCGAACAGCGCCTCGATCGCGGCGGGAGTCAACACACGCAGGTCACTTCTTCGGTTCGGACTTGCCGTCGTAGCGGCGCGTCCATTCGGCCAGGATGCGCTCGCGGTTCGCGGCCGACCACTTCAGGTCCTGCTGGATCAGCAGCTGCTCGTAGTTGGCCGGGATCAGCGGGTTGGGCTTCGCGACGCCCGGGTAGGCGACGATCGCGAAGTTCTTCTCGTACAGCTCGTTGGCGCCCTTCGAGGCCGACCAGTCGGCGAGGCGGCGCGCGGCCTCGAGGTTCTTCGTGCCCTGCATCACCGCGGTGGCCTCGACGTCCCAGCCCAGGCCGTCCTTCGGGAACACCAGGTCGATCGGCGCGCCTTCTTCCTTCAGCTTGGCGGCGCGGTACTCGAACGCGATGCCGATCGGGAACTCGCCGGCCGCCGCCTGCTTGCAGGGCTTGGAGCCGGAGTGGGTGTACTGCGCGATGTTGTCGTGCAGCCGGTCCATGTAGGCCCAGCCGTCCTTCTCGCCGTACATCTTGAGCCAGGCCGTCACGTCGAAGTAGCCGGTGCCGCTGGAGGCCGGGTTGGGCATCACGACCTTGCCGCGGTACTCGGGCTTCAGCAGGTCCTTCCAGGTCTCGGGCTTCTTCAGGCCGATCTTCGCGGCCTCGACGGTGTTGAAGCAGATCGCGGCGCCCCACACGTCCATGCCGACCCAGCTGGGCACCTTGGCATCGTCGACGTAGGCCTTGCTGAGCTTGTCGACGCCCTTGGGCGCATAGGGCTGCAGCATGCCTTCCTTCTCGAGCACCAGCAGCGAGCTGGCGGCCACGCCCATCACCACGTCGGCCTGCGGCGCGGCCTTCTCGGCCAGCAGCCGGGCGGTGATGATGCCGGTGGAATCGCGCACCCACTTGATCTTGACGCCAGGGTTGTCGGCCTCGAACTGCGCCTGGTAGGACTTGATCTGGTCGGCCTCGAGGGCGGTGTAGACGGTCAGCGTGGTGTCGGCGGCATGGGCCAGGCCTGCGGCGAGCAGGGCCAGCGCGGCCAGCGAGGGGGCGAAGCGGCGAGCGTGCATGGGAACTCCGGGGTGGACAACGGGGCCCACTCTAGGAATCGCCTGTGACGTCGTCGTGACGTCTAGATGACTTCGAGGCGTCAGGCTCGGCGCGGCTGGGCGAGCAGGGCCGTCACGATCGCCCGCGTGTAGCCGCTCGCGACCTCGGCGATGAAGCGCTTGAAATCCACGTGCGCCGCATCGTCGGCCCGGTCGGAGACCGTGCGCAGCACCGCGAACGGTACGCCGAAGTCATGGCACACCTGGGCCACGGCGGCGCCCTCCATCTCGACTGCCAGCGCGTCCGGGAAGTACGCCTGCAACCGCCGGCTCTCGCCCGCACTGCTGACGAAGCGGTCGCCGCTGAGGATCAGCCCGCGCCGCAGCTGCGGATCGCGCACGCCGAAGTCATCCAGGTGAGCGCGTTGCAAATGGGCCAGCACCGACGTGGCGGCCGCCCGCACCTCGGCCGACAGCGCCGCATCCGCCTCGAAGTGCGACAGCCCGTACAGGGGCACCTCGTGGCGCGGGAACAGCGGTGATGCATCCATGTCGTGCTGCAGCAGCGCGTCGGCCACCACGATGTCGCCGACGCGCGCCGGCCCGAGGCCGCCGGCCACGCCGGTGAACAGCACGCGCTCGACGCCGAACTCGGCCAGCAGCAGCGTCACCGTCGTGGCGGCCGCCACCTTGCCGATGCGCGACAGCACCAGCACCGCGTCGTGCGCGCCGAGCCGGCCGGTCCAGAACTCGCGCCCAGCCCGCTGCACGCAGCGGGCCCCGGACAACCCGTGCTGCAAGCCGTGCAGCTCCTGCGCCATGGCGCTGACGATCGCGATGCGTGACATCTTCACATGATGCCTGTGAAGCCCGGATTCACGATGCGCCGGACATGGCGTAACCTCCGTCGCCATTGCGCTCACTGGGAAGAGCAGTCGAACCACTCATGAGGCACACGCATTGACGTTTTCATCTTTCAGGCGCCGTCTGGCGCCATGGCTGCTGGGCGCCACCCTCGGGGGGGCGGCGGCGCCGGCGCTGGCGCAGTCACCGGCCTGCGACCAGTTCAAGGACACGGTCGCCACGCGCATCCCGCCCGAGGCGCTCGGCACGCTCGTCATCGCGGCGGCCTCGACGCCGGTGCCGCCGGGCGCCAAGGTGGTCGGCACCTGCGACGGCGGTGCCTTCAAGATCCTTCACTACCGGCGCGGGCTGACGCCGCAGGCGGCGACTGTGGACAGCGCAGCGAGCACGCCAAGCGCAGCGAGCCCGGCGAGCGCGGCCAGTGCCGTGGCAACGGCCCCGCGGGTGGCGGCGCGTGCGTCCGCGCCGGCCGCGGCGGCGTCCCGGCCCGAGCCGGCGAAACCGGTGGCCGCGAAGCTGCCGGAACCCGTGAAGCCGGCGGCGCCGAAGCCGCCGGAGCCCGCGGCCAGCCCGGTGGCGATGGCCCCCGCGGTCGCGCCGCCGGTGGTGCCCGACACGCGCGACGAGCCGCTGATGCGCGATCCACCGCCGCAGCCGTCGTCTGACGGCCCAGGCCTCATCGCGACAGCGACCGACGCGCTGGTCGAGCACTGGCCCTGGACCCTGGCCGCCGTC
Organism: Rhizobacter sp. OV335; assembly: GCF_900142965.1. Lineage (GTDB taxonomy): Bacteria > Pseudomonadota > Gammaproteobacteria > Burkholderiales > Burkholderiaceae_C > Rhizobacter. Next base: position 134,058 of record NZ_FRCQ01000020.1, read on the forward strand.
CTGCTGGCGCTGGGGGCCTGGGGCTGGTCCTGGTTCTCGCACCGCCAGAGCTACGACGCGGCGGGGTTGCCGCGCGGTCCGAAGCTCTGACCCGGGCTCAGCTCGCCAGCACCGCGTAGTCGGTGTAGCCCTTGGTGCCCGGTGTGTAGAAGGTCGAGAAGTCCGGTGCGGTCAGCGCCGCGTCCTTCTTCATGCGCTCGACCAGGTCCGGGTTCGAGATGAACGGGCGGCCGAAGGCAACCAGGTCGGACTGGCCGGCCTGCAGCACCTTCTCGCCGCTCGCGCGGTCGAAGCCGCCGGCCAGGATGAACGGGCCCTTGAAGGCCTCGCGCAGCGCGGCCTTGGTGGCGGCCGGGATCGGGGGCGCGCCCATCGCCGAGTGGTCGAGCTCATGCACGTACAGCAGGCCGAGCGCCGACAGTTCCTTCACGAACGCGACGTACTGCTCGTCGACGCCGTCGAACGGGCCGGTCGCGTTGTAGACGCCGTGCGGCGACACGCGGATGCCGACCTTGCCGGCGCCGATGCGGGCGACCACGGCGCGCACCACTTCGAGTGCGAAGCGGTTGCGGCCGGCCGCGCTGCCGCCATAGCCGTCGGTGCGCTGGTTGACATTGCCGTTCAGGAACTGCTCGATCAGGTAGCCGTTCGCGCCGTGCAGCTCGACGGCGTCGAAGCCGGCCTCGATCGCGAGCTGGGCCGAGGCCGCGAACTCGGCGACCGCGTGGTCGATGTCGGCCTGCGTCATCGCGCGTGGCGCGGTGTGCGGCTGCATGCCTTTCGCGTCGGTGTGGATCTCGCCGGGCAACACGGTGGCGGTCGGGCCGAGCACCTCGGCGCCGGCCGGCATGTTGATGGTGCTCGAGACCCGGCCGGTGTGCATCAGCTGGATCGCGATCTTGCCGCCCTTGGCGTGCACCGCATCGGTCACCAGCTTCCAGCCGGTCGCGTGGGCGGCGTTGTACAGGGCCGGCATGCGGATGTAGCCGAGGCCGTTCGGCGACGGCGAGGTGCCTTCGGTGATGATCAGCCCGGCGCCGGCGCGCTGGGCGTAGTAGTCGGCCATCAGCGCGTTCGGCGTGTTGGCCTCGATCGCGCGGTTGCGCGTCATCGGCGACATCACGACGCGGTTGCGCAGCGTCAGCGTGCGGAGGGTGGTCGGTTCGAGAAGCATGGGGCGGTCCTTGGAGATCTGGCTGAACTGATCCGGAAATTGTCCGGAAAGGTCGGCATCGTAGGACCGGCAGACCCCGGCTGTCGGGGGCTGTCAGGAGGCCTTTTCAGGCAGAGGCCATTCGCGCCGGCGATGCATGCCGAGGTCGCCTGAGGTAAATGCGAGCCGCGGATCAGGCTCCGGGCAGCTGGAAGGCGACCGCCTGCTGCCGACGGCGCTCGTACAGCGCGATCAGCGCGGGCCGGTCGAGCGCCGCCTCCGCGGCCGGCCACACGCGTTGCGCCGCCAGCGCCGGGTGGCGCAGGCGCAGCGCGGCCAGCAGCCAGTCGGCGCGCTGCAGCGTCGTCGGCGTGCAGGTCTGGCCCTTCAGGTCGTCGTCGAGGTCGGTGGCATGTGAGCGCCAGCCTTCGCGCAGGTACAGGTCGGACAGCGATCCGGCGAGCGCCGTGCGCCAGCCGGCGCAGAGGCCGTCCAGCCACTGCAGCACGGTGGGCGTGGCGCCGTCGGCGGCCAGCGTGCTGCGCAGGCGCTCGTACGCCTCCAGCGCGATCAACTTCTCGATGCGGAAGGCGCGCAACGCGGCATCTGCACCCAGCTCGCTCTCCAGCCGCAGCAGCCAGCCGAACACATGGCGAGATTCGATGCGCTCGGCCAGGTGGTGCTGCGGCGCGCTGAGGCCGGTGCCGGCGCTGTTGAAGTGCCGCAGCGGGTCGAAGCGATACAGGTAGCCGTAGTCGAACAGCCAGACCTGCCGGTCGTCGCGCAGCACGTTGCCGGGGCAGAAATCCCATTCGAAGAAGCCGGCGCGCAGCAGCGCGAGGCCGGTGTCGAACAGCTGGCGCAGGCCGGTTTCGTCCCAGTCGTTCACGCGGCTGCCGGCGATCCATGGCGAGACGATCAGGCCTTGCTTCAGCGACGCGTAGACAGTCGGGCTCAGGCCGGGGCGTTGCAGCGCGGTCATCTCCGAGCGGCGCTGCACCTCGTTGAGGAACGAGGTCTGGCCGTCGACGCCCTGCACCTTGCAGATGCTGCGCGCGCGCTTGACGGCCCAGTCGTGGCCGCGGGCGTGCACGCGGAACACCTCGGCGGTGAGGCCGCTGTCGTGCAGCTCGCGCACCGCGGGGTGGCGGGCGTCGAGGTGCATCAGCTCGTCGGGGGGCAGCGGGCAATCGGCCGCATCGCCGACGACGAGGTCGCGGCCGGAGGCGACCCAGTCGAGCTGGCGCTGGCGTCGCAGCTCTTCGATGTCGGTGCTGGTGTCGTTGGGCGGCAAGGTCGTCATGGCGGGGCGGATTCTGCCGGGTGCAACGCTATAGTCAACGCGCCCTGTCAGCCGCTGCCTCTTCTCCGATCCGATGTCGAAACCTGTTCCCGAACGTTCGCGACTCACGCTGGCCGATGTGGCCGCGAGCCTGGGCGTGAGCCGCACGACGGTCTCGAACGCGTTCAACCGGCCGGAGCAATTGTCGAAGGACCTGCGCGAATCGATTCTCACGCGCTCGCGCGAGCTCGGCTACTACGGCCCCGACATGATGGCCCGCGCGCTGCGCCGGCGCGAGCTGCGCGAGGTGGCGGTGGTGTTCCACCACGACCTGCGCTATGCGTTCGGCGACGAGCTGAGCCTCGACTTCCTGCGCGGCGTCACGCGCCAGCTCGACCTGCGCGGGCTGAGCCTGCAGCTGATCCCGAAGCTCGGCCGCCAGCTGCTGCTGCAGGCCGCGTTCCAGACCACCGCCGATGCGCTGATCGTGCATGCCGAGATCGGCCCCGAGGTGGTGCCGCAGGTGCAGGCGGCGCACAAGCCGATCGTGCTGGTCGACACGCAGGTGCCGGGCACGCCGTCGGTGTGCCTGGACGATCGCCAGGGCGCGGCGCTCGCGATGGGCCATGCGCTGGCGGCGCGGCCCGATGCGGTGCTGGTGATCACGTTCCCGCTCGACGATGCCGAGCGGGCGAGGGCGCTCGCGCCCGATCCGGCGCGCAGCCCGTTCGTCACGTCGGAGCGGCTGAGCGGCTACGCGCAGGCGGTGCGTGCGCAGGGCTTCGACGAACGGCGGGTGTTCTGGGCGCCGGTCGACGACAGCGAGCCCGAGGCGGCGGCGGTGGAGGCCGCGCAGGCGATGCGCGAGCGGTTGGCGCCGTACCGCCGCATCGCGCTGGTCGCGATGAGCGACCGCATGGCGCTGGCGGCGCGCAGCGTGATCGTCGACTGGCCGGGCACGACGCTCGTGGCCGCGGTCGGCTTCGACGACATCGCGGCGGCGCGCGCGGCCGGGCTGACGACGATCCGCCAGAACGCGGTCGTGAAGGGTGAGACGGCGGTGCGCATCGTGCTCGATGGGGAGGATTCGGTGCTGCTGCCGCTGGAGTTGATCGTTCGCGACACGTAGCCTGCTGGTGCTCGTGCACCGCAACGGGTGGAACGCAATCCGAGGCGCCGTTACTCAGTCTGTCCAGTCGCTTTCAGGAGAGGTCGATGGACGAAGTCACCCACCGCAGAGGCGGCACGGCGGGCGCGCGACGCATGACGCCGTCAACGCAGGAACTGACGATACGGGAGGTGCTGGCCAAGATCGGGGCAAGCAACATCCCCATGGCTCTGCGCAGCAGCGTCCTGGAATTGGATCAGTCATGGAACAGGTCCGGGCAGTCAAAGGCATGGCTGATGAACGAGTGCCTGAAAGCAGGAAGGCCGGACCTGCTTGCGGCGTTGCTCAACAAACACGGGGCGGATCGCCTGACCGGCATTCGAGATGGCGCAGCACACGTCGCCGATCTGTTGATGGCCTGTCCCTCCTTGGTCCATGTCGAGTTCTGCCGCGCACCGATCAGTGATGACGCGGCGCGAGTGCTGGTGATTGCCTTGCGCGAATGTCAGGGTTTGACGGGCCTGGTACTGCGCAACTGCGAGATGTCGAACGATGCTCTGGGCACGATTGCCGATGGGCTATCGGAGATGCATCGCCTGCAGGCCTTTGGGATCAAGGCGCGCAGTGGAGCAGGGTTGCGTGAGTTGGGTGCGGGCATCGCTCGCTCGACGCTGGCTTCGCTCTGGCTTGCGGTGCCAGACCTGACTTCAGACGAGGCGAAGAAATTCGGCCGGAGCCTGCAGGGCAACCGCACGCTGACGATGCTGCAGCTCAGCGCGGACTCCTCTGGAGTGCTCACGTCCGTGCTGGAGGCGCTGGGTTCCGCTCTGCCTCGTCTGGCAGGCATGGGTCTGCAGGCCGACGTGCCCTTTGGCGACGCGTTCTGCAAGCGGCTCGGCAGCTGGATCGAAACCCACCACGTGCTCGCGAGCATCAGCGTTCGGCCTGGTATCCAGGCTTCCGAGAGGTCGGTAGCCCGGCTGTGCGCCGCCATCGACCGCCACTCCGTCAAGATTGACTTCGACGCGAGAAGCGTGCCCGTGGCCTTGTTGGAGGTGTCGAGAGTCTTTCCCTACCGACGGTTGATCGTCCCCGCAGGCGCAATGCGCATTGCTGCACTCGCGTTGTTGAGCAAGTCAAAACTTTGGCGTGGATTGCCCGGCGAGTTGGCGAAGGAGATTGCGTCGACGCTCGTTGGCAACGGCTCGCTGCGCGAACTCTGGCGCTTGCGCGGGGTGATGGGCGTCCGCAAGAAGAAGTTGCGCCAATCTGCGATGCTCGCCCGAAGCACCCGCCACTGCAAAAGGTTCGCAACAGGCCGAGGGCGCCGGGATTCACCAAGTCAGCCGGATCTCGATGCCTTCATGCACTTCTGGCGTTTGCAGCTTTCCGCGATCGAGCTTCAAGAGTCCGATGCATTGCTGTTGCGGGAATGGGGTCCGGGCTCGAAGACACGTTCTGAACGTTCGCCCCAGCATCACGCGTTTCACGGCAAGCTGATGGAGATCGGACGGCAGCTGGTTTCCGAGCATTTGACGCTGGTCGGTCGGTGGATCGACGAGGGAAACGACGACGCAGCCGCTTTCGCGCTGGACTCCCTGCAGCGATTGGCAAGGGAGCACGGCTTCGACCACGAGGGCAAGGCAGGCGAACTGAACCAGCGGTTGACGCTCGGCGAGGTGCGCTACGAGCGGCGGAATGCTTGTGGCTATCTTGCCCGTTCGATGTTCTGGGTCATGACCTCTCTTCTCCTCGCGGACGGTGTCCTGGATGCAGTGATGCGCCATCTCTTCGATCCAGACCGCGGGTACGGTGTCGGCGCCCCGCGGCCTTTCGAAGAGGCAAGGAGCCAGCGTGGAACGGCCTTCTACGGAATGCTCGGTTCGATCCTGGCGCTGTACATCCTCATGCGGTTCGCGGATCAATGGGTGGATGCCACCACCCGTCGGCTCCGGCTACCCCAGCTGTGAGGGTTTTGCCGCTCCGGAATTGCGGGTAAACCCTCTCTTTCTCGATTCAGTTGCCCGCATAAAGTGGCGCCCAACCTGCAGAAGCATCGTATTTGTAGTCAAACTACAACGCTCATGCGGCCGTTCTGAACCCGATCCGCATGACCGACCTCGCCACTGCACCGCGCTACGCACCCGCCGCACCCTCACGTTCCGCCCACCGGCCGGCGGCCGATCCCGCCGCTTGGTGGCGGGGCGCCGTGATCTACCAGGTCTACCCGCGCAGCTTCGCCGACCACAACGGCGACGGCATCGGCGACATCGCCGGCATCGTCGACCGGCTGCCGTACATCGCGAGCCTCGGCGTCGACGCGATCTGGGTCTCGCCGTTCTTCCGCTCGCCGATGAAGGACTTCGGCTACGACATCGCCGACTACCGCGACGTCGACCCGCTGTTCGGCACGCTGGCCGATTTCGACCGCCTGATCGCACGCACCCACGAGCTCGGCCTGAAGCTGATGATCGACCAGGTGCTGTCGCACACCTCGGACCAGCACGACTGGTTCCGCGAGAGCCGCGCGAGCCGACGCAACCCGAAGGCCGATTGGTACGTGTGGGCCGACCCGCGGCCCGACGGCACGCCGCCGAACAACTGGCTCAGCGTGTTCGGCGGCTCGGCCTGGCAGTGGGATTCGCGCCGGCGCCAGTACTACCTGCACAACTTCCTCGCGAGCCAGCCCGACCTGAACTTCCACTGCACCGAGGTGCAGGACCAGCTGCTGGCCGACATCCGCTTCTGGCTGGAGCGCGGCGTCGACGGCTTCCGCTTCGACGCCTGCATCTTCCACTTCCACGACCGGCTGCTGCGCGACAACCCACCGGCCGAATCGCGCGACACCCGCTCGGTCGGCGAGAGCAACCCGTATGGCATGCAGCGCCACCTGCACGACAAGACGCAGCCGGAGAACCTCGCGTTCCTGCAACGCGTGCGGCGGCTGCTCGACGCGCACGGCGCGGCCAGCCTCGGCGAGATCGGCGACGACGATTCGCTGAAGACCATGGCCGACTACACCCGCGGCGGCGACAAGCTGCACATGGCCTACAGCTTCAACCTGCTGACCGCCGAGCGCAGCGCCGCCTACATCCGCCAGCAGGTCGAGGACCTCGAGGCGCAGATGCACGACGGCTGGGCCAGCTGGTCGTTCGGCAACCACGACGTGCCGCGCGTGCTGACACGCTGGGGCGGCCCCGGTGCCGAACTCGCCTACGCGAAGGTCGTGACCGCGATGCTGATGAGCCTGCGCGGCAGCGTCTGCTGGTGGCAGGGCGACGAACTCGGGCTGACCGAGGCGGAGATCCCGTTCGAGCAGGTGCAGGACCCGTACGGCCTCGCGTTCTGGCCGGAGTTCAAGGGCCGCGACGGCTGCCGCACGCCGATGCCGTGGGTGCACTCGCAGCCGCACGCCGGCTTCAGCCAGGGCCGCGCGGTGCAGCCGTGGCTGCCGGTGCCGACTGAGCATGCGGCGCGCGCGGTCGACGTCAACGAGCGCGATGCCGCATCGCCGCTGCACTTCATGCGCCGGCTGCTGGCCTGGCGCCGGCAACAGCCGGCGATGGTCAGCGGCGACATCCGCTTCGTCGATGCGCCGGAGCCGGTGCTGGCGTTCGTCCGCTCGCCGGAAGCGGGCGTCGAAGGCGCGTCGCTGCTGTGCGTGTTCAACCTCGGCGGCGAGCCGGTCAGCGTCGACCTCGATGCGCCTGCCACCACCGTCGTCGCGGCGCAGCTCGATGCAGCACTGCAGGGCACCCGCAGCGGACGGCGCTTCACGCTGCCGGCGCACGGCCTGTATTTCGGCGAACTCGCCGCCTGACCGAAAGCGCACCATGGCCGACCTGCAACTGAAGTCGCTGCGCAAGGCGTTCGACGAGGTCGTGATCCTGCACGGCATTGACCTTGAGGTTCGCGACGGGGAGTTCCTGGTGTTCGTGGGCCCGTCGGGCTGCGGCAAGTCGACGCTGTTGCGCTGCATCGCCGGCCTCGAGGACATCACGTCGGGCGAGCTCTACATCGGCGGCGAGCTGGTGAATGACGTGCCGCCGGCCAAGCGCGGCATCGCGATGGTGTTCCAGAGCTACGCGCTGTACCCGCACATGACGGTGGCCGAGAACATGGCGTTCGGGCTGCGGCTGGCCGGGTACTCGAAGGACGAGATGCGCACCGCGGTGCAACGCGCGGCCCAGGTGCTGCAGATCGAGCACCTGCTGGAGCGCAAGCCGAAGGCACTGTCGGGCGGCCAACGCCAGCGCGTGGCGATCGGCCGCGCGATCGTGCGCAAGCCAGGCGTGTTCCTGTTCGACGAGCCGCTGTCGAACCTGGATGCGGCGCTGCGCGTGCAGATGCGCGTGGAGCTGTCGCGGCTGCACCAGGAACTCAAGACCACGATGATCTACGTGACGCACGACCAGGTGGAGGCGATGACGCTGGCCCACCGCATCGTCGTGCTGAACGCCGGACGCATCGAGCAGGTG
>NZ_FRCQ01000025.1 GCF_900142965.1 Rhizobacter sp. OV335
CTGGACGCTGCCGCAGCTCAACGACTTCATCGGCGACTGGGCGATGCACAACGTGGTGTGGGACTACAAGGCCACGCCCGACACCTTCCGCAACACCTACGGCAACATCACGCTGACCGACAGGGCGGAGCGCCTGCACCGGCTGATGCCGCTGGAGGCGCTGGACAGCAACTGGGCGACCAACCGCCGCTTCGCGTCGCCGTTCTACGGCGCACCGCAGCGCTTCGGCTACAACGTCGTGCGGCTGTACCCGACCAACGGATCGACGACCGTGACGGTCAAGTTCCGCGGCGTCAACCAGAGCGGCTCGGATGCCGACTTCCGCTGGGGCCTCGTCGCCACCAACACGCAGTTCACGTCAGCGCGCTACAGCGGACTGCAGAAGGGGCTGGACGCGGACCTGACCTTCAAGGTGAACGCGGGCGAGCCGCTGTTCCTGGTGGTGAGCGCGACGCCGTCGGTGTTCAAGACGGTGGTGTGGGACCAGGCGTACGAGACGGTCTGGCGCTACCCGTACATGATCGAGCTGGCGAACGCGTGGCCGCAGGGCTTCCAGAACGGGCAGCGCGATGCCTGCCCGTCGGGCACGCTGCGCCACGCCAACGGCGGCGGCTGCGCGCCCACCAGTACGGCGGCGAGCGTGTACGTCGGGCCGTACGCGACGATCCTGCCGGGCGGCAGTGCCACCGGCAACGCGCGCATCGAAGACCAGGCCATCGTCGCGAACGGCTCGGTCACCGGCGGCACGGTCGGCGGCCTCAGCGTGATCGGCGTGACCGGCAGCCCGTGGGGCAACAACAGCTTCTCGGTGTCGGGTTCGGCGCAGGTGCGCACCACCTTCTATCCGCTCGGCTTCTTCGAGGCGAACCAGGGCGCATCGGGCAGCCTGAACCTGCATGGCGACGTCGAGTACCGCGGCACGGGGCTCAACCTGAGCTCGGGCAACCGGTCGGGCTTCGTCGATGCCACGTCCAACGTGGGGTCGGCCACCGACATCAACACGAAGACGACGCTGACCTGGCGGCCCTGAGGACACGACCATGATCCGATCCAAGCCGTTGGCCGTTTGCGCGGCCATCGCGGGGCTGTGCGTGCCCGCTGTTCACGCCGCCAGCCCCGTGAGCCTGACCTACGTGGTCAACAACCAGTGGGGTTCGGGCTACTGCGCCACGGTGCGTGTCTCGAACCCGAACAGCGAGGCGGTGCAGTGGAGCGGCACGCTGACCGTGCCCGGGACGGTCGGCAACCTGTGGAACGGCGTGTGGAAGCAGAGTGGGTCCACGCTGGCCCTGAGCGGGGTCGAGTGGAACAGGACGCTCGCGGCGAAGGCGACGAACGAGTCGATCGGCTTCTGTGCGACCTCGGCGGCCGCACCGGCACCAACGCCGGCACCTGCGCCTGCACCGACCCCGGCACCCGCGCCCAGTCCTGCCCCCGCACCCACGCCATCCACCGGGCCGGTCGCCGGCTCGCGCCAGGTCGAGTTGCTCGACCGCGGCGTCGTGGCCGTCGCCACCGGCAACGGTGTCTTCGTCAGCTGGCGCATGCTGGGCACCGAAGCCGACGGCGTCGCCTACAACCTGTACCGCAACGGCGCCAGGCTGAACGCGAGCCCGATCACCAGCAGCACCAACTACGTCGATGCCGGCGGCAGCGCCAGCGCGAAGTACAGCGTGGCCGCGGTCGTCAACGGCGTCGAGCAGGCGCCGAGCAGCGCCACCGCGACGTGGCCGCAGCAGTACCTCACCGTCAAGCTGCAGCGCCCGGCCGGCGGCACCACGCCCGATGGCGTGGCCTATGACTACAGCCCGAACGATGTCAGCGTCGGCGATCTCGACGGCGACGGCGACTACGAACTGATCGTCAAGTGGGACCCGTCGAACTCGAAGGACAACTCCCAATCCGGCTACACCGGCAACGTGTTCGTCGAGGCCTACAAGCTCGACGGCACGCGGCTGTGGCGCATCGACCTCGGCCGCAACATCCGCGCCGGTGCGCACTACACGCAGTTCATCGTCTACGACCTCGATGGCGACGGCCGGGCCGAACTCGCGATGAAGACCGGCGACGGCACGATCGACGGCACCGGCGTGGTGATCGGCAGCGCGACCGCCGACCACCGCAACAGCACCGGCTACATCCTGAGCGGCCCCGAGTACCTGACCATCTTCAACGGCCTGACCGGCAAGGCGATGGCGAGCACCGCCTACGTGCCGGCGCGCGGCACGGTGTCGAGCTGGGGCGACAGCTACGGCAACCGCGTCGACCGCTTCCTGGCCGGCGTGGCGTACCTGGATGGCCAGCGTCCGAGCCTGGTCATGAGCCGCGGCTACTACACCCGCGCGGTGATCGCGGCCTGGGACTGGCGCGACGGCAAGCTCGCGTCACGCTGGACCTTCGACTCCAACACCAGCGGCAACTCGGCCTACCGCGGGCAGGGCGCGCACAGCCTGGTGATCGCCGACGTGAACGGCGACGGCAAGGACGACATCGTGTTCGGCGCCGCCGCGATCGATTCGAGCGGCAAGGGCTTGTATTCCACCGGCCTCGGCCACGGTGACGCACTGCACGTCAGCGACTTCGACCCGGCACGCCCCGGCAAGGAGGTGATGATGGTGCACGAGGAGCCGGGCCGCTACGGTGCGCACGGCGTCGAGATGCACGACGCGGCCACCGGCAAGATCCTGTGGAGCCTGCCGGGCGGCGGAGCCGACGTGGGCCGCGGCGTCGTGATGGACATCGATGCGCGCTACCCCGGTGCCGAAAGCTGGGCCACGGTGGGCGGATTGACCAGCGCGAAGGGGGAGTCGATCTCGGACCGCCGTCCGTCGCGCGTCAACTTCGGCGTGTACTGGGATGGTGACCTGCTGCGCGAGCTGCTCGATGGCACGACCATCGACAAGTGGAACCCGGCGACCGAGAAGCTCGACCGCCTGCTGACGGCGTCGAACTACGACGCCGCGTCGAACAACACCACGAAGGCGACGCCCAACCTGTCGGCCGACCTGTTCGGCGACTGGCGCGAAGAGGTGATCTGGCGCAACGCCAACAACAGCGAGCTGATGATCTTCACGACGACGATCCCGACCACCGAACGGCTGCGCACGCTGATGCACGACACGCAGTACCGCTCGGCGATCGCGAACCAGAACTCGGCCTACAACCAGCCGCCGAACACCAGCTTCTTCCTCGGCGCGGGCATGGGCAAGCCGGCGCAACCGAAGGTGTACACGCCGGTGGCGAAGTGACGCAGATGCAAGAACGCATCCTGCGCTCCGGTCACTGCGTCGTGGCGGCGGATTCGTTGGTTGCCGGGCCGGCGTAGATGCCGGCATCGCCCGCCGGTGCGGCGGGTACGGCGTCGGCGACGAGGCCGCCCGATGCGGCGAAGGCGCCGGCATCGGGAGCGGTGTCGCTCAGCATCGGCGTCAGGCACAGCACGAGGGCGAGCACGCCGGATCCGGCGGCGATGGCGATGAAGCGGCGGGTGAGGTCGGTGGGGGTATGCATGTTTGGGCTCCCTGTTGATGAAGCCCGCAAGGATGCTCGCGCCCGGTATCAGCGATGTTTCAACGGTGTCTCAGATGTTGCAGCACATCTGCCGTTACTGAGCCCTCGATTGCAGACCTCACTGCCAAGCTCACTGCGCGACGTGGCTCCCGAGTCCGTCGAAGGTGTCGATCGGGAAGCCCAGCCATTCGCTGCTCAGGTCCCAGGCCGCCGGCGCCGCGGCCGGTACGCTGCCATGCACGAGGCCCGGCTTGCGGCGCAGCGTGCGGTCCAGCGCCGACAGCGTGCCGCCAGTCCAGGCAGTGCCGGGGTCGAAGCCGACCTGCCCGAACGAATCGATCACCGTGCCTGATTTCTCCAGCGTCACCGCGTCGTCGCCGTTGAAGTTGACGACAGCGACCTTCAGCGCGCCCGGCAGCGTGACACTCGTCGTGAACGAGGTGTGGATCAGCACCAGTGTCTTGCCCGATTCCAGAGTGCCGGTCAGCGGGAGCGATTGCGTCGGCGCGGTGACGCCGTTCGCATACAGCCGCACCGTGTAGACGGAAAGGTCCACCGTGCCCGCGGTCGGGTTGTAGATCTCCAGTGCCTTGTTGTTGCTGCTGCCTTCGACGTACTCGCTGAAGAACAGCTCCGGCGTGTCGCCGGTGCTTGGCGCGGCGCTGACCGCGACCGTGCCGCTGCGTTCGGCCGTCAGGCCGCCGGCGCCGCTCAGCACCAGCTTCAGCGCATAGCTGCCGGCCGCGGCGTACGTGTGGGTCAGCGTCGTGACGCCGACGGCCGGGGCTTCGACCGTGCCGTCGCCCCAGTCGACCGACAGCGCGGTGCCGTTGGTCGCCGCGATGCCGGTCACGCTGACGGCAGTGCCGACGACCGCGCTGGCCGGCAGCGTCGCCGCCAGCGCCGGCACGATCACCGGCGCATCGGCCGTGAGCGTCAGGCCGACCAGCACCGGATCGTGGTCCGACGACCGGAACGCGGTGGCGGCGTAGCGGTCGTCGGTCTTGAACTCGGTGTTGTAGTCGAGCACCAGCGGCTCGTCGGCGTTGACGTGCCACACGGTGACGCCGTTCACCTGCGCGCCCAGCGTCTCGCTCGCGAACCCATGGTCGAGCGCGCCCGATTCGCCGTTGAACACATAGCTGTAGCGCGCGTCTTCCGGCAGCCGCTTCAGCAGCGCCTCGAAGCCGCCGCCTTCCAGGCTCTTGACCGGGTCCTCGTTCAGGTACGAGTTGAAATCGCCGACCATCAGCACGTCGGTCTCGCCCGAGGCATCCGTCAGCCCGGTCACCCACTTCTGCAGCGCCAGCGCCTGCCGGAAGCGCGAGACGTTCCAGCAGCCCTGGCCCTTGTCGGCATCCAGGTCGGCGGCCGAGGCCGGGCACGAACCCTTGCTCTTCAGGTGATTCACCACCAGCCAGAAGCCGCCGTGGTTGTCGACCGCGGCAAAGCGCTGCGCGACCGGCGGGCGCAGGCCGCCGTCGACCGCGAAGTCCGGATCGGTCGGCACCACCGCATTGCCGAGCGGCGTCACGCGTGACGGCTTGTAGATCATCGCGACGGTGATCGCATCGGTGCCCGGCTTGCCGGCGTCGATCCACGCATAGGTGTTGGCGCCGAGCTTGGCGTTGACCGCGCCGACCAGGTCGGCGAGTGCCACGGTGCCGTTGTTCTCGATCTCCATCAGCCCGAGCGCATCGGCATCCAGCCCGACGATGGTCTCGACCAGCTTCGCGCGCTGGCGCACCAGTTCATCGGCGGTGTTGGCGCCACGCTGGCCGAGCGTGGTGAAGTAGTTCAGCACGTTCAGGCTGCCGGCGCGCAGCGTGCCGCCGACGGCTGCCGGCGCGGTGGGGCGCGGGTTGGCGGCGGTGAAGACGGGGGCGGCGACCGGGTGCACGTGGAAGGCATCGGCCGTCCAGGTCACCACGCCGCGCACGCCGGCCACGGTGTCGCCGACGCGGCGCGTGCCGGTGCTGTCGGCGGCCGACAGGTAGGGGATCGGCACCGGGTTCTGGATGCCGGCGCCGTCGTCCAGCACGATCTTCGCGAGCGCGTTGGCGGCGTTGACCTCGTCGCGCGTCGCGCTGCCCGGGTGGTTGTTGGCCTGGAACAGCCGGCCGCCGGTGGACAGCACCAGCTCGCCGTAGCGGCCGAGGTTGTAGACCTCCGAGACGGTGAGCGTCTGCTTGAACTCGACCAGCATGCCCTCGACCGCTTCGAGGTCGGTGGCGCTCGTGAGCGGCAGCGTGATCTCGCGCGCCGCGATGGCCGGGCCGGCGCCGCAGGTGCTGATCGCCGTCACGGTGGTCAGCTCGGTCAGCCGCTCGGGATCGGTGCTGCCGCTCTTGAACTCGCTGACGGTGCCGCTCGCCTGCACGTAGTCGCCGAGCTTCACGTCGGCGCCGCCGGGCGCGAAGACGAACAGGCCTTCGGAGGTCTTCGGGTCCGCATCGGCGACCGGCTGCTGGATGAAGAAGCCCTTCAGCTGCGCATCGCCCTGGAAATCGGCGGTGACGACGCCGCGCACCGTGACGGCCTGGCCGTCGAACGGGCTCAGCGCGCCGGGGCCCTGCACCGCGGTGATGTCGCGCAGCGTGTTGGGCGCGGCCGGGCACTCGGGCAGCGTCGTGACGGGCGGGTTCCCGCCACCGCCGGGGGGCGGTGCGTCATCACCACCGCCGCCGCCGCAGGCCGACAGCGCGGCCAGCAGGCCGACGATCACGCCGGACGTCCATGAAGCGTGCCATCTGGAATTCGACATGCAAGTTCTCCCTGTTCACGGAATTTCCGTCCGCAAATTTCGACAAGCAATCCGGCCGGAAAGCCGGTTTGGCAAAGCCGCGCAGGTTGCGCTGCCGGCGTGTCAGCGTGGTGACACGGGCAGGTGTTGCAAGTTCAGGTCCATGCGTTTGCTGCCAACTTCGCTGCCGGATTCACTGCCAGCGCAGCGTCCAGATGAAGTCCAGCGAGTTGTCCAGCCCCGACTGCGCGCGCAGCGTGAAGCGCTGGGCGATGCGGTAGATCAGCTGCCAGTTGCCGGTGGTCGCGTTCAGGCTGCGTTCGTAGCCGACGTACCAGCGCCGCGACAACTGCTTGCCGAGCGACACCACGGTCTCGCGCACGTCGGTCGCGCTGTTCGTGTTCTGCGACACCGACAGGTCGTCGATGCCCAGCACCTTCAGCGGATCGGCGCCACCGCCTTCGCCGGACAGCAGCGCCAGCGCCGCGCGTTGCAGCAGCGCGGTGTCCGACTTGCCCAGCCCGTCGCTCGCGCGGCCGAGCAGCATCCACGAGAGCTTGTCGATGTCGGACAACTCCGGCTCGGAGAACAGCCGCACGCGCGGCGTCAGCGCGGTGCCGGTGATCGCGACGCCGACCCGCACGTCGGTGTTCGGCCGCGTCGCCTCGATGTCGAGCCGCGGGTTCTCCGGCGTGCCGGTGAAGGTGATGACGCCGCGGTCGATGTCCAGCTTCTGGCCGTAGGCGTTGTAGGTGCCGTCGACCGCGCGCACGCTGCCGTTCAGCGCCAGCTTGCCGCCGGGCGTCGTCAGCTTCAGCTCGCCTTCGAGCCGGGTGTCGATGCCGCGCCCGCGCAGCCGCAGCGCCTCGCCCAGGTTCACCGTCAGGTCGACCGCGACGTTGCGGTTGCTCGGTGCGCCGGTCGGTGCGGTGGTCTCGATGTCGGCGGTGCGGTTGATGACCACCACGTCGCCCGACAGGCTGGGCGCACTCGACAGGCTGAAGTCGAACAGGCCTTCGTCGACTTTGAACTTGCCGTCGACCTTCAGGTTGTCGCGGTCGAGCTCCACCTGCGCCTGGCCGCTCGTGACGATGCGGCGGTCGACCCGGCCCAGCAGCTGGAAACGCTCGGCCACCAGCGTCATCTGCGCATGCGGCTTCTCGCCGAACTCGGCCGCGCCGCTCAGCTTGACGGTGCCGTTGCCGGCGCGCGCCTGGAAGGTGTTGATCTTCGCGTTGTCGCCCTGCAGCGCGATGTCGACCTCGCCGTCGGTCACGTTGACGCCCTGCAGGATGTTGCGCGCCGACAGGCCGGAGCCTTTCATGTGGCCGGTGTATTCGATCGCGCCGAAGCGCCCGCCGATGGTCGCGGTGGTGCCGAGCTTGCCGCCCAGGCGCCAGCCGGCCGGCACCCACGCGCCCCAGGTGCCCAGGTTCGCCACCTGCGCCTCGAGCACGCCCTGCACCGGCGCGTCGGGTTCGGGCCAGGCGCGCTTCGGCGACGTGCGCACGACGATCGCGCCGGCCGCGACGCCGAGCTGGTTGCCGGCCAGGCCCTGCGTGAAGTTCCAGACGCCGTCCTGCGCGCTCAGGCCGAGCCGCAGGTCGGTCAGGCCGAGCGGCTGCGTGCCGGTTTCGTCGGTCACCGACAGGTCGCCGCTGACGCGCTCGAGCACGATGTCGGCGCTGAATTCGGCCGCCTGGTGCACGACGATCTTGCCGCCGATCTGCAGGTCGCCGCCCCAGCCGAAATCCGGCTGCAGCCGGCGCAGCAGCGGCGCGATCGCGACCGGCTGCAGCTCGGCCTGCACGTCGAGTTGCTGTGTCTGCACGCCCTGGCCGGCCTGCCAGCGGATGGCGTCCCAGCGCAGCCCGGCGCCGAGGATGTCGGCCCGGCCGGCCGAGACGCTGGCCCATGGCGCGTCGCCGGCCTGCACCTCGACGTCGACGTTCTGCGCCAGCAGCCACGGCGTGCTGCCGGGTTGGCTGCTGCGCACCTCGGCCTGCTGCAGCGTGCCCTTCCAGTTCAACGGGGTCGGCGGCTTGCCGCTGCCGGGGTGCAGCGACGAACCGTCGAACGGCGCGCCGCTCAGGCCGCCGCGCGCGGTGATCAGCACCAGCGTGCGGCCGGTGGGGGCGGCCGGGGCCGATGCCGCGGCGGCCGACGCGGGCGGCGCACTGGCTGCCGGCGCCGCGCTCGCCGCTGCTCGGGCCAAGGGAGCGCTGGCAGCCGGTGCATTGGCCGCCCGGGCGGCAGGCGGCGGCTGCACGTTGTCGACCCAGGCCGGCGGCAAGGCCTTCAGTTCGGTGCGCCAGTTCAGCGTGTGCGAGCGGGCCGTGCCCTGCAGCTGCAGCCGGCTGCTGTCCAGGCCCTGGCCGTGCCATGCGCCCTGCGTGATGTCGGCGTTGAGTTCCAGCGGCGCGTCGGCGCTGCTGCCGGCCTGCCAGTGCAGGTCGGCCTGGCCGACCGCCAGCGGGCCGGCGCGCAGCTTCGCGAGGTTCCCCTTGCCCTGCGTCTTCACGTCGGGCCAGCGGCCGGTGAGTTCGGCCTCGCCGGTGAAGCTGCCGTTCAGGCCTTCGAGCAGGCCGGACGCCTGCGCGCCGGGCAGCAGCTTCAGCAGCGGCTGCAGGCGCGCCAGCACCGGCGCGCGGGCGTCGACATGCCAGCGGTCGGCGGCGCCCTTCGCATCGGTGGCGAGCGTGCCTTCGGCGTTCAGCGCGTTGCCACCGGCATCGAGTTTCACGGTGGCGGCGAACGGCGCGGCTGCGCTCGGGTGGTGCAGCGCGATGTCGCCGGTCAGCGGCACGCCGGCCAGCACGCTGTCGCCGATCACCGCGGTGATGTCGCCGCGCAGCGCGGCCAGGCGGTCGAGCAGCGTCGCGCCGCGCGGGGCCGGGGCGGTCACGCTGTCGGGCACGGTCAAGGCCAGCTCGCCCTTCACGTTCAGCCGGTGCGGCCCGAGGTGCCAGCTCGATTCGGGCGGCCCGGGGAACCATGCAGCGGGGTCGAAATCGACCAGCGCCCCCTTTGCCTTGGCCTGCCAGAGTGCTTCGCCGCGTTCGGCGCTGCCACTCAGGCTGGCCTGTGCGGCGCCGGCGGAGGCGCGCAGTTCGCGCAGCTCGATGTGCCGCTCATCGCCCTGCGCATCGACCTTCAACTGCACCGCGCGCGCCGGCTTCAGCAACTGGCCCTTCAGGTCGACCAGCGCCTTGAAGCTCGGCGGCTGCGCGCTGCCGTCGGGCAAGGGCGGGTGCGTCTGGCCGGAGAGCGTGACGGGGCCGCTGAGCGTCATCGCCGGCAGGTTCGGGTCCAGCTCGGACGGCGCGACCTTGTCGAGCACCGCATTCAGCTCGAAGTTGCCGCCGTCGACGCGGCCGGTGCCGCTCAAGCTGCCGGCCGGCTTGGCGGTGCCGGCCAGCACCGCCTCGAACGCCGCGAGCTCGAACTGCCGCGGCTGGTCGGCGCGCCCGCGCACATCGAAGCTCAGCTGGCGCAGCGGCAGGCGCTGCTCGTCCCAGCGGCCGGGGGTGTCGTTGCGCAGCGTGCCGCGCGCGGCGAGGCCACCCTTGCCGGCCTTCGCATCGGTGGGCGCGATCGAGACCGTGCCGCTCAGCGCGGTGACCGGCGCGCTGGTCAGCAGCGCCGACAGGTCCAGCGCCTGCGTGCTGGCATCGACCTGCGGCAGCGGCCAGGGGTCCCATGGCGCGACGGTGGCGGTGGCATCCAGCGACTGCCCTTGCGCGCGCAACGCGGCCTTGGCATTGAAGCGCGCGAGCGGGCCTTTCGCCGACAGGTCGGCATGCCAGTCGTTGCGCAGCGACTTGGCCCACGTCGGCAGTGCCACATCGCTGCCGCTGCCCTGCACGCCGGCCAGCAGCAGCTCGATCGGCATGTCGCCGTCGGCGCCGATCTGCGCCTGGCCGGTGACCTGCAGCGCGTCCAGCCGCAGCGAGACATCGCTGACGCGGTGCAGCGCGCCACGCTCGGCGCCGAGCGCGACCTTGGCCGCGATCTCGCGCAGCGGGTGCGCCTCCAGCCCCGGCACCAGCAGCGTGCCGACGGTCAGCTTGTCGACATACAGCTCGACCGGCGAGCGCAGCGAGGTCGGCAGGCCCGACGGCTTGGCGTTCGGATCACCCGGGCCGATCTGCACCGTGACGCGGTCGGCCGACATCGCATCGGCATGCACCGCGGCCCACGAGCGCGGGTAGGGCGTGAACGACAGCGAGAGGCCGCGCCAGCGCAGCGCGTCGATCACGACGCGGTCGTGTTCACCGAGCACGACGACGACCTGCTTCGCGCTGAAATCGCCGACCAGCGACCCGCGCGGCTCGCTGACCTGCAGCAGCGGCAGCGAGCGCGCGACGTTGCCGAGCAGCCACGCGGTGCCGCTCTCGCTGCCGGCGGCCCACAGCGCGGTGCCGACCAGCGCGGCCGGCAGCACGATCAGCAGCACGAAGCCGATGATCAGCAACGCCACCCACCAGCGGCGGCGGCGCAGCGGCTTCGGCGGAGCGGGCGTGGCTTCGGTGTCGTCGCTCATGCGTGCTCTAGAAGGCGATGCCGACGCTGAGGTGGAGGCGGTTCTCGTCGACCGCCTGCCCGTGCGCGTAGTCGATGCGCAGCGGCCCGACCGGGCTGCGCCAGCGCAGGCCGACGCCGTAGCCGTAGACCGAGTTCACGTGGCCCCAGGTGTCGGACGCATTGCCGCCGTCGGCGAACACCGCCCACCACAGCGAGGGCATGCGCGGCGAGATCGGGCGTGCGAGTTCGATGCTGCTGGTCAGCAGGTAGCGGCCGCCGTAGAGCTCGCCATCCTTGGTCACACCCAGCGATCGGTAGGCGTAGCCGCGCACCGAGTCGTCGCCGCCGGCGCGGAACAGCAGCGCATCCGGGATGCCGACGTCGGGTTTCGCGAACACGCCGCCGACCTCGACGCGCGCTTGGCCGTACCAGCGCTGGCCGAGCGGCCAGTAGCCGGTCAGGCGGCCATAGGTGCGGCCGAACGGGCCGTTGCTGGCGAAGTTGTTCACCGCGTAGCCGCCGGCCGCCTGGATTGAGGCGGTCAGGCCCTTGGTCGGCAGCAGGATGCTGTCGACGTCGCGCCAGACCCAGTTGTAGTTCTGCGAGACCGCGCGGCTGTCCTGCTCGGCGGTGTCGTTGGTCAGCTTGGAGTCGAGCACCTCGACGAAGATCAGCCGCTCGATGTGCTCAGTGTCGAGCGAGCGGCCGACCCGCACGCGCGAGTTCAGCGTGATCGCGCCGGCCGAGTCGAGCCGCGAGACGCTGGTGGCGATCAGGTTGCGGTACTGGCCGTCGGTCGGGTTCGACGTGAGATCGGCGTCCCACGAGCGCAGGTCGCGGCCGAGTTCGAGCTTGTTGTGCAGTTGCGCGTTGAAGCCGAACGGCCGGCGGTGCCGGTGCTCGAAGGTGAAGCGCCCGCCGGTGTTGTCGCTGTAGCCGATGCCGAAGGTGGCCTGCTGCAGCGTCTGCTCGCGCACCCGCACCGTGACCGGTGTCGCGGCAGCCACCGCCGGATCGGGGTCGATCTCGACCGAGACGCCCTCGAACAGCCCGAGCTTGCCGAGGCGTTCCTGGAAATCGAGGATGCGTTTCTCGGTGTAGGGCGTGCCGGGCCCGAAGTCGGCGAGGTTGCGGATCGCGCCTTCGTCGTAGCGCTGCAGGCCTTCGATGCGGATCTCGCCGAGGTGGAACAGCGGGCCGCTGTCGAGCACCGCGGTGATGCTGGCCTTCTGCGTCGACGCGTCGACGCGGGCCTCGGTGCTCTTCCATTGCGCGGCCGGGTAGCCGTCGGCCCGCAGCCGGGCCACGGTCTCGTTCTTCGCCTCGCCCCACAGGCTCTGGCGGAACGGGCGGCCGAGCTTCAGCGGCCACTGGCTTTCGAGGCGGTCGAGGGTCTCGCGCGCGGCCCGGTCCTTGGCGTCGAGGCCCTTCTTCAACTCGCCCTCGATCTGCAGGTCCCAGTGGTCGACGCGGGTGCGCGGGCCGGCCTGCAGCACCAGCTTGATGACCGGCAGGCCTTCGGGCGTCTCGCTGCGCTCGACGCTGGCTTCGGCATTGAAGTAGCCCTCGGTCTCGACCAGCGTCTTGGCCTGGGCCGGTGCGGCCGCGGCGAGGCGGTCGAGTTCGGCGCGGGTGATGCCCTCCTGCGTCGACGACTGGAAGCGGCCGAGGTCGAGGTAGGTCGTGAGCAGGGCCTTCAGGTCGTCGGGCGCATCGACCTCGAGCCGGTAGGCGGCGAAGGCCGGTGCGGACGCTGCCGCGGCCGGTGCTGCGGCAGCGGTGGCGTCGGGCTTGCTGCCGTCATCGGCGTCGGGCTTGAAGATCGCGCAGCCGGACAGCGAGATCGACAAGGACATCGACAAAGAGAGCGCGAGCCTGGCGGCCAGCAGGGGCGGTGCGGGCAACCTCATTTGCTCAGCAGCCGCATGGCCCCTTCCAGGCCCTGCAGCGTGAGCGGGAACATGCGCTGGTTCATCAGCTGGGCGACGATCGAGATGCTCTGGCGGTAGCCCCAGACGCCTTGCGGCTCGGGGTTGATCCAGGCGAATTTCGGGAAGGCATGCGTGAGGCGCTGCAGCCATTCGGCGCCGGCTTCCTCGTTGTTGTATTCGACGCTGCCGCCGGGCTGCAGGATCTCGTAGGGGCTCATCGTCGCGTCGCCGACGAAGATCAGCTTGTAGTCCTTGTTGTACTTGCGGATCAAGTCCCAGGTGGAGAACTTCTCGCTGTAGCGGCGGCGGTTGTTCTTCCACATGAAGTCGTAGACGCAGTTGTGGAAGTAATAGAACTCGAGGTGCTTGAACTCGGCCTTGGCGGCGCTGAACACTTCTTCGACGCGGTGGATGTGCTCGTCCATCGTGCCGCCCACGTCCATCAGCAGCAGTACCTTCACCTTGTTGTGGCGCTCGGGCACCATCTTGATGTCGAGGTAGCCGGCGTTGGCGGCGGTGGAGCGGATGGTGTCGTCGAGGTCGAGTTCTTCGTCGGAGCCTTCGCGGGCGAAGCGCCGCAGCCGGCGCAGCGCGACCTTGATGTTGCGGGTGCCGAGTTCGAGCGAGTCGTCGTAGTCCTTGAACTGGCGCTGGTCCCACACCTTCACGGCGCTCTTGTTCCGGCTCTTGTCCTGCCCGATGCGGATGCCTTGCGGGTTGTAGCCGAAGGCGCCGAACGGGCTGGTGCCGCCGGTGCCGATCATGCGGTTGCCGCCCTCGTGGCGTTCCTTCTGCTCCTCGAAGCGCTTCTTGAGCGTTGCCATCAACTCATCCCAGCCCATCTTCTCGATCGCGGCCTTGTCCTCGGGGCTGAGTTCGAGTTCGAACTTCTTCTGCAGCCAGTCGAGCGGCACGTCCTGCGTGAAGTCGGTGAGCAGCTCGACGCCCTTGAAGTAGGCGGCGAAGGCGCGATCGAACTTGTCGAAGTTGGCCTCGTCCTTGACGAGGGTGGTGCGGGCGAGCAGGTAGAACTTGTCGATCGTGGGGCCGCCGCCGTCGCCGTCGTGGTCATCAATCACACCGGCCTGCAGCGCTTCGAGCAAGGTCAGGTATTCCTTGACGGAGACCTTCAGCTTGGCGGCGCGCAGTGTGAAGAAGAAGTTGGTCAGCATGGCGGGCTTGGGAGGACGGCTTACCCAATGGTGTCGCGTATTGTGACTTCGTCCGAGCGCACCGTCCTCGTGCGCATACCCCATTGTTGCGGTGCGGCATTGCCGTTGTCCTACGGGAGCTTCTTGCATGATGTCCCGGCTGACATTCCTGCCCCGCCTTGTGACATGAAGTTTCCGGCGCTCAAGCGCATCCTGATGACGGTCCTGACGGCAGGCGGTGCTGCTGCCGCGTGGGCCGCGCCGCCGGTGCCTTGCCGCGTCGAGCCGTTCGCCGACGCCGGGGTGACCGACCGCGAAGCCTTGCTGGCGAGGCGCTGCGGTGGTGATCGCCTCGACTGGAAGGTCGAGACGCCGCGAGCCAAGCCGACCGATGTCGGACCGAGCCAACTGCGCTCGCGGGTGGAGACCAGCACGACCGAAACGCTGGGCAGCGGCCTCAAGACGTCATTGCGGATGAGCTGGGCGGGCCTGCGCACCGAGACCGAACCGGGGCTGCGCACCGAGCAGGCGACAGTCGCCGCGGGCGCGCAGGTGCGGCTGGCCGACAGCTGGGCGCTGCAGATGAACCTGGGGCGCGACGTGGCGGGCGTGCCGCGCAACCGGGCCACCTTGTCGAGCGTGTGGCAGCCGTTGCGCAGCGGCACGCTCTACGCCGAATGGGTCGGCACCGGGCTCTCGGCCGGCGAGACCGAGGTCAACCGGGTCGGCGCCCGCTGGTGGCTGGTGCCGCGGCGGCTGTCGTTCGATCTCGGGACGGCGCAGCGGCCTGGGGTCCCGGGCTGGGAGGATCCGCGCTTTGCCGTCACCTGGGATATCTCGAATCTCTTGAGGTGAGCTCACCCCCACTCCGTTCGCCCTGAGCCTGTCGAAGGGTTGTGCCCGAAGCGCGCATGGACTTCGACAAGCTCAGTCGACCCTTCGACAGGCTCAGGGCGAACGGTGTTCTTTGCAACTGCCGGGTCCCTTCAAGGACCTCTTGGGCTCAGGGCGAACGGCTTTTGGCGTGCGCACAACAACAAGAAACCTACTTCTTGTCGTGCGCCTTGAGCCACCCGAAGAACTCCGAATACCAGAGCTTGCTGTTGCGCGGCTTCAGGATCCAGTGGTTCTCATCCGGGAACCACACGAGCCGCGAATCCACCCCACGTGCCTTCAGCGTGTTGTAGTAGGCGAGCCCCTGCTGGTCGGGCACGCGGAAATCGAGCGCCCCGTGGATCACCAGCGTCGGCGTCTTCATGTTCTTCGCGAAGGCGTGCGGGCTCTGCGAGTTGACCTTGGCCTGGTCGTCCCAGTACCACGCCCCCAGCTCCTTCGCGTGCCAGGTGTAGGCGTCGTCGCTGAACATCGCCGTCCAGTCGAAGCAGCCCGCATGGCACACATAGGCCTGGTAGCGCCCCGGCTTCACGTGGCCGTTCATCCACGCCACCATGTAGCCGCCGTAGCTGCCGCCGGTCGCGAAGACGCGGCCGCGGTCGATGTACGGCTTCTTCAGCATCAGGTCGGTCGTGGCCTCGACGTCCTGCAGCTCCAGCTCGCCCCAGCGGTGCGTGATGCTGTCGAGGAAGCCGTAGCCGAAGCCGCTCGAGCCGTGGTAGTTCACGCAGACGACCACGTAGCCCTGCGCCGCGAACACATGCGTGTTCCAGCGGTAGTGGAAGGTGTCGCCGGCCGCCGCATGCGGGCCGCCGTGGATGCTGTGCAGCAGCGGGTACTTCTTCTTCGGGTCGAACCCCGGCGGGTAGACCACCCAGGCCTGGATCTCGTCGCCCTGCGCGCCCTTGAACCGCACGTCCTCATGCCTGCCCAGCCGCACCGGCTTCAGCAGTTCGTCGTTGAAGTGCTCCAGGCGCTGCGGTGCTTCTTCTCCCGCACGGTGCACATGCACCCGCGCCGGGTGGTCCATCGCGTCAGCCGCCGTCACGATCACGTCGCCCGCGACGTCGAAGCCCTGCACCCAGCCGCCTTGCGCCACCACCGTCGCCTCGCGGGCCGCGATGTCGAAGCGCCACAGGTGGCACCGGCCCTGGTCTTCGGCCGTGAAGAACAGCGCGTCGCCCTCGGCCGACCAGCGGATCGGTGCGTTCACCGCGTGGTCCCACGCGGCGCTCAGCACCTGCTGCTTCACCGGCGCGTCGATGCCGCGCTGCAGCACCGCCGCATGGTTGGGCATCGTGTGGCGCTTGCCCTGGTGGCTCGCGAGGAACGCGATGCGCTTGCCGTCGGGGCTGTAGCGCGGGGCCTCGAAGTCCCAGGCCTTGTCCTGCGCGATCACCTCGATGCGGCCGGTGCGCACCGCCACCTCGGCCAGCGACTTGCAATGGTCCAGCCGCTTCTCGGCCGCCGGGTCGAAGGCGAACGCGATGTGGCGGCCGTCGGGCGAGATGTCGAACGAATGCGCGTCGGGGTCACCGCGCTGCAATTCGTAGCCGCTGCCCTCGAACAGGTCGCGCACCCGGCCGCTCTCGACGTCGAGCACCAGCACGTGCGCCACGCGCTCCATCGGCAGGTTGCGATCCCAGTAGCGGTACTGGGCCTCGCTCGTCACGTAGGCGGTTTCCTTGCGGTCCTTGAAGGCCTGGTGGCGCTTGGCCTGCGCCGCGGCGCCGCGCACATCGGGCCACACCCACGAGACGAACGCGATGCGCTTGCCGTCGGGGAACCACTTGAAGGCGTCGACGCCGGGCGCGAAATCGCTGACGCGCCGCGCCTCGCCGCCGTCGGGCGCGATCACGTACAGCTGCGGCGTGTCGTCCTTCTTGCCCTGCTGCTCGCGGCGCGCGACGAACGCGATGCGCTCGCCGGTCGGCGACCATGCCGGCTGGCCGTCTTTCTCGCCGGCCTGCGTCAGCCGGCGCGGCCCGCCGCCGAAGGTCGACAGCAGCCACAGGGCCGACGTGCCCTTGTTGTCCTCCATCGAGTAGCTGCCGACCGAACAGACCGCCTGCGCACCGTCGGGCGACAGGGCCAGTCCGCCGACGCGCTGCAGCGCCCACAGGTCATCGATGCTCAGGGTCTGGTGTCGGGCCATGTCTGTGGCCGCCTCGTGAGCGGCAGTCGGTGGAGAAACGGGGGTTACCGGCGCAATGGCCCGGCAGGCGTCATCGGTTGTGCTTCTGCATGAAGACGAGCTTCTCGAACAGCGACACGTCCTGTTCGTTCTTCAGCAGCGCGCCCACCAGCGGCGGCAGGCTCACCTTCTCGTCCTTGCTCTGCAGCACCTCGAGCGGGATGTCCTCGGCCACCAGCAGCTTCAGCCAGTCGAGCAGCTCGCTGGTGCTCGGCTTCTTCTTCAGCCCCGGCAGGTTGCGCACGTCGTAGAAGTTGCGCAGCGCGGCCGTCAGCAGCTCTTTCTTCAGCGACGGGAAGTGCACCTCGACGATGCGCTTCATCGTGTCGGCGTCGGGGAAGCGGATGTAGTGGAAGAAGCAGCGGCGCAGGAAGGCGTCGGGCAGCTCTTTCTCGTTGTTCGACGTGATGAACACCAGCGGCCGGTGCTTCGCCTGGATCAGCTCACGCGTCTCGTAGACGTAGAACTCCATCCGGTCGATCTCGCGCAGCAGGTCGTTCGGGAATTCGATGTCGGCCTTGTCGATCTCGTCGATCAGCAGTACCACCGGCTGCTCGGCGGTGAAGGCCTGCCACAGCACGCCCTTGACGATGTAGTTGTGGATGTCGTGCACCCGCGCCCCACCGTCGACGTCGGCCAGCTGGCTGTCGCGCAGGCGACTCACCGCGTCGTATTCGTACAAACCCTGCTGCGCCTTCGTGGTGCTCTTGATGTGCCACTGCAAGAGCGGCATGCCCAGCGATTGCGCCACCTCCTCGGCCAGCATCGTCTTGCCGGTGCCGGGCTCGCCCTTGATCAGCAGCGGCCGCTTCAGCGTGGCGGCGGCATTGACGGCGAGCATCAGGTCGTCGGTCGCAACGTAGTTGTCAGAGCCTTTGAACTTCATGCGGCGCAGGGTTTGAGAGGGGTGCGGGCCAGTATAAGGCGGGCCCTATAATCGCCCGCGGTTCGAAGACAAGCCCTCGCCAACTTCAAAAAAGCTGCCATGACAAAGCTGGTTTCCCTGTCGAATCTGATCGCCGCATTCACTGTGTCCATGATGCTGGCCGGCACCGCCGCTGGGCAGGACGCGAAGGCCGGCGATGCCAAGGCCGGCGAAAAGAAGGCCGCGATGTGCATCGGCTGCCACGGCATCCCGGGCTACCAGGCGAGCTTCCCCGAAGTGCACAAGGTGCCGATGATCGCGGGCCAGGGCGCCAAGTACGTCGTCGCCGCGCTCGGCGAGTACAAGAAGGGCGAGCGCAAGCACCCGACGATGCGCGCGATCGCGGCGCCGCTGACCGACCAGGACATCGCCGACCTCGCCGCCTTCTACGAGCAGCTCCCGAAAGAGCAACCTCAGCTGGCCGAGAAGGCCAAGGCCCCGCCGGAGGTCGACGAGCTGCTGAAGAAGGGCAACTGCGTGTCGTGCCACGGCGAGAACTTCAGCAAGCCGATCGACGGCAGCTACCCGAAGCTGGCCGGCCAGCATGCCGATTACCTGTTCGTCGCGCTGAAGGCCTACCAGACCAACGGCAACCCGCAGATCGGCCGCAGCAACCCGATCATGGTCGGGCAGGTCAAGCAGTTCTCGCATGCCGAGCTGAAGACGCTGGCGCAGTACCTGGCGTCGCTGCCCACTGAGCTGCACACCGTGCCGCAATCGCGCTTCCGGTGAACACACACCGCTCGCCCTGAGCCTGTCGAAGGGTCGGACTGAGCCTGTCGAAGGCCTTCGACAGGCTCAGGTCCTTCGACAAGCTCAGGGCGAACGGTGAGAGGTGGGTCCCGATCCCCGTAGACTGCGGCCTTCCACGCCACAGATCACGAAGGATCGCCTCATGAAACGTTGGATTCCGTTGTTGTGCGCCGTGCTGTGCGTCGGCGCGCACGCCCAAACCCTGCGCTGGGCCACCCAGGGCGATGCGCAGACCATGGACCCGCATTCGCAGAACGAGCTGCTGACGAATGCGATCAACGGCCAGGTCTACGAGACGCTGGTCAACCGCGACAAGCAGCTGGGCATCGAGCCGGTGCTCGCCACCGAGTGGCAGCAGACGACGCCGACGCAATGGCGCGTCAAGCTGCGCCCGAACGTGAAGTTCCACGACGGCACGCCGTTCACCGCCGACGACGTGGTGTTCTCGGTGCAGCGCGCCCGCGAGGGCACCTCGGACATCAAGGCCTATGCGAACGCGCTCGGCGAGCCGAAGAAGATCGACGCGCTGACGGTCGAGTTCAACCTGCCGGCGGTGAATCCGATCTTCCTGCAGCATGCGACGCTGGTGCAGATCATGAGCAAGACCTGGAGCGAGAAGAACAAGGTCACGAAGCCGCTGGACTTCAAGAACAAGGAAGAGAGCTACGCGTCGTTCAACGCGAACGGCACCGGCCCGTACATGCTGGTCTCGCGGGCGCCCGACGTGAAGACCGTGTTCAAGCGCAACCCGGCGTGGTGGGGCAAGTTCGACGGCAACGTGCAGGAGGTGGTCTACACGCCGATCAAGAGCGACCCGACGCGGGTGGCGGCCTTGCTGTCGGGCGAGATCGACTTCGTGCTCGACCCGGCGCCGCAGGACATCGCGCGGCTGCGCGGCACGCCGCAGGTGAAGGTGATCGACGGGCCGGAGAACCGCATCGTGTTCATCGGCATGGACCAGAGCCGCGACGAGCTGCTGTACGGCAGCGTGAAGGGCAAGAACCCGTTCAAGGACCAGCGCGTGCGCCGCGCGCTGTACCAGGCGGTCGACATCGAGACGATCAAGACCAAGCTGATGCGCGGCCAGGCCGTGCCGACCGGCGGCATCACGTCATCGCCGCTGGGCGCCTTCAACGATCCCGAGATCGAGAAGCGGTTGCCGTATGACCTCGAGGGCGCGAAGAAGCTGATGGCCGATGCCGGCTATGCGCAAGGCTTCGAGGTGACGCTCGATTGCCCGAACAACCGCTACATCAACGACGAGGAGATCTGCCAGACGCTGGCCTCGATGTGGGCCCGGCTGAACGTGAAGATCCGCGTCAACGCGATGCCGCGCTCGACCTATTTCCCGAAGGTGCAGAAGTTCGACACGTCGATGTTCATGCTGGGCTGGGGCGGGTCCATCACCGATGCCGAGGTCACGCTGACGCCGGTGCTGCGCAGCCGCGGCGAGGGTGGCATCGGCGCCTGGAACTTCGGCGGCACGAAGGACGCGAAGCTCGATGAGCTGGCGGCGGCTTCGAGCAAGGAGGCGGATCCGAAGAAGCGGGAGCAGCTGATCAAGGCGGCGCTGCGGGAGCACAACGAGCAGGTGCTCAATATTCCGCTGCATCGGCAGGTGATTCCCTGGGCGGCTCGGTCCAACGTCGATGTGGTGCATCGGGCGGATAACTGGCTCGAGTGGAGGTGGGTCACCATTCGGTGATTTGCTTCACTGCGTGGGGCTGTTGCCGGGTCTCGCCCCGGCGGGCGAGTCACTTTCATTTGGGGCTCAAATGAAAGTAACCAAAGCAAAGAGCCTCAATGCAACACCATACGGCTCGTTCTGCACGCTGCGGACAACACTGCCACGCCGCTGCACATCGCTCCTTGATTGGGATTGTTGCCTTCCCGCCTCCACGCGCCTCGCTACGCGTCCAACAATCTGCTCGTGGCTTTCAGCGCCCCGTCACCTGCACTTCGTTGACGATCGCGCTCCACGATTGCGGGCCGGTCTTGCCGGAGATGCGCACGCCGACTACGCCGGCCAGCGGCGTGCCGCTGAATGCGTAGCTGGCGCCGCCGGCTGACGCGCTGTTCGGGTACGTCGGCGTGATCGCCCATCCCGATTCGATCCAGCGGGTGCCATCCGTCGTGTACTGCAGCGTCACACCTGCTTCGAAGTAGCCGTTGCCGTAACTGTCGATCGCGCCGTTGATGAAAGTGACCTTCGAGATCGCCTTCGCCGCCGTCCACGTGACGCCGGCCGCCTCCCACTTGCCAGCCTCGCCTTCGCCCGCGGCATTCAGCGTGACGCCGGTGGCCAGCTTGCCGTCGTTGATGCCGGCACGCGCTTGCCGGTTCGCGTTCGACAACGCCGTCGTGTTCTTGATCCACACCTGGCCGGTGCCGCTGGCTTCGATCTGCGTGTCGCCGCTGCCGCCGCGCGCGGTGAACGCGGCACGGATCGAATGGCCGGCCTGCACGTCGCTGAAGGTGTAGCTCGTCACCGCACCGATCGACGTGCCGTCCACCGTCACCGCACTGATGTCGTAGCCGGCGTTCGGCACGATGCTGAAGCCCTGGCTGCGGCCCTGCACGACCTGCACCGCGCCGCTCGGCACGATCGATCCACCGGCGCCCGCCGCGGCATCGATGCTCAGCGGTGCCGTCGCGCCGTTGTCCAACCCGGCCTTCACCGCCGACCAGAAACTCGCGTCTTCATAGCCCATCGCCCACACGCTGGTGCCGGCCAGGCCGTACGCGTTCACCAGCGCGGTCTTGGCCTGGATGCTCTGTGCATCGTCGTACCAGAGCGCCGGCTGCTTCGTCGAATTGCTCCACTCGGTGCCGTCCGGCTGCTTGCGCACCGTGCCCCAGGTCGCATACGGCGTCGCCGACGCCGCATCGCGCTGCAACGCCGCACCGGCATGCGAGGCCAGCACGGCGGGGTAGCTTGACCAGTGCACCACCTGGCCGGTGCTGTAGTCGTAGCCGTAGCTCGGCAAACCGGCCAGCACCTTCGAGGCCGGCACGCGCGACACGGTGTACGACAGGATCGCCTTCTGCCAGTCCAGGCCCGATTCGGGACCCGGCCACACCTCGCCGTTGAAGCCGCTGCTCGCCCAGCCGGGACCGACCTCGTCGTAGGTCATCACCTGGAAGTAGTCGACCGCCGCACCGATCGCGCTGTAGTCGTAGCCGCCCAGGTAGTCCGGCGCCTTGTCACCGGTCTTCGGCGGGATGCTGATCACGAGCTTCAGGCCCTGCGCATGCAGGCCGGTGGCCAGCGCGGAGATGAACGCGCTGTAGTTCGCCTTGTCCGACGGTTGCACCGCCTCCAGGTCGATGTCGATGCCGGCAAAACCGTTCGCGGTCGCCAGGCTCACCAGGTTCGTCACCGCCTTGGCGCGGCTCGCAGCACTCGCCAGCACCGCCTTCGAGATCGCCGGGTCGAACCCCCCGGCGTCGTTGCTGTAGTCGGAGACGGTCGGGTACAGCGGCAGGCCCTTGCCCTTCGCGAAGCTGATGATGCTGCGCGTCGTGTTGGTCATGCCCTCGGTGCCGACCGCGCCCGCTGCCGTCAGGTTGTAGGCCGAACCCAGGCCGACCGCACTCAGTTGCGCGTGGTAGGCCTGCAGGTTGGTGTACGACTGGCCGAGCTGGCCGTCGGTGTAGGCCAGCACGAAGGGCGCGGCATCGGCCTGCGACGTGGCGACCAGGCACGCGAAGCTCACGCAGGCAAGCGCGGCGACGAAACCGGTGCGGTTCGGGCGGAGGTTTGAAAGGGCTTTCATCGGCCGATGGTGACCGATCTGCGCCCTGGGAGTTGTCAGCAAACGGTAGCGTTGGTAACTCGGGCTCAGCGTGTGGCGCGGCGCCTCACGCAGTCGATGTACTTGTGACCGTCCGGTGGCAGGCCGCTGCGCTGCGAGGCCCAGATCATCTCGCCCAGGCACTCCATCATCTCGTGCTGCGCATCGTGGGCCGAGCCGCGCTTCGCAGCCAGCAGGGCATAGGCCTGCTTGATGCCTGTCGGCTGGTCGATGCTGACCTGCTCGCTGATCGACAGGTGCATCGACAAATGCAGGAAGGGGTTGGTGCGGCCATCTTCGACCTCATAGACCTTGGCCAGCGCGGTGGCTTCGTCGGACAGCTCGGCGTGGTACTCCGGGTGGCTGGCGATCCAGTCGCCGGCCACCGCCTCCATCGGCGTCAGCGGCAAGCCGTCGCGCTGCTTGCGGAAGGTCTCGCAAAAGAATCGCCGGACGTCGTGCTGGGTCGGTGCAAACATCCGAGAATTCTCGCCGATGATCACCGACCCCTGGTTCTATGCGGCCGCCATTCCCGCCGTGTTGCTGATGGGCTTGTCCAAGAGCGGCTTCGGTGCCGGCTTCGGCTCGCTCGCGACACCGCTGATGGCCTTGTCGATCACCGTGCCGCAGGCCGCGGCCATCATGCTGCCGCTGCTGCTCGTGATGGACGCGGTGGGGGTGAAGGCGCTGTTCCAGCAGCGCGACAAGGCGCTGATCCGGCTGCTGCTCCCGGCCGGGCTGCTCGGCACCTTGCTCGGCACGCTGTCGTTCGGGCTGTTGCAGCCGAAGACGGTGGCCGGCATCGTCGGCGGGCTCACGCTGCTGTTCCTCGCGCAGCGGCTGCTGTTTCCGCCGCGCGCCGATGCACCGCCGCCGCCGCGCTGGCTCGGCTTCGTGCTGGGCATCGCGTCGGGCTTCACCAGCTTCGTCGCGCATGCAGGGGCGCCACCGGTCAGCGCCTATGTGCTGCCGCTGCGCTTGCCGCCGCTGATCTTCACCGCGACCATGGCCACGTTCTTCGCGGTCGTGAACCTGTCGAAGTGGATCCCGTATGCCTTCCTCGGGCTGATCGACATGCGCAACCTCGGGACCTCGCTGGTGCTGATGCCGTTCGCGCCGGTCGGCGTGTGGATCGGCATCCGGCTGGCGAAGCGGATCCAGCCGACGCTGTTCTATCGGCTGGTGTATGTGGGCATGTTCCTCACCGGCGCGAAGCTGCTGTACGACGCGCTCCGCTGATCACGTCGCGGCATCTTCGTCCGGCTTCTCCGGCGCGCCGCCCCAACCCGCGCGCTGCTTGCGCTCTACCGCCGCCGCGCGCTCCTGCGCGAACAGCGTCTCCAGCTGCTGCCGGCCTTCCTTCGCGACCGCGATCAGCCGCTCCTGGTCGCGCGCATGCGGACGCATCGCCTCCAGCTGGTCGATGCTGTGGCGCCGGAAACGCAACGCCAGGTTGCGCGCCTGGTGCGGCTGCCAGCCCAGCAGCTCCAGCGTGCTGCGCGCCGTCATCAGCGCCGAGTCGAGCGTCTCGCGCTCGATCAGCGTGACGCCCAGCTCGCGCAACTGGTAGTAGTGCCGCACGTTGCGCGCGCGGGCCACGATCGTCAGCTGCGGGAAGTTCTCGCGCACCAGCGTCGCCACCTCGACGCTCTGCGCCACGTCGTCGATCGCCAGCACCAGCACCTTGGCGGTCGCCGCACCGGCGGTGCGCAGCAGGTCGAGCCGCGTCGCGTCGCCGTAGAACACCGGCCAGCCGAAGCGGCGCAGCGCCTCCAGCGCCTCGGCGTCATGCTCCAGCACCGTCGGCGTCAGCCCGTTGGCGAACATCATCCGGCCGACGATCTGCCCGTAGCGGCCGAAGCCGGCGATGATCACCGACGCGTCCTGCTGCTCGCTGATCTCGGGGATGTCGCTGCGCTTCTGGCCGGCCAGCGTCGGCGTCCACCAGCGGTCGGCCGCCACCAGCAGCAGCGGCGTCAGCAGCATCGACAAGGCCACCGCCGCGACCAGCAGCGAAGACGTCGGCCCATCGATCACGCCGGCCTGCGTCGCCGTCTGGAACACCACGAAGCCGAACTCGCCCCCCTGCGCCAGCAGGATGATGAAGACCGGCCGCTCGGCCTTCGGCAGCGGCATCGCGCGGCCCATCGCCCACAGCACGCCGGCCTTCACCGCGAGGAAGCCGCCGACGATCAGCGCGACCAGCAGCGGCCGCTGCATCACGACCGAGAAGTCGATGCTCATCCCGACCGCGATGAAGAACAGCCCGAGCAGCAGCCCCTTGAAGGGCTCAATGTCGGTCTCGAGCTCGCGCCGGTATTCGCTTTCAGCCAGCAGCACGCCGGCGAGGAAGGCGCCGAGCGCCATCGACAAGCCCACCGTCTGCATCAGCGCCGCGGTGGCCAGCACCAGCAGCAGCGACGCGGCGGTGAAGATCTCGGGCGTCGCGCTGCCGGCGATCCAGCGCAGCGTGGGCCGCAGCAGCAGCCGCCCGCCCAGCACGATGATCGCGATCACCCCCAGCGCCTTCGCGGCATCGAGCCAGAAACTGCCGTGCTCCGGC
Source organism: Rhizobacter sp. OV335 (assembly GCF_900142965.1). Classification (GTDB taxonomy): domain Bacteria; phylum Pseudomonadota; class Gammaproteobacteria; order Burkholderiales; family Burkholderiaceae_C; genus Rhizobacter. The sequence goes on from NZ_FRCQ01000025.1 coordinate 24,983, forward strand.
GCATCGGAAGCCCCTGCCAGCAGCGGCACCAGCGCAAGGATGGGGATCGCCGCGATGTCCTGCAGCAGCGCCACGCTGAGCAGGCTCTGCCCCGAGCTCGTCGCCATCAGGTTGCGCTCGCCCAGCACGCCCAGCCCGATCGCGGTCGACGACATCGCGAGGCCCAGTCCGCCCACCACCGCCAGCTGCCACGGCACGCCGGCCGCCACCGCCGCGCCGAGCAGCAGCGCCGCCGAGCCGAACAGCTGCACGCTGCCCCAGCCGAAGATCGGCTTGCGCAGCGACCACAGCCGCTTCGGCTCCAGTTCCAGCCCCACGAGGAACAGCATCAGCACCACGCCGAACTCGGCGAAATGCAGCATGTCCTGCGGGTCGGTCACCAACCGCAGCCCCCACGGCCCGATCAGGATGCCCGCGGCCAGGTAGCCGATGATCGACCCCAGCCCCAGCTTCTTCGCCACCGGCACCGCGATCACCGCGGCGCCCAGGTACACCAGCCCGCCCGTCAACCAACTGCCGTGTTCCATCAGGCGCTCTCCACCAGCGCGGCTTCGACCGCATCCGCCGGGCGCGCCGATTCGGGCACCTCGCAGTCGATGCAATCGTCGAGCCCGGCCAGCTCCGGCCAGTTCGGGTAGCTGCCCAGGTGCTGCACGAAGGTGTCGGCATGGACCTGCAGCTCGTCCGCGCCGACGCGGTGCGCGCCATGCAGCACCAGCGGCGGCAGGAAGCGCATGCCGCACAGCGCCGCGGTCTGCTCGTAGGGCGGCAGGAAGGCGTCGAAGTGGTAGCGGTTGTAGCTGTCGGGGCGGTACGAGTCGTCGGGCCCGCCGGTGGACGACACCAGCCACAGGTCCTTGCCGCGCAGCGCATGGCCGTCGGGCCCGTAGGCCCAGCCGAAGCCCAGCACCTCGTCGACCCACAGCTTCATCAGCGGCGGCATGCTGTACCAGTGGATCGGGTGCTGCCACACGACCAGCTTGGCCTGCAGCAGCAGCGCGCGCTCGGCCTCGATGTCGATCAGGTAGTCGGGGTAGAGGCGGTACAGGTCGCGCACCGTGGCATGGCCGGATTTCTTGGCCGCCTTGTAGAGCGTGCGGTTGACGCGCGACTGCTCCATCTGCGGATGGGCGGTCAGGACGAGGACTTCCGATGGGTTCATGGCGGCGTGAGTGGCGGGGGTAAGTATTGGTAGCCCAACGACGATAGTGTTCGTTAACATAACCGCAAACAAGGATCGTCAGGAGCAGTGCATGCCAGTGATCGTGGTGGCCAATCCGAAGGGCGGGGTCGGAAAAAGCACCTTGTCCACCCACATCGCAGGGTACCTTGCCCAGGCCGGCCATGCGGTGATGCTGGGCGATGTGGATCGCCAGCAATCGGCCCGCACCTGGCTCTCGCTGCGCCCCGCGAACCTGCCCGTCATCACCGGCTGGGACCTGGCCCACGACGAGATCGTCCGCCCGCCCAAGGGCACCACCCACGCGGTGCTCGACACCCCCGCCGGCCTGCATGGCAAGCGGCTCGACGAGGTGATGAAGTTGGCCGACAAGGTGCTTGTGCCGCTGCAGCCGAGCATTTTCGACATCCACGCGACGCACGCTTTCGTGCGCGAGCTGCTGTCGCGCCGGCGTGGCGACAAGGTGACGATCGCGATCGTCGGCATGCGGGTGCGCGACGGCACCATCTCGGCCGACCAGCTGCGCAGCTTCCTCGAGACGCTGCAGGTGCCGTTGATCGGCTTCCTGCGCGACACCCAGAACTACGTGCACCTAGCCGCGCGCGGCCTGTCGCTGTGGGACGTGGCGCCGAGCCGCGTCGAGCGCGACATCGAACAATGGCAGCCGCTGATCCAGTGGCTGGAGGCCTGATGAAGCGCTTCGAGAAGCTGGCCGAGCTGCAGGCCCTGGTGGGCCAGCAGATCGGCCTGAGCGAATGGATCGAGGTCGACCAGCGCCGCATCGACCAGTTTGCCGACGCCACCGGCGACCACCAGTGGATCCACGTCGATCCGGTGCGCGCGGCGGCCGGGCCGTTCAAGACCACCATCGCGCACGGCTTTCTCACGCTCAGCCTGCTGCCGGAGATGTTCGCGTCGGCCTTCGAGGTGGGCGACACCCGCATGGGCGTCAACTACGGGCTGAACCGGGTGCGCTTTCCGGCGCCGGTGCCGGTGGGCAGCCGGCTGCGCGGCAGTTTCAAGCTGCTGGCCTACGAGGTGCTGGATGGCGGCGCCCAGCTGACGATCGAGGTCACGATGGAGCGCGAGGGCTCGGCCAAGCCGGTGTGCGTGGCGGAATCGCTGACACGGCGCTACGTTTGAAACGCGCCGATGCGGCTTCTCCCTCTTCGGGGGGTACGGGGTGCCCGGCACGCTCAGCTAGCATCGGCAACCCACCAAAAGGATGTCGCGATGAAAGTGCTGCTGGTCGATGACCATCCGTTGATCCTGTCGGCCTTGCAGACCGTGATCCAGGGCCTGGGCGACCACGTCAGCGTGGTCGGCGCCGGCAGTGCCCGCGCCGCGCGCGAGACGCTGGCCGCCGACAACGACTTCGACCTGGTGCTGCTCGACCTGCACCTGGGCGATGCCGACGGCTTCGACCTGCTGGTCGAGTTCCGCAGCACCTACCCGGCGCTGCCGGTGGTGGTGGTGTCGGCCTCCGACCGCGCGAGCGACGTGATCCGCTCGATCGACCTGGGCGCGATGGGCTTCGTGCCCAAGCGCGCCTCCAACGAAACGCTGTTCGACGCGCTGCGCATGGTGATGTCCGGCGGCATCTACGTGCCGCCGATCAGCATCGGCAACGACCGGCCGTCCGAACGCGCGCAGGACGGGCCGTGGGGCGGCGTGCCCGCGGCCGTCAACCAGATCGGCGAGGCGGCGCGCGGTGGCGGCTTCCAGCAGCACCCGTCGATCGCGTCGCTGGGCCTCACGCCGCGCCAGACCGACGTGCTGGCGCTGCTGCTGCAGGGCAACCCGAACAAGCTGATCGCCCGCGAGCTGGGGCTGTCGGTGGAGACGGTGAAGGACCACGTGGCCGCGGTGCTGCGGGTGCTGAACGTCAGCTCGCGCACGCAGGCGGTGCTGGCGGTGAGCCAGATGACGCAGGCGCACGGCGGGTTCTCGGCCTGGAGAAAGTGACCCGATGTCGGCCACGCCATCGCCGCGCGAGCTGACCGAAGTCGAGCGCATCCACGGGCTGTATTCGTACGTGCCGACCACGCTGGCCGGCAACGCGGCCGGCGCGTCGGTGATGGCGCTGCTGTTCTGGGACCATGCACCGCGCTGGCTGCTGGCCGCCTGGATGGTGATGTTCTGGGGGCTGTGGTTCTTCCGGGTGTGGGCGCTGGCGGTGTTTCGCAATCGCAACGTGCAGACGCTGGTCGATGCGCAGCCGTGGTTCCGCGTGTGGGTCGGCGCGACGATGGGCTCGGGCATCGTCTGGGGCTCGGCCGCGTGGCTGTTCTACCCGCACGGCGGCACGACGGAGCGCATCGGGCTGCTGCTCACCGTCTACAGCTTCTGCGTGGCGGGCATGCCGATCCTCGCGCCGATGCGCAAGGTCTACAACGTCTTCGCGCTGCTGTGCTTCGGGCCGACGGTGCTGCGCGTGGGGCTGCCGGGCGGCTTCGACGACCTGGTGCTGGCCGGCGTGCTGCTGACGATCGTCGCGATGACGACGCTGCTCGCGAGCGACTACCGGCTCAACTACGAGAACCTGCTGAAGCTGAAGCTGCGTGCCGATGAGCTGGGCGCGCAGCTGCGCGCCGAGAAGGCGGCCGCCGATGCGGCGCGCCAGCAGGCCGAGGTGGCCAACCGCTCGAAGACGCAGTTCTTCGCGGCCGCGAGCCACGACCTGCGCCAGCCGCTGCATGCGATGGGGCTGTTCGCCGAGGCGCTGCGGCAACGCAGCCACGACGAGGAGGTGATCCACCTCGTGAACAGCATCAACGGCTCGGTCGACGCGCTGGAGGGGCTGTTCTCGGAGCTGCTCGACATCACCAAGATCGACACCGGCGGCGTCGAGACGCAGGCCGAGCATTTCAACATCGGCGCGATGTTCGGGCGGCTCAAGCTGCACTTCGAGCCGACGGCGTTCGAGAAGGGGCTGGGGCTGCGCTTCAGGGGCGGCGCGAACAACGCGTTCGCCGACCCGGTGCTGGTGGAGCGCATCCTGCGCAACCTGGTGTCGAACGCGATCCGCTACACGCAGGACGGCACGGTGCTGGTGAGCTGCCGCAAGCGCGGCGGGCGGCTGTTGCTGCAGGTGTGGGACACCGGCGTGGGCATCCGCGAGCGCGAGCAGGAGCGCATCTTCGAGGAGTTCTACCAGGTGCCGCAGGGCGATGCGCTGGCGCCGCACCAGCGCAAGGGACTGGGGCTGGGGCTGGCGATCGTCAAGCGGCTGGCGGGGCTGATGGAGGCGCCGTTGTCATTGCGTTCGCGGCCGGGGCACGGCACGGTGTTCTCGCTGGAGCTGCCGCCCGGCAAGGCGCCACGCGCGGTGGCGCCGTCATTCGGCGGCAAGGCCCCGATCGGGCTGACGCTGGACCGGCGGCGCATCGTGATCGTCGAGGACGAGCCGGCGGTGCGCGACGGGCTGGAGGTGCTGCTGAAGGGCTGGGGCGCGAGCGTGCGCAGCTTCGAGACGGTGGCGGCCAGCCGGGCCTGGGCGCAGAGCGAAGACGCCGGGCGGGAGGTGCCCGACCTGCTGATCGTCGACTACCGGCTGGAGCACGGCCACACCGGGCTGGAGGCGATCCAGGCGCTGCGCGAACGCTTCGGGCCAGGCGTGCCGGCCATCATGGTGAGCGGCAGCACGATGACCAACCACGAGGTCGAGGCGCAGGCGCACAACTTCCACCTGCTGGTGAAGCCGGTGGTGCCGAACAAGCTGCGGGCGATGATCAGTTTCAAGCTGGGCGTGCGTGGGGGGTGAGCCGGGATCCGAGGCGCGAGCGACGCACCTGAGAGTGCGAATCGGCTGGACGGAGAGTGAAGCCGTTTGTCCCGGCTTGGAACTTGGAAAGCGGATCGGTCACACAGGGGGAGCGCCTGCTGGTGAGTGGTCTGTGTGATTGCTGCATGGGTGGGCATCGTTTTACTGCGCTCTGGAGCAAGTTCATGACAATCAACGCCATTACATCCTCGCGCCCGGCGGTTCAGACGGAGAACACTTGCGGCCAAACAGCGCCGCAGATTCCCGTGGGGCCACTGGATGATAAGTTTATCAAACAGCGAAAAAGTGCGGAGGAATTCTGCAAAAAGGAGGTTCTATTCACCGGTGGATACTCTCACACCATTTGGGTGACTAGGAAGTATACAAACAACCGCAGTGAAGCGCTGAAATGGGCGAGCGAACTTGTGTCTGGATCGATCGATGGCTTCGGAAAAATTGATTTTCCCAAGTTGGAGCGGCCATCTCTGATGTTCGCCATCGAGAGCAACTACCGGCAACTTTCTGAGATGATGCATGCCATTAAATATAAGCCGAGTGACAGCAAGGGGCAGGCAGAATTCAATGACGGGTTCTCTGAATTTGAGAAGAAGGCAACTATGGCCATGGAGCAAGGAGATGTTGCTGAGTATGGAAAAGCATTGCAAAGGCTCTCCGAGTACATAGCCCTTCAGAGTTCAAATGGTGGTCATTTTGATGTCGATGACGGTACTGACCTTGATTTCCTGCTTTCTGACATTGACAATGCCGAAGTCCCTAGGTCGGTTCTCCAGGAAGCAGGGCCAGCTTTTGGAACGCCGGCTGAGGTATTTCATGACCCGAGCGCTGCTCCTGAGACGGTGATTCCAAGTGAACTTCTAGGGTCCGCGCAGTTTCAATGGGGTCGTGCGCCAATCGGAGAAGGGATTTATATTTCCCCTACGGGAAGCTCCTCCGAGCCAGATTTTCATGAGTTCGATGAAATAATTTCTGACATTGAGTCCGAGAAAAAGGCGCAGCACGCAATACGTGAAGCTGAGGCGAACCCGTTGGAGCGGGATGTTCCCCCAAATCTCGGCCGGAAAAATTCTCATCTGCCGGATGGGAATGGTAAAAAGAAAAATGACGGGAAGTCTCCTCGCAGACATGAGGGAGTGGCAAAGTCCCCGCTCACGGCCGAGAGTGAAATCACCTCCTCAGGGCTGCCGGGCGGTAAAGCTCTGACGCGCGAACCCGCGAAGACCAAAGATCTGCAAGAGCTGCTTGCGGACCGGGCATTGCGCGAGGCGAAAGCTACGAAATCAAGAGTCAGGGCGACGAGGTCAAGTTACAAGCGTGTGTTGGCCCAGAGGGCTGAAAGAAAATTTACCACGGGCTCCAAGACTGAATTGATCAAGCATGCTGCGTCTTCGCTGAAGACCCTGCTAGAAGACCCGCATGCATGGTTTTATCCGGATACACAGCTGGACTATCTCGCAACCATGGATAACGTCTTTGATTGCTGGATAAACTTGACGGGGAAAGAGGAGGCTAAATCATCTTTGACTGGGATGAAGAAGGCTTTCATTGAAAGATCTTTGCCACTTCTGGCGGAGAACAAATTTTCAGAGTTCTCCAGTCTGTTCCGGCGAGAACTCATGTTAATGATGGATGATTTTGGTTATAGTGGGGAATTTGTGAGGGTGCTTGATCGAAAGCGTGGTGTTCTTGCTAGTAGTCACGTGACGAAGAAGGATTTCGCAAAAGAAATTAAGGTGATTGCTGACGAAATGCATGGTAGGGTTAATCTGAGTGGAAGATATATTTCAAACGATCTCTCGAAGGCGGTGTTGATGGGTGGAAAATCGGATATTTTGACGATGTATAAACGAATTTATGATAACTCAGATGGGGAGCGTAGAATCCAAGTCGGTGAATTTCGCAAGCAGTTCTTCGAGTTTTCTAACATGTATCTGTTGACGAATGATCACGCCGGGTTCAGTAGTCTTTGTCAAAAGCATGCGATTGCGATTAATAAAATTATCTGATGTCGATTTTAAAGCCATGAAGCATGAGTTTATGGAAGGCTTTCTCGGATTCCATCGCTCTCCGACCGGCTGAGCCGGCGCAACGCTGGTCATATGCGGTCCGAGTTACGGGAAGGCCTGCGCGACGGAGCTTCATATTCGGGGCCCTGGTTATGCGGGGCTTTCCCCAACGGGGAAAGTCCGTCCCTGCCTCCATCGCAGTTCCGTAAAAAATCTCCCCGCCCCACCATCCGAGGAGAGAGACATGGAACGCCGCAGCTTCATCACCCGCACCGGCCTGGCCGGCGTGCTCGCCGCCGCCAGCGCCGGCGCCCCAGCCCTCGTCCACGCGCAGACGGCCCTGCGCTGGCGCCTCGCCTCCAGCTTCCCGAAGTCCCTCGACACCATCTTCGGCGCCGCCGAAGTGTTCGCGAAGAAGGTCGGCGAGCTGTCGGGCGGCAAGTTCCAGATCTCGGTGCATGCGGCCGGCGAGATCATGCCGGCCTTCGGCGTGGTCGATGCGGTGCAGAACGCCACCGTCGAGATCGCGCACACCGCGCCGTACTACTTCTTCGGCAAGGACGAGACCTTCGCGCTCGGCTGCGCGATCCCGTTCGGCCTGAACTCGCGGCAGATGACGGCGTGGATGTTCGAGGGCAACGGCTTGAAGCTGATGCGCGAGTTCTACAAGAACTTCAACATCATCAGCTTCCCTGGCGGCAACACCGGCGCGCAGATGGGCGGCTGGTACCGCAAGGAGATCAAGAGCGCGGCCGACATCAAGGGCCTGAAGATCCGCATCGGCGGCTTCGCCGGCCGCGTGATCGAACGCATGGGCGGCGTGCCGCAGAACATCCCCGGCGGCGACATCTACCCGGCGCTCGAGAAAGGCACGATCGACGCCGCCGAATGGGTCGGGCCCTACGACGACCAGAAGCTCGGCTTCAACAAGGTCGCACCGAACTACTACTACCCCGGCTGGTGGGAGGGCGGCCCGCAGCTCGACTTCTTCGTCAACACCAAGGCCTACGACGCGCTGACGCCGGAGTACAAGGCGGTGGTCGAAGCGGCCGCCGCGGTGGCCCACATCGACATGCAGGCCAAGTACGACGCTCGCAACCCGGGCGCGCTGAAGCAGCTGGTCGGCAGCGGCACCAAGCTGTTCCGCTTCCCGAAGGACGTGATGGACCTCGCCTTCAAGGAGTCGATGGCCATCTACGCCGAGCTGTCGGGCAAGAACCCGAACTGGAAGAAGGTCTACGAGGACTTCAGCAAGTTCCGCGCAGACCAGAACCTGTGGTTCCGCTTCACCGAAGCGGGGTTCGACGAGTTCATGCAGCAGCAGAAGTTGTAGCTACTTCTTGCCGGCCTCTTGCTGCAGCGCGCGCTCCACCGCCTTCATCTGCTCGTCGTCGGCGCTCGACTTCGATGAGGACGACGGCGGCGCGCTCGCCGGCTCTTCGGCCGGCTGCGGCATCAGGCCGTCCATCGACGGTGCCGGCTTGTCCTGACGGTCCTGCTGCAGCTGCTGCATGATCTCGTCGTTGTTCAGCTTGTTCTCCTTGCCGAGCCCGCTGGACACCAGCCCGGGGAACGCGATCACCAGCCCCACCATCACGACCTGGATCAGCACGAACGGGATCGCGCCGCGGTAGATCTGCCCGGTCGTCACCTTCGCGACCGGCGCCTTCGTGACCTTGTCGGTGTAGTCGTCGACCGGCGCGACGCTGCGCAGGTAGAACAGCGCGAAGCCGAACGGCGGGTGCATGAACGAGGTCTGCATGTTCACCGCCAGCAGCACGCCGAACCACACCAGGTCGATGCCCAGCGTGTGCGCCACCGGCCCGATCAGCGGGATGATGATGAACGACAGCTCGAAGAAGTCGAGGAAGAACGCCAGCACGAACACCAGGATGTTGACGACGATCAGGAAGCCGAGCTGCCCCCCGGGCAGGCCGGTCAGCAGGTGCTCGACCCACTTCGGCCCGTCGACACCCTGGAACGACAGGCTGAACACCGTCGAGCCGACCAGGATGAACAGCACGAAGCACGACAGCTTCATCGTCGTGTCCATCGCCTGGCGCAGCAGGCTCAGGTTCAGGCGCCGGCGCGCCAGCGCCATCACCAGCGCACCGGTCGCCCCCATCGCGCCGCCCTCGGTCGGCGTGGCCACGCCGAGGAAGATGGTGCCGAGCACCAGGAAGATCAGCGCCAGCGGCGGAATCAGCACGAAGGTGACGCGCTCGGCCATCTTCGACAGCAGGTTCAGCCGCGTCACGCGGTTGATCACCGCCAGCAGGAACGCGAAGCCGACACCGGCGCACATCGATGTGACGATCAGCTCATCGGTGGGTGTTGCATCGGGCCGGGTGCGCGCGAACGCAAAGGCCGACACCACCGACAGCACCGCCACCACGGCCAGCGAGCGCAGTCCGCTGCTGCCATCGGCCTCGCGGATCGTGCGCGCCTCTTTCGGCAGCGCCGGTGCCCAGTGCGGGCGGAACACCGTCACGCCGACGATGTAGAGCACGTAGAGGCTGGTCAGCACGAAGCCGGGGATGAACGCGCCCTTGTAGAGGTCGCCGACGCTCTGGCCCAGCTGGTCGGCCATGATGATCAGCACCAGCGACGGCGGGATGATCTGTGCCAGCGTGCCCGAGGCCGCGATCACGCCCGACGCGACACGCCGGTCGTAGCCGTAGCGCAGCATGATCGGCAGCGAGATCAGCCCCATCGAGATCACCGACGCGGCCACCACGCCGGTGGTCGCGGCGAGCATCGCGCCGACCAGGATCACCGCGAACGCCAGGCCGCCGCGGATCGGGCCGAACAGCTGGCCGATGGTGTCGAGCAGGTCCTCGGCCATGCCCGAACGCTCGAGCAGCAGCCCCATGAAGGTGAAGAAGGGCACCGCGAGCAGCGTGTCGTTCTGCATGATGCCGAACATGCGCAGCGGCAGCGCCTGCAACAGCGCCGACGGCAGCAGCCCGAGCTCGATGCCGATGAAGCCGAACAGCAGCCCGCAGGCCGCCAGCGAGAACGCGACCGAGTAGCCGAACAGCAGGAACACGATCAGGCTGCCGAACATGATCGGCGCCATGTTGGCGGAGATGAACTCCATCATTTCGTGCTCCCTTGGCTGCGCTCTTGCGTGTTCTTCTGGAGAGTCTCGAGGGCCGCCTTCTCACGCACCGCCACTTCCTGCTGGCGCAGGAACTCGGCGAGTTCCTCTTCAGCCGATTTGCCGCCACCCTTCTTCGTCGGGTCGGGCACCAGCCCCTTCAGAAAGGCCACGCGCTTGATCAGCTCGGACACGCCCTGCAGCCCGAGCAGGATCAGCCCCACCGGCAGCAGCGCCCAGGCCGGCCACAGGATCAGCCCGCCGGCGTTGCCCGACACCTCGCCGCTGTTGAACTTGCTGATCACCACCGGCCACACCAGCCGGGTCGCGACGATCACGAAAGGCATCAGGAAGGCGCAGATGCCGACGATGTCGATCCAGATCTGCGTGCGCTTCGAGAAGCGGCCCGAGATCACGTCGATGCGCACGTGTTCCTGGCGCAGCAGCGTGTAGCCGGCGGCGAGCAGGAACACCGCGGCGAACAGGTACCACTGGATCTCGAGATAGGCGTTCGAGCTGACGTTGAAGACCTTGCGGACGATGGCATTGCCGGCGCTGATCAGTACGGCGGCCAGCACCAGCCAGGCGAGCCACTTGCCGACGAATTCGTTCAGCCGATCGATCAGGCGTGACAGGGACAGCAGGGGTTGCACGGCGTCTCCAGGACTGGTTCTTTTGGCAGGGTGGAATCAGACCCCAACCCGGCGTGGCGGGCAACGGGTCAAACAGCTAAGTGAAACTACGTGGCGGAAGGCGCTTCGCCGAAATCGCGGCAGTGCTCGACCGCGTACTTGATCAGCTCGGCCTGGCCCTCCAGGTTCAGCTTGCGCTTGATGTTCTGGCGGTGCGATTCGACGGTGCGCACGCTCAGGTTCAGGTCCTGCGCGATCTGCTTGCTCGAGCGGCCCTTGGCCAGGCACGCGAGGATCTCGCTCTCGCGCAGCGACATCACCGGCCGCGGCGTCTGCGCGCGCATCAACCGGCCCGAGATCGCCGCGCTGAGGAAGGTCTCGCCGGCCTGCACCGCGGCGATCGCGTCGATGATGTCGGTCGACGGCGCGTCCTTCAGCACGTAGCCGCGCGCGCCGGCCTGCATCGCGCGATTCACGTACTCGGGGTTGTCGTACATGCTGAGCACCAGCACGCGCAGTGCGGGCCGCTCGGCCAGCAGGCGGCGCGTCAGCTCGATGCCGTTGACGTCCTTCATGCCGATGTCCATCAGCACCAGGTCGACCTCGTGCGCGGCAAGCTGCGCGAAGGCCTCGGCCGCATCGCCGGCCTCGCCGACCACGTCGATGCCGGCCACGGTGCACAGCCGGGCCTTCAGCCCTTCGCGCACCAGCGGGTGGTCGTCGACGATCAGCAGGCGGGTCACGGTGGCGCTGGCGTGGTGGGTCATGGGGACGTGGCAGCGAAGCGGCGCAGGGCCGAGGCGGGCACGTCGGCGACGACCTCGGTGCGGCCGGCGCGCGACGACACCCTCAGGTTGCCGCCGATCGACGCGAGCCGCTCGCGCATGTTGCGCAGCCCGATGCCGCGGCGCGGGTGCTGCTGCATCGCGCCCACGTCGAATCCGCGGCCGTCGTCGATCACCCGCAGCCGCACGCCGCCGGCGCCGAAGGCCAGCCGCAGCGCGATGCGCGACGCGGCCGCGTGCTTGTCGATGTTGTTCAGCGCTTCCTGCGTCACGCGGAACAGCACGGTGTTGATCTCGTTCGGCAGGCCCTCGGGCGGCTCGCCGCGCACCCGCACCTGCAGCGGCAGGCGGCGCTGTTCGCCGAACTCCTCGCCGAGGTGGGCGAGGGCGGCCGGCAGGCCCAGCACGTCGAGCTCGGCCGGGCGCAGCCGGTGCGAGATCTCGCGCACCTCGCCGAGCGCGCCGTTCAGCCGCACCAGCGCCTTGGTCAGCGTGGCCGGCGCCTCGGGCCCGAGCTGCGCGACCGACGACTCCATCAGCAGCTTGATCGACACCAGCGTCTGGCTGGTGCTGTCGTGCAGCTCGCGCGACAGGTAGGCGCGCTCGTCTTCCTGCGACTGCACGACCTGGCGCGCCAGCAGCCGCAGCTTGGCATCGGCGATGCGCTGCTCGCTGACGTTGAGCGCCAGCCCGCAGCCTCCGATCAGCACGGTGCCCAGCAGCGCGATGCCGGCGATCCACCACATCGTGTCGGCGATGTTGGCGGTGACCTGCTGGTCGAGCTGCTTCATCGTGGCCTGCACGTCGTCGAGGTACAGCCCGGTGCCGAACATCCAGTTCCAGCGCGGCAGCGCGACCACGTAGCCGAGCTTGGGCGTGATCTGCCCGGTGGAGGGCTTGCGCCACAGGTACTCGACGAAGCCGCCGCCTTCGCGCGCCTGCGCGATCAGCCGCTGGATCACCGGCTCGCCGTTGGCGTCGCGCATGTCCCACATGTCCTGGCCGACCAGCTCGGGCTGGCGCGGGTGCATCAGGTTCTTGCCGGCCAGGTCGTAGAGGAAGAAGTAGCCGTCGCTGCCGTAGTCGAGCGACGCGAGGCGGCGGATCGCCTGCTCCTTGGTCGCGTCGTCGTCACGGCCAGAGGCGTAGAGCGGCGCGATCGTGCTCTGCGCGAGGTCGACATAGTGGCGCAGCTCGTTCTGCTTGGAAGCCATCGTCGCGGCCTCGACGACGGCGCGCTCGCGGGCGGCAAGGTCGTTCTCTTTCTGGCGCACCGCGACCGCGATCAGCAGCAGCGACGCGATCAGCGGGATCACCGCGAACAGGAAGACCTTCAGCTTCAGGCGCATGGACGGCCGCCGTGCCTCGGGATCAGGCGGTGCCTGTCGCGGCCCGGAAGAGCTTGCCGGAGCGCGTGCCGGTGCGGCAGAACGCGAGGATCGGCTTGGGCAGCGCGGCCAGCAGCGACGCGAACTCGGCGATCTGCTCGGGCGTCTGCACGGCCGGTGCGACCGGCAGGTGCGCGTACTGCAGGCCGGCGGCGCGCGCCGCGGCTTCGATCACCGCGCTGGTGGGCTGATCGGGACCGCCTTCGAAATCGGGGCGGTTGTTGATCACGCTCCTGAAGCCCTGCTGCGCGGCCCAGGCCATCGCGGCCGGTTCGAGCTGGGGCGCGACGCAGACCTCGGCGCTGAGCTGCTGGACGACGGGATCGCTCATGGTCAGCGACCTATTTGCTCAAGGCCTGCTTGACCGCGGCGGACACCAGGCCCATGTCGGCCTTGCCGGCCAGGCGGGTCTTCACCGCGCCCATCACCTTGCCCATGTCGCCGGGGCCGGTGGCGCCCAGCTCGGCGACGATCTTGCCGACCTCGGCGGCAACCTCGTCGGCCGACAGGCGCTGCGGCAGGTAGCCTTCGAGCACGGCCAGCTCGGCGGTTTCCTTGTCGACCAGGTCGGTGCGGTTCGCGGCGGCGAACTGCGTGATCGAATCCTTGCGCTGCTTGATCAGCTTGTCGACGATGGCGATGACCGCGGCGTCGTCGAGCACGATGCGCTCATCGACCTCTTTCTGCTTCAGCGCCGCGAGCAGGCCGCGGATCGTCAGCAGGCGGGCGGCGTCTTTGGCCCGCATCGCGGTCTTCATGTCTTCGGTGATCTGGTCTTTGAGGCTCATCGCAGGATCTCGTGAAGAAGAGGGTGGCTCGCAGGGGGCAAAAACGACAAAGCCCGCGTGCTGCGGGCTTTGGGGATCTGGGGCGCCCGGTGTTCAGGCCGGCAGCGCCGAAGAATCAGTACAGGCGCTTGGGCAGCTGCATGCTGCGAATGCGCTTGAAGTGGCGCTTGACGGCCGCAGCCTTCTTGCGCTTGCGCTCGGCGGTCGGCTTTTCGTAGAACTCGCGGGCGCGCAGGTCGGTCAGCAGGCCCAGCTTTTCAATGGTGCGCTTGAAGCGGCGCAGAGCCACGTCGAACGGCTCGTTTTCTTTGACGCGAATCGAAGTCATAGATCCAGAAGTTTTTGCGCTCGGTGTCTCACTGTCGTTCGCCCGGGCTCTCAGGAAGGAGGTTCCGGAATCCAGCCTGGGGCATGGACGAAGATTTGTAGTGAAATCGCGGCGCGGGTTTGCCAGCAAAGACCGCGATTATAGCCATAGTTCCTGGTCATGCAAGCGGGGTGTCAGTGACCGCTTTCAACGGGCTGCAGGCTGTCGCGGCTGTCGGTGAGGGCCGTGGCGCAGGCTGCGGCGCTGGCCCAGGCCCACTGGAAGTTGTAGCCGCCGAGCCAGCCGGTCACGTCGACCACCTCGCCGATGAAGTGCAGGCCGGGCATGCGGCGGCTTTCCAGGGTTTGCGAACTCAGCTCCCGGGTGTCGACGCCGCCGGCCGTGACCTCGGCCTTGCGGTAGCCCTCGGTGCCGTCGGGCGTCAGCTGCCAGCCCTGCAGGCCGGCGGCGAGCTGCTGCAGGTCGCGGTCTTTCAGGTCGGCCACCGGGCGATCCGACAGGTCCGGTCGGGCCTGCAGCCACGCGGCGGCGAGCCGGGCCGGCAGCAGCGTTGCCAGCTCGTTGCCCAGTTGCTTGCGCGAGCTGGCCTTGGCGTGCAGGAATTCCGCGGCCAGTTCGCGGTCGGGCGCCAGGTCGAGTTGCAGCGGCGTGCCGTGCTTCCAGAAGCTCGAGATCTGCAGCACGCCCGGGCCGCTGAGCCCGCGGTGGGTGAACAGCAGGTCTTCGACGAAGCGCGCCCGTGCCTTGCCGGCGCCGGTGCTGATCGCCACCGGCAGCGACAGCCCCGCCAGCTCGACGAACGGCGCCCAGTCGGCGGCCGCGAAGGTCAGCGGCACCAGGGCCGGCCGGGTGTCGATCAGCTTGTGGCCGAACTGTTTCGCGATGCGGTAGCCGAAATCGGTGGCGCCGATCTTCGGGATCGACAGCCCGCCGGTGGCGATCACGACGCGCCGGCAACGCACCGTGCCGTTCGTGGTGTCGAGCTCGAAACGCCCGGCATCGCCGCGCACCGCGTCGACCGCGCAGGGCTGCCAGCGCGTGACCTGGCCCTGCTCGCATTCGCGCAGCAGCATCGCGATGATGTCTTCCGCCGAGTCGTCGCAGAACAGCTGGCCCTTGTGCTTCTCGTGCCACGCGATGCGGTGGCGCTGCACCAGCCCGATGAAGTCCTGCGGCGTGTAGCGGGCCAGCGCCGAGCGGCAGAAGTTCGGGTTCTCCGAGAGGAAGTTGGCCGGGCCGGCGTCGCGGTTCGTGAAATTGCAGCGCCCGCCGCCCGAGATGCGGATCTTCTCGGCCACCTTGGCCGCGTGGTCGACCAGCAGCACGCGGGCGCCGCGCTGGCCGGCGATCCCTGCGCAGAACAAGCCGGCCGCGCCTGCGCCGATCACCACCACGTCGTACGAATGCATCGCGGGATTATCCGGGCAGCGCAATCTGTGACAGGTGAGGGTGCCGCGGCTTCCTAGAATCGGCCGCTCTTCGTGCCCGCAACCGTTTGCCCTTTTGCACACCCATCCAAGATGAATCCTGATTCGACCACCGTGGCCCGGGCCACCTGGGCCGTGCGCCTGCAGTTCTTCGTGGCAGGCGTGCTGTTCGCGAGCTTCGGCGTGCACGTGCCGACCATCAAGCTGCACTACGCGCTCGGCGAGCAGGCGCTGGCGATCGCGATGCTGGCCGCCGGCGTCGGCGCGGTCGCCACGCTGACGCAGGCCGGCCGCTGGGTGGGCAGGCTGGGCGCCCGGCGTGCGGCGCTGCTGTCGGGCGGTGCGACCGCGCTGTGCCTGGCGCTGCTGCTGTCGTCGCATGCGTATGCGGGGTTGTTGGCGGTGATGGTGGTGTTCGGTGTCGGCACCAGCCTGTTCGACGTGTCGATCAACGCGGCCGCCGGCGAGCTGGAGCAGCGCGCCGGGCGGAGCCTGATGAGCGGCTTCCACGGCATGTTCAGCCTGGGCGGCATGGTCGGCGCGGGGCTGGGCAGCCTGCTGCTGTCGCACGAGGTCGGCGGCGCGACGCACCTGGTGGCGATGGCGGTGCTGGGCGCGGCGGCGATCGGCGGGGCCGGGGCGGTGATGCTGCGCACGATCGCGGGCTCCGACGACAAGGGCGGCTTCGAGCTGCCGCGCGGGCTGCTGGCGCTGCTGGGCGTGCTGGGCGCGCTGGGGCTGATCGCCGAGGGGGCGATGTACGACTGGAGCGTGCTGTACATGAAGCAGGAGCTGGCCAGCGAGGCGAGCTTCGCGGCGCTGGCGTATGCGAGCTTCAGTGCCGCGATGGCGGCGGCGCGCTTTGGTGGCGACTGGATCCGCGAGCGGGTGTCGCCGGCCGTGCTGATGAGCGGCAGCGCGGCGTTGGCCGCGGTGTCGATGGCGGCGGTGCTGCTGATCGGGCACCCGATGGTGGCGCTGGTGGGCTTCGCGCTGGTCGGGCTCGGCTTTGCGAACGTGGTGCCGGTGCTGTTCAGCGCGGCTGCCAAGGTGGACGCGAACCCGGCGCATGGCATCGCGGTGGTCGCGTCGGTGGGTTACCTCGGGATGATGGCCGGCCCGCCGTTGATCGGGATCATCGCGGAGCACGCATCGCTGACGCTCGGGCTCGCGACGGTGTCGCTGTTCGCGGGGATATTGGCGGTGGCTGCGCCGCGGGCGCTGAGGCCAGCGGCGGCGTGATGCGGACAGGGCTTCGACAGGCTCAGCCCGACCCTTCGACAAGCTCAGGGCGAACGGGAAAAAACCGTTCGCCCTGAGCAGGGACCGAGCTTGTCGAGGGCCCGTGTCGAAGGGTTGGTGCCGGAGCGCTCCTCAACCCTTCCAGACGAACGGAAACTTCAGCTGCTTGAAGAAGCCATTGGGCACGTAGTCCCCCACCACCCCGTACTGATCCGGCCACTTGCGGTCCGCCTTCACCGCGGTGCCGAACAGGTAATCGATGAACGCGAAGTGCGCCGCGTAGTTCTTGTCGATCGCCTCGTCGTCCTGCGAGTGATGCCAGTGGTGGAAGTTCGGCGTCACGATCACGTAGCGCAGCGGGCCGAGCCGCACGCTGACGTTGGCATGGTTGAACACCGCCTGGAAGCCGACCACGACGATGTACGCGTCGATCACTTCCTTGCTGAAGCCCAGCACGTAGATCGGCGCCAGCACCAGCGTGCGGGTGATCAGCAGCTCGAGGATGTGCTGGCGCGAGCCGGCCAGCCAGTCCATGCTTTTCACGCTGTGGTGCACCGCATGCAGGCGCCACAGCACCGGCACCTCGTGGTAGCCGCGGTGCGTCCAGTACTGCACCAGGTCGGCCACCAGCACGATCAGGAACAGCGCGACCCAGAAGTTCAGCCCGGCAACCCAGCCGCGGATGCCGTCGTGCGCGGCCCAGCCGAACAGCCGGTGCACCACCAGGTTGGTTGCCAGCAGGACGAAACCCACCACCATGTGGTTCACGATGAAGTGGTGGAAATCGGTCTGCCATTCGGCGCGGAACACCGGCTGCTCGCGGCGCAGCGCGAACAGCTTCTCGATGAACACGAAGATCAGCGTCGAGCCGAGCAGGTCGAGGATGAACCAGTCGAGGCCGAGGTAGGGCGTGTGGTCGGGGAAGTCGCTCTTCACCGGCACCTTGTGGCCGCCCCAGGCCAGCGATGCGGCCACCAGCACGAACGACGCGAATGCCAGCCAGCGTGCCTGGCCGCGGATGATGTTGAACAGCGACAGTGAGCCGGCGATCACCAGCGCCACCAGCAGCACCTGCCGTATCACGCCGACGTTGTAGTTCGGGCGCAGCTCTGGCGTCGTCAGGTACTCGGGGAAGTGAAAGGCGATCACGCCCAGGAAGCACAGGATGGACAGCCCCAGCGCGATCACGCCTGTCACCATGCCGTGGCCGCGTTCCAGCGGGCCGTGTGAAGCCGTCAGGCGGTTCAGCTTGTCGATCTTGAGCATCAGGTCCTCACTCCGCCAGCGGTCTTGCGTGGCCGGCGATTATGCGGCGATGCCTCACACTTCAGGCGACGCGGGAGACCCCCATTTGGAGGGATTCCGGCAGGGCATCACGGGCCTGCAGCCCGCGCAGCACCTCGCCGACGAGGATGATCGCCGGGCTGCCGAGCTGCTCGCGCTCGATCAGGCCGGCCAGGTCGCCGAGCGTGCTCGTGGCATGCCGCTGCTGCGGCTGGCTCGCGTGCTGCACGACGGCGATCGGTGTCTGCGCCGGCAGCGCCTGCAGCAGGCCCGCTTGCAGCGAGGCCGCTTGCGCCACGCCCATGTAGATCACCAGGGTCAGCCCCTGCGCGGCCGCGGCGGCCAGCGTCGGCCAGTCGGGCGAGGCGCCCGATTCCTTCGCATGGCCGGTCACCAGGATGACGCCGTGCGCATGGTCGCGGTGCGTCAGCGGCACGTCGAGCGAGGTCGCGGCGGCCAGCCCCGACGTGATGCCGTTGACCACCGACACCGCGATGCCCTGCGCGCGCAGGTGCTGCATCTCTTCGCCGCCGCGGCCGAACACGAACGGGTCGCCGCCCTTCAGCCGCACCACGCGTTCGCCTTTCAGCGCCTCGGCGGCCATCAGCTTTTCGATGAAGGCCTGTGGCGTGCTCGCGCAGCCGCCGCGCTTGCCGACGTGGACGATGCGCGCGCTGCGCCGTGCATAGCGCAGCACGCCGTCGCTGACGAGGTCGTCGACCAGCAGCACGCTGGCGGCGCGGATCGCGCGGATTGCCTTCAGCGTCAGCAGCTCCGGGTCGCCGGGGCCGGCGCCGACCAGGGTCACATTCCCCGGCGTCACGCCGCCGGGCTGCATTGATTCGTTCATGCCGTCTTCTCCTTCGGGTGCGCCCGTTCCAGTGCCGCGAGGCCGTCGAGCAGGCAGGCCACCTGCTGCGTCAGCGGCGAGGGCGCCGGCTTCTCGCCGCTGATGACCGACTGGATGTACATCGCGGTGGTGGCCGCATCGCAGGTGCGTGGCAGCACCGGCAGTTCGCGCAGCACGCCGTCGTGCGCCGACAGCGACAGCTCGGTGCGCGGCTGGCCGTCGATGAACACATCCATGCGCGGCAGCCGGCGCGGGTCGGCCACCGGCTCGCCTTCGGTGCCGCGCATCAGCAGCGCGTTCGCGGTGGTGCGCTGCAGGAAGTCGGTCAGCATCGTGCCGTACTCCGGGTGCGTGTAGTTGACGACGCGCAGCGCCTGCCCGGGCGCGCAGGGGTCGAGCAGCTTCGCGACGGTGTGGCCGGAGTTGCGCAGGCCGATGGTCCAGCGCGCATCGAGCAGGCGGGCCAGCGGCGGGCACAGCGTGTCGGTGCGGATGAAGACCGGCTCGCGGCGGCGCCAGGCCTGGGCCACGTCGTCGGCATTGCGCGCGAGCGGCAGCCCGAGCACCTGGAAGATGTCGGCGGTGGTGACGCGGCCAGGATCTTCGGGCATGCCGTGCACCAGCACCGGCACGCCTTCCTGCGCGAGCATCAGCGCGAGCAGCGGTGTCAGGTTGGGCAGCTTGCGCGCGCCGTTGTACGAAGGCAGCACCACCAGGGTGCGATCGCAGGCGATCGGCAGGCAACGGGCCGCGGTGGCCTGCAGGAAACCGGCGAGTTCATCCACCGATTCGCCCTTGATGCGCATCGCCATCGCGAAGGCGCCGAGTTCGAGGTCGCTGACCTGGCCGTCCAGGACCTGGCTCATCAGGTCGAGGGCCTGCTCGCGTGACAGCGAGCGGGCGCCTTCCTTGCCGCGACCGATTTCCTTGATGTAGTTCGTGATGCTCATGGGCTCTCCCTGAGCGGGTTTCGCAAGTACCGGGCCAACGCGTCGACGATTTGATGAGGCATGTATTAAGAGAGGAGGGATCAGGGGCCCAGCAAGGCGTTCTTCAGCGGCTCGCGCCAGGCGCGTGCCGCGGGGTCGTAGACACCGAAGCCCGAGGCCAGTTCCCAATACGCCCAGCTGAAGCCGCGGCGCTCGGCCTCGTCGCGCAGGCGGCGGGTGTAGGTGGCGCGCGCCGCCATGTCGGCCTTGCCGTAGGCGCCGAATTCGCCGAGGTAGATCGGATAGCGGTGGCGCAGCGACCACGCGAGTGCGGTGTCGAGCGGGCCGCGCATCTGCGCGAGCTGCGTCGCGTCGCAGCACGAGGTGCCCAGCCAGGCCGACGCGCCGCTCGCCCATTCGGCGCCCTGGTGCGTGAAGTGGAAGGGCTCGTAGTTGTGCACCGTGACGATCAGGTTCGCGTCGTTCGGCAGCACGAGGCTGGACAAGGCATTGGCGCTGTTCCACTGGGTCGGTCCGATGACGACGATGCGGGTCGGGTTGCTCTGACGAACCACCTGCAGTGCGCGGGCGGCGAGGTCGTTCCAGCTGGAGGTCTGCGCGCCGTGCGGCTCGTTGTACAGCTCGAACACCAGCTTGGGGCCCCGCGTGCCGTAGTGCTGGGCGATCTGTTTCCACATGTTCAGGAAGCGCAGCGCATGCAGGCCGGCGGCCACCGGGGCCTCGTCGCCATCGAGCGCATCGCCGTCGAGCTGGCGGTAGTGGTGCATGTTCAGCACGACGACGAGGCCCTTGTCGAGCAGCGCATCGACGGCCGTGTCGACGCGCTTGAAGAACGCCGGGTCGATGCGCGCCTCGGCGTCGACCGACGCATGGTTGCTCCAGCGCACCGGCAGCCGGGCGTTGGTGAAGCCGGCCTCGGCGATCTTGTCGACCAGCGCGCTGTCGTAGCGCAGGCCCCAGGTGCCCTCGGTGGGCGCGTCGAAGATGTTGCCGAGGTTCACGCCACGGCCCATCGCGCGCGCGGTCTCCAGGGCCTCGGGCGATGCGCCGGGGGCGGATCCGGCCGCCATCGGCGGGTAGTCGGCGAGCGAGGCGGGCGCAGTGGCGCAGGCGGCGAGCAGGCTGCAGGCGCAGGCCAGCAGCAAGGCTGCGCGCGTCATCATCGTCATGCTGTCTCCATCGTTGTTGTTCGATGGCGATTCTAGGCAGCGGTCGAGACTGCGAGCTGTGACCGAACCATGCGCTTCAACGCGGGGATGCACGAACCGCAGTTGGTGCCGCATTTCAGCGCACCCTGCAACTGCGCGAGTTGCTCGTCGGCCGGCCCGCTGCAGCGTTCGAGCTGGGCGACGATGGCCGGCTCGGTGACGTTGAAGCAGGTGCAGACCTGCTTGCCGCTGGCCGGCACCGCGACCGGCGCGCGCGCGCCGGGGCTCAGCAGCAGGCGGCCGTAGGCCTGGGCCGGCAGTTCGTCCTGCAGCAGCGGCTTGATCCAGACCTCGGCGCTGGTGTCGCCGGCGAGCATGAAGCCTTCGAGCCGTGCTTCGTCGCCGGCCTGGCGCGCGAGCCGCATCGCGCGGCGCTGGCCGCGGCGCTTGTCGGCGTAGTGCAGCACCTCGGGCGCGGCCAGGCCGAGCAGGGCTTCGATGCGGTCGAGCACGGCGTCGGGCACCGGCTCGTACGCCGCGGCGCGGAACAGCACGCCGCTGCGCTCGCGGCCGAACGGCACGCAGCTCGCGAACGCGAAGCCATGCATCAGCGGCTTCAGCGCCTCGCGCACGCGCAGCGCCTCGTCGTCGGGCAACCACGCGACGCCGAGCAGCCGCCACGGCAGCTCGGCCTTCAGCACCTTGACGGCGGTGTGCTTCAGCTCGGGCTGCTTCGAGCGCGGGCAGAAGGCCGAGGTCGTCAGTGCGTTGATGCCATGCATCGGCGTGCTGCCGGTCTGGCCGCCGACGAACTCGTCGCCCCAGTGCATCGCGACGAAGGCCTGGGCGGGCGACACCTGGTCGCTGGCCTGCACCGGCAGCACGATGCTGCCGCGCCGCGAGCTGACGTGGACGAGGTCGCCGTCGGCAAGCTTCAGCCGCGCGAGATCCTGCGCGTGCATCTCGATGGACGGCTCCGGCACATGGCCGAACAGCCGGCCGATGGTGCCGGTGCGGCTCATGCCGTGCCACTGGTCGCGCAGCCGGCCGGTGGTCAGCGAGAACGGAAAGCGGGCGTCGCGCGGTTCGGCCAGCGCTTCGAACGGCGTGTCGGCGAAGCGGGCGCGCCCGGAGTCGGTCGGAAAGCGCCCGTCTTCGTACAGGCGGGCCAGGCCGACCGACGCGCCGGCCGGGAAGGGCCACTGTGCCGGCCCGGTCTCGAGGCGCTCGTAGCTGAGCCCGGTGATGTCGAGGTCGCGCCCCCGCGTGGTCTCGCGATGCTCGTTCCAGACCGATTCCGGCGAGGCGTAGGCAAACAAGGATGGCAGCGAAGGCCGCAGCCGCGCCTCGAGCCGGCGCGCGAAATCGGTGGCCGCAGCCCAGTCGTGGCGGGTCTCGCCGGGCGCCGCGATGGCCGGGCGCACGCGGCTGATGCAGCGTTCGCTGTTGGTGACGGTGCCATCCTTCTCGCCCCAGCTGGTGGCGGGCAGCAGCAGGTCGGCGTAGGCGCAGGTGGCGGTGGTGGAGAACGCCTCCTGCACGACGACGAATTCGGCGCGTTCGAGCGCGCGGCGCACGGTGGCCTGGTCGGGCATCGACTGCGCGGGGTTGGTGCAGGTGATCCACAGCGCGCGGATCTCGCCATCGGCTGCTGCCTGGAACATCTCGACCGCGGTCTTGCCCGGCACGGCCGGCACATCGGGCACGCCCCATAGAGAAGCGACTTCCGCGCGGTGGGCCGGGTTCGCCAGGTCGCGGTGCCCGCTCAGCAGGTTCGCGAGCCCTCCCACTTCGCGGCCGCCCATCGCGTTCGGCTGCCCGGTCAGCGAGAACGGTCCCGCCCCCGGCTTGCCGATCTGCCCGGTGGCGAGGTGCAGGTTGATCAGCGCGGCATTCTTGAGGGTGCCGGCACGGCTCTGGTTGAGCCCCTGGCAGTACAGCGACAGCGTGCGGCCGTTGGCATCGGCGAACCAGCGTGCCGCCTGCACCAGCGCCGCCTCGTCGATGCCGCAGAGGCGGGCGGTGTCTTTCGGCGTGAACTCGCGCACGCGGTCGCGCAGCACGGCGAAGCCTTCGGTGTGCGCCGCGATGTAGGCCTGGTCGACCAGCCCTTCCCACAGCATCAGGTGCAGCATGCCGTTGAAGAGAGCGACATCGGACCCGGGCAGCAGGGGCAGGTGCAGGTCCGCGGCTTCGGCGGTTTCAGTGCGGCGCGGATCGGCGACGATGATCTTCATCGCCGGGTTGGCGCGCTTGGCGTCCTCGATGCGCCGGAACAGGATCGGATGCGCCCAGGCGGTGTTGGCACCGGCAATGAACAGCGTGCTGGCGAGCCCCAGGTCGTCGTAGCAGGCAGGCGGTGCATCGGCCCCGAGCGTGAGCTTGTAGCCCGCGACCGCGCTGCTCATGCACAGCCGCGAGTTGGTGTCGACGTTGTTGGTGCCGATGAGGCCCTTGGCGAGCTTGTTGAAGACGTAGTAGTCCTCGGTGAGCAGCTGGCCGGACAGGTAGAACCCGACGGCATCCGGCCCATGCCGCTCGATCGTGCTGGCGAAGCGCTCGGTGGCGAGGTCGAGGGCGGTGTCCCAGGTGATCGGTCGTGCTGCCTTTCCACGTTCGAGCCGCTGCATCGGTTGCAGCAGCCTCGACTGCATCGTGATCGCGGCGCTCGCCGTGTGGTGCAGTGTGCTGCCCTTGGTGCACAGGCGGCCGAAGTTCGCCGGGTGGTCAGGGTCTCCTCGAACGCCGGTGATCTGGTCGCCTTGCGACTCGATGATCACGCCGCAGCCGACGCCGCAATACGGGCAGGTGGAGCGGGTTTCACGCATCTTGCTTGCCCGTCGCATCACGGAACCGTTCGCCCTGAGCCCAAGAGGTCCTCGAAAGGACTCGGCAGTTGCAAGGAAACCCCGTTCGCCCTGAGCCTGTCGAAGGGTCGGACTGAGCTTGTCGAAGGCCTTGCGCGCTTCGGGCACAACCCTTCGACGGACGGGCCTTCGACAGGCTCAGTCCCTGTTCAGGTCCTTCGACAAGCTCAGGACGATCGGGCCCTTCGACAGGCTCAGGGCGAACGGTGTGTCGAGCCATCAGCCCGCAACCACCGGAATGACCTTGGGCCCCGCCACCGGCCGTACCAGATCGATCGCATGCTGAGCAAGCTCCAGCGCATCCAGATGCACCACGCCATTCGAGACCTGCACCGCAAACCGAGGCGTGCAGCCGTCGTCCGGCGCACGAGCACACCCGTCGTCCAGCCCGATCGTCCAGTTGTGCAGCGGGCACGCGACGCTGGTGCCGAACACGATGCCCTGGCTCAGCGGGCCGCCCTTGTGCGGGCAGCGGTCGAGCAGCGCGAACACCTGGTCCTGGTCGTTGCGGAAGATCGCGACATCGACGCCGGCATCGCGCGCCACGCGGCGCGAACCCAGCACCGGGATGTCGTCGACGCGGCAGATGGCTTGCCACTGGCTCATCGTGCTTCTCCTTGTGCAGCGGCAACCGGCGTGAACTGCCGCGTGTCGACCCGTGCCTTGTCGAAATCGAACCACGGATCCGGCTCGCCATCGAGCGAGAACTTGAGCCGCTCCCACAGCGCCTGCCGGCCCTCGGCGTCGTCGAGGATCTTCTTCTTCGCGTAGTCGAGCCCCACGCGGCCGATCCAATGCACCGTGCGCTCCAGGTACCAGGCTTCCTCGCGGTACAGCTGCAGGAAGGCGCCGCTGTATTCCAGCACCTCCTCGGCCGTCTTCAGCTTCACGAAGAACTGCGCCACCTCGGTCTTGATGCCGCCGTTGCCGCCCACGTAGATCTCCCAGCCCGAATCGACGCCGATCACCCCCACGTCCTTGATGCCCGATTCGGCACAGTTGCGCGGGCAGCCGCTCACCGCCAGCTTCACCTTGTGCGGGGCATACATCCGCCACAGCGCACGCTCCAGGTCCTTGCCCATCTGCGTGCTGTCCTGCGTGCCGAAACGGCACCACTCCGACCCGACGCAGGTCTTCACCGTGCGCAGCGCCTTCGCATACGCATGGCCCGACGGCATGCCGATGTCCTTCCACACGTTGACGAGGTCTTCCTTCTTCACGCCCAGCAGGTCGATGCGCTGCCCACCGGTCACCTTGACGGTCGGGATCTTGTACTTGTCCACCGCGTCCGCGATGCGCCGCAGCTCGTCGGCCGTCGTCTCGCCGCCCCACATGCGCGGGATCACGCTGTAGGTGCCGTCCTTCTGGATATTCGCGTGGCTGCGCTCGTTGATGTAGCGCGACTGCGGATCGTCCTGTGCCTGCTTCGGCCAGGTGCTGATCAGGTAGTAGTTGACCGCCGGCCGGCAGCTCGAGCAGCCGTTCGGCGTGCGCCACGCCAGGGTCTTGTAGACGCCGTCGATGCTCAGCAGCTTCTCGTTGCGGATCGCGTCGCGCACCTCCTGGTGGCTGTGCTCGGTGCAGCCGCACATCGCCTTCTTCTTCGGCGTCGCCGAGTAGTCGCCACCGGCAGTGAACATCAGCAGCTGCTCGACCAGCCCGGTGCACGAGCCGCACGACGCGCTCGCCTTCGTGTGCTTGCGCACCTCCTCCAGCGTGAACAGGCCCTTCTCCTTGATGGCCTTGCAGACGGTGCCCTTGGTGACGCCGTTGCAGCCGCAGACTTCGTCGCTGTCGGCCATCGCGGCCGCCTTGTTGTGGCCCTCGTGCCCGGTGTCGCCGATGTTCGATTCGCCGAACATCAGCTTGTCGCGGATGTCGGAGATGGTGCGGCCCTCTCTGAGCAGCTTGAAGTACCAGCTGCCGTCCACCGTGTCGCCGTACATGCAGGCGCCGACCAGCTTGTCGTCCTTGATCACCAGCTTCTTGTAGACGCCACCGAACGGATCGCTCATCACGATCTCCTCGCAATCGGCGCCGCCCATGAAGTTGCCGGCCGAGAACAGGTCGATGCCGGTCACCTTCAGCTTGGTCGAGGTCTGCGAGCCGGTGTAGCGGCCGATGCCGAACTCCGCCAGGTGCGTCGCGCACACCTTGCCCTGCTCGAACAGCGGGGCCACCAGCCCGTATGCGATGCCGCGGTGCGCCGCGCATTCGCCGACCGAATAGATGCGCGGGTCGGTCACCGTCTGCATCGTGTCGGTGACGACGATGCCGCGGTTGCAATGAAGGCCGATCTTTTCGGCGAGCTCGGTGTTCGGGCGGATGCCGGCGGCCATCACGACCAGGTCGGCCGGCACCTCGGTGCCGTCCTTGAACTGCACCGCCATCACGCGGCCGCCCTTGCCGGCGTCGCGGTCGCCGATCAGCGCCTGCGTGTTCGCGCCGATCAGGAACTTCAGGCCGCGCGCCTCCAGCGACTTCTGCAGCAGCTTGCCGGCGGTGTCGTCCAGCTGGCGCTCCATCAGCCACGGCGCCACGTGCACCACGCTGACCTGCATGCCGCGCAGCATCAGGCCGTTGGCGGCCTCCAGCCCCAGCAGCCCGCCGCCGATCACCACCGCATGCTTGTAGCGGGTGGCTGCGTCGATCATCGTGTTGGTGTCGGCGATGTCGCGGTAGGCGATCACGCCTTCAAGATCCTTGCCGGGGATCGGCAGGATGAACGGGTTCGAGCCGGTCGTCACCAGCAGCCGGTCGTAGCTTTCCTCGGTGCCGTCGGCCGCGCGCACGACGCGCTTGAGGCGGTCCACGTCGACCACCTTCTTGCCGAGGTGCAAGGTGATGCCGTGCTCCTCGTACCAGCTCAGCGGGTTCAGCACGATCTCGTCGAGCGTCTGCTCGCCGGCCAGCACCGGGCTCAGCAGGATGCGGTTGTAGTTCGGGTGCGGCTCGGCGCCGAAGACGCTGATGTCGTACAGGTCGGGCGCGATCTTCAGCAGCTCTTCCAGCGTGCGCACGCCGGCCATGCCGTTGCCGACCATCACGAGTTTCATCTTCTTCATGTGAAGCTCCAGTTCCAGCTGCGTGCGCAGCGATAAAAGCAAAGGGGGTGCCAGCCGGACACGCGGTACGCTCGCGGCCCATGAGCTTCGACGTCGAGATCGGCCACTTCAGCCTCGCGGGCCCGCGCCCGCGCAACGAGGACTTCGCCGCCTGCCTCGTGCCCGACGGCGACGACGCGGCGCGCGGCCTGATCGCGGCGATCGCCGACGGCGTGTCGTCCGGCGGGCTCGGCCTCGAGGCGGCGCAGACCACCGCGATGAGCGTCGTGCAGGATTACTTCGCCGCGCCCGACACCTGGCACACCACCGCCATCCTCGACCGCGTGATCGCCGCGCAGAACCGCTGGCTGGTCGACCACAACCGGCGCCGCCAGCGCAGCGCGCACGACGCGATGGGCATGACCACGCTGACCGCGCTGGTGCTGCGCGGCCACGGCTTCACGCTGGCGCACGTCGGCGACACGCGCGCCCACCTGCTGCGCGGCGACGAGCTGGTGCAGCTGACGCAGGACCACGGCTTCGACCACCCGGACCAGCGCGGGCGCCTGACCCGCGCGATCGGGCTGGACGACGGCGTGCGCGTCGACTACCTGCAGGCCGAGCTGCAGACCGGCGACCTGTTCGTGCTGACCAGCGACGGCGTGCACGGCCTGCTCGCGCCGCGCCGCCTGGCCGCGCTGGCGCGCGATGGCTCGGCCCGCGAGGCGGCCGAGGCGCTGGTGCGCGCCGCGCTGGCCGCCGGCGGGCGCGACAACGCGACCGCGCTGGTGCTGCGCGTGCGCGGGCTCGACGAAGGCCAGTTGAACGACGCGCTGCGCCGCGGCCGCGACCTGCCGGTGCCGCCGAGATTGAAGGTCGGCGATCGGCTCGACGGCTTCACGATCACTGCGCGCGTGGCCGACAACGGCGTGCACTGCCTGTACCAGGCGCGCAGCGAAGAACCCGGCGCGCCGCTGGTCGCGCTGAAGACGCTGCACCTGTCGCGCGCCAACGACCCGCAGGAGCGCGCGATGCTGGCGCACGAGGCCTGGCTGGCGTCGCGCGTCGGTGCTGCGGACGGCTTCGTGCGATTGCGCGAACTGCGCGAGCCGACGGCCTTCTACGTCGCCTACGACTGGCATGCCGGCCGCACGCTGGAGCAGTTGCTGGCGGCGGGCGAGGGCGGCAGCGTCAGCGATGCGGTCGATGCGGCGGTCGCGATCACCGGCGCGCTGGCGCGCCTGCACCGGCTGGGCGTCGTGCACCGCGACGTGAAGCCCGCCAACCTGCACCGCGGCGACGACGGCCAGTGGCGATTGCTCGACCTCGGCGTTGCCGTCTCGGGCCGCGAGCCGCGCGTGCTGCGCAGCCTGCATGCCGGCACGCCCAGCTACATGAACCCGGAGCAGTGGGCGAGCGACGACAACGCCGCCGGCGAGGCGGCCACTGCGCGCAGCGACCTGTTCGCGCTCGGCGTCACGCTGTACCAGTGGCTGACCGGCCGGCTGCCGTACGGCGAGGTGCAGCCCTACCAGCGCGGGCGCTTCCGCAGCGACCCGAAGCCGCCGTCGCGACTGCGCCCGGAGGTGCCGATCTGGCTCGATCACGTCGTGCTGAAGGCGGTCGCGCTCGATGCGCGGCAGCGCTTCGAGACCGCCGAGGAACTGCTGCTCGCGCTGCAGCGCGGCGCCTCGCGGCAACTCGCCGCGCCGCCCGCCACGCCGCTCGCGCAGCGCGACCCGCGGCTGCTCGGGCGCATCGCGCTCGGCGTCTCGGTGCTGCTGAACCTGCTGCTCATCTACTGGCTGCTGTTCCTGCCGCGCTGAAAATCCTTCGTTCATCGGGCGGCCTCGTGCGGCTGCAATCGCGTCGTGCGCAGCCCGAGGTCGCCGGCCTCGACCACCGGCCTCGCGCGCCCGCCTTTCTCGGCCCAGGTCCGCGTCCAGCGGATCTGCAGCGCGCGCATCACCGCCAGCATCACCAGCGAAAGCGCGGCGAACAGCACGAAGCCCCACGCATAGGTGCCGAGGTACTGCTTCGACAGCCCCATCGCGTTCGGCACCAGCCCGCCGCCCAGCGCGCCGATCTCGCCGATCATCGAACCGGCCACCGCGGTGGCCATCGGCCAGCGCAGCGGCACCAGCTGGAACAGGGCGCCGTTGCCGGCCCCGAGCGCGGCGAAGCACAGCATCAGCAGCAGCGTCGTGACCACCAGCGAGCCGGTCGCGAGGCCGGTCAGCACCAGGCAGACGGCCACCACCAGCAGTACCACCGTCAGCGTGTTGACGCCGCCCCAGCGGTCGGAGAGCCAGCCGCCGACCACGCGCAACGCCGCGCCCATGAAGGCCGCCAGCATCGTCAGCTGCCCCGCCTGCACCTTGCTGACGCCGAACTGGTCGTAGTAATAGGAAGGCAGGAAGGTCGTGAGCCCGATGAAGCCGCCGAAGGTCACCGCGTAGATCAGGCTGAAGGCCCAGCCGTCGCCCTCGAACAGGCAGGCGATGTGCTCGCGCAGGCTCGCATGGCTGTCGACATCGGGCGGCTCCTTCGCGAGCAGGATCATCACCAGCATCGGCACCGCGATCGCCGCGGCCGCGACGCCGTACACCGCCTGCCAGCCCAGCCACTGCGCGAGCGGCGGCGCCACCAGCACCGACACCGCGGTGCCGACGTTGCCGGCGCCCACCAGCCCCATCGCGAGGCCCTTGTGCTGCGGCGGGAACCAGCCGGCCCCGAGCGACAGCGCGACGCCGAAGCTCGCCCCGGCGATGCCCAGCAGCACGCCCATCGCGAGCAGCTCGTTGAAGCTGTGCACGCAGAAGAAGCCGAACAGCATCGCGACCGCGATCAGCCCCATCTCGACCAGCGTCGCACGCTTGCGGCCGATGTACTGCGCCAGCACGCCGAGCGGAAAGCGCATCAGCGCGCCGGCGATGATCGGCACCGACAGCATCAGCCCCTTCTGCGCCGGCGACAGCGAGAAGGTCTCGCTGATGAAGGGCGCCATCGCGCCGTTCAGCACCCAGATGCAGCAGGAGAACGCGAAATACAGGAAGGCCGCGAACAACGTCGGGCCGTGGCCCGCGCGCAGGAAGCTCTTGAACGAGGTTGACATGTGCAGCGCCGAAGCTGTTGGCACATGAATGCCCACTTCGTCGTGAGCATCACCCGCGGTGCGGTGGCAAGGTCGGGTGCAGCGTCACACCCGACCGATGCATTGCAAGCGCCATGCCAAGGGGCGCCGCAGGGCGCGCTGGTATGGTTCGGTCCTTGCACGACCGAGTGCATCCTCCTCTGACGGACCGCCTTTTCGAATGACCTCTGCCCTGATCCTGCTCGGCCCGTCCCAGGGCCTGCCTGCCTTGCAGGCCGACCTGCAATCGAGCGGGATTCACGTGCTTGGTGCGGTGGCCTGCGGCAACTTGGTGCGGGAAGCGATCCGGCTCGGGCCGGACGTGCTGGTCTGCCACGATGCGCCGGGCGATGCGGCGGTGTTCGACGCCTGCGCGCTGCTGGCGGCCACCGCGCCGCGGCCGGTGGTGCTGTTCACGCAGGACCCCGACGCGCAGAAGATCGAGCGTGCGCTCGCGAGCGGCATCCACGCCTATGTCGTCAACGGCTACGCGCCGGCGCGGCTGCGGCCGGTGCTGCAGCTCGCGCAGGCGCGCTTCGAGCACGAGCAGAAGCGGCAGGCGGCGCTCGACGACGTGACGCACCGCTTCGAGGAGCGCAAGCTGGTCGACCGCGCCAAGGGCATCCTGATGCGGGCGCGCCAGGTGTCCGAGGACGAGGCCTTCCGCGTGCTGCGCACGGCCTCGATGCACAGCAACCAGCGCGTCGGCCAGGTGTCGCAGCAGGTGATCGAGGCGGCGCGCTACGCCGAGGCGGTGAACCGCGCCGGCCAGCTGCGCATGCTGTCGCAGCGCATCGTCAAGCTGTATGCGCTGAGCGCGCTGGGGGTCGACAGCGGCGCGCATGCCGGGCTGCTGGACGAATCGCGCACGCGCGTCGACGCCAACATGGTGGCCTTGCGCAAGGCGGTGTCGCAGGCCACCTTCGGCGACCTGCTGACCGCCGTCGAGGTGCCGTGGCAGCGCTTGAAGGCGGCGCTCGCCGACCCGCCGGTGCGGGCGCTGGTGGCCGACGTCGACGTGCTCGCCGAGCGCGTGCTGGTTCAGGCCGACCAGCTCACCAGCAACCTCGAGACGGCCGGGCTGGTCGCGACGCTGCATGTGCTGAACGTCTGCGGCCGCCAGCGCATGCTGTCGCAGCGCTGGGCCAAGCAGGTGCTGCTGGCCGAATTGCTGGACGGCGACGCGGCGGCGCGGGCGCGCGCGCTCGGCCACGAGGCCGGCAGCGCCTTCGACGACGCGATGCGCTACCTCGACGACATCCCGCTGAGTGCGCCGGACATCCGCGAATCGCTGGCCGCGGCCAGCGACGCCTGGCTGGCGCTGACACGTGCCGGCGGCCAGGCGGCCGCGCTGCCCGGGCGTCGCGCGCTCGGCGAGGCCAGTGAGACGCTGCTGGCGCTGTTCGAGCAGCTGACCGGGCAATACGAGCGCAGCATGCAGGTGCTGATGGGCTGACAGGCCGAAGGTCTGTAAATGAGGGGCTGAAAGTCTCAGATACCCCGCGAGTGAGGGGGGCGGCGCAAGCTGCTGCCGCTATGATGAACAGAAGAGACATGGGAAGCGGCTGAAAGGGGTGAAGAGGACGCCCAGCCGCTTCAAAGCAGCACACCCGACCCCACCGCATGACTGAAACCAAGCCCCTGGCCGTGCCCGCCCGCGTGGACAACGCGCGCGCGCTCACCGCATCGCTCGGGCTCGCGCCCCAGGCGCTCGGGGCGCTGGTGTTCACGCTGGCCGACCGGCTCGACGCCCCGCTGGCCATCAAGGAAATCGCCTCCGGCCGCTACGTCTATGCCAACGGCCGCATGGACACGCTGGTCGGCCGCACCACCGACGGCCTGTCCGACGAAGACTGGCTCGACCCGGCCCAGGCCGCCACGCTGCGCACCGCCGACCAGTCGGCGATGGTGCAGACGCTGCCGCAGGTCAGCGAGCACCGCATCGAGCGCAAGGGCGGGCGGCGCGAGTTCAGCGTGACCCGCCAGGCGCTCGCGGCGCAGGACGGCGGCGCGCCGCGCTACCTGTGCTGCCTGTGGCTCGACCAGACCCTGCAGCGCCAGCACGAGACCCAGCTGCAGCTCGCGCTGCAGCAGCTGGAGCAGCAGCAGCAGGCGAGTGAGGCTTTCCGCCGCGAGATGCAGGACCAGGGCCTGCGCGACACGGTGACCGGGCTGTACCAGCGGGCGCACTTCGACGACCAGCTGCGCCGCGAGGTCGACCTGTCGTCGCGCGAGCACCGCGAGTTCGCGCTGGTGTCGGTGGCGCTCGATCCGCTGGCCGACGAGGTCAAGGCCCTGGGCCCCGAGGCACGCCAGCGCGTGCTCGAGGCGCTGGGCCGGCTGCTGCGCAGCAACACCCGGGCGATGGATGCGTCGTGCCGGCTCGAGGAAGACCTGTTCGCGGTGCTGCTGTCGGGCGTCGGCCTGGCCACCGCCCATGCGCGGATGGAGGGGTTGCGCCGCCAGTGCGCGACCCAGATCGTGATGCTGAACGGGCGCGACCTCGGGTTCACGGTGTCGATGGGCGTCGCGAGCTTCCCGCACACGGCGCACACGCAGGAAGAATTGCTGAACGCTGCCGATGCGGCGCTGGCCGAGGCGCGCCGCCGCGGCGGCAACCACGTGACGCTCGCGAGCATCCGCTTCGAGACGAACTAGCCGGCCAGCCCCTTGATGCCTTTGTAGAGCATGTAGCTCGCGAGGCTGTACAGCAGCAGCGCGAACACCCGCTTCAGCTTCGCGGTGTCGATCCGGTGCGCGGTGCGTGCCCCGAGCGGCGCCGTCATCACGCTGGCGACCGCGATCACCAGCAGCGCCGGCAGGTAGATGAAGCCCAGCGTGCCCGGCGGCATGTCGTGCAGCGACCAGCCCGCATAGACATAGCCGAGGGTGCCGGCCAGCGCGATCGGGAATCCCAGCGCCGCCGAGGTCGCGACCGCGGTGCGGATCGGCACGTTGCACCAGGTCATGAACGGCACCGACACGAACGCCCCGCCGGCACCGACCAGCGCCGACAGCATGCCGATCACGCCGCCCGCGCCGAACATGCCGGCGCCCTGCGGCAACTGGCGCGTCGGCTTGGGCTTCTTGTCGAGGAACATCTGCGTCGCCGAGAAGCCGATGAACAGCGCGAACAGCAGCGCCAGCCAGTTGGCCGGCAGCGCCTTCGCGATCTGCGCACCGAGCAGCGAGCCCAGCACGATGCCGGGCGCGAGCAGCTTGACGATGTCCCAGCGCACGCCGCCGCGCTGGTGGTGGGCGCGCACCGACGAGATCGACGTGAAGCAGATCGTCGCCAGCGAGGTCGCGACCGCCATCTTCACGATGTAGGCCTCTGGGAAGCCCTTCAGCGTCAGCAGCAGCGTCATGAACGGCACCAGCATCGCGCCGCCGCCGACACCCAGCAGCCCGGCCAGGAAGCCGGTGAATGAACCCAGGATCAGCAGTTCGAGGATGAGTTGCCAGCCGAGATCGAAGCCCATCAGGGCTTCCGATCCAGCAAGGCGAGCACCGAGGCCCACTCCTGCGGCGCAACCGGCGTGATCGACAGCCGGTTGCCGGGCTTCAGCACCACCATCGACGCGAGCGCCGGCGATTCGCGCATCTCGCGCAGCGGCAACAGCCGCGTCTTGCGCTCGAGCGCGACGTCGACATGCCACCAGCGCGGCTTCTCGGCCGTCGCCTTTGCGTCGAAGTACTTGCTCTTCGGATCGAACTGCGTCGCGTCGAGGTAAGGCTCGCCTGCCACGCGCGCCAGCCCGGCAATGCCGGGCTCGGGGCAGGACGAGTGATAGAACAGCACGCCGTCGCCGATGCGCATCTGGTCGCGCATGAAGTTGCGGGCCTGGTAGTTGCGCACGCCGACCCAGGGCACGCGCTGCTTCGGGGCAGCGGCCAGGTCATCGATCGAACACTCGTCGGGCTCGCTCTTCATGAGCCAGAACTGTTCGGACATGGTGCTGCAAGAGAAGAGAGAAATAAGGTGTCCGTCACGCACCGTGAGCCGCATTCCTGAACCCAGGCAGTTCAGGTGGGCGAGGTCAGCCGGGCTTCGGGTTCATCTGACGCGAGACGATCACACCAACCGGGCGATGTTCCAAGCCCTTGCTCGTAAGAGCATCGGTTCAAGGAAATATAAAACTCACGCGAACGCAACGGACTCGAAGAATTCTACGCGCCTCATCGGGCGCGAGTGTGTCTGTTCAAAGCAATTGCCCGTCGGCGCCAAGGGCTTGGTCGACACGGTGGATCAAAGCGTCTATGTCGATGTCTTCGGGGTTCGATGACGGCACGACCGGAGCGGGCGACGACTTCGGCGCGGCAGGCCGTTCGGCCAGTGCGTAGGCCAGGTTCAAGGCCGCCAGCACCGCGATCCGCTCGCGCGCCTTGACGCGGCCGCCGTCGCGGATCGCGCTCATTTCGCGGTCGACGTTGCCGACCGCCTCGAGCAGCGACGACTCGCCGCCTTCCGGGCAGCCGAGGATGTAGCTCTGCCCCATGATCGTCACTTCGATCTGCTTCATTTGGAGCGTGCTCCGGTGTCGGCACCGACTGCCGCCGGATCGGCCGGCAGGCGCTCGAGCAGCGCATCGATGCGGCCGCGCGCGGCGTTCAGCCGCGAGCGCAGGTTGTCGCGCTCATGCGTGACGGTCGCGAGTTGTTGTTCCAGCAAGGCGTTGGTGCGCTTCAGTTCATCGTGCCGCAGCAGCAGGCGCTCGAGGCGTTCTGCGAGTTCGTGGATCTTGGCCATGGCGCACCAATGGTGGATGGGAGCGCCGATTGTAGAGGGGCCGACCCGCCCGGCTTACAACCTACAATCGCGCCCGTTGGTGCCCGTGCCGGTGTTCACGCCGGCACAGTTAAACGGGAAGCAGAGGTTGCTCGACCGCCCTGGTCGCACGGCCCACCTGCGCTGCCCCCGCAACGGTAAGCGGACGAAGCCGATCGGCTTCAACCCTGCGCATTGCCACTGGAGCCTCGCCGCTCTGGGAAGGTCGCATGGGTGGTTCCGCCAGCCCGGATACCGGCCAACAGGGCGGCGCCGCGTGCAAGCGCGGCGCCATGGGTGCGCACCAGCGGGGAAGCTGGCGCGCACGGCTTGATCGATGGCAGTTCCTCTGATGAATTCTCGTACTCCGCAGCTGCGCGCGCCTGTCGCGCCGAGCCTGCTTGCCGGCGCTTGCGCCGCTGTTTTCACTTCCGTGCTGGCGATCCCCGCCGCGCAGGCGCAGACCGCCACCGTCGCGGCCGACGGCAGCAGGGTGTTCGCACCGGTGATCGTCACCGCGACGCGCTTTCCGGAAGACGCGTCGAAGCTGCCATTCGGCGTCAGCGTGATCACGTCGGCCGACATCCGCGAAGCCGGCGTCACGACGGTCAACGAGGCCATCATGAAGCTGCTGGGCGTGCCCGGCCGGCTCGACTTCTACGGCGGCGGCGACTACTCGCTCGACCTGCGCAACTTCGGCACCACCTCCGACAACAACCAGGCGGTGATCGTCGACGGCATCAAGATCAGCGAGGCCGACCTCGGCGGCACGCGGCTGGCCGGCATCCCGATCGATTCGGTCGAGCGCATCGAGGTGATCCGCGGCAGCGGCGCGGTGCTGTACGGCGAGGGCGCGACCGGCGGCGTGATCGTCATCACCACCAAGGCCGGCGCGGGCCTGCAGCGCAAGAGCGGCGCGCAGGTCTACGCCGCGATGGGCAGCCATGCGCTGCTCGACACGCGCGCGAGCGGTACCGTGGTGGCGGGCAAGTTCTCGCTCGACGTGGCCGGCAACCACCGCGAGACCGACAACCACCGCGACAACTTCCGTTCCGAGATCGAAGGCGCCTCGGCCACCGCGCAATGGCAGGTCGCCGATGGCATCCGGGTCGGCGCGCGCACCGGCTGGGACCAGCTCGACAGCGGCCTGCCGGGTTCGCTGACGGCCGCGCAGTACGCCGACAACCCGCGCCAGACGAACACGCCGAACGACCGCGGGCGCATCCGCAACCGCAACCAGGGGCTGTTCGGCTCGGCGGTGCTGGGCGATTGGCAGCTCGGCCTGGACGCCGGCTGGCGCGACAAGCACCTGGAGAGCACCAGCAGCGGCGTCTCGACCTACGGCTACGACATCAACGCGAAGAACTACGCGCTGCGTGCGCGCAACGAGATGGCGCTGGCCGGCGGCCGCAATGCGCTGAGCTTCGGCATCGACCACGCCGACTGGACGCGCGACGTGCCGGGAGCCTTCGGCGGCCGCGCCGACCAGACCTCGCGCGCGCTCTACGCGAAAGACGACTACAGCTTCGCGTCGGGCACGCGGGTCAGCGTCGGCGGGCGCAGCGAGCACATCGAGAAGACCAACACCAGCACGACCGCCGGCATCGACGACACGATGCATGCCTGGGAGCTGGGCCTG
This sequence comes from Rhizobacter sp. OV335, assembly GCF_900142965.1. Lineage (GTDB taxonomy): Bacteria > Pseudomonadota > Gammaproteobacteria > Burkholderiales > Burkholderiaceae_C > Rhizobacter. Next base: position 61,323 of record NZ_FRCQ01000025.1, read on the forward strand.
CTGCAGCCGTTGTCGACCTCGACCTCGGTGTACGCGCGCTTCGGCCACAGCTACCGGCTGGCCAATGCCGACGAATTCAGCTTCACGACGCCCGACGTGCCGATGCGTCCGCAGACCTCGCGCGACACCGAGATCGGCCTGCGCTGGCAAGCCGGTGGGACGCGCACCGAAGTGCGCGCCTACCGCAGCAAGCTGACCGACGAGATCGGCTACAACCCGAATGCAGATGGCCCGTACGGCCTCGGCACCGGCGCCAACGTCAACCTCGACCCGACGCGCCGCCAGGGCATCGAGGCGGAGCTGTCGCAGGCACTGGGTAGCACGGCCAACGTGCGCGTCGTCGCCGCGCGGCGCCAGGCCCGTTTCACGGCTGGCGAGAACGACGGCAAGGACGTGCCGCTGACCGCGAAGACCACGCTCGCGCTGCGCGGCGACTGGTCGTTCGCGGCGGGGCATCGCGTTGATGCCGGCGTGAACTACGTGTCGTCGCAGACGCCGGACTTCGCGAACGCCTGCACGATGCCGGCCCACACGACGCTGGACCTGCGCTATGCCTACCAGTGGCAGATGCTGGAGTTCGCGCTCGGCGTGACCAACGTGACCGACAAGCAGTACTACACGCTGGCTTTCCGCTGCGTGGGTGGCCAGACCAGCTCGATCTACCCGGAAGATGGCCGGGCCTTCACCGGCTCGGTGCGGATCCAGTTCTGATCGCGGTCGATCGTGAGCCATGAACTGATCCTCGGCGGCCAGCGCAGCGGCAAGTCGCGCTGCGCCGAGTCGCGTGCGATCGCGTGGCTCGCGGTGCCGGGGCACGAGGCCGCGCTGCTGGCCACCGCGCTGCCCGGCGATGGCGAGATGCGCGAACGCATCGCGCAGCACCGCCGGGATCGCGCCGAGCGCGTGCCGCGGATGCTGGTGCACGAGGTGCCGACCGACCTCGCGCTGGCCGTCGCCGAGCACGGCCGGCGGCAGTGCCTGCTGGTGATCGACTGCCTGACGCTGTGGACCACCAACTGGCTGATGCCGATGGACGGCGTGGCCCCCGCCCCCGAGAGCTGGCGGGCCGCGTCGCAGGCCCTGCTGCGTGCGCTCGATGCCGCGCCGGGACCGGTGGTGCTGGTGTCGAACGAGATCGGGCTCGGCCTGTCGCCGATGACGCGCGAGGCGCGACACTTCGTCGATGAACTGGGGCGCCTGCACCAGGCGGTCGCCGCGCACTGCGCGCGCGTGACGCTGATGGTGGCGGGCTTGGAGATGCCGGTGAAGTCGGAAGCACGATGACGATGAACGCATTCTTTGCGCGGGGTGCCGCGGCCTTGTTGTGGGCGCTGACGAGCCTGGGTGCGGTCGCCGCCCCCATCACGCTGACCGACGACCGCGGCCGCGCGTTGACCCTGCCCGCGCCGCCGCAGCGCGTGATCAGCCTGCTGCCGTCGCTGACCGAGAGCGTCTGCGCGCTCGGCGGCTGCGCGCGGCTGGTCGGCACCGACCGCTATTCCAATTCGCCGGCCGAGGTGCTGATGCTGCCCAAGCTGGGCGGCATCGACGATGCGCAGGTCGAGCGCATCGTCGCGCTGAAGCCCGACGTGGTGCTGGCGGCCACCTCGGCGCGCATCATCGAGCGGCTCGAACAGCTCGGCGTGCGCGTCGTCGTCGTCGAATCGAAGACGCATGCCGACGTGCAGCGCAGCCTCGCGACGATCGCGCAGCTGCTCGGCACGCCGGAGCGCGCCGCGCCGGTGTGGGCGCGCATCCAGCGCGAGATGACCGAGGCCGCGGCGCGCGTGCCGGCGCGGGTGCGCGGGCAGCGGGTGTACTTCGAGGTCGATGCGTCGCCGTACGCGGCCGGCAGCAGCTCGTTCATCGGCGAGACGCTGACGCGGCTCGGCCTCGGCAACATCGTCACGCCCGAGCTCGGGCCGTTCCCGAAGCTGAACCCGGAGTACGTGCTGAAGGCGCAGCCCGACATCCTGATCGGTGCTCAGCGCAACGTGAGCGAGATGCCGGCGCGCCCGGGCTGGCGCGCGCTGCGGGCGGTGCAGGGCGGGCGCGTCTGTGGCTTCGACCCGGTGAAGTACGAGGTGCTGATCCGCCCGGGGCCGCGCATGGGCGAGGCGGCCTTGCAGCTCGCAGGCTGCGTGGCCAATCTCCCGGAGCCGCGCTGACGTGAACGGACTTGCGCTCCGCCTGCGACGGCGCCTGGTCGTCGCGATGCTGGCGTCGACGCTGCTGCTGCTCGTCGCCGGGCTCGCGTCCGGCAGCGAGGGCTGGTCGCTGCCGTCGCTGTGGGGACCCGATGCGGCGCTGATCGTCGGCCAGATCCGCGCGCCGCGCACGCTGGGCGCGTGGCTGGTCGGCGCCTTGCTCGGGCTGGCCGGTGCGGTCGCGCAAGGGCTGTTCCGCAACCCACTGGCCGATCCCTACCTGCTGGGCGCCGCGTCGGGCGCGACGCTCGCGGTGGTGCTCGGGCTGGCCGCGCAGGCGCTGGCCGGGCACTACATCAGCCTGTCGGCCGCCGACCTGCTGTCGCGCGCCGGGCTGGTGCTGGGCGCCTTCCTCGGCGCGCTCGGCGGCGTGCTGTTGACGCTGCTGCTGTCGCGCGGCGCGCAGCACACGACGCGGCTGCTGCTGGCCGGCGTCGTGGTCGGCGTGGTGCTCGGTGCGGCCAGCGACCTCGTCACCACGGTCGCGCCGGATGCCTTGCGCGGCAAGCAGTGGTTCATGCTCGGCAGCACCTCGTTCCTCGGCTGGGACAGCGTGCTGCTGCTCGGCGCCGGCGCGCTGGTGTGCGTGCCGCTCGCGTGGCGGCTGGCGCGGGCGCTCGATGCGCTGACGCTGGGCACCGACAGCGCACTGAGCCTGGGGCTGGACCTGCCGAAGCTGCGCCTGGTGCTGGTGATCGTGCTGGCGCTGGCGACCGGGCTCGCGGTGGCGCAGTCGGGCCTGATCGCGTTCGTCGGGCTGGTCGCGCCGCACCTGGTGCGGCGCTTCGCGCCATCGGCGCAGGGTTACCTGCTGGTCGTCAGCGCGCTGGTGGGCGGCACGCTGCTGCTCGCGGCCGACGTGCTGGCGCGCCTGCTGATCGCGCCGCAGGAGCTGCCGGTCGGCGTGCTGACCGCGCTGCTCGGCGGCGGCTACCTGCTGTGGCTGCTGCACCGGCGGGGGATCGAATGAGCGCGTTGTCTTGCGAGCGTCTGCGGGTGTCATTGGGTGGCACGCCGGTGCTGAATGACGTGTCGCTCGCGCTGCAGCCGGGCTGGACGGTGATCGTCGGGCCGAACGGCGTCGGCAAGTCGACGCTGTTGCGCGTGCTGGCCGGCTTGCTGCAGCCGGCTGCCGGCAGCGTGACGCTGCAGGGCCGGGCGCTCGCTGACTGGCCGGCGCGTGAGCGCGCCCAGCGGCTCGCGTGGCTGGCACAGCAGGGCGAGGCGCGCGGCGAATTGACGGTGCGCGACGTGGTGCACCTCGGCCGATTGCCGCACCTGGGGCTGTTCACGCCGCCGGGGCCGGACGACGAGGCGATCGTCGATGCGGCGATGGCCGCGACCGAATGCGGTGCCTGGCAGCACCGGTCGCTGCACGGGCTGTCGGGCGGCGAGCGCCAGCGGGCGCTGATCGCGCGTGCCTTGGCGGTGCAGGCCGCGGTGCTGCTGCTCGACGAACCGACGACCCACCTCGACCCGCCGCACCAGGTCGCGCTGGTGCGGCTGTTCCAGCGCCTCGCGCGCACGCAGACGGTGGTCAGCGTGCTGCACGACCTGTCGCTCGCGCTGCAGGCGGACAGGCTGGTCGTGATGAAGCTGGGCCGCATCGAAGCCGAGGGCGCGCACGACGACCCCCACGTGCATGCCGCGCTCGAATCGGTGTTCGACCACGCGGTGCGCGTGCAGCGCGTCGGCACGCGATTCCTGACGATTCCGAACCTGGACTGAGCCCATGCAGATCGAAACCCCGCCGACCGAACGGCGCAGCGACAAGCCCGACGGCGAGCGCCGCGGGCTCGTCATCGTCCACACCGGCGACGGCAAGGGCAAGAGCACCGCGGCCTTCGGCCTCGCGCTGCGTGCGCACGGCCGCGGCAAGGCGGTGAAGATCTACCAGTTCATGAAGGTGCCGTCGGCCCGCTTCGGCGAGCACCGGGTGTTCGAGCAGCTCGGCGTGCCGATCGAAGGCCTGGGCGACGGCTTCAGCTGGAAGAGCCGTGACCTCGAGCATTCGGCGCAGCTCGCGAAGGACGGCTGGGCGCGCGCCGAGGCGACGATCCGCGCCGGCGAGCATTTCCTGGTCGTGCTCGACGAGGTGATGTACCCGTTGCGCTACGGCTGGCTGGCGCTCGACGCGGTGCTGGCCTGCCTGCGCGAGCGGCCGGCCCACGTGCACGTCGTGCTGACCGGGCGCGGCGCGCCGGCCGAGCTGGTCGAACTGGCCGACACCGTCACCGAGATGACGCTGGTCAAGCACCACTACAAGGCCGGCGTGCCGGCGCAGCGCGGCATCGAGGATTGATGTTCGGCGCCGCGCTGCTGCTCGCCTGGGCGTGGGACGCCTGCTTCGGCGAACCGCGCAATGCGCTGCACCCGGTGGCGTGGCTGGGGTGGGTGCTCGCGACGATCGGGCGGTGGCTGCGGCGCTGCACGCCGCGCCGGGCGTTCATCGGCGGGGCGCTGGCGTGGCTGCTGATTGCTGCCGGACTGGCGGTTGCGGCGACGTGGCTGGAGCGTGAACTCGCGGCCTGGCCGTGGTGGGCCGCGGTGCCGGCGCTCGCATTGCTGCTGAAGCCGACGTTCGCGTGGCGCATGTTGCGTGACGAGGTGGCGGCGATCGAGGCGGCGCTGGGCGGCGGGCTGGAGGCGGCCCGCCGGCGGCTGGCGCGTGTCGTGAGCCGCGACACGTCCGCGCTCGGTGCCGACGGGATCCGCGAGACCGCGATCGAGACGCTGGCCGAGAACCTGAGCGACTCGCTGGTCGCGCCGCTGTTCTGGTACGCGGTGGCCGGGTTGCCCGGGGCGGTGGTGTACCGGTTCGCGAACACCGCGGACGCGATGTGGGGCTACCGCGGCGAATGGGAGTGGGCCGGCAAGTGGGCGGCGCGGGCCGACGATGTGCTGTCGTGGCTGCCGGCGCGCATCACGGCCGTGTTGCTGCACCCGTCGCTGCGGATGGCGCAGTGGCGCATGCTGCGGGATGAGTCGCGGTTGACCCCGTCGCCGAACGGCGGCTGGCCGATGGGCGCGATGGCGCTGCGGCTGGGCGTGCGGCTCGGCAAGCCGGGGGTGTACACCTTGAATGCGCAGGCGAGGGCGCCGCAATCGGCGGACGTGGCGGTGGCATTGCGATGTGCCGCTGTGGGCGCGTGGACCGCGGTGGGCGTTGCGGCGCTCGCCAGGAGTTTTTGACATGGAATCCTCCGTCGCCCGGACGCATGGTGGCCCCGACGCGCACGGCATCCCCCGCCACGATTTCTCGACCAACGCGAACGCCTGCGGCCCCGCGCCGATCGACTGGCGCGACGCCGACCCGACGCGCTACCCGGATCCGTCGTACATCGCGTTGCGTCGCGCGCTGGCGGCGTACCACCACGTCACCGCCGACCGCGTCGTGATCGCCGCCAGCGCCAGCGAGTTCATCGCCCGCATCAGCACCGCCGTCGCGCTGACCCGGCCGAGCGCCGGCGTGTTCATCCCACGGCCCTGCTACGGCGACTACGCGGCGGCCGCGCTGGCCCGTGGCCTGCGCGAGGTCGAATGCGATGCCGCCACGCTCGTCTGGCACGCCTCGCCCGGCAGCCCGCTCGGGCGCTCGACGCCGCTTCCACTGACGCCCGGCGCTGTCCACATCGTCGACCGCGCCTACGCCCCGCTGAGGCTGCAAGGCGACGACCCCGCGCCGCCCGAGGCCGCGTGGCAGCTCTGGTCGCCGAACAAGGCGCTCGGCCTGACCGGCATCCGCGGCGCCTATGCGATCGCCCCGCCGCATGACGCGATCACCACCGCGCCGCTCGAAGTCCTCGCCCCGTCGTGGCCGCTCGGCGCGCATGCGGTGCTGATGCTGCAGGCCTGGACCTCGCCCGCCGTGCAGGCCTGGCTGCAGGCCTCGCTCGACACGCTGCGCGCCTGGAAGACCCGCCAGCTCGCGCTGTGCGCATCGCTCGGCTGGCAGTGCGAGCCCAGCGAGACGTCGTTCCACATCGCCCGCGCGCCCGGCCTCGTCGACCGGCTGCCGGCATTGCGCGAGCGCGGCATCAAGCTGCGCGACACCGCGTCGATGGGCCTGCCCGGCGCCGTGCGCCTCAGCGTGCAGCCGCCCGAGGCCCAGGATGCGCTGGCCCGTGCGTGGATGGAGACGAGCACGTGACCGCCCGCGCCGTGATGGTCCTCGGCACCACCAGCGGTGCCGGCAAGAGCTGGCTCGCGACCGCGCTGTGCCGCTGGTATGCGCGCCAGGGCCTGAAGGTCGCACCGTTCAAGGCGCAGAACATGAGCAACAACGCGCGCGTCGTGCCGGGCCTGGGCGGCCGCCTCGGCGAGATCGGCAGTGCGCAGTATTTCCAGGCCCTGGCCGCGCGCGCCGCGCCCGACGTGCGCATGAACCCGGTGCTGCTGAAGCCCGAGCGCGATACCGCGAGCCAGGTCGTGCTGATGGGCGCGGTGCGCGCCGACCTGGCCAACGTGCCGTGGCACGACCGCAGCGCGCTGCTGTGGCCGCATGCGCTCGATGCGCTGCGCTCGCTGCAGGCCGGGCACGACGTGATCGTCATCGAAGGCGCCGGCTCGCCGGCCGAGATCAACCTGCGCCACAGCGACTACGTGAACATGCGCACCGCGCTCGCGGCCGACGCCGCCTGCCTGCTGGTCAGCGACATCGACCGCGGCGGCGCCTTCGCCCATCTGTACGGCACGCACCAGCTGCTCGCGCCCGACGAGCAGCGGCTGCTGCGCGGCTTCGTGCTGAACCGCTTCCGCGGCGATGCACGGCTGCTCGAGCCCGGCCCGTCGCAGCTGCAGCAGCTGACCGGCGTGCCGACGCTCGCGGTGCTGCCGATGTGGCGCGGCCACGGCCTGCCGGAAGAAGACGGCGTGTTCGACGACACCCCGAGCGGCGATGCCGACGGCCTGCGCATCAGCGTGCTTGCGCCGCCGCGCATCAGCAACCTCGACGAGTTCCAGCCGCTGCGCCACCTGCCCGGCGTGCGGATGCGCTGGGCGCGCACGCCGGCCGCGCTGGCCGATGCCGACTGGATCGTGCTGCCCGGCTCGAAGCACACCAGCAGCGACCTGGCCTGGCTGCGCGAGCAAGGCCTGGCCGACGCGGTGTGCCGCCATGCCGCCGCCGGCCGACCGGTGCTCGGGCTGTGCGGGGGCCTGCAGATGCTCGGTGAATCGCTGGCCGATCCGTTCGGCATCGATGGCGACGCGGTCGGCCTCGGCCTGCTGCCGCTGGCCACGCGCTTCGAGCGCGACAAGCGGCTGCGTACCGTCGACGCGCGCTTCGAGACGCTGGACGGGCCCTGGGCCGCGCTGTCGCAGGCCGCGTTGCGCGGCTACGAGATCCGCCACGGCCGCACGCAGGCGACCGCGCCGCTGGCGGTCGCGCTGCGCAATGCCGACGGCGAGCCGATCGGCTGGCAGCGCGGCAACGTGCTCGGCCTCTACGCGCATGGCGTGTTCGAATGCGACGAGGTGCTGCGCGCGCTGTTCGGCCAGCGCGCGCGCACGCTCGACGACGTGTTCGACGGCCTCGCCGATTTCGCCGACGCGCACTTCGCGCCCGGCGCGTTGATGCAACTCCTCCAACCCCCGCGGGACTGACCCATGCGCTTTGAACTGCCCACCATCGCACCAATCCACGACGCCGCGCTCGCGCAGCGGCTGCAGCAGCGGCTCGACCGCAAGACCAAGCCGCAGGGCTCGCTCGGCCGCCTCGAATCGCTCGCGCTGCAGCTCGGGCTGATCCAGCGCAGCGAGGCGCCGCGCCTCGACCAGCCGCAGATGCTGGTGTTCGCCGGCGACCACGGCCTCGCAGCGCGCGGCGTCTCGGCGTTTCCGAGCGACGTCACCTGGCAGATGGTCGAGAACTTCCTGGCCGGCGGCGCGGCCGTCAGTGTGCTCGCGCGCCAGCACGGTCTCGCGCTGACGGTGGTCGATGCCGGCGTCGCGCACGACTTCGCGCCACGCGCCGGGTTGATCGACCGCAAGATCGCGCGCGGCACGGCCGATGCACTGACCGGACCGGCGATGAGCGAGGCCCAATGCCAGCAGGCGCTGGCGGCCGGCATGGCGGTCGTTCATGAACTCCCGGGCAATGCGGTGCTGCTGGGCGAGATGGGCATCGGCAACAGCTCCAGCGCGGCCTTGCTGTTGGCACGGCTGAGTGGCCAGCCGATCGACGCCTGCGTCGGCCGCGGCACCGGGCTCGACGATGCCGGCCTCGCGCGCAAGCGCACGGTGCTCGCGCAGGTGCTCGAACGCCACGCCGGCGCGACGCAGCCGCTGCAGGCGCTCTCTGCGTTCGGCGGCTTCGAGATCGCGATGCTGGCCGGCGCAGCGCTGCAGGCGGCGGCCGAGCGGCGGGTCGTCGTCGTCGACGGCTTCATCGCGAGCGCCGCGGTGCTGGTGGCGACGCGGCTGGTGCCGGCGCTGGCCGGCTACTGCGTGCTCGCGCACCGTTCGGCCGAGCCGGGCCATGTGCTGATGGTGCGCGAGCTGGGCGGAGAGCCTTTGCTCGATCTGGGACTGCGCCTCGGCGAAGGCTCGGGTGCCGCGCTCGCATGGCCGCTGCTGGAGAGCGCGGTGCGCGTGCTGGCCGAGATGGCGAGCTTCGAATCGGCCGGTGTCTCCGACCGCAGCGAGACCTGACCCATGCTGAAGGCCGTGCTGCACGAACTGCGGTTGATCGCGATCGCGCTGCAGTTCTTCACGCGCGTGCCGATGCCGGCGCGCATCGGCTTCGAGCCCGAGTGGCTGAACGCGAGCGCGCGGCATTTCCCGCTGGTCGGTTTTCTGATCGGCAGCGTCGCGGCGCTCGCGCTGGTGATCGGCAGCCAGGCGCTCGGCACCGCGATCGGCGTGTGGCTGTCGATCGCGGCGACCGTCTGGCTGACCGGTGCCTTCCACGAAGACGGGCTGGCCGACACCTGCGATGCGCTCGGCGGTGCGGTGAGCCGCGAGCGGGCGCTGGAGATCATGAAGGACTCGCGCATCGGCAGCTACGGCGCGGTCGCGCTGGTGCTGGTGCTCGGGCTGAAGGCGGCCACGCTGTCGGCGCTGCCGATGGCGCTGGCGGTGCCGGCGCTGCTGCTCGCGCACACCGCGTCGCGCGCGGCGGCGGTGGTGCTGATCCGCCTGCTGCCGTATGCCGGCGAGGTGTCGCAGGCCAAGGCGAAGCCGCTCGCGCAGAAGGTGTCGGCGCTCGGCGTCGGCATCGCGCTCGGCTGGGTCGCGCTGCTGGCGGTGGCGCTGGTCGCGCTGCGCTGGGGCTGGTGGCCCTATGTCGCATTCGCGCTGACCGGGGTCGTGCTGGGCACCGTCGTCTGCGGCCGCTGGTTTCGCCGCCGCCTCGGCGGCATCACCGGCGACACGCTCGGGGCCACGCAGCAGATCACCGAGCTGCTCGCGCTGCTGGGCTGGGTGGTCGCGCTGCGCTGGGCATGAATCGCATCGATGCGTGGCGCCATCCGCGGCCCGATGGCGTGGCCGGGCGCTGCATCGGCCGCACCGACGTGCCGGTCGACCGGCGCCGCAGCAAGCGCCTCGCGCATCGCATCCGCCGCGCGGCGCGGCGCGAAGGCTGGCCGCGGATCGTGTGGACCTCGCCGCTGCGGCGCTGCGCCGACGTCGGCCGCTGGCTCGCGCGCTGGGGCTGGGCGCACCGCATCGACCGCCGGCTGTGCGAGCTGGATTTCGGCGACTGGGACGGGCGGCCGTGGGACGAGATCGGCGCGGCGCCGGTCGACGCCTGGTGCGACGACTTCCTGCACGGGGCGCCAGGTGGCGGCGAGACGGTCGCGCAGCTGCTGGCGCGTTGCCGCGCGCTGCTCGATGAATTGCCGCCGCACGCCTGCATCGTCGCGCATGCCGGCTGGCTGAATGCCATGCGTTGCGTGCGCGGCGGCATCACGCCCGCCCGCGCGGCCGACTGGCCGGCGGCGTCGGCCTACTGCGCGCGGGTGTCCTCGCCGGTGCGGGTGTAGATCGGGTGCGGCCCGCCGGGGCGCGAATCGCAGTACGGCGCCACGCCGCATTCGAAGCACAGCGGCTTGCGCGCCTGGCACACATAGCGGCCGTGCAGGATCAGCCAGTGGTGCGCATCGACGAGGTAGCCCTCGGGCACGCGCTCCAGCAGGCCCATTTCGACCTCCAACGGGTTCTTGCCCGGCGCCAGCCCGGTGCGGTTGCTGACGCGGAAGATGTGCGTGTCGACCGCCATCGTCGGCTCGCCGAAGGCGACGTTCAGCACCACGTTCGCGGTCTTGCGGCCGACGCCCGGCAGGGCCTCCAGCGCCTCGCGCGTGCGCGGCACCTCGCCACCGTGCTCCTCGATCAGGATGCGGCAGGTCTCGAACAGGTTCTTCGCCTTGTTGCGGTACAGGCCGATGGTCTTGATGTGCTGCGTGATGCCGTCGAGCCCGAGCGCCCGCATCTTCTGCGGCGTCGGCGCGAGCGCGAACAGCTTGCGCGTCGCCTTGTTGACGCCGACATCGGTGGCCTGCGCCGACAGCAGCACCGCGGCCAGCAGCTCGAAGACGTTGGTGTATTCGAGCTCGGTGTTCGGCTGCGGGTTGGCGGCCTGGAGCGTCGCGAAGAAGGGCTGGATCTGGTCGGCGTTCATCGCCGGGGATTGTCTCAGCCCCGCGATACCTCACCCCGGCGTGGCGACGCCCCTGGCGTTCAGGGTGGCGCGCTGGCCGCCGGAGGTGGTTCGGCGGTCGGTTTCGGCGTGCCGGAACCCAGCTTGTCGCAGGCGGTGAGCGACAGGGTGGCGCCCATGCTGAGCATCAGCAGAATCGCCAACAGCAGTCGATGCATGTCGGTACTCCTTTGTCGACGTGCGCGAATCAGTAGCGCGAATCAGTAACGAGATTGCAGCTCGCGGATCTGTTCGCGGGCTTCATCTTCGTAGGCGCCGTGCTTGCGCTGCAGCTTGCCGGCATGGCGTTCGCGTTGACCTTGTTCCACATCGTTCTGGTTGCCGGTGACGCGGCCCCAGTTCTCACGGGCCTGGCCCTTGAATTCCTTCCAGCGGCCCCGGATCCGATCGTGATGCATTGCAGCTCCTTGCACGGTGGTGTCGGACGACCGTGATCGGCGATCCGTGGCGCAAGCGTAGGCGGGCAGGCTCGCCGCCGTCGTCGGTTCCGGCCCGGGGTCCGGATAGGACACGGCTGATTCAGTTGTAGGAATCGGCTGACAAACCGCTGACTGGCGTCAGCCGGGCTTGCGCTGGCGGGCGCGGGCGAGCGCGGCTTCGATGACGCTGCTCTTGACGCTCACCTCGCTCACCACGGTTCCGGCCGCCGTCGGCGGGGCGCTGCGGGCCGCCATGCGGGCCAGGCGCTCCTGTTCATCGCGCGCCAGCCGTTCGCGGTGGAACGCGAAGCGCTCGCGCGCCTCGTCGGCCTGCGCCGGGCTCCAGGCGTCCCAGCCGGTGCGGCCCTCGCTCGCGTCGACCAGCGAGATGCAGTCGACCGGGCAGACCGGGATGCAGAGTTCGCAGCCGGTGCACAGCGGATCGATCACCGTGTGCATCGACTTCGGCCCGCCGACGATGCTGTCGACCGGGCAGGCCTTCAGGCACAGCGTGCAGCCGATGCACCAGGCCTCGTCGATCACCGCGAGGCGGCGCGGTCCTTCGCTGCCGTTCAGCGGGTTCAGCGGCAGCGCCGGCAGGCCGGTCAGGTGGGCCAGACGCGCGATGCCTTCGGCACCGCCGGGCGGGCATTGGTTGATCGCCACCTCGCCGTCGGCGATGGCTTCGGCATAGCGGCGGCAGTCGGGGTAGCCGCAGCGCGTGCACTGCGTCTGCGGCAGGGCGGCGTCGAGGGCGTCGGCGAGCGTAGCCCGGTCCACGGCGCCGTCAGGCCGCCTTGCGCGCGGCGGCCTTGCGGGCCGTCGGCTTGGCGAGCTTGACCGCCTGCTGGTGCGACGCGATGAAGTCGCGCACCTGCGGGTAGACCTTCTCGCGCCAGCGGCGACCCGAGAAGATGCCGTAGTGGCCGGCGCCTTCGACGTCGTAGTGGAACTGGCGCGACTTCGGGATGCCGGTGCACAGCTCGTGCGCCGCCTTGGTCTGGCCGGCGCCGGAGATGTCGTCCAGCTCGCCTTCGATCGTCAGCAGCGCGCTGGTCGTGATGTCCTGCGGGCGCACCAGCTCACCGTCGACCTCCCAGGTGCCGTTCACCAGCGCGAAGTCCTGGAACACCGTCTTGATGGTGTCGAGGTAGTACTCGGCCGGCATGTCGAGCACCGCGTTGTACTCGTCGTAGAAGGTGCGGTGGAAATCGGCGTTCTCGTCGTCGCCGCGCATCAGGTCCATGAAGTAGTCGTAGTGCGACTTCAGGTGGCGGTCCGGGTTCATCGCGATGAAGCCGCTGTGCTGCAGGAAGCCCGGGTACACGCGGCGGCCGGCGCCGGGGTAGTTGACCGGCACGCGGTAGATGACGTTGTTCTCGAACCAGTCGTAGCTCTTGTTCATCGCCAGGTTGTTGACGGCCGTCGGGCTCTTGCGGGCGTCGATCGGGCCGCCCATCATCGTCATCGTGCGCGGCGTCGGCTCGCCGCGGCTGGCCATCAGCGAGATCGCGGCCAGCACCGGCACCGTCGGCTGGCACACCGAGATCACGTTGGCCTCGGGGCCGACGTGGCGGATGAACTCCTGCACGTAGGCGACATAGTCGTCCAGGTGGAAGGCGCCGGCGGCCTGGTCGACCATGCGGGCATCGGTCCAGTCGGTGATGAAGACCTTGTGGTCGCGCAGCAGGGCGGTCACGGTGTCGCGCAGCAGCGTCGAATGGTGGCCCGACAGCGGCGCCACGACCAGCACGGTCGGCTGGTCCTTCATCAGGGTCAGCACCGGGGAATCGTCGGTGAAGCGCTTGAAGCGCAGCAGCCGGCAGAAGGGTTTCTCGAGCGCCACCTGCTCCTGCACCGCAACATCAACCGTGCCGACGCGCACCGACGTGATGTTGAACTGAGGCTTCTCGTATTCCTTCGACAGCCGGTGCACCAAGTCCAGCCCGGCCGACACGCGCTGTGCCATCGGCGTGTGCGTGAACGGCGACAGCGGGTGGCTGTACAGCTTCGAGGAGGCGCTGGCGAATTCAGAGAACGGGCTCAACAACGCGCGCTGGGCTTCATACCACTGGTACAACATACGGATTTTCCTTTGCGACCGCTTCGCGCAATCGCTTTCACACAAGTTGTGCGTTGCAGCATTCTAGGCAGGCGATGTGGATCGTGCCTGGGGACTGCTTTGGTGCAAACCCGGAAAAGAAGCGAAAAGGCCGCCCAAAATGGTGCGGCCTTCGTTCTGACTGTCACTTGCGTGACAGAAGATGTTGCTTCAGCTGACCTTGGCGATCGCGGCGACGACGGCGTCGATGTTCTTGCTGTTCAGTGCCGCGACGCAGATCCGGCCCGAATCGACGCCATAAATGCCGAATTCGCTGCGCAGCCGCTGCATCTGGTCCTTGTTCAGGCCCGAATAGCTGAACATGCCCTTCTGCTGCGTGATGAAGCTCATGTCCTGCTTGATCCCGGCGGCCTGCAGCTTCTGCAGCAACGCGGTACGCATTTGCTTGATGCGCACGCGCATGCCGGCCAGTTCTTCTTCCCACATCGCGCGCAGCGCCGGCGTCGTCAGCACGGTGGCGACGACCTGGGCGCCGTGCGTCGGCGGGTTGGAGTAGTTGGTGCGGATCACGATCTTCAGCTGGCTCAGCACGCGGGTCGCGTCATCCTTGGAGCTGCACAGCACGCTCAGCGCGCCGACGCGCTCGCCGTACAGCGAGAAGCTCTTCGAGAACGAGGTCGCGACGAAGAAGTCGATGCCGGCGGCGACGAACTGCGCGATCACCGCGCCGTCTTCGGCGATGCCTTCACCGAAGCCCTGGTAGGCCATGTCGAGGAAGGCCACCAAGCCGCGCGCCTTGACGGCCTCGATCACCTTCAGCCAGTCGGCGGGCGTGATGTCGTAGCCGGTCGGGTTGTGGCAGCAGGCGTGCAGCACGACGACCGTGCCCGCCGGCGCGGCGTTCAGCGCGGCCAGCATGCCGTCGACGTTGACGCCGCGCCTGGCCGCGTCGTAGTAAGGGTAGCTTTCGACGACGAAGCCGGCGTTGGTGAACAGCGCGCGGTGGTTCTCCCAGCTCGGGTCGCTGATCAGCACCTTGGCGCCGGGGTTCACCCGCTTCAGGAAATCGGCACCGATCTTCAGCCCGCCGGTGCCGCCCAGGCCCTGGACGGTGGCGACGCGGCCGGCGGCGACTTCAGCGCTGTCAGCGCCGAACACCAGGCCTTGCACGGCCTTGTCGTAGGCGGCGATGCCGTCGATCGGCAGGTAGCCGCGCGGCTTCGGCGACTCCTGCATCTGGCGCTCGGCCTCGGCCACGCACTTCAGCAGCGGGAGTTTGCCGTTGTCGTCGTAGTAGACCCCGACGCCCAGGTTCACCTTGGCGGGGTTCGGGTCGGCGTTGAACTGCTCGTTCAGGCCGAGGATGGGGTCGCGGGGTGCCATTTCGACAGCGGCGAACAGCGAGGTCATGGACAGTCCTTGTCAGTAGAGCGGATGCGGGATTTGGGCTAGGCTTCTCGATTGCCCGGTGCATTCACAGCACGTCAGCGGTACAGGAAAAACCCGAGGATTTTAATCGCCATGGCTGACCTGCCACAAAATTCGGCACCAAAACCGGCACTCCGAGCTGCACCAAAGTCGACACCGAAGCTGGCACCGAAAGCGCCGCAACGCGGCCCCGACATCGTGCTCGCCGACACGCCGGTGAGCGAGCCGGTCGAAGGCGAGTTCGTCAGCTTCCCCGACTCGCCGTTCCAGCTGTTCCAGCCGTATCCTCCGGCCGGCGACCAGCCGACCGCGATCGCCGCGCTGGCCGAGGGCATCGAAGACGGGCTGAGCTACCAGACGCTGCTCGGCGTCACCGGCTCCGGCAAGACCTTCACGATGGCCAACGTGATCGCCCGCATGGGCCGCCCGGCCATCGTGTTCGCGCCCAACAAGACGCTGGCGGCGCAGCTCTACAGCGAGTTCCGCGAGTTCTTCCCGAAGAACGCGGTCGAGTACTTCGTCAGCTACTACGACTACTACCAGCCCGAGGCCTACGTGCCGCAGCGCGACCTGTTCATCGAGAAGGACAGCTCGATCAACGAGCACATCGAGCAGATGCGGCTGTCGGCCACCAAGAGCCTGCTGGAGCGGCGCGACGTGGTGATTGTCGCCACCGTCAGCGCGATCTACGGCATCGGCAACCCGAGCGACTACCACCGCATGGTGATGACGCTGCGCGCCGGCGACAAGATGGGCCAGCGCGACGTGATCGCGCAGCTGATCCGCATGCAGTACCAGCGCAACGAGATGGACTTCAGCCGCGGCACCTTCCGCGTGCGCGGCGACACGATCGACGTGTTCCCGGCCGAGCATTCCGAGCTGGCGATCCGCATCGAGCTGTTCGACGACGAGGTCGAGACGCTGCAGCTGTTCGACCCGCTGACCGGGCGCATCCGCCAGAAGATCCCGCGCTTCACCGTCTACCCGTCCAGCCACTACGTGACGCCGCGCGATCGCGTGGTCGCGGCCATCGACACCATCAAGGCCGAGCTGCGCACGCGCCTCGACGAGCTGGTGACGGGCGGCAAGCTGGTCGAGGCGCAGCGCCTGGAGCAGCGCACCCGCTTCGACCTGGAGATGCTGCAGGAGATCGGCCACTGCAAGGGCATCGAGAACTACACGCGGCACCTGTCGGGCGCGGCACCGGGCGATCCGCCGTCGACGCTGGTCGACTACCTGCCGGCCGATGCGCTGATGTTCCTCGACGAATCGCACGTGATGATCGGCCAGCTGGGCGGCATGTACAACGGCGACCGCGCGCGCAAGACCACGCTGGTCGAGTACGGCTTCCGGCTGCCGTCGGCGCTCGACAACCGGCCGCTCAAGTTCGAGGAGTTCGAGAAGAAGATGCGGCAGGTGGTGTTCGTCTCGGCGACGCCGGCCGACTTCGAGAAGCGCAACGCCGGCCAGGTGGTCGAGCAGGTGGTGCGGCCGACCGGCCTGGTCGACCCGCTGGTCGAGGTGCGGCCGGCCACGCACCAGGTCGACGACGTGCTGCAGGAGATCCGCGACCGCGTCGAGATCCATGAGCGCGTGCTGATCACCACGCTGACCAAGCGCATGGCCGAGCAGCTCACCGATTACCTGAGCGACAACGGCGTCAAGGTGCGCTACCTGCACAGCGACATCGACACGGTGGAGCGCGTCGAGATCCTGCGCGACCTGCGGCTCGGCACCTTCGACGTGCTGGTCGGCATCAACCTGCTGCGCGAGGGGCTGGACATTCCCGAGGTGTCGCTGGTGGCGATCCTCGATGCCGACAAGGAAGGTTTCCTGCGCGCCGAGCGCTCGCTGATCCAGACCATCGGCCGCGCGGCGCGCAACATCAACGGCAAGGCGATCCTGTATGCCGACAAGATGACCGAGTCGATGCGCCGCGCGATCGACGAGACCGAGCGGCGCCGCGCGAAGCAGATCCAGCACAACCTGGAGCAGGGCATCACGCCGCGCAGCGTGAAGAAGCAGATCCGCGAACTGATCGACGGCGTCTACAGCGAGAAGAGCGCGAAGGACGACCTGAAGAACGCGGCCGAGACCGCCGAGGTCGAGGCGATGAGCGAGAAGGACCTCGGCAGGCGCATCAAGCAGCTCGAGAAGCAGATGCTCGAGCACGCCCGCAACCTCGAGTTCGAGAAGGCCGCCCGGGTGCGCGACCAGCTCGCCCACCTGCGCGAGCAGGCCTTCGGCGCGCCCGGCACCGACAACGTGGTGCTGCTGCCGGCGGCAGACGCCCGCAAGGCATGACGACGCAACCGCGGCCGCCGGTGCGGGTGCTGATGGTCTGCCTCGGCAACATCTGCCGCTCGCCGACCGCCGAGGCGGTGCTGCGCCACAAGCTGCGCGCGGCCGGGCTGGGCGAGGCGGTCGCGGTCGATTCGGCCGGCACGCATTCGTGGCACGGCGGCGAGCCGCCGGACCCGCGCTCCGTCAGGCATGCGGCGCGCCGCGGCTACGACCTGGCGAATTTGCGGGCGCGGGTCGTGACGGCGGCTGATTTCGAGCGATTCGACCTCATCTTGGCAATGGACTGGGACAACCTCGCCGAGCTGGAAGAGCGCTGCCCGCCGCAGCACCGCGCCAAACTGGGGCGGCTGACGCAGCACGGCGTGCGCTTCTCGAGCCCGGCCGTGCCGGACCCGTACCAAGGCGGGCCGGACGGCTTCGACCACGTGCTCGACCTGGTCGAGGACGCGTGCGACGGACTTGTCCAGCATCTGTCCTCGTCAAGGATCGAATAACCCCACGGAACTTTCAGCCCCAATGCCGACCAAAAAACTAGGTTTCATCTATACTTGAGTAATCCTCTCGGGATCATTCCGAGGGTTACCCCGGGGAAGGCAAGCGGGGACTCGACAAGCGTGAAATCGCCCTCATCTGCTTCGTTGACACAGTTGGCCGCCCATCGGCTTCAGGAGAATTTCATGCGTCTGACCACCAAAGGCCGTTTTGCAGTGACCGCGATGATCGACCTGGCTCTGCGTGAGCTTTCGGGTCCGGTTGCGCTCGCAGCGATCAGCGCCCGTCAGCAGATTTCGCTGTCCTACCTCGAGCAGTTGTTCGGCAAACTGCGCCGCCATGGGCTCGTCGAGAGCACCCGCGGCCCCGGCGGCGGTTATTCGCTGGGTCGCAAGTCCGAGGAAATCACCGTCGCCGACATCATCGTCGCCGTCGACGAACCGATCGACGCCACCGGCTGCGGCGGCAAGGAAAATTGCATGGGCGAGGACTCCGGCCGGTGCATGACGCACGACCTGTGGGCCAGTCTGAATTCCAAGATGATCGAGTATCTCGATTCGATCTCGCTGCGCAAGCTGGTCGATGAGCAGCTCGCCAAGGGCATCTCGATCGAGGAGCAACCGGTCAAGCGCGCGATCTCGACGCAGCCGGTCGTCAAGCCGATCAAGATCACCGCGCCGAATTCGGTCTTCGCACTCGGCGGCGCTGCCTTCTCGAAGTAACTGCTTCCAACCTTCGCTTGTTCACCGCTTCTTTGTAGCTGAATTCCCATGGACATGACCCCCCATTTCCCGATCTACATGGACTACGGCGCGACGACGCCGGTGGACCAGCGCGTGGTCGACGCGATGATCCCGTGGTTGCGCGAGCATTTCGGCAACCCGGCCTCGCGCAGCCATGCGTGGGGATGGGAGGCGGAAGCAGCGGTCGAGAAGGCGCGCGAGCAGGTCGCGGCGCTGGTCGGTGCCGATCCGCGCGAGATCGTCTGGACCTCGGGCGCGACCGAATCCATCAACCTGGCGCTGAAGGGCGCCGCGCAGTTCTACAAGACGCGCGGCAAGCACCTGATCACGCTGAAGACCGAGCACAAGGCCGTGCTCGACACGATGCGCGAACTGGAGCGCCAGGGCTTCGAGGTGACTTACCTCGACGTGCAGGAAGACGGCCTGCTCGACCTCGACACGCTGAAGGCGGCGATGCGCCCCGACACCATCCTGGTCTCGGTGCTGTTCGTCAACAACGAGATCGGCGTCATCCAGGACATCGAGACGATCGGTGCGATGTGCCGCGAGCGCGGCATCATCTTCCACGTCGACGCGGCCCAGGCCACCGGCAAGGTGGCGATCGACCTGGCCGCGCTGCCGGTCGACCTGATGAGCCTGGCCTCGCACAAGACCTACGGCCCGAAGGGCATCGGCGCGCTGTACGTGCGCCGCAAGCCGCGCGTGCGCATCGAGGCGCAGATGCACGGTGGCGGCCATGAGCGCGGCATGCGCTCGGGCACGCTCGCGACGCACCAGATCGTCGGCATGGGCGAGGCCTACCGCATCGCGCGCGCCGAGATGGGTGCCGACAACGAGCGCATCCGCATGCTGCAGCAGCGCCTGATCAACGGCCTGAAGGACATCGAGCAGACCTTCCTGAACGGCCACGCCGAGCAGCGCGTGCCGCACAACGTGAACATGTCGTTCAACTTCGTCGAAGGCGAATCGTTGATCATGGGCATCAAGGGCATCGCGGTGTCGTCGGGCTCGGCTTGCACGTCCGCCAGCCTGGAGCCGAGCTACGTGCTGCGCGCACTCGGCCGCAGCGACGAACTCGCGCACTCCAGCCTGCGCATGACGATCGGCCGCTTCACGACCACCGAAGAAATCGACTACGTGATCACGACGCTGAAAGACCGCGTCGCGAAATTGCGCGAACTCTCGCCCTTGTGGGAGATGTTCAAGGACGGCATCGACATCAGCACGATTCAGTGGGCTGCCCACTGAAGTTGTAGACAAGAAGTACGGAGAACTGAAATGGCTTACAGCGAAAAAGTGGTTGAGCACTACGAGAATCCGCGCAACGTCGGTTCGTTCGAAAAGGGCGACGACACCGTGGGCACCGGCATGGTCGGCGCACCGGCCTGTGGCGACGTGATGAAGCTGCAGATCAAGGTGAACCCGGTCACGGGCCTGATCGAAGACGCGAAGTTCAAGACCTACGGCTGCGGCTCGGCGATCGCGTCGAGTTCGCTGGTGACCGAATGGGTCAAGGGCAAGTCGCTCGACGAGGCGCTGACGATCAAGAACACGCACATCGCCGAAGAACTGGCGCTGCCGCCGGTCAAGATCCATTGCTCGATCCTGGCCGAAGACGCGATCAAGGCGGCCGTGAACGACTACAAGGCCAAGACCGGTGCGTCGGCGTCTGCCACCGCCGCTGTCACGACCCACTGAGACCATGGCCGTCACGCTGACCGAAGCCGCGGCACGCCACGTGTCGCGCTACATCACCAAGCGCGGCAAGGGCGTCGGCGTCCGGCTGGGCGTCAAGACGACCGGTTGCTCGGGCCTGGCCTACAAGCTGGAATACGCCGATGACGTGGCACCCGAAGACGCGGTGTTCGAAGACCGCGGCGTGAAGGTGCTGGTCGACCCGAAGAGCCTGCCGTACATCGACGGCACGCAGCTCGACTTCGTGCGCGAAGGCTTGAACGAGGGGTTCAAGTTCCAGAATCCTCGCGAGAAAGACCGCTGCGGGTGCGGTGAATCCTTCCGCGTATAGCGCTCAAGCGCTTGCCAACCAGGCGCGGCCACAAGCCGCGCCTTTTTGTTGCCTGAAATCAAGCCATGAAGCTCGATAGCGACGATTTCGAACTGTTCGACCTGCCGCGGCGCTTCGTGCTCGACCGCGACGAGCTCGATGCCCGCTGGCGTGCGCTGCAGGCCGAGGTGCACCCGGACCGCTTCGCCAGCGAGGGCGGTGCGGCCCAGCGCGTTGCGATGCAATGGGCGGTGCGGGTGAACGAGGCCTACCAGCGGCTGAAGAACCCGCTGAAGCGCGCCGCCTACCTGTGCGAGCTGAACGGCGCGGCGATCGATGCCGAGAACAACACCGCGATGCCCGGCAGCTTCCTGATGCAGCAGATGGAGTGGCGCGAGGCGCTCGACGATGCCGGCGACCTGCCCGCCGTCGAGGCCCTCGCCGACGAAGTGGCGTTGCATCGCCAGCAGGCCCTTGCCGCGTTGCAGGCCACGCTGGACGAGCGCCACGACTGGGCTGCCGCGGCGCAACAGGTCAGAGCCCTCATGTTCGTAGAGCGCTTTGCCGACGACGTCGATCAGCGCCTGGAAGCGCTGGGACAATAGACACCATGGCCCTGCTGCAAATTTCCGAACCCGGGGGCGCCCCCGATCCCCACCAGCGCCGCATTGCGGTCGGCATCGACCTCGGCACCACGCATTCGCTGGTCGCCGCGGTGCGCAACGGCGTGTCCGAATGCCTGCCGGACGAAGCCGGCCACGTGATCCTGCCGTCGGCGGTGCGCTACCTGCCCGAGGGGCGGCGCGAGATCGGCCACGCTGCGCTGGCGCAGGCCGCGATCGATCCGGCCAACACCATCGTGTCGGTCAAGCGCTTCATGGGACGCGGGCTGCGCGACATCGCGCACGTCGAGAAGCTCCCGTACGATTTTGTCGATGCGCCCGGCATGGTGCAGCTGCGCACGATCGACGGCGTGAAGTCGCCGGTCGAGGTGTCGGCCGAGATCCTCGCGACGCTGCGCTACCGTGCCGAAGACACCTTCGCCGACGACCTGTTCGGCGCGGTCATCACGGTGCCGGCCTATTTCGACGACGCGCAGCGCCAGGCCACCAAAGACGCCGCGCAGCTCGCCGGCCTGAATGTGCTGCGCCTGATCAACGAGCCGACCGCCGCGGCGATCGCCTACGGGCTGGAGAACGGCTCCGAAGGGCTGTACGCGGTCTACGACCTGGGCGGCGGCACCTTCGACATCTCGCTGCTGAAGCTGACGAAGGGCGTGTTCGAGGTCGTTGCGACCGGCGGCGATTCGGCACTGGGCGGCGACGATTTCGATCGCACGCTCGCCGACTGGGCGCTGGACCAAGCCGGCCTGCGCGCGGACACGCCGCAGGACAAGCGGGCGGTGCTGGTGGCCGCGCGCGCCGCGAAAGAGAAGCTGTCGTCGGCCGACCATGCCACGCTCGCGAGCCCGCTGTCGTCCGGCGAGTTGTCGGTGCGCGTGACGCGCGAGCAGTTCGAATCGCTGGGTGCCGCGCTGATGGCACGCACGCTGGCGGCGGTGCGCAAGGTGCTGCGCGATGCGCAGGCGTCGAAGGACGAAGTGCAGGGCGTCGTGATGGTCGGCGGCTCGACGCGCATGCCGATGGTGCAGTCGGCGGTCGCCGGGTTCTTCGGCAAGACGCCGCTGACCAACCTGAACCCGGACGAGGTCGTCGCGCTCGGCGCCGCGATCCAGGCCAATGCGCTGGCCGGCAATGCCGGTGCCGACGAACTGCTGCTGCTCGACGTGATCCCGCTGTCGCTCGGCCTCGAGACGATGGGTGGCCTGGTCGAGCGCATCATCCCGCGCAACAGCACGATCCCGACCGCGCGCGCGCAGGAGTTCACGACCTTCAAGGACGGCCAGACCGCGATGGCGCTGCACGTGGTGCAGGGCGAGCGCGAACTGGTCAGCGATTGCCGCTCGCTCGCGCGCTTCGAGCTGCGCGGCATGCCGCCGATGGTGGCTGGTGCGGCGCGCATCCGCGTCAGCTTCCAGGTCGATGCCGACGGGCTGCTGAGCGTCAGCGCGCGCGAGGAGGTGTCGGGCGTCGAGGCCGCGATCACCGTGAAGCCGAGTTACGGCCTGTCCGACGACGAGGTCGCGCGCATGCTGACCGAGAGCTTCAGCACCGCCGATGCCGACATGCGCGCGCGCAGCCTGCGCGAGTCGCGCGTCGAGGCCGAGCGCATGCTGCTCGCGACGCGTTCCGCGCTGGCCGCCGATGGCGACCTGCTGAGCGCCGACGAGCAGGCCGCGATCACCCAACTGCTCGCGGCGCTCGAAGCGAGCCGCGAATCCGAAGATCACCACCAGATCGACGCCGCCGTCGAGGCGCTGGCCAAGGGCACCGAAGCCTTTGCGGCCGAGCGCATGAACCGCGGCATCCGGCAGGCGCTGGCCGGCCGGCGCGTCGAGGAAGTCTGAGCCCCCATGCCTGTCATCAAGATCCTGCCCCACCCCGAGTACTGCCCGACCGGCACGCAGATCACCGCCACGCCGGGCACCTCGGTCTGCGAGGCCCTGCTGGAGAACGGAATCGAGATCGAGCACGCTTGCGAACTGAGCTGCGCGTGCACGACCTGCCACGTCGTGGTGCGCGAAGGCTTCTCGTCGCTCGGCGAGATGGACGAATCGGAGGAAGACCTGCTGGACCGCGCCTGGGGCCTGGAGCCGCAATCGCGCCTGTCGTGCCAGGCGATCCTGTCGCAGACCGACGTGACGATCGAGATCCCGAAGTACACGATCAACCACGCCAAGGAAAACCACTGATCCTGGCGTAAAAAAACCGCCTGACCCATGCGGATCAGGCGGTTCGGAAAGGGCCGGGCCCTACTGAGGAGATAGACGACAAGCGCATCGCTCTTGCCGCAGTTCTTCAAGCAAGGAGTGTGCCACTCGATGGGGTCTTCGGTCGCGGCTACACTCGACGCGTCGCAATTGCAACGCACTCCATGAAGCCGTCCACATTCCCTTCGCTTCGCGTCGATGCCGAACTGCGAGAGGCTGCCGAAAGCGTGCTTCGCGAGGGGGAAACGCTGAGCAGCCTGATCGAGACGGCCGTGCGGGACACCATCCAGCGCCGACGCATGCAGGACGAATTCATCGCACGCGGGTTGAGTTCCGCGGAAGAGGCGCGGCGAACCGGGGTCTACCATGCAGCGGCCGATGTGCACGATGAACTTCAGCGCAGGCTGGACGATCGGCGCAAACGCGTGCTGGGATGAGCGGGAATTTCAAGGTCCGCTACACCGACGCAGCCCGCAACGACCTCATCGAACTCTTCGATTTCCTGTTGCAGGAGGCTGAAACGATCGAAGACTTCGATCACGCGCAGCTTGCCATCGACACCATTCGCGACGAGGTCGAGCACCGCCTCGGTCACGCACCGTTCCTGTACCGGAAATCGTCAGCCGGCAGCGCGTTCCAGCGGGAGCTGATCATTCCGCTTCGCGGCAGGGGCTACGTCGCGTTGTACGAGATCGAGAACGCCGGGACGGTCACGGTCCTCGCGGTCAGGCATCAACGCGAAGACGACTACCACTGACGCTCAGGCGGCCTGCTCGACGTGGCCGTGCCGCGTGTAGAGAAAGTCCAGCACCTCTTTGCGATAGTGCACGTACTGGTGATCTTCCGCCAACTCGACCCGATCGCGCGGCCGGGCCAGGTCGATCGACAGGATCTCGCCGATCGTCGCCGCCGGCCCGTTGGTCATCATCACGATCCGGTCCGACAGCAGCACTGCCTCGTCGACATCGTGCGTCACCATCACCACCGTGCTGTGCGTGCGCGCGACGATTTTCAGCAGTTCGTCCTGAAGATGGGCGCGGGTCAGCGCATCGAGCGCGCCGAAGGGCTCGTCCATCAGCAGCACCTTGGGCTCCATCGCCAGCGCCCGTGCGATGCCCACCCGCTGCTTCATGCCGCCGGAGATCTCATGCGGGCGCTTGCCCGCCGCATGCGCCATGTTGACGAGCGCTAGCGCCGCGAGCGAGCGTTCCTTCAACTGCACCTTCGATTCGCTCGCGCCGAACACCCGCTCGACCGCGAGGTGCACGTTCTCGTGGCAGGTGAGCCACGGCAGCAGCGAGTGGTTCTGGAACACCACCGCGCGCTCCGGCCCGGGGGCAGCGATCTCGCGGCCATCGCAGATCAGCGAGCCGCCGGTCGGCAGCGTGAGTCCGGCGATCAGGTTCAGCAGCGTCGACTTGCCGCAGCCCGAGTGCCCGATCAGCGTGACGAATTCGCCCTTGGCGACCGACAGGTCGATCTCGCGCAGCGCATGGAAGCGGCCCTTCTTCGTGCTGAAGACCATCTCGGCCTGGTGCACCTCGATGAAGCTGGAGTTCGATGCCATGGTCAGACCTCGTCGTAGGTGAAGCGTTTGGCCACCGCGATCAGCGCCCATTCGAGCAGCAGCCCGACGATGCCGATCACGAAGATCGCGATCAGGATGTGCGTGACGTTCAGGTTGTTCCACTCGTCCCACACCCAGAAGCCGATGCCGACGCCACCGGTCAGCATCTCGGCCGCGACGATCACCAGCCAGGCCGTGCCCACGCTCAGCCGCACGCCGGTCAGCATGTACGGCAGCACCGCAGGGAACAGGATGCGCGTCATCACCTTCCACTCCGACAGGTTCAGCACGCGCGCCACGTTCAGGTAGTCGGCCGGCACGCGCTGCACGCCGACCGCGGTGTTGATGATCATCGGCCAGATCGAGCAGATGAAGATCGTCCAGATCGCCGCCGGGTTCGCGGCCTTGAACACCAGCAGCCCGATCGGCAGCCACGCCAGCGGTGACACCGGGCGCAGCAGGCTGATCAGCGGCGAGGCCATGTGGTTCAGGAAACTGAAGCGCCCGATCAGGAAACCCGCCGGGATGCCGACCAGCGCCGCCAGCCCGAAGCCGATCGCGACGCGCTGCAGCGAGAACAGGATGTTCCAGCCGATGCCCTGGTCGTTCGGGCCCTTGCTGTAGAACGGGTCCGAGAACAGCTTGACCGCTTCGGTGAAGGTCGCGGCCGGCGTCGGGAAACTGCCGCCGTTCATCGTCAGCAGCGCCCAGATGCCGACCAGCAAACCGATGCCGATCAGCGGCGGCAGCACCTTCAACAGCAGCCCGTTCCAGTCGAAGGGCATGCGAGGCACCGGGGTGGCGGGAGCCGGCGCTGCAGTTGGCGCAGCAGTGGCGGCAGCAGCGGGCGAGGCGGCAGGCGCCTCGTCGTCGGCGCCTCCGAGCGGAGAGTGAAACACGGCACTGACCATGGCGTTCTCCTTGGGTGGCCCTCAGGCCTTGATCTTGAAGCTGTCGGCGTACTTCGCAGGATCCTTGCCATCCCAGACGATGCCGTCGATCAGCTTGCTGCTGCGCATCGGATCCGTGGGTATGCTGATCTTCATCGCCGTGGCGACCTGCTTGTACAGATCGATCTGGTTGATCTGCTTCGCGACGCCCAGGTAGTCCGGGTGCTCCTTCAGCAAGCCCCAGCGCTTGTGCTGCGTCAGGAACCACATGCCGTCGCTCAGGTACGGGTAGTTCACCGCACCGTCGTTGAAGAACTTCATGTGGTTGGGGTCGTCCCAGGTCTTGCCCAGGCCGTTCTGGTAGCGGCCCAGGATGCGCTGGTTGATCGCGTCGACACCGGTGTTGACGTACGACTTGTCGGCCACCGTCTCGGCCATCTTCAGCTTGTTCTGCAGGCTCGCATCGATCCAGCGGCTCGCTTCGAGCACGGCCATCATCACGGCGCGGCAGGTGTTCGGATTCTTCTTGGCGAAATCGGCGGTGGTGCCGAGCACCTTCTCCGGATGGTCGCGCCAGATGTCCTGCGTGGTCACGGCGGTGATGCCGATGTTGTCCATGATCGCGCGGTGGCCCCA
The DNA here is from genome assembly GCF_900142965.1 of Rhizobacter sp. OV335. Lineage (GTDB taxonomy): Bacteria > Pseudomonadota > Gammaproteobacteria > Burkholderiales > Burkholderiaceae_C > Rhizobacter. The sequence goes on from NZ_FRCQ01000025.1 coordinate 87,568, forward strand.
GGGCTCGCCCACACAGAAGCCGTCCATGTTGCCGACGCGCATGTTGGCCACCATCTGCGGCGGCGGCACGGTGATCAGCTTGGCGCCGCTGACGGGGTTGATGCCCGAGGCGGCCAGCCAGTAGTGCATCCACATGGCGTGGGTACCGGTCGGGAAGGTGCCGGCGAAGGTGTACTCGCGCTTCTCCCTGGACATCACCTTCGCCAGCGAGCCGCCATCCACGGCACCTTTGTCGGCCAGAGCCTTCGACAAGGTGATGGCCTGGCCGTTGTTGTTCAGGCTCATCAGCACGGCCATGTCCTTCTTCGGACCGCTGATGCCCAGGTGCACGCCGTAGACCAGGCCGTACAGCACGTGTGCCATGTCGAGCTCGCCGTTGACCAGCTTGTCGCGCACGCCGGCCCACGAGGCCTCCTTGGTCGGGATGATCTTGACGCCGTACTTCTTGTCGAAGCCGAGCACCGAGGCCATCACGACCGACGCGCAGTCGGTCAGCGGGATGAAGCCGATGCGCACTTCTTCCTTCTCGGGCTTGTCGGAGCCTTGCGCGTACACGGCGCTCTGCAGCCCCGGCACCAGGCCGGCTGCACCGCCGGCGGCAGCGGCTTTGATCAGGGTTCGGCGGCTCATCAGGTTCTTTCGCGTGAGTGGGCTTGTCATGGCGTGGCTCAGGTTCTCGGAAAGCAAAAACAAAAAGGCGTCCGCACGATGCAGGCGGGGCCTGTCACGTGGGGACGCCATCGTCCGACCCGCCTCGCGCCAACCTTGGTGCGTGCGGATGTCTGTGGAAGATCGCCGTTGACCTTCCGCCAGGGGCTTACGCAAGCGGCGTGCCACAGCGGTCTTCCGGGGAACAGGGCAGGGTGGAGATGCTGCGACGCACCAATTGCGCCGCATGCCGCACTGCCGGAGTGCGTTCAGCCCAGCAGGTCGGAGACGTCGAGGATGCGCTGGGCGACGTCGGCCAGCCGCAGGCCCTTGTCCATCGCGGCCTTGCGCAGCCGCGCGTAGGCGGCTTCTTCGGTCAGGCCCTGGCGCGACATCAGCAGGCCCTTCGCGCGGTCGATCAGCTTGCGATCCGAGAGCTCGGTGCGTGCATCGGCCAGCTCGCGGCGCAGGCCTTCTTCATGCCGGAAGCGCGCCATCGCGACATCCAGCACCGGCTTCACCCGCTCCGGCGCGAGGCCTGCCACCACGTAGGCGGTGACGCCGGCGGCGATCGCGTCGGGCACATGGCTGGTGTCGTCGTCGTCGGTGAACAGCACGATCGGCCGGCGCGCATCGCGGGTGGCCATCACGACATGCTCCAGCGTGTCACGCGCCTGGCTCTCGGCGTCGATGATGATCATGTCGGGCTGGATCTGCGCCAGCCGGTCCGGCAGGTAGACGTCGGCCGGCAGCACCGCGACGATGTTGTAGCCGTTCTCCAGCAGCCCGATGCGCAGCGCCCGCGAGCGCTCGGCCTCGATCGGGTCGGGCGCGCCTTCGCTGCCGTCGGGGGCGAGCGTGTCGGGGGCAACGATGACGATGCGCAGGACCGGGGCGGTCGGCGCGCGCGGCGGCTTCATGGAGGCGAACGCAGCAACATCCGCGCCACGCGGTGGGCGCGCCGTGTGCCGGATCGCCGGAAAATCAGCGCTCGTGAGGTGTCGTGTGCAGTGCGCGGCGGATCCAGCCACCCAGCGGCCGCAGCGAGTCGAACACCGAATCGGTGTGCGGCACGTCGAACTCGCGTTCTTCGAGCAGGCCTTGCGCTTCGAGCGCGTCGATGAAGAGTTGCACCTCCTGGCGCTTCAGCCCGGCGATGGAAGCGAGTTGCTCCAGCGTCATGTGCCGGTGCGACATGTCGCTCAGCATCCGGCGATACGCGGTGCGATGGAACGGCGCTGGTAGCTCCGTCCAGGCCAACAGGCGGTATTCCTTCATGGGGGTTCCCTAACGACGTTGTTGTAGTTGGCAGTTGCTTCGATGCACTGCTCGGGCTCGGAGGGTAGTCGCCCGCGGCCGAACGGGGAAGGGGGTCGGATAGGGATAAAGGGTAAACCCTTGTGTCGGCCGTGACGGATTTGGCGCCGACGGGCCGTGCGAACGCGCTGGCTACACTGGGTGGATGAAGGTCCTGGGCGTGGAATCATCGTGTGACGAAACGGGCGTGGCGCTGGTGGAGGCCGGCCCGACCGGGGTGCCGACCCTGCTGGCCCACGCGCTGCACAGCCAGATCGCGATGCACCAGGCCTATGGCGGCGTGGTGCCGGAGCTGGCCTCGCGCGATCACATCCGGCGCGTGCTGCCGTTGACCGAGCAAGTGCTGCACGAAGCCGGCGCGACGCTGGCCGAGATCGACGTGGTGGCGTTCACGCGCGGGCCGGGCCTGGCGGGGGCGCTGCTGGTGGGGGCCGGTGTCGCGTGCGCGCTGGCGGCGGCGCTCGGCAAGCCGGTGCTCGGCGTGCACCACCTCGAAGGCCACCTGCTGTCGCCGTTCCTCGCAAGCGATCCGCCGGCGTTTCCGTTCGTCGCGCTGCTGGTGTCCGGCGGCCACACGCAGCTGATGCGGGTCGACGAGGTCGGCCGCTACGAACTGCTCGGCGAAAGCATCGACGATGCGGCCGGCGAGGCCTTCGACAAGTCGGCCAAGCTGCTCGGGCTCGGCTACCCGGGCGGGCCGGCGCTGGCGCAACTCGCCGAATCGGGCCGGCCCGACGCCTACGCGCTGCCGCGGCCGCTGCTGCACAGCGGCGACCTCGATTTCTCGTTCGCCGGGCTGAAGACCGCGGTGATGACGCAGCTGCGCAAGCTCGGCGACACGCCGACCGACGTGCAGCGCGCCGACGTGGCCGCGTCGACGCAGGCCGCGATCGTCGAGGTGCTGCTGAAGAAGTCGCTCGCGGCGCTGAAGCAGACCGGGCTGAAGCGGCTCGTCGTTGCCGGCGGGGTCGGTGCGAACAGCCGCTTGCGCGCGCAGTTGAACGCCGAATGTGCGAAGCGCCAGGTCAGGGTGCATTACCCCGAACTGGCGCTGTGCACCGACAACGGCGCGATGATTGCGCTCGCCGCCGCGATGCGGCTGCAGCGTGGCGCGGCAGCCGGCCATGACTACGGCTTCGACGTGAAGCCGCGCTGGCCGCTGGCGTCGCTTGCCGCCGCCGACGCGGCTGTGATCAGCTGATGCTGATCTGCGTCGCGCCGGTCGGCACGCGCTTGGCGAGCGTCAGCGTCAGCACGCCGTTCTCGAACTTCGCGTTCGAGTTCGCCTGGTCCACTTCGGCCGGCAGCGCGACCGTGCGGGCGTAATGCGCGGCGGCGCGTTCGCGGTACAGCACGCGCTCGCCTTCCTTGGCGTCGGCGGTCTTCGCGTCACCGGCTTCCAGCGTCACGCGGCGGCCTTCCACCGAGACCTTCAGCTGGTCTTTCGCGAGGCCCGGCAGGTCCAGCGTCAGCGTGTACGCAGTATCGCTCTCGACGACGTCGAGGGCGGGCACGCGCGGCTGCGCCGGGGCGGGCGGCAGGCGGTCGGCGAACAGGTGATCGAAAGCGCGTTCCAGCGAGGTGGCACGGCGCGACGACAGCGAGGGGGTCAGAACGAACATGATGGCTCCTACAATCCATTCAATCGCTGCACAGCGCAGCAACCATGCCGCTGAAACTTGGAGCGGCATTTTTGTTTTCAAGTGGGTTGAAAAATGAAGATCGTGCGTTGGGTGAAGCGCTGTGCTGCAGTGCTGGCGGGGCTGGCGCTGGCAGGGCAGGGGATCGCGGCGCCTGCAGCCACTGCGGCACCGGAGCCGGTGCGCGTGGCCTTGATCGAAGGCCTGTCCGGCGCGTTCGCGAACGCCGGCGAGGCGGTCTACCGCAACCTGCTGTGGGCCGTCGAGCGCGTGAACCAGCGCGGCGGCGTGAACCTGCCGGACGGCCGCCATCCGCTCGAGCTGGTGCGCTTCGACAGCAAGGGCAGCAATGAAGAGGCGCTGTCGCTGCTGCGCTCGGCCATCGACCAGAAGATCGGCGTCGTGATGCAAGGCAACAGCTCGGCCACCGCGGCCGTGCTGATCGAGGCGCTGAACAAGCAGAACCAGCGCGAACCATCGCGTCGCGCGATCTTCCTGAACTACTCGGCCGTCGACCCGGCGCTGACGAACGAGAAGTGCAGCTTCTGGCACTTCCGCTTCGATGCGCATGCCGACATGCGGCTGCAGGCGCTGACCGACGTGCTGGCCGCCGATGCGCGCGTGAAGAAGGTCTACCTGATCGGCCAGGACTACAGCTTCGGCCAGAGCGTGCTGCGCCAGGCGCGCACGATGCTCGCGGCCAAGCGGCCCGACATCGAGATCGTCGGCGACGAACTGCACCCGCTCGGCCGCATCAAGGATTTCCTGCCGTACGCAGCGAAGATCAAGGCGAGCGGTGCGCAGGCGGTGCTGACCGGCAACTGGGGCAACGACCTGACGCTGCTGATCCGCGCCGGGCGCGAGGCCGGGCTGGATGCGCGCTTCTACACCTTCTACGGCAACGCACTCGGCGCGCCGGCGGCGATCGGCGAGGCCGGTGTCGACCGTGTGCTGGCGGTGGCTGAATGGCATCCGAACGTTGGCGGCGCGGCGTCGGACAAGTTCTATGCGGCTTTTCGCGAGCGCTTCCCGAGCCCGCAGGACGACTACGTGCACATGCGCATGCAGGCGATGGTCGAGATGCTGGCGACCGCGATCGAGAAGGCCGGCAGCGCCGACCCGCTGGCGGTGGCGCGCGCGCTCGAAGGCCTGAAGCTGGACCCGCGCCACCTCGGCGGCTTCCACCATGGCACGATGCGCGCCGGCGACCACCAGTTCGAGCAGCCGCTGGTCGTCAGCGTGATGCAGCGCGTCGGCAGCCCTGGCGTGCGCTTCGACAACGAGGGCTCCGGTTACGGCTTCAAGACCGTGCTGCAGCTCACCGAATCCCAGACCGAGATGCCACACCGCTGTGCGATGGAGCGCCCATGAGAGATGTGATTGCGAACCTGCCGGCATCGAAGATCCGCGAGGTCGCGAATGCGGCGATCGGCCGCGCCGACGTGCTGCCGTTCTGGTTCGGCGAGAGCGACGAGCCGACGCCGGACTTCGTCACCGAGGCCGCGGTCGCATCGCTGCGCCGCGGCGAGACGGCGTATGCGCACAACCTCGGCCTGCCGGAGTTGCGCGAGGTGCTGGCGGGCTACGCGAGCGGGCTGCACCGGCCGGTCGATGCCGGGCGCATCGCGGTCACGTCGTCGGGTGTCAACGGGCTGATGATCGCGACGCAGGCGCTGGTCGGCGCCGGCGACGAGGTGGTCGCGGTGGTGCCGGTGTGGCCGAACATCACCGCGCAGCCGGCGATCCTCGGTGCCGACGTGAAGCGGGTGTCGCTGCAGGTGCGCGACGGTGCGTGGCAGCTCGACCTCGAGCGCCTGCTGGCCGCGATCACCGGCAAGACCCGGCTGCTGCTCGTCAACGCGCCGAACAACCCGACCGGCTGGACGATGACCCGCGCCGAGCAGCAGGCGGTGCTCGACCACTGCCGCCGCACCGGCACCTGGATCGTCGCCGACGAGGTCTACGAGCGGCTGTACTACGGGCCGGACCACGCAGCAGCGCCGAGCTTCCTCGACATCGCCGAGGCCGATGACCGGTTGGTGGTCGCCCACAGCTTCTCGAAGAGCTTCCTGATGACCGGCTGGCGGCTCGGCTCGCTGGTCGTGCCGTCGGCGCTGACGGCCGACATCGGCAAGCTGATCGAATTCAACACCTCGTGTGCGCCGGTGTTCGTGCAGCGCGCCGGCATCGCGGCACTGCAGGGCGCCGACGGCTTCGTGCCGGGCCTGATCGGGCGGCTGAAGACCTGCCGCGACACGCTGGTGCCGCGCCTGCAGGCGCTGCCGGGCGTCACGCTCGCGATGCCGGCGGGCGGCATGTATGCGTTCTTCCGCGTCGACGGCGAAGACGATTCGCTGGCGCTGGCCAAGCGGCTGGTCACCGGCGTCGGGCTGGGCCTGGCGCCCGGCGCGGCCTTCGGCGACGAGGCCGAGGGCTGGCTGCGCTGGTGCTTCGCATCGCGCGACCCGGCGCGGCTGGTGGACGGGGTGGATCGGCTGAAACGCGCGTTGAGGCTATAATCGACGGGCTTTGCGTCCTGATCCCATCCAGATGGGTGCCCAGGGCGCCAGGCAAATCGCACGGCGCGGGTCAGTTTCACCCGCGACCGCAAGTAGCAACCTCCCGCCCACGAAAAGGCTGACAAGCCAGAGGGCGGGAACATCAGGAAACTGACATGTCCGTCGCAGATCTGAACAAGGCCGAGATCGTCAAGGCCAATGCCCGCACCGCCAACGACACCGGGTCCCCCGAAGTGCAAGTGGCCCTGCTGACCGCCCGCATCAACGAGCTGACCCCCCACTTCAAGCTGCACCTGAAGGACCACCACGGTCGCCGCGGCCTGCTGAAGATGGTCAACACCCGCAAGAGCCTGCTGGCTTACCTGCGCAAGACCGATGCCGACCGCTACACCGCGCTGATCCAGAAGCTGGGTCTGCGCAAGTAATCCGCGAATGAAAGCCGAGAGCCTGTCTGGATCACCAGCACAGGCTCTTTGCGCTTTTGGAGCTGAGCACCCACAGATGACGATGTGTCATTCCACCAGCGTTCGAAGTCATGAGCGCCGCTGGAATGGCATCGCGCCAGGTTGCCGCAGTTCCGGGTCGAAAGGCGCCGCCCTCACGAGGCGCTGACAACAAACCGGAGAAATGACATGAGCATGTTCAACAAAGTCACCAAGACCTTCCAATGGGGCCAGCACTCGGTCACGCTGGAAACCGGCGAGATCGCCCGCCAGTCGAGCGGTGCCGTGCTGGTCAACATCGAGGACACCGTCATCCTCGCCACCGTGGTCGGTGCCAAGAACGCGAAGCCGGGCCAGGATTTCTTCCCGCTGACCGTCGACTACATCGAGAAGACCTATGCCGCCGGCAAGATCCCCGGCAGCTTCTTCAAGCGTGAAGGCCGCCCGAGCGAACTCGAGACGCTGACCTCGCGCCTGATCGACCGCCCGCTGCGCCCGCTGTTCCCCGAAGGCTTCTACAACGAAGTCCAGGTCGTGATCCACGTGCTGTCGCTGAACCCGGAAGTCTCGGCCGACATCGCCGCGCTGATCGGCTCGAGCGCCGCGCTCGCGATCTCCGGCATCCCGTTCAACGGCCCGATCGGTGCCGCACGCGTCGGCTACGTCAACGGCCAGTACGTGCTGAACCCGGGCAAGACCCAGCTGCTCGATTCGCAGATGGACCTGGTCGTCGCCGGCACCGAAGCCGCCGTGCTGATGGTCGAATCCGAGGCCCAGCAACTGAGCGAAGAGATCATGCTCGGCGGCGTGGTCTACGGCCATGACCAGAGCAAGATCGCCATTGCCGCGATCAACGAGCTGGTGCGTGACGCCGGCAAGCCGTCCTGGGACTGGGCCGCGCCCGCCAAGGACGAAGCCTTCATCGGCAAGATCACCGGCCTGGCCGAAGAGAAGCTGCGCGCCGCCTACCAGATCCGCTCGAAGCAGGCCCGCACGCAGGCCACGCGCGAAGCCACCGCGTCGGTCGTCGCCGCGCTGACGGCTGAAGGCGTCGTGGTCGACAAGGTCAAGGTCGACAACGTGCTGTTCGACATCGAAGCCCGCATCGTGCGCAGCCAGATCCTGTCGGGCGAGCCCCGCATCGACGGCCGCGACACCCGCACCGTGCGCGCGATCGAGATCCGCAACGGCGTGCTGCCGCGCGTCCACGGCTCGGCGCTGTTCACCCGTGGCGAGACGCAGGCGCTGGTCGCCGCGACGCTCGGCACCGACCGCGATTCGCAGAAGATCGATGCACTCGCCGGCGAGTTCAGCGAGCACTTCATGCTGCACTACAACATGCCCCCGTTCGCCACCGGCGAAACCGGCCGTGTCGGCACCCCGAAGCGCCGCGAGATCGGCCACGGCCGCCTCGCCAAGCGCGCGCTGGTCGCGGTGCTGCCGGACCGCGTCGAGTTCCCGTACTCGATGCGCGTGGTCTCGGAGATCACCGAATCGAACGGTTCGTCGTCGATGGCCTCGGTGTGCGGCGGCTGCCTCGCGCTGATGGACGCCGGCGTGCCGCTGAAGGCGCACGTCGCCGGCATCGCGATGGGCCTGATCAAGGACGGCAACCGCTTCGCGGTGCTGACCGACATCCTCGGCGATGAAGATCACCTCGGCGACATGGACTTCAAGGTGGCCGGCACGACCGCCGGCGTGACCGCGCTGCAGATGGACATCAAGATCCAGGGCATCACGAAGGAAATCATGCAGGTCGCACTGGCGCAGGCCAAGGAAGCGCGCCTGCACATCCTCGGCAAGATGACCGAGGCGATGGGTGAAGCCAAGACCGAGGTCTCGCAGTTCGCCCCGCGCCTGTACACGATGAAGATCAACCCGGAGAAGATCCGTGACGTGATCGGCAAGGGTGGCGCGACCATCCGTGCGCTGACCGAAGAAACCGGCACGACGATCGACATCGGCGAAGACGGCACCATCACCATCGCGTCGGCCGACTCCGACAAGGCCGCCTACGCGAAGAAGCGCATCGAAGAGATCACCGCCGAAGTCGAAGTGGGCAAGATCTACGAAGGCCCGATCACCAAGCTGCTCGAGTTCGGTGCACTGGTCAACCTGCTGCCGGGCAAGGACGGCCTGCTGCACATCAGCCAGATCGCGCACCAGCGCGTCGAGAAGGTCACCGACTTCCTGAAGGAAGGCCAGATCGTCAAGGTCAAGGTGCTCGAGACCGACGAGAAGGGCCGCGTCAAGCTGTCGATGAAGGCCCTGATCGACCGCGACCAGGCGCCTGTGCAGGAGTGATGACCGGCCGCGCGGCTGCTGCGTCTCGACGCGGTGGCCGTGTGGCGGCGTCCTGCCCACCGAGCTTCCGATGAAAGCCATCGCGATCACCACCCCCGGCGCGCCCGACGTGCTGCGCGCCATCGAGCGCGCGGCACCGGTGCCTGCGGCCGGCGAGTTGCTGATCCGCGTGGCCGCGTCGGGCATCAACCGGCCCGACGTGCTGCAACGCAAGGGCCTGTACCCGGTGCCGCCGGGCGCGTCCGACCTGCCGGGGCTGGAGGTCGCGGGCGAGGTGGTCGATGGCGATGCGGCGGCGCTGGCCGAGGCTGGCATCGCGGTCGGCGACCGTGTCTGCGCGCTGGTCGCCGGTGGCGGCTATGCCGAGCTGTGCGTCGCACCGGTCGGCCAGTGCCTGCCGGTGCCGAAGGGCTTCAGCGACATCGAGGCCGCCAGCCTGCCCGAGACCTTCTTCACCGTCTGGTCCAACGTGTTCGAGCGCGCGCACCTGCAGGCCGGCGAGACGCTGCTGGTGCAGGGCGGCACCAGCGGCATCGGCGTCACCGCGATCCAGCTGGCCAAGGCCTTCGGCGCGCGCGTGATCGCGACGGCCGGCAGCGACGACAAGTGCGCCGCCTGCGTGGCGCTCGGCGCCGACCACGCGATCAACTACCGCACGCACGACTTCGTCGCCGAAGTGAAGCGGGTCACCGATGGCCGTGGCGCCGACGTGATCCTCGACATGGTGGCCGGCGACTACATCGCCCGCGAGCTGCAGTGCCTGGCCGACGACGGCCGCATCGCGCTGATCGCGGTGCAGGGCGGCACCGCAGCGCAGATCGACGCCGGTGCCGTGCTGCGCCGGCGGCTGACGATCAGCGGCTCGACGCTGCGCCCGCGCTCGGTCGCGTTCAAGACCGCGATCGCGAAGGCGCTGCGCCAGCAGGTGTGGCCGTGGCTCGAAGCCGGCCGCGTGAAGCCGGTGATCCACCAGGTGTTCCCGGCCGCGCAGGCGGCCGAGGCCCACACGCTGATGGAATCGAACCAGCACATCGGCAAGCTGGTGCTCACATGGTGAGTGCTCAACAAGGAGCTTCGGGCATGCGTCGCAAACTCGTCGTCGGCAACTGGAAGATGAACGGCAGCCGCGTGGCGAATGCCGAGCTGCTGGCCGGGCTGGTGGCCGCAGGTCCGTTCGATGCCGACGTCGCGGTGTGCGCACCGTTCCCGTACCTCGGCGAGGTCGCGCTGTCATTGCAAGGCCAGCGCCTCGCCTGGGGCGCGCAGGATTGCTCGAAGCACGACAGCGGTGCGTTCACCGGCGAGGTGTCGGCCTCGATGCTGGCCGAGTTCGGTTGCCGCTACGTGATCGTCGGCCACTCCGAGCGCCGTGCGCTGCATGCCGAATCCGATCAACTGGTCGCCGACAAGGCGAAGGCGGCGCTCGCCCACAAGCTGACGCCAATCGTCTGCGTCGGCGAGACGCTGGCCGAGCGCGAGGCCGGCCAGACCGATGCGGTGGTCAAGCGCCAGCTGTCGGCGGTGATCCACACGCTCGCGCACTGCATCTCGCAGGTCGTCGTGGCCTACGAGCCGGTGTGGGCGATCGGCACCGGCCGGACCGCCTCGCCCGAGCAGGCGCAGGCGGTGCATGCGCTGCTGCGCGCGCAGCTGCACGCGGCGACGCAGAATTCCGATGAGATGTTGTTGTTGTACGGCGGGAGTGTGAAAGCCGACAACGCCGCCAGCCTGTTTGCCCAAGCCGACATCGACGGCGGGTTGATCGGCGGGGCGTCACTGAAGGCCGCGGATTTCGCGGCCATATGCAAAGCCGCGGCCTGATCCGCGGCCCCTGATTTTTCTGGAGCAAGAACAATGCAAGTGCTGTTGAATTTCGTCGTGGCCATCCAGATGCTGGCGGCCCTGATCATGATCGGCCTGGTGCTGGTGCAGCACGGCAAGGGGGCCGACATGGGCGCCTCGTTCGGCAGCGGCTCGTCCGGCAGCCTGTTCGGTGCCACCGGCAGCGCGAACTTCCTGTCGCGCTCGACGGCGGTGTGCGCGGCGGTCTTCTTCGTTTGCACGCTGACGCTCGCGTACTTCTCGCACGAGCGCGCGATCGGCGCGGCCCAGTCGGGTACCTCGACCATCCTCGACCGCGCGCCGGGCCTCGCTGCAAGCGCTCCCGTCGGTGGCGCATCGGGTGCGGCTTCGGGTGCGGGCGCGATCCCGGCCGATGCCGCCGCTTCGGCTGCAGTCGTTCCGGCCGCGCCGGTGCAGGCCGCGTCGGGGGCGGGCGCGATCCCGACCAAGTGATTCGCGGGTGAGTTGAGGCTCGAAGGCTTGCGGGTATCCGACTGTCGTGCTGCACTGCGGTGCACAGCGCGTAAACCCGGGGTCTTTGAGGTTAGAATTTGCGGCTGTTCGGTAAGCCAGTCCTCATGCCAACCGAACAGCGATTTTGAGTGCAGCCGTCGTGGTGAAATTGGTAGACACGCTATCTTGAGGGGGTAGTGGCGAAAGCTGTGCGAGTTCGAGTCTCGCCGACGGCACCAGATCTTTGAACGAGGCACTTACCCAGTGCCTCGTTTGTTTCAAGACCGCTCAAACCACACCATGAACCTCGCTCCCTACCTGCCCGTCATCCTGTTCATCCTGGTCGGCGTAGGGGTAGGCGTAGCGCCTCAGGTGCTCGGTTTCCTGCTGGGTCCGCACAAGCCGGACGCCGCGAAGAATTCCCCCTACGAATGCGGCTTCGAGGCCTTCGAAGACGCGCGCATGAAGTTCGACGTGCGCTATTACCTCGTCGCGATTCTCTTCATCCTGTTCGACCTCGAGATTGCATTTCTCTTTCCGTGGGCGGTGTCGCTCAAGGAAATCGGTCCGGCGGGCTTCTGGTCGATGATGGTGTTCCTGGGAATCCTCGTCGTCGGCTTTGCCTACGAGTGGAAAAAAGGCGCCCTTGACTGGGAGTGAGCTATGAGCATTGATGGCGTTCTCAAGGAAGGCTTCGTCACCACCAGCGTCGACACGCTGATCAACTGGTCGAAGACCGGTTCGCTGTGGCCCATGACCTTCGGTCTGGCCTGCTGCGCGGTGGAAATGATGCACGCGGGCGCCGCCCGCTACGACATCGACCGCTTCGGCATGCTGTTTCGCCCCAGCCCGCGCCAGAGCGACCTGATGATCGTCGCCGGCACGCTGTGCAACAAGATGGCGCCGGCGCTGCGCAAGGTCTATGACCAGATGGCCGAGCCGCGCTGGGTGCTGTCGATGGGCTCGTGCGCCAACGGCGGCGGCTACTACCACTACAGCTACTCGGTGGTGCGCGGCTGCGACCGCATCGTGCCGGTCGACGTCTACGTGCCCGGCTGCCCGCCGACGGCCGAGGCGCTGCTGTACGGCGTGCTGCAGCTGCAGACCAAGATCCGCCGCGAAAACACGATCGCCCGCTGAAAGCCCGCATGAGCAAACTCGATACCCTGCAGGCGGCGCTCGAAGCGGCCTTTGCCGGCAAGATCAAGCGCCTGGTGCGCGACCGCGGTGAACTCACGCTGACCGTCACCGCCGAGCACTATGCCGCCGTCGCACTCGTGCTGCGCGACGACCCCACGCTGCGCTTCGAGCAGCTGGTCGACCTGTGCGGCCTCGACTATTCGTCGTACAAGGACCAGCCGAACGAAGGCCTGCGCTACTGCGTCGCCTCGCACCTGCTGTCGATCACGCACAACTGGCGGCTGCGCCTGAAGGTGTTCGCGCCCGATGACGACCTGCCGATGGTCGCGTCCGTCAACGACATCTGGAACTCGGCCAACTGGTTCGAGCGCGAGGCCTTCGACCTGTACGGCATCCTGTTCGACGGCCACGTCGACCTGCGCCGCATCCTGACCGACTACGGCTTCATCGGCCACCCGTTCCGCAAGGATTTCCCGACCTCGGGCCATGTCGAGATGCGCTACGACCCCGAGCAGAAGCGCGTGATCTACCAGCCGGTGACGATCGAGCCGCGCGAGATCACTCCCCGGATCATCCGCGAAGACAACTACGGCGGGCTGCACTAGAGGCTCGGGCCTCGAGGCGATGACATGGCTGAAATCAAGAACTACACGCTCAATTTCGGACCCCAGCACCCTGCAGCCCACGGCGTGCTGCGGCTTGTGCTGGAGCTCGACGGCGAAGTGATCCAGCGCGCCGATCCGCACATCGGCCTGCTGCACCGCGCGACCGAGAAGCTCGCCGAGAGCAAGACCTACATCCAGTCGCTGCCCTACATGGACCGCCTCGACTACGTGTCGATGATGTCCAACGAGCATGCGTACTGCCTGGCCATCGAACGCCTGCTGGGCGTCGACGTGCCGCTGCGCGCGCAGTACATCCGCGTGATGTTCGCCGAGCTGACCCGCATCCTGAACCACCTGCTGTGGCTGGGCGCGCACGGGCTCGACTGCGGCGCGATGAACATCCTCATCTACTGCTTCCGCGAGCGCGAGGACATCTTCGACATGTACGAGGCGGTGTCGGGCGCGCGCATGCACGCGGCCTACTTCCGCCCGGGCGGCGTCTACCGCGACCTGCCCGACGCGATGCCGCAGTACAAGGCCTCGAAGGTCCGCAACGCGAAGACCATCGGCCGCCTGAACGAGAACCGCCAGGGTTCGCTGCTCGACTTCATCGAAGACTTCAGCAAGCGCTTCCCGAAGAACGTCGACGACTACGAAACGCTGCTGACCGACAACCGCATCTGGAAGCAGCGCACCGTCGGCATCGGCGTGGTGTCGCCCGAACGCGCGCTGAACCTCGGCTTCAGCGGTCCGATGCTGCGCGGCTCGGGCATCGCCTGGGACCTGCGCAAGAAGCAGCCCTACGACGTCTACGACCAGATGGACTTCGACGTGCCGGTCGGCGTCAACGGCGACACCTACGACCGCTACCTGGTGCGCGTCGAAGAGATGCGCCAGGCCAACCGCATCGTGCAGCAGTGCGTCGACTGGCTGCGTGCCAACCCCACCGGCCCGGTCATCACCGCGAACCACAAGGTGGCGCCGCCCGGGCGCGTGGACATGAAGTCCAGCATGGAAGAGCTGATCCACCATTTCAAGCTCTTCACCGAAGGCTTCCACGTGCCCGAAGGCGAGGCCTACGCGGCGGTGGAACACCCGAAGGGCGAGTTCGGCATCTACATCGTCAGCGACGGTGCGAACAAGCCGTATCGCCTGAAGATCCGCGCCCCCGGCTTCGCGCACCTTGCCGCGCTCGACGAGATGGCGCGCGGCCACATGATTGCCGACGCCGTTGCCGTGATCGGCACCATGGACATCGTGTTTGGAGAAATCGACCGATGATTTCGGAATCGACCCGCGTCCGCTTCGACCGCGAAGTGGCCAAGTACCCCGCCGACCAGAAGCAGTCCGCCGTGATGGCCTGCCTGGCCATCGTGCAGCAGGAGCAGGGCTTCGTCTCGGCCGACAGCGAGAAGCTGGTTGCCGAGTACCTCGGCATGCCGCCGATCGCGGTGCACGAGGTGACGACCTTCTACAACATGTACAACCAGCAGCCGCGGGGCACCTTCAAGCTCAACGTCTGCACCAACCTGCCGTGCCAGCTGCGCAGTGGCCAGACCGCGCTCGAGCACCTGTGCAGCCGGCTCGGCGTCGACGAAGGCGGCACCACCGCCGACGGGCTCTTCACCGTGCAGAAGAGCGAATGCCTGGGCGCCTGCGCCGATGCGCCGGTGATGCTGGTCAACGACCGCCAGATGTGCAGCTTCATGAACGAGCAGCGCCTCGACGAACTCGTCGACACGCTGCGCGCGGCGAAGTGAACGGAAACCGAACCATGTCGCAACCCTTGTTGGACCTCTCGAAGTTCCAGGCCACCGGTGCCGAGACCTGCTTCCACGGCCGCCACATCGGCGCGCAGATCTATGCCGACCTGAACGGCAGCAACTGGTCGCTGAAGGACTACGTCGCGCGCGGCGGCTACCAGGCGCTGCGCAAGATCCTGACCGGCGAATTCGCAGGCGCCACCGGCGAGCCGATGACGCCCGAGCAGGTCATCGCCGAAGTCAAGACCTCCGGCCTGCGCGGCCGCGGCGGCGCGGGGTTCCCGACCGGCCTGAAGTGGAGCTTCATGCCGCGCCAGTTCCCGGGGCAGAAGTACCTCGTCTGCAACTCCGACGAAGGCGAGCCGGGCACCTGCAAGGACCGCGACATCCTGATGTTCAACCCGCACATCGTCATCGAAGGCATGGCGATCGCCGCGTTCGCGATGGGCATCAGCGTCGGCTACAACTACATCCACGGCGAGATCTTCGAGGTGTATGACCGCTTCGAAGCCGCGCTGGAGGAAGCCCGTGCGGCCGGATTCCTGGGCGACCGGATCCTCGGCTCGAACTTCAGCTTCCAACTGCATGGCGCGCACGGCTTCGGCGCCTACATCTGCGGCGAAGAAACCGCGCTGCTCGAATCGCTCGAAGGCAAGAAGGGCCAGCCGCGCTTCAAGCCGCCGTTCCCGGCCAGCTACGGCCTGTACGGCAAGCCGACCACGATCAACAACACCGAGACCTTCGCCGCGGTGCCGTGGATCATCCGCAACGGCGGCCAGCCCTACCTCGAGATCGGCAAGCCGAACAACGGCGGCACCAAGATCTTCTCGGTGGTCGGCGACGTCGAGCGCCCCGGCAACTTCGAGGTGCCGCTGGGCACGCCGTTCTCGAAGCTGCTCGAACTCGCCGGCGGCGTGCGCCAGGGCCGCACGCTGAAGGCGGTGATCCCCGGCGGATCGTCGGCCCCGGTGCTGCCGGCGTCGATCATGATGGACACGACGATGGACTACGACGCCATCGCGAAGGCCGGCTCGATGCTCGGCTCGGGCGCCGTCATCGTGATGGACGACTCGCGCTGCATGGTCAAGAGCCTGCTGCGCCTGTCGTACTTCTACATGCACGAGAGCTGCGGCCAGTGCACGCCGTGCCGCGAAGGCACCGGCTGGCTGTACCGCATGGTCGACCGCATCGAGCACGGCCAGGGCCGCATGGAAGACATCGACCTGCTGAACTCGGTGGCCGACAACATCCAGGGCCGCACCATCTGCGCGCTGGGCGATGCGGCGGCGATGCCGGTGCGCGCGATGATCAAACACTTCCGTGATGAGTTCATCCATCACATCGAGCACAAGACCTGCGCGGTCAAGGTGCATGCCTGACCTGCTGGGCTCCCTCACATGATTGAAATCGAACTCGACGGCCAGAAGGTCCAGGTCACCGAAGGCAGCATGGTGATGCATGCGGCCGACAAGGCGGGCACCTACATCCCGCACTTCTGCTATCACAAGAAGCTGTCCATCGCGGCCAACTGCCGCATGTGCCTGGTCGACGTCGAGAAGGCGCCGAAGCCGATGCCCGCCTGCGCCACGCCGGTGACGCAGGGCATGGTCGTTCGCACCAAGAGCGACAAGGCGCTGAAGGCCCAGCAGGGCGTGATGGAGTTCCTGCTGATCAACCACCCGCTCGATTGCCCGATCTGCGACCAGGGCGGCGAGTGCCAGCTGCAGGACCTGGCGGTCGGCTACGGCGGTTCGTCGTCGCGCTACACCGAAGAAAAGCGCGTCGTCTTCCACAAGGACGTCGGCCCGCTGATCTCGATGGAAGAGATGAGCCGCTGCATCCACTGCACGCGCTGCGTGCGCTTCGGCCAGGAAGTGTCGGGCGTGATGGAGCTCGGCATGATCCACCGCGGCGAGCACTCCGAGATCACCACCGTCGTCGGCGACACCGTCGACAGCGAGCTGTCGGGCAACATGATCGACATCTGCCCGGTCGGCGCGCTGACCAGCAAGCCGTTCCGCTACAGCGCCCGCACCTGGGAGCTGTCGCGCCGCAAGAGCGTCAGCCCGCACGACGGCACCGGCGCCAACCTGATCGTGCAGGTCAAGAACAACAAGGTGCTGCGCGTCGTTCCGCTGGAGAACGAAGACGTCAACGAATGCTGGCTGGCCGACCGCGACCGCTTCTCGTACGAAGCCGTCAACAGCGACCAGCGCCTGACCGCGCCGATGATCAAGCAGGGCGGCGAGTGGACCACCGTCGACTGGACCACTGCGCTCGAGTACGTGGCCAAGGGCCTGTCGCAGATCAAGGCCGACCACGGTGCGAAGAGCATCGGCGCCGTCGGCTCGGCGCACGCCACCGTCGAAGAGCTGCACCTGCTCGCGAAGCTGGTGCGCGGGCTCGGCAGCGAGAACATCGACCACCGCACCCGCCATGCCGATTTCCGCAGCGCGGGCGAAGCCGGCGTGCGCTGGCTGGGCACCAGCATCGCATCGCTGTCGACGCTGCAGCGCGTGCTGGTCGTCGGCTCGTTCCTGCGCAAGGACCACCCGCTGTTCGCGCAGCGCATCCGCCAGGCCGCCCGCAAGGGCGCCAAGGTGCACAGCCTGCACGCGCTGGCCGATGACTGGCTGATGCCGATGGCGAGCCAGCAGGCCGTGGCGCCGAGCGGCTGGGTCAACGCGCTGGGCGCGATCGCCGCGGCCGTGGCCGCTGCGAAGGGCGTGGCCGCACCGTCGTCGTTCGCCGCGACCGATGCCGCCAATGCCGTTGCGGCATCGCTGCTGAGCGGCGAGCGCAAGGCCGTGCTGCTGGGCAACGCGGCCGCGCAGCATCCGCAAGCCACCGAGCTGCTGGCGCTCGCCAACTGGATCGGCGCGCAGACCGGCGCCAGCGTCGGCTACCTGACCGAAGCCGGCAACAGCGTCGGCGCGCAGCTCGTCAACGCGCTGCCGGGCGCCAGCGGCCTGAACGCCGGCCAGATGCTCGGCGGATCGCTGCGCGCCTGCCTGCTGCTGAACGTCGAGCCCGAGTTCGACGCCGCGAACCCGTTGGCCGCGAAGGCAGCGCTGCAGTCGGCCGACATGGTGGTGGCGCTCACGTCCTTCAAGGACGCCGCGCTCGACGTCGCCGACGTGCTGCTGCCGATCGCACCGTTCACCGAGACCTCGGGCACCTTCGTCAACGCCGAAGGCCGGGTGCAAAGCTTCCACGGCGTCGTCAAGCCGCTGGGCGACGCCCGTCCGGCCTGGAAGGTGCTGCGCGTGCTGGGCAACCTGCTGGGCCTGAAGGGCTTCGACCAGGAGACCTCGGAAGAAGTGCGGGCCGAGGCGCTGGGCGATGTCGCCACCGTGGCCGCGCGCCTGAGCAATGCCACCACGCAGGCGGCCACCGCGTCGGCCGCCGCCGCCGGCACCGAGCGCATCGCCGACGTGCCGATCTACGCGGCCGACAGCCTGGTGCGCCGTGCCACGTCGCTGCAGCTGACCGCCGATGCCCGCCCGCCGGTCGCATCGCTGGGCAGCGCGCAGTGGTCGCAGCTCGGCCTGGCGGACGGCGACACCGTGCGCGTCTCGCAAGGCGGCGCCGCCATCACGCTGCCCGCGCGGCTCGACGCGAGCCTGGCGGCCGGCACCGTCCGCGTTCCCGCCGGCCACGCGCTGACCGCCGCGCTCGGCGCGATGTTCGGCCCGCTGTCGATCGAGAAGGCCTGAAGCACCCACCATGATCGATACCTTCAACCTCTACGGCACCCAGTACCTGGGGGCGGCCTGGCCGGTGGTCTGGACGCTGATCAAGATCATCGTCGTCGTGCTGCCGCTGCTGGGCTGCGTCGCCTACCTCACGCTGTGGGAGCGCAAGGCCATCGGCTGGACGCAGATCCGCCCGGGTCCGAACCGCGTCGGCCCGTGGGGCCTGCTGACGCCGATCGCCGATGCGGTCAAGCTGATCTTCAAGGAGATCATCCTGCCGACCGCGGCGAACCGCCCGCTGTTCCTGATCGGTCCGGTGATGACGATCATGCCGGCGCTGGCCGCCTGGGCCGTCGTGCCGTTCGGCCCGGAGGTGGCGCTGGCCAACATCAACGCCGGCCTGCTGTTCCTGATGGCGATCACCTCGATGGAGGTCTACGGCGTGATCATCGCCGGCTGGGCGTCGAACTCGAAGTACGCTTTCCTCGGCGCGCTGCGCGCCTCGGCGCAGATGGTCAGCTACGAGATCGCGATGGGCTTCTCGCTGGTCGTCGTGCTGATGGTCAGCGGCAGCCTCAACATGACCGACATCGTGCTCGGCCAGGGCAAGGGCTTCGCCGCCAGCCACGGCTTCACGATCTTCTCGTGGAACTGGCTGCCGCTGCTGCCGATCTTCGTCGTCTACTTCATCTCGGGGCTCGCGGAAACCAACCGCCACCCGTTCGACGTCGTCGAAGGCGAATCGGAAATCGTCGCCGGCCACATGGTCGAGTACTCGGGCATGTCGTTCGCGATGTTCTTCCTGGCCGAATACGCCAACATGATCCTGGTGTCGATCCTGTGCGTGACGCTGTTCCTCGGCGGATGGCTGTCGCCGGTCGACCACTGGCTGTTCAACTGGGTGCCGGGCTGGATCTGGCTGGGTGCCAAGACCTTCGTCGTCGTGACCATGTTCCTGTGGGTGCGCGCGACCTTCCCGCGCTACCGCTACGACCAGATCATGCGCCTGGGCTGGAAGATCTTCATCCCGGTCACGCTGGTGTGGCTGGTGGTCGTCGGGCTGTGGTTGCAGTCCCCTCTCAGCCTCTGGAAGTAAGGAGAGAAGACCATGTCTGCAGTGGCTTCCATCAAGGACCTGTTCTCGAGCTTCATGCTCACCGAGCTGTTCAAGGGCCTGGCCCTGACCGGCCGGCACTTCCTGTCGCCGCACATCACCGTGCAGTTCCCGGAAGAAAAGACGCCGGCGTCGCCGCGCTTCCGCGGCCTGCACGCGCTGCGCCGCTACGACAACGGCGAAGAGCGCTGCATCGCCTGCAAGCTGTGCGAAGCGGTGTGCCCGGCGATGGCGATCACGATCGAATCCGAGGTGCGAGACGACGGCTCGCGCCGCACGACGCGCTACGACATCGACCTGACCAAGTGCATCTTCTGCGGCTTCTGCGAAGAGAGCTGCCCGGTCGACTCGATCGTCGAGACGCACATCTTCGAATACCACGGCGAAAAGCGCGGCGACCTGTACTTCACGAAGGACATGCTGCTGGCCGTCGGTGACCGCTACGAGGCGGAAATCGCGGCAAACAAGGAGGCAGACGCCCGCTATCGTTGACCGTCCCCCGAGGACGGTCGGCACGGTGCTCGACAAGAATATGGACATTCCGACCGCGCTCTTCTACATCTTCTCGGCCGTGCTGCTGGGAGCTTCGTTCCGCGTGATCACCGCGCGCAGCCCGGTGCATGCCGCGCTGTTCCTGGTGCTGGCGTTCTTCTCGGCCTCCTGCGTGTGGATGCTGCTGCACGCCGAGTTCCTTGCGATCTCGCTGGTGCTCGTCTACGTCGGCGCCGTGATGGTGCTGTTCCTGTTCGTCGTGATGATGCTCGACATCAACGTCGACTCGCTGCGCCAGGGCTTCTGGACGCACTTTCCGGTCGCGGCGCTGGTCGGCGTGATCATCGTGCTCGAGATGGCCGCGGTGCTGATCCCCGGCTTCGACGTGCGCAGCGCCCCGGTGGCCGATGCCGCCGCGCTGCAGCTGGGCAACACCAAGCTGCTCGGCATCCAGATCTACACGCACTACCTGTACCCGCTGCAGATCGCGGCCGTGCTGCTGCTGGTGGCGATCATCGCGGCGATCGCGCTGACGCTGCGCCAGCGCAAGGATTCGAAGGCGATGAACCCGTCGCAGCAGGTCCGCGCGAAGAAGGCCGACCGCGTGCGCATCATCAAGATGAAGGCCGAGGTGGAGCCGCCGCCCGCGCCCCCCGCGTCGCTGGACAGCGCGCCGCTGGTCGCAGGGGAAGCCAAGAAAGAAGCCAAGTCATGAGCACCTTCGCCCTCGGCCCGGTCACGCTGGGCCACTACCTGACGCTGGGCGCGATCCTGTTCGCGCTGTCGGTGATCGGCATCTTCCTGAACCGCAAGAACCTGATCGTGCTGCTGATGGCCATCGAGCTGATGCTGCTGGCGGTCAACCTGAACTTCGTCGCGTTCTCCCACTTCCTGGGCGACATGGCGGGGCAGGTGTTCGTGTTCTTCATCCTGACCGTCGCCGCGGCCGAATCGGCCATCGGTCTCGCGATCCTGGTCGTGCTGTTCCGCAACCGCGCCACGATCAACGTCGACGAGCTCGACTCGCTGAAGGGCTGAGCACCACATGTCCGCAACACTCTCCCAGAACATGCTGCTCGCGGTGCCGCTGGCGCCGCTGGTCGGTGCCGTCGTCGCCGGTCTCTTCGGCAAGCAGGTGGGCCGCCGCGGCGCGCACACCGTGACCATCCTCGGCGTGCTGATCGCCTTCATCATCTCGGCGATGACGCTGAAGGCGGTGGCCGTCGACGGCGCGCGCTTCAACGCCACCGTCTACGAGTGGATGACGCTCGGCGCGCTGAAGATGGAGATCGGCTTCCTGGTCGACGGCCTGACCGCGATGATGATGTGCGTCGTGACCTTCGTGTCGCTGATGGTGCACATCTACACCATCGGCTACATGGAAGAAGACCCGGGCTACCAGCGCTTCTTCTCGTACATCTCGCTGTTCACCTTCTCGATGCTGATGCTCGTGATGAGCAACAACATGCTGCAGCTGTTCTTCGGCTGGGAGGCGGTGGGCCTGGTGTCGTACCTGCTGATCGGCTTCTGGTTCACGCGGCCGTCGGCGGTGTTCGCCAACATGAAGGCCTTCCTGGTGAACCGGGTCGGCGACTTCGGCTTCATCCTCGGCATCGGCCTGCTGCTGGCCTTCGGCAACACGCTGAACTACAGCGAGATCTTCGCGAAGGCGCCCGAGCTGGCCAAGGCGGTGTTCCCCGGCACCGAATGGATGCTGCTGACGGTGGCCTGCATCTGCCTGTTCATCGGCGCGATGGGCAAGAGCGCGCAGGTGCCGCTGCACGTCTGGCTGCCCGACTCGATGGAAGGCCCGACGCCGATTTCCGCGCTGATCCACGCGGCGACGATGGTGACGGCCGGCATCTTCATGGTGGCGCGCATGTCGCCGCTGTTCGAGCTGTCCGACGTGGCGCTGAGCTTCGTGCTGGTGATCGGCGCGATCACCGCGCTGTTCATGGGCTTCCTCGGCATCATCCAGAACGACATCAAGCGCGTCGTCGCGTACTCGACGCTGTCGCAGCTCGGCTACATGACGGTGGCGCTCGGCGCCTCGGCCTACTCGGTCGCGGTGTTCCACCTGATGACGCATGCGTTCTTCAAGGCGCTGCTGTTCCTCGCGGCCGGCTCGGTGATCATCGGCATGCACCACGACCAGGACATCCGCAACATGGGCGGCCTGCGCAAGTACATGCCGATCACCTGGATCACGTCGCTGCTGGGTTCGCTCGCGCTGATCGGCACGCCGCTGTTCTCGGGCTTCTACTCGAAGGACAGCATCATCGAGGCGGTGCATGCGAGCCACCTGCCGGGTGCCGGCTTCGCGTACATCGCGGTGATCGTCGGCGTGTTCGTCACGGCCTTCTATTCGTTCCGGATGTATTTCCTCGTCTTCCACGGCAAGGAGAACTTCCGCCACAAGCCGTTCCCGGTGGAAGACGATGAGCACGGTCACCACGATGACGAGCACGGCCACCATGAACCGCACGTGCCGCACGAATCGCCGTGGGTCGTCACCGCGCCGCTGCTGCTGCTGGCGATCCCGTCGGTGGTGATCGGCTTCATGACGATCCAGGGCATGCTGTACGGCGGCTTCTTCGAGGACTCGATCTTCATCAACCCGGAAAAGCACCCGGCGATGGAAGAGATGAAGAACGAGTTCCACGGTGCCGTCGCGATGGCACTGCACGGGCTCACGTCGCTGCCGTTCTGGCTGGCGCTCGCCGGCGTCGTCACCGCCTACGTGTTCTACATGGTCAAGCCGGCCATTCCGGCGTGGATCAAGTCGAAGTTCGGCTTCGTCTACACGCTGCTCGAGAACAAGTACTTCTTCGACTGGTTCAACGAGAACGTGCTGTCGGCCGGCGCGCGCCTGCTGGGCCGCGGGCTGTGGAAGGGCGGCGACGCCGCCATCATCGACGGCGTGCTGATCGACGGCTCGGCGCGTGCGGTCGGTGCGTTCGCGTCGGTGGTGCGCGTCGTGCAGACCGGCTACCTCTACTGGTATGCGCTGGTGATGATCCTCGGCGTGATCCTCCTGATGACCTGGCAGCTGTGGGGTCCGCTGATGAGCGCGGCCGGCAGCCTGTTCAGCAAGTAAAAGTGGCACGGAGAACAAGAACATGGGTTTGCTGAGCCTTGCCATCTGGCTGCCGATCGTCGCGGGCATCGTCCTGCTGCTGGTCGGCCGCGACGAGCATGCCAATGCGGTGCGCTGGATCGCGCTGGTCGCCGCGATCGCGAGCTTCGCGGTCACGATTCCGCTGATCACCGGCTTCGATGCCGGTACCGCCGCGATGCAGTTCCAGGAGAACCTGAACTGGATCGAGCGCCTGAACGTGCACTACCACCTGGGGGTCGACGGCATCTCGGTGTGGTTCGTGCTGCTGACGGCCTTCATCACGATCATCGTCGTGATCGCCGCGTGGCAGGTGATCACCGACCGCGTCAACCAGTACATGGGCGCGTTCCTGATCCTGTCGGGAATCATGGTCGGCGTGTTCAGCGCGCTCGACGGCCTGCTGTTCTACGTGTTCTTCGAGGCCACGCTGATCCCGATGTACATCATCATCGGCGTCTGGGGCGGCCCGCGACGGGTCTATGCGGCGTTCAAGTTCTTCCTGTACACGCTGGCCGGCTCGCTGCTGATGCTGATCGCGCTGATCTTCCTGTACTTCAAGTCGGGCGGCAGCTTCGAGATCCTCACCTGGCACAAGCTGCCGCTGGGCATGCATGCGCAGACGCTGCTGTTCTTCGCGTTCTTCGCGGCCTTCGCGGTCAAGGTGCCGATGTGGCCGGTGCACACCTGGCTGCCCGACGCCCACGTCGAGGCGCCGACCGGCGGCTCGGTGGTGCTGGCGGCCATCATGCTGAAGCTCGGTGCCTACGGCTTCCTGCGCTTCTCGATGCCGATCGCACCCGACGCTAGCCATGCCTACGACTGGTTCATCATCGCGCTGTCGCTGATCGCGGTGGTCTACATCGGCCTGGTCGCGCTGGTGCAGCAGGACATGAAGAAGCTGGTGGCCTATTCGTCGATCGCCCACATGGGCTTCGCGACGCTCGGCTTCTTCATCTTCAGCGAGCTGGGCGTCTCGGGCGCGCTGGTGCAGATGATCTCGCACGGCTTCGTGTCGGGCGCGATGTTCCTGTGCATCGGCGTGCTCTACGACCGCGTGCACTCGCGCGAGATCTCGAGCTACGGCGGCGTCGTCAACACGATGCCGAAGTTCGCCACGTTCGCGGTGCTGTTCGCGATGGCCAACTGCGGCCTGCCGGGCACCGGCGGCTTCGTCGGCGAGTGGATGGTGATCCTCGGCGCGGTGAAGGCCAACTTCTGGCTCGGCGCGACGGCCGCGACCACGCTGGTGTTCGGCGCCGCCTACACGCTGTGGATGGTCAAGCGCGTGTACTTCGGGCCGGTGGCCAACGAAGACGTGCGCGCGCTCGAAGACATCAACGCCCGCGAATTCCTGATGCTCGCCCTGCTGGCCGTGGCCGTGCTGTGGATGGGCGTGTACCCGAAGCCCTTTACCGACACCATGCACGTCAGCGTGACCGAGCTGCTGAAGCACGTGGCCGTCTCGAAACTGAATTGAAGCGGCGGCAATGATGATCAAAGACATGAACTGGCTGGCCGTCTACCCGGAGCTGGTGTTGCTCGTGATGGCCTGCGTGGTCGCGATGGTCGACCTGTGGGTCACCGACCCGAAGCGCACGCCCACCTACTGGCTGACGCAGGCGACGCTCGCGATCGTCGGCGTCATGCACCTGCTGTACTTCGACGCCGGCTTCACCGTCTACGGCATGCAGCGCATGATGGTGACCGACCCGCTCGGCCACCTGCTGGGCTTCTTCGCGGCGCTCGCGGTGATGGTCACGCTGGTCTACGCGCGGCCGTATGCCGAGAGCCGCGACATGCTGAAGGGCGAGCTGTTCACGCTGTCGCTGTTCTCGCTGCTGGGCATCTCGGTGATGCTGGCGGCCAACAACTTCCTGGTGGTCTACCTCGGCCTGGAGCTGATGTCGCTGTCGCTGTATGCGCTGACCGCGATGCGCCGTGACCATGCCCAGTCGACCGAGGCCGCGATGAAGTACTTCGTGCTGGGCGCGCTGGCCAGCGGCTTCCTGCTGTACGGCCTGTCGATGATGTACGGCGCGACCGGCTCGCTCGACATCCCGCAGGTGTTCAACGCGATCTCGACCGGCCAGATCAACCCGACGGTGCTGGTGTTCGGCGTGGTGTTCATCGTCGCCGGCCTGGCGTTCAAGCTCGGCGCGGTGCCGTTCCACATGTGGCTGCCCGACGTGTACCACGGCGCGCCGACGGCGGTGACGCTGCTGATCGCCGGGGCGCCGAAGCTCGCGGCTTTCGCGATGACCTTCCGCCTGCTGGTCGAGGGCCTGTCGGGCGTGGCCGGCGACTGGCAGCAGATGATGATGGTGCTGGCGATCGCGTCGATGTTCCTGGGCAACCTGGCGGCCATCGCGCAGAGCAACCTGAAGCGGATGCTCGCGTACTCGACGATCGCGCAGATGGGCTTCATGCTGCTCGGCTTCACGACCACCGTGATCACCGGCAACACGCTGTCGGCCTCGAACGGCTACAGCTCGGCGCTGTTCTACATGGTGACCTACGTCTTCACGACGCTGGGCACCTTCGGCATCGTGATGCTGCTGTCGCGCCAGGGCTTCGAGTCGGAGAACATCGACGACCTGAAGGGCCTGGCCAAGCGCAACCCGTGGTACGCCGGCGTGATGGCGATCTTCATGTTCTCGCTGGCCGGCATCCCGCCGACGGTGGGCTTCTACGCCAAGCTCGCGGTGCTGCAGGCGCTGATCACGACCAACGTCACCTTCTACATCGTCGTCGCGGTGCTGGCGGTGCTGCTGTCGCTGGTCGGTGCGTTCTACTACCTGCGCCTGGTGAAGGTGATGTACTTCGAAGACCCGGTCGACACGCAGCCGATCGTCGCCGCGAGCGACGTGCGCCTGGTGCTGTCGCTGAACGGCGCGGCCGTGCTGTTCTTCGGCATCCTGCCCGGTGGCCTGATGGCGCTGTGCTCGCAGGCGATCCTGAAGGCGCTGTCGACCTGAAGTCGGCTGAGTCGTTGCGGAATTGGCGTGCTGGCGGGCGGGGCATCGCGCTGCCGGCCCCGTCTGCGGCGGCGTCTGCCCATAATGCGCGCATGAAAGTGCTCAACCTGTGCTGCGCGCAAGACCATCGCTTCGAAGGCTGGTTCGGCTCGGAAGCCGATTTCCAGTCGCAGTTCGAAGGCGGGCTGGTCGAATGCCCGTTGTGCGGTGACAAGGCGGTCACCCGCCTGCCGAGCGCGCCGAGGTTGAACGTCTCGGGTGCCCGCGAGCCGAAGGTTGTGGCCCCGGCGCCGGCCGAGCATCCGGTGCCGGCCACGCCGGAGGCGATCACGATGCAGGCGATGTGGATGAGGGCGGTGCAGCACGTGATGGCGAACACCGACGACGTCGGCGAGCGCTTTGCCGAAGAGGCCCGTCGCATGCACTACGGTGAAGCCGAAGAGCGCGCGATCCGCGGCCGCGCGACCCGCGAAGACGCGCAGGCGCTGGCCGATGAAGGCATCGAGGTGATGCCGCTGCCGCTGCCTGCCGCCGCAAAGGGCCGGCTGCAGTAGGGTTGGGTTTGCGCATTGGCGCGCCTTTGCGATACGGCGGCTCTGTGCGTACACAAACACCCGTTCGCCCTGAGCCTGTCGAAGGGCCCGATCATCCTGAGCTTGTCGAAGGACCTGAGCAGGGACCGAGCTCGTCGAAGGCCCGTCCGTCGAAGGGTTGTGCCCGAAGCGCGCATGGCCTTCGACAAGCTCAGTCCGACCCTTCGACAGGCTCAGGGCGAACGGTGTTTCTTTGCCGGCGAGCCCCACACCCCCCGCCCGCGCCTTTGCTCGCGCCAATGCCCCCCCCTACACGACCCTGCCGGGATTCATCAAGCCGTTCGGGTCCAGCGCCGCCTTGATCGCCCGCATCAGCCCCAGCGCCACCGGCGACTTGCGCTGCGCCAGCTCGTCGCGCTTCAGCGCCCCGATCCCGTGCTCGGCCGAGATCGACCCGCCGCTCGCCCCCACCGCGTCGTAGACGATGGTGTTGACCGCCGCCTCGTGCTGCTGCAGGAACTGCCTGGCATCGCCGCCTTCGGGCGCCTGCACGTTGTAGTGCAGGTTGCCGTCGCCCAGGTGGCCGAAGTTGACCAGCCGCACGCCCGGCAGCGCCGCCCGCAGCGCGGCATCGGTGGCGGCGACGAAGTCGACGATGCGCGACACCGGCAGCGAGATGTCGTGCTTGATGTTCAGCCCTTCCTCCGACTGCGCCAGCGGAATCGACTCGCGCAGGTGCCACAGCCCGTTCGATTGCTCGATGCTCTCGGCCACCGCGGCATCGGTGATCAGGCCTTGCTCCAACGCACTCTCCAGCAGGCCCTCGAACAGCTCGCGCGCATGCGCCTCGCTCTCGGTGTCGGATTGCTCCAGCAGCACCGTCCACGGCGAGGGCGGCAGCGGCTGGCGCAGCTGCGGGTAGTGGCGTCGCACCAGCCCCAGCGCGAACTCGCCCATCACCTCGAAGCCCGTTAGCCCGGCACCGAGCCGCGCCTGCGCCAGCTGCAGCAGCGCGACCGCCGCCGGCAGCGAGGGCAGCGCGGCCAGCGCCGTCAGCGTGGCGGCGGGCTGCGGGTAGAGCTTCAGCGTGGCCGCGGTGATGATGCCGAGCGTGCCCTCGCTGCCGATGAAGAGATCGCGCAGGTCGTAGCCGGTGTTGTCCTTGCGCAGGCCCGACAACCCGTTCCACACCTCGCCCTGCGCGGTGACGACCTCCAGCCCCAGGCACAGCTCGCGTGCATTGCCATAACGCAGCACCTGCGTGCCGCCGGCATTGGTCGCGAGGTTGCCGCCGATCGTGCAGCTGCCTTCGGCCGCGAGGCTCAGCGGGAACAGCAGGCCGGCCGCCGCGGCCGCTTCCTGCACCGACTGCAGCACGCAGCCGGCCTCGACCGTCATCGTCAGGTTGGCGGAATCGATGCTGCGCACGCGGTCCATGCGCGACAGCGTCAGCAGCACCTGGGTGCCGCTGTCGTCCGGCACGCCGCCGCCGACCAGCCCGGTGTTGCCGCCTTGCGGCACGATCGCGATGCCGTGCCGCGCGCACACGGCGACCACCTGCGCGACCTCGTCGGTCGAGCCCGGTCGCACGACAGCCAGGGCCCGGCCCCGGTAGCGCTTGCGCCAATCCTGTTCATAGCCCGCCAGGTCGCCATCGGTCAGCACGTTGGCCGGGCCGACGATCGCGCGCAGCGATTCGAGCAGCAGCGGCTTCATGCGGCCTCCTCGGAGCGGCGCGCATGCCCGAGCCGCCAGCGCACGTGCAGCCCGCAGGCGGCGAACAGCAGCACGCACAGCAGCACCTCGACCAGCCCGAGGGTCGCGCCGGGCCCGCGGTCGCTGCCGGCCCGCACCACGCCTTCGATGAAGTACAGCCACACCAGCAGGCTGACCCAGCGGTAGGTGTACAGGCGGTGGCGCAGCAGGCCGGCCAGCGCGAAGACGAGCGGCAGCACCTTCAGCGCGAGCCAGGTGCCGCCCGGCCGCAAGGGCGCGAGCCACAGTTCCCAGGCCACGCCGAGCACGATCAGCCCGGCGACGCTGCCGACGGCCAGCGCGCGGGTCCACAGCACGGCAGGGGGGAGGGGGGCCGGCGAAGCGTCGGCAGGAGAAGCAGGGGGCGCAGTCATCGCTGGCTATGATGCCATCGATGAATCTCCCGACCTCCGCCGAAGCCCATGCCCTGAAAGAGACATGGCGGGAGCAGTTGTCGCGCCTGCTGCAGACGCTGCAGACCTGGCCCTGGCTCGAGACGCTGATCACGCTGCGCCAGCGCTTTCGCGAGGACCGCCTGGGCCTGACGGCCAGCAGCCTGACCTTCACGACGCTGATCTCGCTGGTGCCGCTGGTCACCGTGATGCTGGCGGTCTTCACCGCGTTCCCGATGTTCTCCAGCTTCCAGGATGCGCTGCAGAAATACTTCCTGCAGAGCCTGGTGCCGGATGCGATCGCGAAGCCGGTGCTGGGCGCGCTGACGCAGTTCGCGAGCAAGGCGAACCGGCTCGGCACCTTCGGCCTGGTGGTGCTGGTGTTCACCGCGATCGCGCTGATGCTGACGATCGACCGCACGCTGAACGCGATCTGGCGCGTGCCGAAGCCGCGGCCGATCGCGCAGCGCGTGCTGGTGTACTGGGCCGCCGTCACGCTCGGGCCGCTGCTGCTGGGGGTCAGCCTGTCGCTCACCTCGTATGCGATCTCGGCCTCGCGCGGGGTCGTCGGCGTGATGCCGGGCGGCGTCAGCTTCCTGCTGAACGTGCTCGAGTTCGCGTTGCTGTCGGCCGCGATGGCGGGGCTGTTCCACTACGTGCCGAACACGCTGGTGCGCTGGCGGCATGCGGCCGCGGGCGGCGTGTTCGTCGCGGCCGGCTTCGAGGTCGCGAAGAAGGGCCTGGCCTGGTACCTGAGTTCGGTACCGACCTACACCACGCTGTACGGCGCGTTCGCGACGGTGCCGATCCTGCTGATCTGGATCTACCTCGGCTGGGTGATCGTGCTGCTGGGCGCGGTGGTCGCGGCCTATGCGCCGAGCCTGCAGATGCGCGTGATCCGCCGGCCGTCGACGCCGGGCTACCTGTTCCAGCTGGCGGTCGGCATGCTGCGCGAGCTGGCGCAGGCGCGCGCGGCCAGCACGCACGGCCTCAGCGCAGCGCAGCTGTCGGAGACGCTGCGCACCGATCCGCTGCAGATCGAGCCGCTGCTCGACACGCTGGTCGCGATCGACTGGGTCGGCCGGCTCGATGAAGACGGCAACGCGCGCTACGTGCTGCTGTGCGATCCGGCGACCACCTCGGCGCAGCCGCTGATCGCGCAGGTGCTGCTCGACCCGACGCCGACACTGCGCGGCTTCTGGCACCGCGCGCATTTCGGCAACATGATGCTGAAGGACGTGATCGCCAGCGACCCGTAGCCCGGATGCCCATCCGGGGATCCTGGCGCCGACCTACGCGATGCAGTGCAGCACGCAGTGCTTGCCACGCCGCTTCGCCGCATACATCGCGTCATCCGACAGCTGCAGCAGCCGCTGCGGGTTCTGCGCGTCGCCGGGTGCGAGCGCATAGCCGATGCTCGCGCTGATGCCGTGCCGGTCGACCCCTGCCACCGCCGACAGCATGTGCAGCGCCAACGCATGCGCGCCGGCCATGTCGCGCACCGCGGCCAGCACCAGGAACTCGTCGCCGCCGAAGCGGCCCACCGCGTCCTCGGCCCGCACCGACATCTGCAGCGCGCGCGCCACCGCCACCAGCAGCTCGTCGCCGACGCGGTGCCCGAGCCGGTCGTTCACCGCCTTGAAGCCGTCGAGGTCGACGAAGAACAGCGCCACCGGCATCTGCGCCGCGTCGAGCAGCGCCGCCTCGATGCGGTCCATCATCGTGCGCCGGCTCAGCACGTCGGTCAGCGCATCGCGCTCGACGCTGCGCTTCAGCTGCTGCTGCGTGATCGTCAGCTCGTGCACGTCGACCGTCACGGTGTAGACGCCGATCACCTCGCCGCAGGCATCGAAATCGGGCACGTAGCTGGTGCGCATCCAGCGCTGGCCGAGCGTCGCCAGGTCGACCATGCGGGCGTACTGCACCGTGTGCCCCGCCAGCGCCTGCACGAAGTACTGCTCGTGCTCGGCCCAGCGCTTGGAGCCGCGCACGTCGCCGATCGGCCGGCCGAGCAGCTGCTTCGGCTGCTGGCCGGTCGCCTCGACGTACGCCTTGTTGACGAAGCGCAGCACGAAGTCGCGGTCGACGTAGGTCAGCGGGAACGGGATGTTCTCGGTGAAGCGGTCGAGGCGCTGGCGCGCGGCCACCAGCGCCTCGCGCTCGAGCACGTCCTGGTGGATGTCGATCGCGATCGTGAAGATGCCGTCGACGCGGCCGGTCGGGTCGAGGTGCGGCAGCACCTGGATGCGCGCCCAGCGGCCGGCATGGCAGCCGTGCTTCAGCCGCCGCTCGTAGTTGACGGTGCGCCCCTGCGCGGCCTCGGCGAACGCCGGGCTCGCGCGCTCCCACGCGTCATCGCCGTACAGCTCGGCCAGCGTGTGGCCCAGCAGGTCTTCGCGGCTGCGCTGCGCCCAGGTCAGGTAGGGGTGGTTGCAGAACACCAGCCGGTGCTCCAGGTCCCAGCGGCCGATCGGCAGGTCGATCGCATCGATCAGCCGCTCGATGTGGGCGAGCTGCTCGAGGGCGGGCAGGTCTTTGGCGTCCATCGGACCGATCCTAGAAGGGGATCTTGCCCACCCAGATGTCCTTGTACATGACCCAGTCACCCATGAAGCTGTACAGCGGGCGCTTGAACGAGGCCGGCCGGTTCTTCTCGAACACGAAGTGCCCGACCCACGCGAAGCCGTAGCCGCACAGCAGCGCATACAGGACGTACAGCGGCTGGCCGCGCACCAGTCCGGTCACCAGGCACAGCAGTGCCAGGCTCGAGCCGGCGAAATGCAGCCGGCGGCAGGTGCGGTTCGCATGCTCGCCGAGGTAGTACGGATAGAACTCCGCGAAGCTCTTCAACGACTGAACGGTACTGCTGTTCATCGGGCTTCCTCCGAAATGAAGGTCTGGATCGCATTCAACACGGCGTCGGGCACCTCTCCCATCAGGGAATGCCCGGCCGACAACGGCAGAACCTTTGCATGCAACGCCTGGGCCAGCGTGGCGCTCGCCTTCGGCGGCGTCATCTGGTCGTGCGCGCCGACGATCATCAGGCTGGCGCAACGCACACGCGCGGCCGCTTCGAGACCGCCGGCGTAGCGGTTGCACACCTGGAAATCCTGGTGGAACAGGTTGCCGTGCCCCGCGGCGGTGTGCTGCGCCTGCAGCCGGCGCATCAGCGCACGGTTCACGCCGTGCAGCGAGAAGCCCGGTGCCGGGGCCGACGGCTTCGCGGCATGGCTGGCATGTGAAAACGAATTCACCATGTCGATCGCCTTCAGCGGCTCGTTCAGCGAGGTCGACAACAGCGTGTCGGACACCTTCATCGGGTAGGCCGGGCCGAGCAGCACCAGCCCGGTCGCGCGCTCGCCGAGGCGGGCAGCAGCCTCGAGCGCGATCAGCGAGCCCATGCTGTGGCCGACGAGGGCCGCACGCTCGATGCCGGCAGCGGCCAGCAGCGTGAGCAGCCAGTCGGCGAAGGCCTCGACGCTCGCGAGCGTCGGACCGTCGCTGCGGCCATGGCCGGGCAGGTCGGGCGCCAGCACCGCGCGGCCGTGGTGGGCCAGGTAGCGCGTCTGCAGCCCCCACACGCTGTGGTCGTGCATCGCGCCATGGATGAACACGACGGCCGGCAGCGCGGCGTCGAGCGGCCTGCCGCCGGTGTAGACGAAGGCCGCGCGGCCCTGCAGCTCGAGCTTCATGCGCCCCCCGCCTTCTGCGCGGCCCGCAGCGCGCGCGACAGGTCGTCGATCAGGTCGTCGGCATCTTCCAGGCCGATCGACAGCCGGATCGTGCCCTGCGTGATGCCGGCCTGCGCGAGCGCGGCATCGTCCATGCGGAAGTGCGTGGTCGTCGCCGGGTGGATCACCAGCGAGCGGCAGTCGCCGACGTTGGCCAGGTGCGAGAACACCTTCAGCGCCTCGATGAAGGCGCGGCCCTGCGCGCGCTGGCCCTTCAGGTCGAAGCTGAACACCGAGCCGCTGCCACGCGGCAGCAGGCGCTTGGCGAGTTCGTGGTCGGGGTGGGTCGGCAGGTCGGGGTGGCCGACGCGCGCGACCATCGGGTGGGCGGCCAGGAAAGCGACCACCTTGCGCGCGTTCGCGATGTGGCGCTCCATCCGCAGCGACAGCGTCTCGACGCCCTGCAGGATCAGCCAGGCGGTGTGCGGGCTCATGCAGGCGCCGAAGTCGCGCAGGCCCTCGCGCCGGGCGCGCAGCAGGAAGGCGCCGACCGTGCTCTCCTCGCTGAACACCATGCCGTGGAAGCCGTCGTAGGGGCGGGTCAGTTCGGGGAATCGACCGGACGCTTCCCAGTCGAACTGCCCGCTGTCGACCAGCACGCCGCCGATCACGGTGCCGTGGCCGCTGAGGAACTTGGTGGCCGAGTGGTAGACGAGGTCGGCGCCGTGGTCGAACGGGCGGATCAGCCACGGCGAGGTCAGCGTCGAGTCGACCAGCAGCGGCAGCCCGTGCTCGTGCGCGATCGCGCTGACGGTGGGGATGTCGAGCACGTCCAGCCCGGGGTTGCCGACGGTCTCGCCGAACAGCAGGCGCGTCGTGGGGCGGATGGCCGCGCGCCAGCCGTCGATGTCGCCGGGGCGCACGAAGGTGGTTTCAATGCCGAAGCGCGCCAGCGTGTAGTGCAGCAGGTTGTGCGAGCCTCCGTACAGCGCGCTGCTCGCGACGATGTGCGAGCCGGCACCGGCCAGCGTGCAGATCGCCAGGTGCAGCGCGGCCTGGCCGCTGGCGGTGGCGATCGCGCCGGCGCCGCCTTCGAGCGCCGCGACGCGCTCTTCCAGCACCGCGGTGGTCGGGTTCGAGATGCGGCTGTAGACGTGGCCCGAGCGCTCCATGTTGAACAGCGCCGCGGCATGGTCGCTGCTCTCGAACACGAAGCTGGTGCTCAGGTGGATCGGCACGGCGCGGGCGCCGGTGGCGGGGTCGGGGCCGGCGCCCGCGTGCAGCGCGAGCGTGTCGAAGCCGGGGTCGGATGGGCCGGGCATGCAGTCTCCTCTGGGGCGGCGGGCACCGGATGGGTGTCAGCGGGGATGTTGTTGTGAAGAATTGTGGGCTATATTGGCCCGACACACCCCCAAGGAGAGGACCCCATGAAAGTCGCAGACATCCTGCGTGTCAAGGGCGGCACGCTGTTCACTGTCTCGCCCGACCAGCCGCTGGCCCACGCCGTGCGCACGATGGCCGAGCGCGACATCGGGTCCCTGGTGGTGATGGAGCACGGCGACCTGGCCGGCATGCTGACCTTCCGCGAGGTCATCCTGGCCGTGGTCGGCAACGGCGGCACGGTCGGCACGACGATCGTGCGCACCGTGATGGACGATCACCCGCTCACCTGCACGCCCGAGACCGAGATCGACGAGGTGCGCCGCATGATGCTCGAGCGCCACGCCCGCTACATGCCGGTGATGACGCAGCGCACGCTGATGGGCGTGATCTCGTTCTACGACGTCGCGAAGGCGGTGGTCGACAGCCAGGATTTCGAGAACCGGATGCTGAAGGCGTATATCCGGGACTGGCCGGTCGAAGATCAAGTGCCAGCGAATTGACCCACCCCCGAGGCGCTGGCGCGCCTCCCCCTCGAGGGGGCGCCGCCAGCGGCCCGGCAAAGCCGGTTCCGCGGCGTCCGCTGGGGCCGCGTTGCTGGACGCTCGGCTGCAGTGCTCGGTGTACCGGGGTTTGACGGTCAATCAAACTCTGCTGGCTTGACGGTGAGGTTCAGGCGAACGGCTTCGATGTCGACGTCGGCTCCGTCGGGCATGCCGAGAAGTTCGACGATGGACTTGCTCATCGGCGCTTGACAGCGGTCGTCAGAGGTCGGCACATGGGGAGGTGTTCTGCGCTTCACGACCGGATCTTTCGACGTTGTGGTCGTTGCGCCGGTCGGTCCTTCATCGAACTGCTGACTGGAGGGCGTGGGCATCATTTTCATTGCATGTCTCCGAGTCAGGTTGCTCGCTCCTGTTGGCTGGCGAGGCAGTACGACGAGATTACCTCTACAACCACCAAGAAAAAAAGCCCGCTCGTGATGAGCGGGCTTTCTATTGCGGCCGAGCGTTCAGCGAAGCCCGCCCCAGCGGCCGCCGCGGAGCCGGCTTTGCCGGGCCGCTGGCGGCGCCCCCTTGAGGGGGAGGCGCGTGAGCGCCTCGGGGGTGGATGTCAGAACGAGTGGCGGATGCCGGCGGTGAACTCGGTGATGTCGCGGTCGTCGGCGGTCGTCAGGCCGGCCGGGACGGCGCTGGCCCAGCGGTTGCCGTAGCCGTCACCCTCGTTCTTGAAGCGGGTCACCGCGCTGTACAGCGCCGTGCGCTTCGACAGGTCGTACTGGTAGCCGACACCGAAGGCCTGGGTCTTGCCTTCGTTGACGTTCTTGGCCTTGTTCTGCACGTACTGCGCACGCACCAGGTTCTGGCCGAAGCGGTAGTCGCCGCCGACCCAGAAGCCCTGGCCGTCGGCGTCCACCGCGCTGCGGTCGTTCACCGCGATCACGCCGGCGGTGCCGTGCCAGTCGCCGTAGGTGTAGCCGACCGCGCCCGAGGTCGTGCGCACGTCCTGCGACGTCAGGTCCTGCTTGTCGTCGACGAACGAGACCATCGC
>NZ_FRCQ01000026.1 GCF_900142965.1 Rhizobacter sp. OV335
CCCGTAGCACGCCCGCGACGAGTCTTTCGACGTCGCGCCCGGGCCCGTTCGGAAATAACCGCCCCAATCGACGGCTTGTGCAGAGGTGGCGCCCAGCACGCTGGCTGCGGCGGCAGCCAGGGCGAGCACGGTCTGGCGGTGGGGGAATGTCTTCACGGAAGTCTCCTTGGTTTTTGGATGCACAGGTAGAACACAGGACCTGGGGGAGCCCTGCAGAGGGAACGGGGTGCGTCAGCCGCGCTTGCGGCCCGATTCGAAAACGCGTTGCAGCAGGCAGAACACGAACAGCAGCCCGCCGATCACGATGCGGGTCCACCACGAACTCAGGCTGCCGTCGAACATGATCAGCGTCTGGATGATCCCGAGCATCAGCACGCCGAACAGCGTGCCCAGCACATAGCCGACGCCGCCGGTGAGCAAGGTGCCGCCGATCACGACCGCCGCGATCGCGTCCAGCTCCAGCCCGACCGCGTGCAGGCCGTAGCCCGACAGCATGTAGAAGGTGAACACCACGCCGGCCAGCGCCGAGCAGAAACCGCTGACGGTGTAGACGCCGACCAGCGTGCTGCGCACCGGCAGGCCCATCAGCACCGCCGAATGCTCGTTGCCGCCGATCGCGTACACCGTGCGGCCGAACTGCGTGTAGTGCGCGACGAACACCGCCAGCACCACGACGGCGAGCGCGATGATCGCGCTGACCGACAGCTCGGCGCCCTCCCACAGCGGCACGCGCAGCTGCGAGACCTCGGTGTAGAACGGGTTCGTGATGCTGACCGAATCGATGCTGATCAGGTAGCACAGCCCGCGCGCGAGGAACATGCCGGCCAGCGTCACGATGAAGGGCTGCAGCCGGAAGCGCTGGATCAGCACGCCCTGCAGCGCGCCGAAGCCGGTGCCCATCAGCAGCACCAGCGGGAGCACCACGGCCGGGCTCCAGCCGTGCTTCTCGACCAGCGAGGCCGACACCATCGTCGTCAGCGCGATCACCGAGCCCACCGACAGGTCGATGCCGCCCGACAGGATCACGAAGGTCATGCCGACCGCGACGATGCACAGGAAGGCGTTGTCGATCAGCAGGTTCAGGAACACCTGGGCCGAGAAGAAGCCGGTGTAGAGCACCGAGCCGAGGATCGCCATCACGAGGAACAGCGACACCGTCGCCGCCAGCGGGATGAACTTCGGGTCGAGGCGCAGGCGCTTCGCCAGTGCGGGGGCTGTGCTGGAGCCCATCGGTTGCACGTGCGTGTTCATGCCTTCGCTCCCGGCACGGGCCGCTGCACCAGCGCCCGCAGGCTCTGCCGGAATTCCGGCGACTGCAGCAGCATCACCGCGAACACCACGCCGGCCTTGACGACCAGGTTCACCTCGGGCGGCACGCCCAGCGAGTAGATCGCGTAGGTCAGCGTCTGGATGATCAGTGCGCCGATCACGCTGCCGGCCAGGCTGAAGCGGCCGCCGGTCAGCGCGGTGCCGCCCAGCGTCACCGCGAGGATCGCGTCCAGCTCCATCAGCTGGCCGGCGTTGTTGCCGTCGGCGCTCTTGACGTTCGAGCTGACGATCAACCCGGCCGCGCCGGCACACAGCCCGCAGAAGGCGTACACCCACACCGTGATGCGGCGCGCCCGCACGCCGGCCACGCGCGCGGCCGACGGGTTCACGCCGACCGCCTGGATGAACAGGCCGAGCGCGGTGCGCGTCGTCACCCACCACAGCAGCACGAACACCGCCGCCGCGATGAACAGCGAGAACGGCAACCCGAGCAGGTAGCCGCTGCCGAGGAAGAAGTACGGCCCGTAGTAGATCGTGATGATCTGCCCGCCGGTGATCAGCTGCGCGATGCCGCGGCCGGCCACCATCAGGATCAGCGTCGCGATGATCGGCTGCATGCCGACGCGCGCGACCAGCACGCCGTTCCACAGCCCGCACACCAGCGCGACGCCGAGCGCGCCGGCGATCGCCGCCCACATCGGGAAGCGGCTCGCATGCGTGGCCACGCCGTCGACGATGACCAGCGAGCCGCCGATCATCCAGGCCGCGATGGCCGCGGCGATGGCCACCACCGCGCCGACCGAGATGTCGATGCCGCGCGTCGCGATCACCAGCGTCATGCCGAGCGACACCAGCATCAGCGGCGCCGCGCGGTTCAGGATGTCGACCAGGCTGCCATACAGGTGGCCGTCGCGCCATTCGAGGTGCAGGAAGCTGCTGTTGAACGCGGCGTTCAGCGTCAGCAGCAGCAGCAGCGTGACCAGCGGCCACGCGAGGCGGTGTTTGAAGAGTGCGCTCATGCCTGCGCCGCGATCACGTGGTAGACCGCCTGCTCGCTGCTGCCGGCCGGCAGCTCGGCAACCTTGCGGCGATCGCGCAGCACCGCGATGCGGTGCGAGACGCGCACGACCTCGCTCATCTCCGACGAGATGAACAGCACCGACATGCCTTGCTGCGCGAGTCGCAGGATCTCGTCCATGATCTCCTGCTTGGCCGCGACGTCGATACCGCGCGTCGGTTCGTCGAGGATCAGCAGCCGCGGCTCGGTCGCGAGCCAGCGCGCGAGCATCGCCTTCTGCTGGTTGCCGCCCGACAACAGGCCGATCGGCGTCTCGATGCTCGCGGTCTTGATGCCCAGCGCCTTCACGAAGCGCTCGGCCATCTCGGCCTGCTGCTCGCGCGACAGCGTCTTCGCGAGGCCGTGGCGGGCCTGCAGCGCGAGCGCGATGTTCTCGCGCACCGACAGCTCGGCGACGATGCCGTCGGTCTTGCGGTCTTCGGGGCACAGGCCGATGCCGTGGCGCACCGCGTCGGCCGGGCTGTGCAGCTGCACCGGCTGGCCGTCGACCTGCAACGTGCCCTGGTCGTTCGCGGCCAGGCCGAACAGCAGCCGCGCGAGTTCGGTGCGGCCGGAGCCGAGCAGCCCGCCCAGGCCCAGCACCTCGCCGGGGTACAGGTCGAGGTCGACCGGCTGCAGTTGGCCCTGCTGGCCGAGGCCCTGGGCGCGCAGCAGCGGTTGGCCGTCGTGCGGGCGCGCGCTCGGCGCGGCACCCGACTGGCTGGCCAGCTCGCGGCCGATCATCGCGGTGATCAAGGCCGGCGCGTTCAGCTCGGCGGCCGGCTTCTCGCAGACGAACTCGCCGTTGCGCAGCACCGTGATGCGGTCGGAGATCGCGTAGACCTGCTCGAGGAAGTGGGTCACGAACAGGATCGCGAGGCCCTCGCCACGCAGCTGGCGCAGCACGCCGAACAAGCGCTTGACCTCGTCTTCATCCAGGCTGGAGGTCGGCTCGTCGAGGATCAGCACCTTCGCCTCGACGCTCAGCGCGCGGGCGATCGACACCATCTGCTGCACTGCCACCGAGTAGGTGGCCAGGCCGCGCGTCACGTCGATGTCGAGGTTCAGCCGCGTCAGCAGCTCGCGCGCCTGCACGTTCATGCGCGCCCAGTCGATGCGCCAGCCGCCGCGCGCGCCCTTGCGCGGGTAGCGGCCGGCGAAGATGTTCTCGGCCACCGACAGGTTGGTGCAGAGGTTCACCTCCTGGTAGACGGTGCTGATGCCCAGCTGCTGCGCCTGCTGCGGCGTGGTCGGGCGGATCGGCGCGCCGGCCAGCGTGAACTCGCCGGCATCGGCCGCATGCACGCCGGTCAGCACCTTGATCAGCGTCGACTTGCCGGCGCCGTTCTGGCCCATCAGCGCATGCACCTCGCCGGGGAACAGGCGCAGGCCGACGTTCGTCAGCGCGCGCACGCCGAGGAACTGCTTGCTGACGCCGCGAAGCTCCAGCACCGGCGACGTGGCGCTCATGTCAGGCCTTGTTCTTGTTGTAGACGTCGAGGAACACGGCGGCCAGCAACACGAGGCCCTTGATGACCTGCTGGTAGTCGATGCCGATGCCCATGATCGACATGCCGTTGTTCATCACGCCCATCACGAACGCGCCGATCACCGCGCCCATCACCTTGCCGACGCCGCCCGAGGCCGAGGCCCCGCCGATGAAGCAGGCCGCGATCACGTCCAGCTCGAAGCCGACGCCGGCCTTCGGCGTCGCGGTGTTCAGCCGCGCCGCGAACACCAGCCCGGCCAGCGCCGCCAGCACGCCCATGTTGACGAAGGTGTAGAACGACAGCCGCTCGGTCTTGATGCCCGACAGCTTGGCCGCCTTCTCGTTGCCGCCGAGCGCATAGATGCGCCGCCCGATCGTGCTGCGCCGCGTGACGAAGTCGTAGGCCACCATCAGCAGCACCATGATGATCAGCACGTTCGGCAGACCGCGGTACGACGCCAGCAGGTAGCTGAAGAACAGGATCACCGCGGCGAACGCCGCCGTTTTCGCGAGGAAGAACGGGTACGGCTCTTCTTCCATGCCGTGGCGGGTCTGCGCGATGCGCCCGCGCACCTTCAGCACCACCATCACCAGCACCGTGATCACGCCCAGCAGCAGCGAGGTCAGCCGCAACTCCGCACCGGCGAACAGGTCGGGGATGAAGCCCGAGCTCAGGCGCTGGAACTCGACCGGGAACGGCCCGACCGACTGGCCCTGCAGCAGCGCGAGCGCGAGGCCCTTGAACACCAGCATGCCGGCC
Source organism: Rhizobacter sp. OV335 (assembly GCF_900142965.1). Lineage (GTDB taxonomy): Bacteria > Pseudomonadota > Gammaproteobacteria > Burkholderiales > Burkholderiaceae_C > Rhizobacter. The sequence continues at coordinate 4,576 of NZ_FRCQ01000026.1, forward strand.
AGCGTGACGATGAACGACGGGATCCGGAAGTACGCGACGAACCAGCCCTGCGCGGCGCCGATCATGCCGCCCACCAGCATGCAGCCGAGGATGGTCCAGACCCAGTGGATCTCGTGGTTCACCATCATCACCGCGGCCAGCGCGCCGATGAAGCCGGCCACCGAGCCGACCGACAGGTCGATGTGCCCGGCCACGATCACCAGCAGCATGCCCAGCGCCATGATGACGATGTAGCTGTTCTGCAGCACCAGGTTCGTCAGGTTCAGCGGCTTCAGCAGCGTGCCGTCGGTCAGGTACTGGAACAGCCCCATGATCGCGACCAGCGACAGCAGCATGCCGTACTCGCGCACGTTGTTCTTCAGGAAGCCGCGGTACTCCTTGGGCGGCACGGGGGCCGCCGCGGCGATGTCAGTTGCCATGTTTCGTCTCTCCGGCCAGGGGGCCGTGTTCAGTGTCCAGCTTCGGTGGCGCGTCCATGCCGTCGTGCGAGCCGGCCCGCATGATGGCGCGCATGATCCGTTCCTGCGACGCCTCGGCCGCCGGGAATTCGCCGACGAAGCGGCCTTCGTTCATCACGTAGATGCGGTCGCACATGCCCAGCAGCTCGGGCATCTCCGACGAGATCATCAGGATGCATTTGCCCTCGGCCGCCAGCGCGTCGATGATGGTGTAGATCTCGTACTTGGCGCCGACGTCGATGCCGCGCGTCGGCTCGTCGAGGATCAGCAGCTCCGGCTGCGAGAACAGCCACTTGCTCAGCACCACCTTCTGCTGGTTGCCACCCGACAGGTTGACCACCGGCTGGTACACGCTCGATGAGCGCGTGTTCAGCCGGCGCCGGAAATCGCTCGCCACGTTGAACTCGCGCCCGTCGTCGATCACGCCGAGGCGCGACACCGCCGGCAGGTTCGCGAGCGTGGTGTTCTTCTTGATGTCCTCGGCCAGCACCAGGCCGAGGCCCTTGCGGTCCTCGGTGACGTAGGCGATGCGGTGGGCAATCGCCTTCTGCACCGTCGACACGTCGATCACCTCGCCGTGCATGCGCACTTCGCCGCTGATGCGCTGGCCGTAGGAGCGGCCGAACACGCTCATCGCGAGCTCGGTGCGCCCGGCGCCCATCAGGCCGGCGATGCCGACGATCTCGCCGCGCTTGACATTCAGGTTCACGCCCTTCACGACCAGCCGGTCGGCATGCACCTGGTGGTGCACCTTCCAGTCGCGCACCTCGAACACGGTGTCGCCGATCTGCGGCGTGCGCTTCGGGTAGCGGTCGGCCATCTCGCGGCCGACCATGTTGCGGATGATCCGGTCTTCGCTGATCGCCTCGGCCCGGCAGTCCATCGTCTCGACAGTGCCGCCGTCGCGCAGCACGGTGATCGAATCGGCGACCTTCGAGACCTCGTTCAGCTTGTGCGAGATCAGGATCGCCGAGATGCCCTGTGCCTTCAGTTCGAGCAGCAGCTCGAGCAGCGCATTGCTGTCGCTCTCGTTCAGGCTCGCGGTCGGCTCGTCGAGGATCAAGAGCTTGACCTCTTTCGACAAGGCCTTCGCGATCTCGATCAGCTGCTGCTTGCCGACCCCCAGGTTGGTGATCAGCGTCGACGGCGATTCCTTCAGCCCGACCTTCTCCAGCAGCTCGTGCGTGCGCCGGTGCGACTCGAACCAGTCGATCACACCCAGCTTCGCGCGCTCGTTGCCGAGGAAGATGTTCTCGGCGATCGACAGCAGCGGCACCAGCGCGAGCTCCTGGTGGATGATGATGATGCCGAGCTTCTCGCTGTCGGAGATGCCGGCGAACTTGCGCAGCTTGCCCTGGTAGTGGATCTCGCCGGTGTAGGAGTCGTGCGGGTACACCCCGCTGAGCACCTTCATCAGCGTCGACTTGCCGGCGCCGTTCTCGCCGACCACCGCATGGATCTCGCCCTGGCGCACGACGAGGTTGACGTCGTTCAGGGCGGTCACGCCGTGGAATTTCTTGGTGATGCCGCGCATCTCCAGGATGGCTTCCATCCTTGGTCCTCTGGATCGTTCCGACTGCAAAAAAGGGTTCTGCGCATCAAGCGCAGAACCCACGCCGCGCCAAGTGACGGTTACTTCAGTTGCGCTTCGGTGTAGTAGCCGCTGCCGACCAGCACCTGTTTCCAGTTGCTCGCGTCGACGCTGACCGGCTTCAGCAGGTACGACGGCACCACCTTCACGCCGTTGTTGTAGGTCTTGGTGTCGTTGATCTCGGGCTTCTTGCCCGACAGCGCCGCGTCGACCATGCCGACCGTGACCTTGGCCAGTTCACGCGTGTCCTTGAAGATGGTCGAGGTCTGCTCGCCCTTCTGGATCGACTTGACCGACTGCACTTCGGCGTCCTGGCCGGTGATGACCGGCATCGGCGACTTCGGCGTGCCGTAGCCGACGCCCTTCAGCGACGAGATGATGCCGATCGACAGGCCGTCGTACGGCGACAGCACGGCGTCGACGTGGGCGCCCGAGTAGTAGGCGCTCAGCAGGTTGTCCATGCGGGCCTGGGCGACGGCGCCGTCCCAGCGCAGCGTGGCGACCTTGTCCATGCCGACCTGCTTGCTGCGCACCACGAGCTTGCCGCTCTTGATGTACGGATCGAGCACCGACATCGCGCCGTTGTAGAAGAAGAACGCGTTGTTGTCGTCGGCCGAGCCGCCGAACAGCTCGATGTTGAACGGACCCTTGCCGCTCTTCAGGCCCAGCTTCTGCTCGATGTAGCTGGCTTGCAGCACGCCGACCTGGAAGTTGTCGAAGGTGGCGTAGTAGTCGACGTTCTTCGAGCCGCGGATCAGGCGGTCGTAGGCGATGACCTTGACGCCCTTGTCGGCGGCCTTCTGCAGCACGTCGGTGAGGGTCGTGCCGTCGATCGCGGCGATCACCAGCACCTTGGCGCCCTTGGTGATCATGTTCTCGATCTGCGCCAGCTGGTTCGGGATGTCGTCCTCGGCGTACTGCAGGTCGGTCTTGTAGCCCTTTTCCTGGAGGTACTTGACCATGTTGGCGCCGTCGGCGATCCAGCGTGCGGACGATTTCGTCGGCATCGAGATCGCGATCGGACCCTTGTCCTGCGCGTGGACGGCCAAAGGCGCAATGGCCACGGCTGCAAAAGTGGCCAGCGTGGCCAGGATCGTACGGATGGTTTTCACTTCTCTGTCTCCATTCATGGGGGGTTCGTCATCGCCGCTCCACTGGGCGGCGGCCGGAGCGCGGCCTGCTCCGGCAGGCTTCGCGGTTCACTGCGAAGCCCAGTCTCACCCCATCGCTCAATACTTGCGATTGGGGAATTCCTTGGCAGCGACTTCCATCGGGAAGACGCCTTCCTGCGTCACGATGCGCTTCGGGATGGTCTTGCCGGCCACCAGGTCCTTGGCGGCCTGCATCAGCTGCGGGCCGAGCAGCGGGCTGCATTCGACCGTCACGTTCAGCTTGCCGGCGATCATGGCCTCGAAGGCGCCCTTCACGGCGTCGATCGAGATGATCACGATGTCCTTCGCGGGCTTCAGGCCGGCTTCCTCGATCGCCTGGATCGCGCCGATGGCCATGTCGTCGTTGTGCGCGTAAAGCACATTGATCTTCTTGCCCTCGGCCTTCAGGAAGGCTTCCATCACTTCCTTGCCCTTGGCACGGGTGAAGTCGCCGGTCTGCGAGCGGATGATCTTGAACTTCGGATCGGCCTTGATGATTTCCTCGAAGCCCTTCTTGCGGTCGATCGCCGGGGCGGAGCCGACGGTGCCCTGCAGTTCGACGATGTTCACGTCGCTCTGCACGCCCTTCATCTTCTCGACCAGCCAGCGGCCGGCGCGGCGGCCTTCCTCGACGAAGTCGGAGCCCATGAAGGCGACCCACAGGCTGTCGTCCTTCTCGTCGACCGCGCGGTCCGACAGGATCACCGGGATCTTGGCGGCCTTGGCCTCGCGCAGCACCGTGCCCCAGCCCGATTCGACCACCGGCGAGAACGCGATCACGTCGACCTTCTGCGCGATGAAGCTGCGGATGGCCTTGATCTGGTTCTCCTGCTTCTGCTGCGCGTCGGAGAACTTCAGGTCGATGCCGGCTTCCTTCGCGGACGACTTGATCGATTCGCTGTTGGCGGTGCGCCATTCGCTCTCGGCGCCGATCTGGCTGAAGCCGAGCACGATCTTCTTCTGCGCGAAGGCCTTGAACGGCAGGGCCGCGGCCAGGGATGCCGCAGCCATCGCTGCGAACAGGGTACGTCTTTGGAATTTCACGGTTGTCTCCTCTTGGTGGGTGGCATGAAAAACGCGCGGCTTTGTAGGTGCCGCATCAAAGCGCTAGGGCGGTGAAGCTCAGGCGTGGGTGGAACTCCTCTGTCTTCAAGCCAGCGTGTACGCCGTCTTGACCGTGGTGTAGAACTCTGCGGCGTAGCGGCCCTGCTCGCGCGGGCCATGGCTCGACCCCTTGCGGCCGCCGAACGGCACGTGGTAGTCGACGCCGGCGGTCGGCAGGTTGACCATCACCATGCCGACCTTGGCCTGCCGCTTGAACTGGGTCGACAGCTTCAGCGATTGGGTGACGACGCCGGCGCACAGGCCGAACGGCGTGTCGTTGGCGAGCGCGACGGCATGCTCGAAGCCGTCGGCCTTCAGCACGCAGGCGACCGGCCCGAAGATTTCCTCGCGCGCCACGCGGTGCTGCGGCTGCGCGAGCAGCAGCGCCGGCGCCATGAAGTGCCCGCGCGTCGCGCGCTGCAGCAGCTCGCCGCCGGTGACGAGTTCGGCGCCTTCGTTGCGCGCGATCTCCAGATAGCTGAGGTTGGTGTCGAGCTGGCTGCGGTCGACCACCGGGCCGATGTCGATGCCGCGCTCCAGCGCATGGCCGACCTTCAGCGCGAGCGTGCGCTGGCGCATCTTCGTGACGAAGCGGTCGTGCACCGTCGCGTCGACGATGATCCGGCTGGACGCGGTGCAGCGCTGGCCGGTCGAGAAGAAGGCGCCCTGCACCGCGCATTCGACAGCCTGGTCGAGGTCGGCGTCGGCCAACACCACCAGCGGGTTTTTCCCGCCCATCTCGAGCTGCACCTTGGCGCGTCGTGCGGTGGCGGCCTTCAGGATCTGCTCGCCGGTGCCCACCGAGCCGGTGAAGCTGATCGCGTCGACGAGCGGGCTGTCGACCATCGCCTGGCCCACTTGGCGGCCGCTGCCCATCACCAGGTTGAACACGCCCGCCGGCAGCCCGGCGCGGCTGATGATCTCGGCCAGCGCGGCGGCGCAGGCCGGCACCAGCTCGGCCGGCTTGAAGACGACGCTGTTGCCGTAGGCCAGCGCCGGCGCGATCTTCCATGCGGGAATCGCGAGCGGGAAATTCCACGGCGCGATGATGCCGACCACGCCGACCGGTTCGCGCGTGATGTCGACCTCGACGCCCGGCCGCACCGACGGCAGGTGCTCGCCGGCCGCGCGCAGCGCCTCGCCGGCGAAGAACTTGAAGATGTTGCCGGCGCGCGCGGCCTCGCCGATCGCCTCGGGCAGGGTCTTGCCTTCCTCGCGCGCCAGCAGCTGGCCGAGTTCGTCCTTGCGGGCGAGGATCTCGCTGCCGATCTGGTCGAGCGCATCGGCACGGCGCTGCGGCGTGCTCAGGCCCCAGGCCGGCGCGGCATCGGCCGCGGCGCGGATCGCGACCTCGGCCTGGTTGCCGTCGGCGCGGGCGTACTCGGCCACCACCTCGTCCAGGTCGGACGGGTTGCTGCTCATGCCGGTCGTGACACCGGTCTCCCAGCGGCCGTTGATGTAGTTCTTGTAGCTTTGCGCCATGGCTCGCACCGGGTTAGAGGGCGCGCACGCCGCCGATCGCGAAGCCGCGGTCGACCAGTGCGAGCGGGTTCACGAGCGGCGCGCCGAGCGCCGGCAGGTCGATCTCGAAGCGGTCGCCCGGCTCGACGCGGAGGTTGTCGCTGAAGCTGAGCGTCGCGGTGCCGAAGAAGTGCAGGTGCACGTCGCCCGGCTGGCGGTGCGCCGCGTACTTGAAGTGGTGGTATTCGAGGTTGGCCAGCGAATGGCACATGTTGGCCTCGCCGGTCAGGAAGGGCTTCTCCCAGCGGATCTCGTTGCCGCGCCGGATGCGGCTCGTGCCTTCGAGGTGCGCCGGCAACGCGCCGCTGCGCAGCTCGGGACCGATCGCGCACACGCGCAGCTTCGAATGGGCCAGGTAGAGGTAGTTCTGGCGCTCGGTGACGTGGTCGGAGAATTCGTTGCCGATCGCGTAGCCCAGGCGGTACGGCTGGCCATCGGGGCCGATCACGTACAGGCCGACCAGCTCGGGCTCCTCGCCGCCGTCGAGGGCGAAATCGGGCATCGCGAGCGGCGCGCCGGGCGCCGCGACGATGCTGCCGTTGCCCTTGTAGAACCACTCGGGCTGCACGCCCGGCTGGCCGTCGGCCGGGCGGCCGCCGTCCATGCCCCACTTGAAGATGCGCATCGAATCCGACAGCGATTCCTCGCCGGCCGACAGCTTCTGGTGCATCGCGTCGCGCGCCGACGCGCTGCCGGTGTGCGTCAGGCCGGTGCCGGTGACGAGGCAGTGCGCGACATCGGGGTGCGCCAGCGGTGTCAGCACGCGCTGCTCGCGCAGCAGGGCGTCATAGGGCAGCGCCTCGCCGCTGAGGGCCGGCTGCGCCAGCACGTCGACCGACACCCGGCGCGCGATCGCCGCCAGCGCCAGTTCATAGCTGCTGACGAAACCGCCGACCGCGCGGACCGAACGGCCGTCGTCCGCGACGCAACCCACATGCTGCGTGCCGTTGTCGGCGAGGAACTGGATCAGTCTCATGGGGCAGTCGGTTCCCGGTCTGGCGAGCGAGGCTCGGGTGAAGGTGCCGCATCCTAATGAGGTGAGCTATAACTTTCTAATAGTTATTTGCCGAAAACACATATACGATCCGGCATCGATAAAAACCCTAGTGGCGTCCTCGAAGGCGCCCATTGAGACAGCGCCCTCGCATGACGAACTACACCCACTGGTTCATCCGCGCCCGCCTGAAGACGAGGCAGCTGTTGCTGCTGGTGGCGCTCGACGAAGAGGGCAACATCCACCGCGCGGCCCAGGTGCTCAACATGACGCAGCCGGCCGCGTCGAAGCTGCTGAAGGACCTGGAGGACGTGCTCGAGGTGCCGCTGTTCGAGCGGCTGCCGCGCGGCATGCGGCCCACCTGGTACGGCGAGACGATGATCCGCCACGCGCGGGTTGCGCTCAGCAGCCTGAACCAGGCGCACGACGAGCTGGAGGCGATCAAGGCCGGGCGTTTCGGGCAGGTCAGCGTCGGCGCGATCACCGCGCCCGGGCTGGTGCTGCTGCCGCCGGCGGTGGCGCTGGTGAAGCAGTCGCACCCCAGCCTGCGCATCGGCGTGCAGATCGAGACCAGCGACGTGCTGCTCGAGCGGCTGGCGCAGGGCAAGCTCGACATGCTGGTGGCGCGGCTGTTCGCACAGCACGACAAGACCGATTTGCGCTACGAGACGCTGACCGAGGAGCCGGTGTGCGCGATCACGCGGCCGGGGCACCCGCTGCTGTCGGTGGCGCACCTGGGGCTGCGCGACGTGGTGAGCGCCGGCTGGATCGTGTCGCCCAGCGGCAGCGTGCTGCGGCACCGCTTCGACCTGATGTTCCAGGAAGACGGGCTGGAGGCACCGATGAACGTGATCGAGACCTCGGCGCTGCTGTTCATGACGAAGATGCTGCAACAGAGCGACATGATCGCGGTGGTGGCGACCGACGTGGCGCGCTACTACGCGGCGCACGGCATCGTGTCGATGCTGCCGATCGCGCTGCCCTGCCAGATGGATGCGTTCGGCATCATCACCCGCACCGACCGGCTGCTGTCGCCGGCGGCGAAGGTGATGCTGAAGGCGTTGAAGACGACGGCGGTCACCGTCTACGGCGCCAAGTTCGACCTCGGCGCCGAGGCGTGATCAGGACCAGCCGGCGTCGACCTTGAACTCCTGCGCGGTGCACATCGCGCTGTCGTCCGCTGCCAGGAACAGCACCATCCGCGCCACGTCCCCGGGCTGCAGCTTGTCCGGCAGGCACTGGTTGCGCTTCAGCACCTGCTCGCTCTCGGCGGTGAACCACAGCTTCACCTGCCGCTCCGTCATCACCCAGCCCGGCGACACCGTGTTGACGCGGATCCGGTGCTCGCCCAGCGGCTTGGCCAGCCCGCGCGTCAGCCCGTTCACCGCCGACTTCGCGATCGCGTAGCAGGGGTAGGCGCCGTCCTTGGTCTGCCAGCCGGTCGAGCCGAAATTGATCACCGAGCCGAAGCCCAGCCGCTTCATCCCCGGCACCACCGCCTGGATCGCGAAGAACGCCGGCCGCTCGTTGATCGACATGCGCTGGTCGTAGTACTCCGGCGTCACCGACTCCAGCGTGTGGCGGTCGTCGCTGGCCACGTTGTTGACCAGCACCGCGAAGTCGCCGAGCGCCGCTTCGGCCTCGGCGATCGTCTTCTGCAGCGCCGGCACGTCGCGCACGTCGCAGGGCCGGAACCACGGCGCCGGATGCCCGGCCGCCTCGACCTGCTGCACCAGCTCGCGGCTGGCCGCCTCGGCGACATCGACGAACGCCACCTGCGCGCCCTGCTCAGCGAATGCGCTGACGATGGCCGCACCGATGCCGGTGCCTCCGCCGGTGATGAAAACGCGGCGTCCGCGCAGGCTGGGGAAGGTCGCCAGAGTGCTTGTCGTGGCACTTGCCATGGGGGTTTGTCCTTGATCTATTGCAATTCGGGTATGTGAGAAGCGAATTTAATTATTTTTCTATTATCAATGTGCCTTGATACGATCCGCCGCGTCAAGAGCCTCGTACGACAACCGACGAGACCCGCCCTCCGGAGACAACAGACCCCATGGATTCGAAGAAACCGCCCGCTCCGCCGAAGCGGCGCAGCCAAGCCTGGTTCGGCAAGCAGGACCGCGACGGCTTCGTGCACCGCAGCTGGCTGAAGAACCAGGGCTACCCGCACGACCTGCTCGACGGCCGCCCGATCATCGGCATCTGCAACACCTGGAGCGAGCTGACGCCCTGCAACGGGCACTTCCGCGAGCTGGCCGAATTCGTCAAGCGCGGCGTCTACGAGGCCGGCGGCTTCCCGCTCGAGTTCCCGGTGATGTCGCTCGGCGAAACGCAGCTGCGCCCGACCGCGATGCTGTTCCGCAACCTCGCGAGCATGGACGTCGAGGAATCGATCCGCGGCAACCCGATCGACGGCGTCGTGCTGCTGATGGGCTGCGACAAGACCACGCCGTCGCTGATGATGGGCGCGGCCAGCTGCGACCTGCCGACCATCGGCCTGTCGGGCGGGCCGATGCTGAACGGCAAGTTCCGCGGCAAGGACATCGGCTCGGGCACCGGCGTGTGGCAGATGAGCGAGATGGTGCGCGCCGGCGAGATGACGATGGACGAGTTCACCGCCGCCGAATCGTGCATGCACCGCTCCAAGGGCAGCTGCATGACGATGGGCACCGCGTCGACGATGGCCAGCATGGTCGAGGCGCTCGGCATGTCGCTGCCGGAGAACGCGGCGATCCCCGCGGCCGACACGCGGCGCAACCGGCTCGCGCAGCTGACCGGCCGGCGTATCGTCGAGATGGTCAAGGAAGACCTGCGCATGTCGAAGATCCTGACGCGCGAGGCCTTCGAGAACGCGGTGCGCACCAACGCCGCGATCGGCGGCTCGACCAACGCGGTGATCCACCTGATGGCGATCGCCGGGCGCATCGGCGTCAAGCTCGACCTGGACGACTGGGACAAGCTCGGTGCCGACGTGCCCTGCCTGGTGAACCTGCAGCCCTCGGGCAAGTTCCTGATGGAGGACTTCTACTATGCCGGCGGCCTGCCGGCGGTGCTGACGCAGATCACCGACAAGCTGCACACCGGCGCGCTGACCGCCAACGGCAAGACGCTGGGCGAGAACATCGCCAACATCCCCTGCTACAACCGCGAGGTCATCATGACGCCCGCCGAGCCGTTCATGGCGTCGGCCGGCATCGCGGTGGTGAAGGGCAACCTGGCGCCGAACGGCGCGGTGATCAAGCCGTCGGCCGCGTCGGCGCATCTGCTGAAGCACCGCGGCCGCGCGGTGGTGTTCGAGACCATCGAGGACTTCCACGCGCGCATCGACGATCCCGAGCTGGACATCGACGAGAACTGCGTGATGGTGCTGAAGAACTGCGGCCCGAAGGGCTACCCCGGCATGGCCGAGGTCGGCAACATGCCGCTGCCGCCGAAGGTGCTGCAGAAGGGCATCACCGACATGGTCCGCATCTCGGATGCGCGCATGAGCGGCACCGCGTACGGCACCGTTGTGCTGCACACCTCGCCGGAAGCGGCGGCCGGCGGCCCGCTGGCGCTGGTGCGCGACGGCGACATGATCGAACTCGACGTGCACGAGCGCCGGCTGCACCTGGAGGTGTCGGACGAAGAGCTGGCCGCGCGCCGCGCAAAATGGCAGCCGCCCGAACCGCCGAAGCGCGGCTGGTACAAGCTGTACGTCGAGCACGTGCAGCAGGCCCACCTGGGCGCCGACCTCGACTTCCTGGTCGGCGGCAGCGGTGCCGAAGTGCCCCGCGATTCCCACTAGTCGATGACCTTGCCCTCGCCTGCCCTCGTGCCGAAGCTGTTGTCCGAACCCCGCGTGCTATGGCCCGCGGGCGCCACGCTCGGCGAGGGCACGCTGTGGTCGGCGCGGCGCCAGGCGCTGTACTGGGTCGACATCCTCGGCAGGACGCTGTACCGCTACCACCCGGCCACCGAGTCCCGCGAGCAGTGGTCGTTCGACGAGGAGATCTCGGCGCTGGCCGAGCGCGCCGAAGCACCCGGCCTGCTGGTGACGCTGCGCAGCGGCTTCGCGCTGTTCGACACCGACACCGGGCGGGTCCAGAAGCTGCTCGATCCCGAGGCACACCTGCCGGGCAACCGCTTCAACGACGGCAAGTGCGACCTGCAGGGCCGCTTCTGGGGCGGCACGATGGACTTCGGCTGCAAGGAGCCGACCGGCTCGCTGTACCGCTTCGACGCGAAGCGGCACTGCGAGAAGGTGTTCGATGCGCACTTCGCGGTGACCAACGGGCCGACCTGGTCGCTCGACGGGCGCACGATGTATTTCAACGAGACGGCCGAGCAGCGCATCCATGCGTTCGACTTCGACACCGCCACCGGGACGATCTCGAACCAGCGGCTGTGGCTGCGCTTCGCGAAGGGCGACGGCCACCCCGACGGCATGACGACCGACGCCGACGGGCGCTTGTGGATCGCGCACTGGGGCGCGGCCTGCGTGACCTGCCACGATCCGGTCAGCGCGAAGGAACTGCTGCGCATCGCGCTGCCGACCAGCCACATCACCAACGTGGCGTTCGGCGGGCCGCAGCTGCGCACGCTGTTCATCACCAGCGCGCGCTTCGAGTTGAGTGACGAGCAGCTGGCGGCGCAGCCGTTGGCGGGCGCGCTGTTCTCGGTGGAGGTTGACGTTTCCGGACGCCCTGCGACAGCCTGGGAAGGCTGAGCCGTCCTACTTCCCGAAGAAGTGCTGGAAGATTTCCGGCTCGTCGACTTCGCGCATCGACAGGCCGTCGAGCGCTTCGCGGAACGGCTTCGGCGGCGCGATGGTGTCCATCAGGCTGGCCGGCATCGTGTTCTTCCACGCCGCGCCGCCCTCGTGATCTTCACCGGTGCGACGGACGGCCAGCTTCGGCATCTCTTCCCATTCGATGGCGTCGTTGGACGGCAGCGGACGGAACTGGATGGTCAGGGCTTGCGGGGCGGTCGAGCGGTTCATGGTGTCGGGGCGGTGTCGGACAAGTGGTGCAGCGATGGGATGAAGCGTAGCCGCCGCACCCCGTCCGCAAGCCCGCGATAAGCGGCAGCAACGCCCTTCACTTCCAGAGTCGAGAGGCTTTCGGCAGTCGGCTGGGACAGAATCGCGCGCATGCCACTGACCGCCCCTGCCCCGATCGAAACACCGCGCCTGGTGGTGCGGCAGATCACCGAAGCCGACCTGCCCGGCCTGATGGCCGTCAACGGCGACGACACGGTGACGCAGTTCCTGCCGTACGCGACCTGGCGCTCGATCGACGACGCCACCGCCTGGTACCAACGCATCGCCGGCATCCAGGCGACCGGCAACGCGGTGCAGTTCGTGATCCTGTCGCGCGACGACGCGACGGTGATCGGCGCCGGCCTGCTGTTCAACTTCAACGAGGGCAGCGCCCGCGCCGAACTCGGCTACGTGCTGGGCCGCGCGCACTGGGGCCGTGGCTTGGCGCGCGAGGCGGTCGGCGCGCTGGTCGGCGTCGCGTTCGGATCGATGGGCGTGCGCCGCCTGGAAGCCGAGGTCAATCCGCTGAACCGGGCGTCGGTGCGCTTGCTGCAATCGCTCGGCTTCACGCGCGAGGGGCTGCTGCGCCAGCGCTGGGTCGGCAAGGGCGCGACCTACGACGTCGAACTGCACGGGCTGCTGCGCGACGAGTTCCGTTCGCCCTGAGCCTGTCGAAGGGCCTGCTCGCATCGCACAAGGCTTCGACAGGCTCAGCCCGACCCTTCGACAAGCTCAGGGCGAACGGAGATTGGATTGCTTGCGACAATCCCACCATGCCCCAGCTGCGCACACTCGCCGCCCCTGAACCCGCAAACGTGCTGCCCCGCCCTCGCGGCATCCCGGCCGACCCCCAGAAGTTCGCGCTGACCGTGGGCCCGAGCGCCATCGACGGCCAGGGCGTGTTCGCGGCCGAGGCCATCCCCGCGCGCCGCAAGATCGGCGAGCTGCGCGGCGAGCCGATCAGCGTGGCCGAGGCCCGTCGGCGCGCGCGTGGCGTGGCCCGCATCATGATTGTCGAGGTGTCCGAGCGGCGCGCGATCGATGCCTCGGCGTCGACCGACGCGCTGCGCTTCGCGAACCACTCCTGCCGGCCGAACATGGTGCTGAAGCTGCAACAGGGCCGGGTCGCGTTCCATGCCTTGCGCGACATCGACCCCGGCGAGGAACTGACCGTCGGCTACGGCCGCTCGCACCACCTGGGCCGGCTCGCGTGCCGCTGCGGCGCGCCGGGCTGTGCCGGAACCCTCTGACCCCCAGCCCCGATTCCCATGACGACCCCAGCACACCACCAGGCGGCCGAACGCCGCGGCCTGTTCATCGCCGATGACGGCGTGCCCCGCTGCCACTGGTGCCGCGCGACGCCCGGCTACCAGCACTACCACGACCATGAATGGGGCTTCCCGGTCACCGACGATCGGCGACTGTTCGAGAAGATCTGCCTCGAGGGTTTCCAGGCCGGGCTGAGCTGGCTGACGATCCTGAACAAGCGCGAGTCTTTTCGCGCCGGTTTTGCGAACTTCGAGGCCGAGCAGGTGGCGCGTTTCACCGCGAAAGACGTCGAGCGGCTGCTGGGCGACGCCGGCATCGTGCGCCACCGCGGCAAGATCGAATCGACGATCAACAATGCGCAGCGGGTGCTGGAGATGCGCGCCGAGTTCGGCTCGCTTGCCGCGTATGCCTGGGGCCACGAGCCGGCGGCGCACTCGCGGCCGAAGAAGCTGACGCACGAGGCACTGATCGCGATGACGACCTCGGCGGAGGCGATCGCGATGTCGAAGGATCTGAAGAAGCGCGGCTGGAGCTTCGTCGGGCCGACCACCGTCTATGCGTTCATGCAGGCGATGGGGCTGGTCAATGACCACCGCGAAGGCTGCGCGTCGCGCGATGCGGCGTTGAAGGCGCGGGCAGAGATGACGCCGCCGGCGCGCTGAGCATCAGGCGGCGACGCTCCACAGCCAGGCCGCATCGCGCGCCGACAGCGTCAGGCGGATCGCACGGCCGTCGGACGTCCAGGTGTGGCCGCTCGGCGAGACCCAGCGGGCGATGTCGAACGGCAGCGCGTCGATCGGCACCAGCACCTCGGCCGCATCGCCACGATTCGCCACCAGCAGCGTGACGGCCGTGGCGTTGACCCGCGCGAACGCGATCCAGTCGTCGCCGTGCGCCAGCGTGATGCACGCGCCCTCGCGCAGCTCGGCACGATCGCGGCGCCACGCGGCGAACTGCTTCACCCGCTCGAGGATCCCGCCGCGCCAGCTTGCGCCGCTCCAGTCGACGCAGCGCCGGTTGTCCGGATCGTTGCCACCCTCCAGCCCGACCTCGTCGCCGTAGTAGATGCAGGGCACGCCGGGGTAGCCGAACTGCAGCGCGAGCGCGACGCCGTGCACGGCCTCGTCGCTGCCGAGCACCGTGAACAGGCGCTGCGTGTCGTGGCTGTCGAGCGCGTTCCATTGCGCCAAGGCCACCTCGTGCGGCACGACCGCGCGCGACTCGCCGAGCCACGCCGCGAGGTCGGCCGTCGCGATCGGTGCCGCGCGCCCGCCGAAATCGACACCGGCCAGCCACTGCCACAGCGGCAGCGTGAAGCCCCAGTAGTTCATCGCGGCATCTTCCTGGTCGCCCTGCAGCCAGCTGCTCGCCTCGCTGAAGTGCTCGCCGACCAGGATGGCCTCGGGGTTCTCGTCGCGCACTGCCTCGCGCATCGCGCGCAGCATCGCGGCGTTGTTGCCGGCGCCGGGACCCTCGCCCAGCATGTGCACCGCGTCGAGCCGCCAGCCGTCGGCCGACACCGGCGGCTGCAACCAGCGGCGCAGCACCGAGTGCCGGCCGCGGATGAAGGCATCCAGCACCTCGGGGTGCGCATAGTCGAGCACCGGCAGCGATTGATGGCCCTTCCAGTAGACCGGGTGGCCGTGCGCGTCGCGGGCGTACCAGCCATGCCAGCGCGAATCGGGTGATTGCCACGCGCCGGGTTGCTCGTGCTGCGCGAAGCGGTTGAACCACGGATGGTTCGCGCCGGTGTGGTTCAGCACCGCATCGAGCACCAGGCGCATGCCGCTCGCGTGCAACTGCTGCGACAACGCGACCAGCGCCGCGTCGCCGCCCAGGCCCGCGTCGACATGGTCGTAGTCCTCGGTGTCGTAGCGGTGGTTGCTGCCGGAGCTGAACACCGGCGTCAGGTAGACGGTGGTGACGCCGAGCGCCTGCAGGTGGCCGAGGCGCTCGCCGATGCCGGCCAGGTCGCCGCCGTAGAACGCGCTCCAGGCCGGCTTCACGTCGAGCGGCGCGCCCCACTCGAGCGCATGCACCGGCGCCTTGTCGTAGCCGAAGGCATGCGGCGGGCGCTCGCGCGGCGCGTCGGGGCCGCGCGCGAAGCGGTCGGGGAAGATCTGGTAGATCAGCTGCTGCTGGGCCCAGGCCGGCACCAGCGGCTCGCGGGCGATGCGGAAGTGATGGGCCTCGTTCGGCACGCGCCGCTGCATGCCGGTGGCCGCAAGCCAGTGCGGCGCACCGCCACGCAACACGCGAAAGCAGTAGCGCGTCGTCGGCCCGGTCGGGCACCACGGGATCGTCGCCTCGAAGCAAGCGAAGCGGCCCATGTCGGCCGTGCGCGCCAGCGGCAGCCAAGTCTCTTCGTTGTCGAGCAGGAAGCGCGCATGGACCTCGTCGAGGTCCGGCGTGTCGCTGAGCAGCGTGAGCCGCAGGCCGGCGCCGGTGCGCTCGGCCCACGGGGCGAGGGGCAGGTGTTGAAGGAACATCGGGCAATGCTCATGCAAGAACGACGCACGAGCGTATCAAGCCCAGCGGCCCCCTTGAGGGGGAGGCGCGCAGCGCCTCGGGGGTGGGTCATCCGCCGAACTTGCCAGAACGGTAGTCTTCGACGGCCTGGAAGATCTGCTCGTGCGTGTTCATCACGAACGGACCGTACTGCGCGATCGGCTCGTTCAGCGGCCGGCCGGCGATGATCAGCACCTTCGCGGGCGCATCACCCGCCTGCAGCACGATGCCATCACGCTCGGCACCGTTCTTCAGGATCGCCATGCGCTGCGAGCCCACCGTCGCGCCGCCCACCTCGACCTCGCCGCGGTACACGTAGACGAACGCGTTGTGCGTCGCCGGCAGCACCTGGTCGAAGCGCGCGCCGGGCGCCAGGTGCACGTCCAGGTACAGCGGCTGCGTCACCTCGCGCTGCATCGCGCCGGCCACGCCGTGCGACTCGCCCGCGATCACGCGCACCGTGCTGCCGTCGTCGGTCGTGAACTCGGGGATCTCGTCCGACTGGATGTCGCGGTACCACGGGTCGGCCAGCTTGCGCTCGGCCGGCAGGTTCAGCCACAGCTGGAAGCCTTCCATGCGCCCTGCCTGCTGCTCGGGCAGCTCCGAATGCACGATGCCGCGCCCGGCCGTCATCCATTGCACGCCGCCGTTCTGCAGCAGGCCCTCGTGGCCGGCATTGTCGCGGTGGCGCATGCGGCCGGCGATCATGTAGGTGACGGTCTCGAAGCCGCGGTGCGGGTGGTCCGGGAAGCCGCCGACGTAGTCATCGGCGTTGTCGGTGCCGAAGGCATCGAGCATCAGGAACGGATCCAGCCGGCGCTGCAGCGGCTGCGTCAGCACCCGCGTCAGCTTGACGCCGGCCCCGTCCGATGTGGCCTGGCCCGTCACCAGGCGCTCCAGCTCGCGCGGGCGCGTGACAGCCTCGGTCACGGGGTGGAAGACGGTGGTGGCGGAAGACATGTCGAACTCCTTGGTGGATGGTGGAAGGAACAGAAAGAGAACTCGGAACGGATCAGGCGTGCACGGCTTCGTCGATCTGCGCACGGGCGAAGGCCAGGCCCTTCTCGGCCGCGTCCGGGCCCATGTTCAGGCCTTCGGCGTAGAAGAACTCGACGTCGGTCATGCCCAGGAAGCCCAGCACGGTCTTCAGGTACGGCACCTGCGTGTCGGCCGGCGTGTTGCGGTACTGGCCGCCGCGGGTCAGCGCGACGTAGACCTTCTTGCCGGTCAGCAGGCCTTGCGGGCCCTTGTCGGTGTACGCGAAGGTCACCTTCACCTTCGCGATCGCGTCGATCCAGTTCTTCAGCTGCGCCGGCACGCCGAAGTTGTACATCGGCACGCCCAGCACGACGGCATCGGCGGCCTGGATCTCGGCGATCAGCGCGTCGTCCAGCGCGGCGCGCTCGGCTTGTGCCGGCGTGCGGGCGTCGGCCGGCGTGAACAGCGCGTGCAGCGCAGCCTCGTCGAGCACCGGCTGCGGCGTGACGGCCAGGTCGCGCAGCGTCACGCTGGCGCCGGGGTTCACGGCCAGCAGGCGCGCGGTCAGTTCGTTGGCCAGCACGGTCGATTGCGAACCCTGGGTGCGGGCGCTGGAGTTGATCTGGAGGATGTTCATGGTGGGCTCCGAAAGCGGTTGAATCTCAGTGGGGGAAGCGATGGATGAACTCTAGGCGTCCCACAATCCAACCGGAAGCCATCGGATTGGGTAACATTGTTCCACTGATGAGACAGTGGAGCCCCCGATGAGCCTCGAAGCCAATGACCTGATGCTGTTCGCCCGTGTCGCCGAGGAAGGCAGTTTCAGCCGCGCGGCCGAGCGCACCGGGCTGCCGAAATCGACCGTGTCGCGGCGGGTGGCCGCGCTGGAGGCGCAGCTCGGCGAGCGGCTGCTGCTGCGCACGACGCGCAAGCTGACCGTCACCGATTTCGGCCACAGCGTGCTGGAGCATGCGAACCAGGTGCTGGCCGAGGTGGAGGCGACCGCGTCGCTGGCCCAGCACCGGCAGGTGGAGCCGAGTGGGCGGCTGCGCATCTCGATGCCGGCGGATTTCGCGAACATCGTGCTCGGCGACCTGATGACCGAGTTCCTGACCCGCTACCCGGCGATCTCGCTGGAGCTCGACCTGTCGCCGCGCCGCGTCGACCTGATCGGCGAGAACTTCGACCTGGCGATCCGCATGGGCGACCTGCCCGACGATGCGAGCCTGGCGGCACGACGGATCGCGGTGTTCCAGGTCGGGCTGTACGCGTCGCCTGCCTACTTGGCACGGCGCGGCGAGCCGAGCGAGCCCGAGGCGCTGATGGAGCACGACGCGCTGCACCTTCTGACGCGCAGCGGCGAGCCGGCGCTGTGGACGCTGCAGCGCGGCGCCGCGCAATGGCAGGGCACGCCGCCCGCCCGCGCGACCGCGAACTCACCCGAGATGCTGATCCGCATGGCGCGCGCCGGCGCCGGCGTGACGGTGGTATCGAGCCACTTCGCGATACCGTACGTGCGCAGCGGCGAGTTGGTGCCGGTGCTGCCGGAGTGGTCGCTGCCCGACGTGACCGCCTGGGCGGTGTTCCCCGGCCGGCGGCTGATGCCGGCGCGCACGCGGGTGCTGCTGGACGCGATGGCGCACACCTTCTCCGGCCCGGAATGCCGACGCGCGGACGACGAGGTGCGGCAGGAGGTGGCGCGCGGCCGGCGGGCGGCGACCGCCGCCTGAGCCGGGCGCGACCCAACGGACGCGCGCTGGTCCGAGCGAGGCTCGCGCGCTTGTCCTACACCTCGCAGGGCCCCCGCGGTCATACGCTCGCAGCCTGATCGTTCACTTCGAGGAGACCGCCATGGTCCGCGTGCTCGTGCTGTTTGTGGCCCTGCTGGTGATGGCCGTCTTCACGCTGCTGAACTGGCCGGCCTTCGTCGCGCCGACGCCGCTGTCGCTCGGCTTCACGACCGTGCAGGCGCCGTTGCCGATGCTGCTGCTCGGCGCCTTCGTCTTCATCAGCGTGTGGTTCGTCGTGTGGGCGCTGCAGCTGCAGGGCAAGGCGATGCTGGAAGCGCGCCGGTTGTCGAAGGACCTGCAGGCGCAGCGCGAGCTGGCCGACAAGGCGGAGGCGTCGCGCTTCACCGAGCTGCAGACGTTCCTGGCCACGGAGCTGGCGCGGATCAATCAATCCGGGCTGGATGCGCGAGCGGCGGTGAACGCGCGCTTCGACCAGCTGCGGCGCGAGCAGCAGGTGGCGCTGGAGGAAGCGACGAACGGGATCTCGGCGCACCTCGGAGAGCTGGAGGATCGGCTGGAGCGCTCGCACGGGCTGGCGGCCGAGATCGACCGGCCGCCCGTGCGCGAACACCTGCGCTGACGTCTGCCTGGACGACTTACTCGTCCCGGCTGCCGCCGAAGATCCCCAGCAGCGCGAGCAGCGACTGGAACACGTTGTAGACGCTCAGGTAGACGCCCAGCGTCGCGGTGATGTAGTTGGTCTCATGCCCGTCCTGCACGCGCTTCAGGTCATACAGGATGAAGGCCGAGAAGATGCCGATCGCCAGCACCGACAGCGTGATCATCAGCGCGCTCGACTGGATGAAGAAGTTCGCGATGCCAGCCACCAGCAGCAGGATCGCGCCGATGAACAGGAACTTGCCCATCGACGACAGGTCGCGCTTGATCACCGACGACAGCGTCGCCATGCCGAGGAAGACCACCCCGGTGCCGGCGAAGGCCGTCATGATCAGGCTCGCGCCGTTCGACAGGCCGAGCACCGCGCCGACCAGGCGCGACAGCATCAGCCCCATGAAGAACGTGAACGCCAGCAGCACCGGCACGCCGGCCGCCGAGTTCTTGGTCTTCTCGATCGCGAACATCAGGCCGAACGAGCCGACCAGGAAGACCACCAGGCCGACGCCCGGCGACATCGCGCGCACGAGGCCGGTCGACACGCCGATCCAGGCGCCGAGCACCGTCGGCACCATCGACAGCGCGAGCAGCCAGTAGGTGTTGCGCAGCACCTTGTTGCGCTGTTCGACCGAGGTGGACTCACCGGCGTAGCCGGTGGACGAAACTTGAGACAGCGGATTCATGACGGATTCCTTCAGTTCGAAGTTGCAGGAGTGTTCGCGCGGCGCTTGGCGCGCGCGCGGATGTTGAGCACCTCGACCGCGAGCGAGAACGCCATCGCGGCATAGATGTAGCCCTTGGGCACGTGCGCGTCGAAGGCCTCGGCCGTCAGCGCCATGCCGACCATCACGAGGAAGGACAGCGCCAGCACCTTGACCGACGGATGCCGGTCGACGAAGTCGCCGATCGGCTTGGCCGCCACCAGCATCACGCCGACCGAGGCCACCACCGCCGCGACCATCACGCCGATCCGGTCGACCATGCCGACCGCGGTGATCACCGAGTCGAGCGAGAACACGATGTCGATCACCGCGATCTGGCCGATCACGCCCCAGAACATCCGCTGGCCGGCCGCCTTCAGCGCAGCCTCGTCGGTGACCGGCGCCGGGCCGTGCTGCTCGCGCGCCTCGACCTCGACGAAGATCTCGTGCGAGGCCTTCCACAGCAGGAACAGCCCGCCGAACAGCAGCACCAGGTCGCGCCCGCTGATGCCCTGGCCGAGCACCGTGAACAGGTCGGCGGTCAGGCCCATCACCCAGCTCAGCGAGAACAGCAGCAAGAGCCGCGAGACCATCGCGAAGCCGAGGCCGAGGCGCCGCGCCTTGTCGCGCAGCTCCGCCGGCAGCCGCCCGACGAGGATGGAGATGAAGATGATGTTGTCGACGCCGAGGACGATTTCCAGGGCGGTGAGCATCGCGAAGGCGATCCAGAGGTTGGGGTCGAGGAGGGATTCCATGGCGTGGCAGTGGTGGTCCGTGGGGCCGCCAGGATGGCATGGCCGCGGGCGCACGGGGACGAAACAGGGACGAGCGGAGGTCTGACGGAAACGCCGGCCGCGGACGCACCGCGGCGGGGTTCTCAGGCGAGCAGCGCGGCGGCCTTCGGCGGGCGCCGCAGGCCGTCCAGCCAGGGCGCCGGGCGAGCGGCGTCGGTGGCGAGGGGCGGACGGGCCAGCGAGAAGCCGGGGTCCGGCACCGGCAGTGCGCCGGTCAGCAGGTCCTGCACGTCGGCGACGGTTTCGCCGGCCGACTGGATGCGGTCGTCGACGTCGCGCTCCTGGGCGCTGCCGTCGTCGACGATGGCCACCACGGCCTGCACCGACGGCATCTCGCTCGCCTGAGGACGGGCCATCAGGCCGGCTGCCAGCAGGAAGAGCGTGAGGACGAGGACGAGACCGCGGTACACCATAGCGGCCGCAGTGTACCGGGCCGGCATGTCGTGCCGGCCCGAGGGGCTACTTCGCCACCACCGCCGCCGGTGCGCCATCCGTCGGATGGTGCCGGCGCACCTTGCGCGACACCCACTGCACCACGTCGTCGACGAAGGTGAACAGCACCGGGATCACCAGCAGGCTCAGGAAGGTCGACGTGATCAGCCCGCCGATCACGACGATGGCCATCGGCGCGCGGAAGCTCGAATCGACGCCGATGCCGAGCGCGATCGGCAGCATGCCCGCGCCCATCGCGATGGTCGTCATCACGATCGGCCGGGCCCGCTTGTGGCAGGCGTCGAGCACCGCATCCCAGCGCGACAGCCCGTGCTCGCGGCGCGCCATGATCGCGTACTCGACCAGCAGGATCGAGTTCTTGGTCGCGATGCCCATCAGCATGATCAGCCCGATCATCGACGGCATCGACAGCGCGGTGTGGGTGACGAACAGCGCGAGGAAGGCCCCCGGCACCGACAGCACCAGCGCCGCGAGGATGGTCACCGGCTGCACGAAATCATGGAACAGCAGCACCAGCACGATGTAGATGCACATCACGCCGGTCAGCATCGCGAGGCCGAAGCCCGAGAACAGCTCCTGCATCGCCTCGGCATCGCCGACACCGGCCAGCGACACGCCGGCCGGCAGGCTGCGCAGGCTGGGCAGCTGCTCGGCCGTGCTCTGCACATGCTCCAGCGACTGGCCGTTCAGCTCGATCTCGAAGTTGATGTTGCGCTTGCGGTCGAAGCGCGCGATCTGCGCCGGCCCGCTGTCGATCGACAGCGTCGCGACGTTGGCCAGCATCACCGGCCCCTTCGCGCCCGGCACCGCGAGCCGCGACAGCAGCTCCAGGTCGGTGCGCGCATCGGCCGCCAGCTTGACGACGATCGGCACCTGGCGCTGCGACAGGTTCAGCTTCGGCAGGCTCTGGTCGTAGTCGCCGGCGGTGGCGATGCGCAGCGTGTCGGCGATCGCGGCCGACGTGACGCCGAGGTCGGCCGCGCGCGCGAAATCGGGCCGCACGATCAGCTCCGGCCGCACCAGGCTCGAGGTCGACGTGACCGCGCCGATGCCCGAGATCGTGCGCAGCTCGCGCTCGACCTGCTTCGAATGCTCGAGCAGCACGTCGCCGTCTTCACCGGCCAGCACCACCACGTACTTCTCGCCCGATCCGCCGAAGCCGACCGCGACCCGCGCGCCCGGCAGGCCGGCCAGCGCGTCGCGCAGCTGCTGCTCGATCACCTGCTTCTTCGGCCGGTGGCCGCGCTCGGTCAGGTTGATGCTGAGCGAGGCCTTGCGCACCTCGGCCGCGCCGGCGCCGGCGAACGGGTCGGCCCCGGTGTTGCCACCGCCGACCGCGGTGTAGACCAGTTTCACGTACTGATTCTTCTGCACGATGTCGCGCGCCTGCTCGGCCACCGCCAGCGTCTGCGCGAAGGTCGCGCCCGGCGGCAGCGAGATCGAGACCTGCGATTTCGACAGGTCGTCCGGCGGAATGAAGCCCTTCTCGAGGATGCCGGCGAGGACGATCGAGCCGGCGAAGAACGCGATGACCGCGACCGTCGTGATCACCCGGTGGTGCAGCGCGGCCGTGACCCAGCGCATGTAGATCTCGAGCCAGCGGCCTTCCTTGTGCTCGCCGGTCGGCGGCTTCAGCAGGTAGGCGGCCATCATCGGGGTCAGCAGCCGCGCGACCACCAGCGACATGAACACCGCGATCGCCGCCGTCCAGCCGAACTGCACGAAGAAGCGGCCGACCACGCCGCTCATGAAGGCGGTCGGCAGGAACACCGCGATCAGCGTGAAGGTGGTCGCGATCACCGCGAGGCCGATCTCGTCGGCCGCCTCCATCGCCGCCTGCAGCGGCGTCTTGCCCATGCGCAGGTGCCGCATGATGTTCTCGATCTCGACGATCGCGTCGTCGACCAGGATGCCGACCACCAGCGACAGCGACAGCAGCGTCACGCCGTTCAGCGTGAAGCCGGCCAGCGACATGAACGCGAAGGCCGGGATCACCGACAGCGGCAGCGCGAGCGCCGACACCAGCGTCGCGCGCCAGTTGCGCAGGAACAGCCACACCACCAGCACCGCCAGCGCGGCGCCTTCGTACAGCATCGCCATCGAGCTGTCGAAGTCCTCCTGCACGTTGTCGACGAAGTTGAAGGCCTCGTCGAACTTCACCTCCGGGTGCGCCGCCTTCATCGCCTCGATCTCGGCGCGCACGCCGGCCGCCACCTCGGTCTCGCCGGCCCCGCGGGTGCGGGTGATCTCGAAGCCGACCACCGGCTTGCCGTTCAGCAGCGCCGTCGAGCGCTGCTCGGCCACCGTGTCGCTGACGCGCGCCACCTGCTCCAGCCGCAGCCGCCGGCCGTCGGCCAGCGAGATCTCCATCTTCGCGAGCTCTTCGGCCGAGCGCACGGTCGCGATGGTGCGCACCGATTGCTCGGCGCCGCCGACGTCGGTGCGGCCGCCCGAGGCCTCCTGCTGGATCTTGCTGAGCTGGTGCGAGATGTCGGCCGCGGTGGCGTTCAGCGCCAGCAGCCTGGCCGGGTCGAGCTCGACGCGCACCTCGCGCGTGACGCCGCCCACTCGCGCGACCGCGCCGACACCGCGCACGCTGAGCATCTGCTTGCCCACCGTGTTGTCGACGAACCATGACAGCGACTCTTCATCGAGCCGGTCGGACGCGACGGTGTAGGTCAGGATCGGCGAGCCCGACAGCTCCATCTTCGTGACCACCGGGTCGCGCAGGTCGGCCGGCAGGTCGGCGCGCACGCGCGAGACGGCGGCGCGCATGTCGTCGACCGCCTCCTGCACCGGCTTCTCGAGGCGGAACTCGCCGGTGATGGTGACCAGGCCGTCGGTCACCGAGGTGTAGACGTGCTTCAGGCCCTGCAGCGTCGCGACCGAGTTCTCGATCTTGCGCGCGACGTCGGTCTCGAGCTGCGACGGCGACGCGCCCGGCAGCGCGGCCGAGATCGTGACGGTCGGCAGCTCGATGTCGGGGAAGTTCTGCACCTTCATGCTCTTGAAGCTGTACAGCCCGAGCAGGGTCAGCAGGATGAAGAGCAGCACCGCGGGGATCGGGTTGCGGATCGACCAGGCGGAGACGTTGATGTTCATGGGGCGTCGTCCTTGAAGGGAAGCCGGCGCGCGCTCAGCGCGAGGCCGTCGCGGCAGCGGAGGCGGCCGCCGGCACCGGTAGCGCGTCGACCACGCGCACCGTGTCGCCATCGCCCAGGAAGCCGCCGCCGGTGGCGACGACGCGGTCGGCCGGCTGCACGCCGCCGAGGATCTGGATGCGATCGCCGACGCGCTGGCCGACCTTCACCTTGACCAGCGTGACCTTGTTGTCGGCCCCGACCCGCAGCACGTAGCTGAAGCCCTCGCGCAGCAGCACCGCGCTCTGCGGCAGCGTCATGCCCTGCTGCGAGCCGATCTCGAACTCGCCGCGGGCGAACATGCCGGCCTTCGCGGCGCTGGCACCGCCCGGCAGGTCGACGTAGACCAGGCCGTTGCGCGTCTGCGCATCGACGGTGGGCGCAATGATGCGCAGCTTGCCGGTGACCGGCTCGCCGCTCGCGGGCAGCACGCGCACCGCCATGCCGGGCTTCAGCGGCCCGATCTCCGACGACGGCACCTCGGCACGCCATTCGAGCCGGCCGCCGCGGATCAGGCGGAACAGTTCCTGGCCGGCCGGCAGCACCGCGCCGACGGTGGCACTGCGCGACGAGATCACGCCGTTGTCGGGCGCCAGCACCTGGGTCTGCTGCAGCCGCAGCTGCTGCACCTTGGCGGCGGCGCGCTGGGCTTCGAGCCGCGCCTGCGCGGTGCGCTCGGCCGTCAGGTACTGGTTGGTCTGCTGTGCGCTGAGCGCGCCGGTGGGCTGCAAGTCGCGGGCACGCTGTGCGTTGGCGGCGGCCTCGGCGGCATTCGCCTCGGCCTCGGCGACCGCGGCGCGGGTCTGCGCGAGGTCGGCATGGATGGTGTCGGACGCGAAGCTCGCGAGCACCTGGCCGCGCTTGACCACGTCGCCGACGTTCACCTTCACGTCGGCCAGGCGCAGGCCGTTGGCCTCGGTGCCGACGATCGCTTCCTGCCACGCGGCGATGCTGCCGTTGGCGGCCAGCAGCGTCGGCAGGCTGGCCGGCTGCAGCTGCGTCACGGTGACGGTCAGCGCGGGCTTGGCGGCGGCAGGCTTCTTCTCGTCGGCGGCGCGGACGGTGCTCGTCACCGAGACGGCCAGCAGCGCGGCGAGCACGCCGGCAGCGGCGAGGGACAGCAGCAGGGGCTTCAGTCGTTGGGTCATGGTCGGGCTGATCGGGTGGATCGTCGGGGTGTTCAAGGAGTGGCCTTCGTGGGGCCGGCGGGATCGTCGGCGCGGGTGGCAGCCTGGGTGGCATCAGCCACCGGTGTGCCGGTGCGCCAGCCGCCGCCGAGCGCGCGGTACAGCGTGATCCAGGCGGCGACGCGCTCGCGCTGCAGGTCGATCAGCGTGCCGTGCGCGAGCACCGCGCTGCGGCGTGCGTCTTCCAGCTCGAACAGGCTGGCCAGGCCGCCCTTGAAGCGGGCTTCGGTGGCGCGGAACGACTGCTCGAAGCCTTCGTCGGCGATGCGGGCGTTCTCGGTGCGCGCCGCGCTGCTGTCGAGCTGCACCAGCGCCTGCTCGACCTCCTGCACCGCGGTGCGCAGCTTCGCGCGGTAGAGCGACGCGGCCTCGTCGTAGCGGGCGCGGGCCGCATCGACATTGGCGCGGCGCAGGCCGGCGTCGAAGATCGGCAGCGTGACCGCCAGCGGCCCGACCGACCACACCGTGCCGCTCTGGGTGGCGTCGCCCAGGTCGACGCGGGCGCGCGAGATCGAGCCGGCCAGCGTGACGCGCGGCAGCCGCTTCGCGCGCGCCTGCGACACCTCGGCGCTCGCCGCGCCGAGCTCACGCGCCGCGTTGAAGACATCGGGCCGCTGGTTCAGCACCTCGGCCGGCACGCTGTCGATCGCCAGCTCGGCCGGCTGCGGGAGGCGCGCGGTGCCGGCCGCCAGTTTCGTGCGCAGCGCCAGCTCGTCGATCGCCGTCAGCGCGACCAGGCCCTTGACCGCGATGTCGCATTGCGCGCGCTGCGCGGTCAGCAGGCTCGCGCCCTGGGCGGCACTGGCGCGCGCCAGCGCCGCGTCGGCCGGCGGCTGGAAGCCGGCCTGCGCGCTCAGCCCGGTGAGACGGGCGGTCTCGGCGCGCGAGGCCGCATCGGCCTCGGTCTGCACCAGCTGCGCCTCGCAGGCGCGCAGGCCCAGGTAGGCGTTCGCGGTTTCGGCGGCGACCGACACGCGGGCGTCGTGCCACGACGCTTCGGCCCCTTCGAGGCGGTACTGCGCCGCATCGCGGCCGGCCCGGCCGGCGCCGAACACGTCGATCTCCCACGCCGTCTGCAACCCGGCCGAAGTGGTGGTGGCCAGCGGCGTGACGAAATCGGTGCGGCCGCGCGTCGCGCTGGCGGTGGCATCGAGCGTGGGCAGCAGCGCCGCGCCGGCGCCGGTGCGCGTGGCCTGCGACTGCGCCAGGCGCGAGCGGGCCGTCGCGAGCGTCGGGCTGACGGATTGCGAAGCGTCGATCAGCTGCGAGAGCACCGGGTCGTCGAACTGCTGCCACCAGCCGGTCAGGTCGGCGAGGCGGCCGTTGTGCGGCAGCGGGGCGTACCACTGCGCCGGCAGCAGCGCCGGATCGGCGGCCGGCTCGGGCGGCGCGCTCGCGCAGCCGGCCAGGCCCGCCACGGCGGCCAGCGTGGCCGCCAGCAGGGCGGCGCGGGTCGGTGTCGTCATCGCTTGTCCTCTCTTTTGTCTGTTTTTTTCAGCGCCGCGCGGCGCACGCCTTCGGCGTCGACCATCGCCAGCGCATACAGGACCAGGCGCTCGGACCACAGGTCGAGCGCCCGCGGGTGGCTGTTCAGGCGCGGCGCCAGCGCGTCGGTGACGTCCTGCGCGATCTGCAGGTGCACACCCAGCGCCGCGATGCAGATCGCCAGCCGGTGCAGCTCGTCGTCGGCGCGGCGCAGCCCCAGGTGGCGCGCCAGCAGCGCGACCAGCGCCTCGTGGCGCGGCTTGATGCCGTTGACGATCTCGTCCTGCCAGACGCCGGTCGGCTCCAGCATCTCGCGCACGTGCAGGCGCATGCACTGCTGCGTCATGTCGCCATGCTTCAGTGGCTCGAGGAAGCCGGCGTACAGGCCGTGCAGCGCGTCGGGCAGCGTCATCGCCGGGTCGGCGTAGCGGGCGATGTCGTCGGCCGGCGTGCTCAGCGGGCCGGCGAACACCGCGCGGTACAGCCCCGCCTTGTCGCCGAAGTAGTAGCTGATGGCGGCGATGTTCACCTGCGCGGCCTCGGCGATCTCGCGGGTGGAGGTCTTGTTGTAGCCGTGCTGCGCGAACAGGCGCAGCCCGGCCAGCAGCAGGCGCATGCGCGACTGCTCGCCGTCGCTGCGCGGTGCGCGCGGGGCCTGGAGCGTTTCAGGGAGGGTGGCCGACATGGGCCGGGACTCTATCAAATAAATCAAACGATTGATTTAGTTTTTAGGGGGTGACGACTCAGGGCGCCTCGAAGATGTCCTCGATCGGCAGGCCGAAGGTGCGGGCGATCTGGAAGGCCAGCGGCAGGCTCGGGTCGTAGCGCTCGTTCTCGATCGCGTTGACCGTCTGGCGCGACACCTGCAGGCGCTCGGCCAGCTCGGTCTGCGACCAGCCGCGCTCCGCCCGCAGCGTCTTCAGGCGGTTCTTCAACGGTAGCGCCGGGCGGCAATCAGGCCGCCGACGACCCACAGCACCGCCATCAACGGCCACACGGTGAACATCGACAACGGGCGCCAGCCGACCCCTTCGAGGAAGCCGTAGCTGAAGGTCAGCAAGGCCGTGCCGGCAAATGCGAAGCCGAGCGCTTCGAGCTGCACCCGCATCTGCAGCTCGTCGAGCCGGCGAAACTGACGCAGGATCGCCCAGCAGGCGGCGATGCACGGAAGCGTCGGCAGCAGCGCCACCAGCGTCGCGGACGGGCCTTCGAAGTAGCCCGTCTTCAGCAGGAAGATCGAGCTGCACAGCACCAGCCCATAGGCCAGCATCGCGGCACCGAGCTCGAACAGATAGCGGCGGGGGATGGGCGAGAAGCATTTCATCATCGGTAGGCCATGTAAAGGTTGCTTTCCATTCCATCTTAGGCACGAAGCCCGCCGATGTAAAGCACCTTTTACAGTCCTCCGTCCTCCCTGCGCTTCCCGCCCACCCCCTGCGGCTCCTCTCCTCCTCCCCGAGAACCGTGTCGCAGATCCTTGCTCAACTCACTGCAGCGGCAGGCTCGCCTGGCGCGGCTCGCCGGCCGGTGGGAACGCATCGGGCCGCAGCCGGCGCGGCACGCCGCCGGCCGTGCGGCGCATCAGCACCGCGTGCGGCACGTAGCCGCGCGAATCGATGTCCCAGCCGTCGGTCGCCTGTTCGTCGCTGACGCATTCGATGCGCACCGTGCCGAGCTGCCGGGCGCTCGCGCGCTGCACCAGTGCCTCGCACTGCGCCGCCGTCAGCTGGCGCGCGAAGAGCGTCCAGCGCTGCTGCACCAGCGGCTGGCGCCAGGCGTCTTCGATGGCCCAGCGCAGCGCCTGCGGCGTGCTGTTGCGGCCGGCCTCGAGCACGCGCGGCAGCAGCGCATGGAAGAAGGTCTGGAACGCACGCCGCAGCAGCTTGCCGGGCAGCAGGTCTTCGAGCCGCGTCATGCGGTGGCTCCAGCCCGGCGCGGTGAGCTGCTGGCTGATGAAGGCCTGCAGCGCCTGCACCGGGTTGAACAGCCGCAGCCGGTTCGGTGGCAGCACCAGCAGCGGCAGCGCGCTCGCTTCTTCATGCGTCAGCGGCTCGACGAAGCTGCACAGCACCGCGACGCGCGACCACTGCTCGGCCGTCAGCCCGTTCAGCCCGCCGAGCGGGCCGCCTTCGATCAGCTTGACGAACTGCAGCGCGTCGCGGTACCCGTGCGCCGCCTTCGCGTGGTTGGCCTTGGCGCTCATCACCGCCAGGTTGCCGGCGGCATAGCCGGCATCGCTGCGCACGCGGTCGATCGACGCGATCGTTGAATCCATGCCTTCGGTCGTGTCGGACGACAGCGCCAGCCGCGTGATCGGGCAGTGGCTCACGTCGATCTGCTGCAGGTAGTGCGGCGTCACCTGCACCAACTCGACGCTGCGGCCGCGCAGCCAGGCATGCAGCCGCAGCTGCAGCCACTTGCGCACGGGCGGCGTCGGCTGCAGCGTGCGCGAGCCGAAGGCCGCCTGGCCGGACAGCCAGCCGTTGCGCAGCGGCGAGGGCTCGTTGGCGTACGGCGCCGGCGGCGTGACGGCGTAGTGCCCGTAATCCCAGCCCAGCTCGAAGCCGATGTGCTCGTGCGCGGTCAGGCTGTTCGGCACGGCGGGGGTCGGCAGGGACGTCGGCAAAGAGAGGGTCATCGTTCGGCTCCGTGGGTTCCGCTGCGCGATGCAGCGATGGAGCGAAGTTTTGCGGCCGGGTAGCTCACCACATGAGCCACCAGTGCACGTGGCCCCGAAAAGACATCCGGGTATGCTCGCGTGGCTGGCTCATCTGGTGAGCCACCCGACTGATACCGCCCATCGATACCTCCCATGGACCGCACCGAACGCTTCTACAAGATCGAACTGCTGCTGCGCAGCCGCGGCTGCGTCGGCTTCGACGCGCTGCTCGCCGAGCTCGACATCTCGCCGGCCACGCTGAAGCGCGACCTGCAGTACCTGCGCGACCGGCTCAGCGCGCCGATCGTCTACGACCGTTTCGAGAACGGCTACCGCTTCGAGCACGGCGACACGCAGGCGCTGCCGGGCGCGCGCCACGAACTGCCCGGCGTGTGGTTCAGCGAGAAGGAAATCCACGCGCTGCTGACGATGCACCAGCTGATGGCGGGGCTGGACGACGACGGCGTGCTGTCGCGCCACCTGCAGCCGATGGTCGACAAGCTGCAGGGCATGCTGGGCGCCGACGAGAGCGAGGCGCGGGAGCTGATGCGGCGCGTCAGGATGATCGTCACCGCGCGCCGCCGCACGCCGAGCCGGCACTTCGAACTGCTCGGCAGCGCGCTGGTGCAGCGCAAGCGCATCTGGCTGCGCTACTTCAAGCGCACCGACCGCAGCACCAGCGAGCGCGAGGTGTCGCCGCAGCGGCTGGTGAACTACCGCAACACCTGGTACCTGGACGCCTGGTGCCATGCGAGCGACGGCCTGCGCCGCTTCGCGCTCGATGCGGTGCAGGAGGCGCGGCCGCTCGACACGCGCGCGCGCCATGTCGCGGTGAAAGACCTCGAGGCCGCGCTCGACGCCGGCTACGGCATCTACAGCGGCACCGGCAGCGCGCTGAAGTGGGCGACGCTGGTGTTCGAGCCCGATGCGGCGCAATGGGTGGCGAACGAAGAGTGGCATCCGCAGCAGAAGGCGCGCTGGCTGGACGACGGCCGCTACGAACTGCAGGTGCCGTACAGCGACCCGACCGAGCTGACGATGGACATCCTGCGCCACGGCGACAGCGTCGTCGTCGCCGGCGACAAGGCGCTCGCGGCGGCCATCGCGGCGCGGCTCGCGAAGGCCGCGGCGCGGTACTCGTAGCGGCTACAGCAACGACAGCTGAAAGGTATTGCGCCCGGCCGTCTTCGCCGCATAGAGCGCGCCATCCGCCCGTGCCAGCAGCGCCGCCGGGTCGAGGTTGCCATGCCGATGGAACGCAACGCCGATGCTCGTCGTCACGACCAGCACCTGCCCGTCGACCTCGAACGGCCGGTTCATCTGCGCGACGATCTTCTGCGCCACCGCGGTCGGCTCGACGTCGGTGCCCAGCCCCTCGAGCACGATCACGAACTCGTCACCGCCCATCCGCGCCACGGTGTCGGTCGAGCGCACGCTGCCGCGCAGCCGGTCGGCGAACTCCTTCAGCACGCGGTCGCCGGTGCCGTGGCCGAAGCGGTCGTTGATGTCCTTGAAGCGGTCGACGTCGAGGAACATCAGCGCCAGCAGGTCGCCGCTGCGCTCGGCGCGCGCCAGCGCCTCGTGCAGGCGCTCGTTCAGCGCGTGGCGGTTCGGCAGGCCGGTCAGCGCGTCGACCCGGGCCAGCGCCGCCAGTTGCCGCTCCACCGCCTTCTGCGCCGACACGTCGCTGCTGAGCGCGTACAGCCCGCGGATGCGCCCGTCGCGCGCCGGGTCGGGGATGTAGACGTTGTGCAGGCAGCGGATCTCGCCGCGCACCGGTGTCTCGACGTCGAACTCGACGCGCTCGCCCGCCAGTGCCCGCTCCACCGCCGCGCGCCGCGCCTCGTACATCGCCGGCCCCAGCACCTCGACCATGTGCCGGCCGACCTGGGCCGCCGGGTCGAGGCCGAGCCAGCTGTGGAAGGTCGCGTTGCAGAACTGGAAGCACTGCGCGGTGTCGATGTAGGCGACCAGCGCCGGCAGGTTGTCGGTGACCTCGCGCAACCGCCGGTCGGCGATGTGGCGTTGCCGCTCGCTGCGCCGCAGCCGTTGCACCAGCGCGCTGAGCGCGCCGAAGATGGCCAGCAGCACCGCGGTCGCGACGCCGGCGACCGCCAGCTCGTCCCGGCGGCGCGCCTCGTGCTCGGCCAGCACCTCCGATTCGGCCAGCCCGGTGAACACGACGAAGGGCCGG
The DNA here is from genome assembly GCF_900142965.1 of Rhizobacter sp. OV335. Classification (GTDB taxonomy): domain Bacteria; phylum Pseudomonadota; class Gammaproteobacteria; order Burkholderiales; family Burkholderiaceae_C; genus Rhizobacter. Next base: position 36,188 of record NZ_FRCQ01000026.1, read on the forward strand.
TCGGCGAGCTGCTTGTAGGCCAGCAGGCGCGGCACGCCGTCGAGCCGGCTGGTCGCGCTGTAGGTGCCCTCGGAGGCACGCGCCAGCTCGTGGATCAGGAAGTTGTTGCCGGCCGTCTCGCCGAACCACAGGCGGTCGCCGGAGCGCCGCGCCCGCACCGTCCAGTCGAGCCCGACGAAGCTGATGACGCCCTCGCGGCCGAGCTGCTGCTCGTCGTAGAAGCGGGTGAAATAAGACGGGTCGGTCAGCACCACGACGACACCGGCGAACGCGCCCTGCGGCGTCTGCAGCCGCCGGCTGAGCTGCACGGTCCAGGCCTGGCTGACCCGGCTGACCAGCGGCTTGCTGATGTAGAGCCCCGGCGTCTTCCCGTCGACGTGCACCTTGAAGTGCTCGCGGTCGGCCACGTTGAGCCCCAGGCCCTGCCCGGTCGACGCGATCACGTTGCCGTCGGCATCGGCCACGTACAGCGCCACCAGCCCCGGCTGGGTGACGAGCCCGCGGCGCAGCAGGCCCGGCAGGTCCACATCGCGCCCGCGCTGCTCGACGCCGTAGGCCACGAAGTTGCTGATCTGGTCGAGCTGCGACAGCGCGCGCTCGGTGTACTCCTCGAACGCGCGGTTCAGGCTGCGCGCCTTCGCGTAGGCATCGGCGACCACCCGGGCGCGCTCGGCCGCCAGGCTGTGCAGCACGAAGGCCCACATGAAAGCGATCACCATCACACCGATGGCCGGAAGCGCCCAGCCGATCCAGGCCAGGCTGCGACGGCGAAAACGGGCCTGCGCTGAAAGCATGTGTCCAACGACCTCGTGTGGGGCAGTGATGCCTCCCCGGGCGAGCCGATCGAGCGACCGTGACGACGATAAGCCCAAACGGCCTTGCCGCAACAGCGGGCTTTTCCTTCAAACACGGGGGTGCCGGCACCCCCGCCGCTACCATCGCACGCGTCAGCGACACGAAAGGAACGCGCATGAAAGCAGTCTGGAACGGCGTGACCCTCGCCGAGAGCGACGACACGGTGGTCGTCGAGGGCAACCACTACTTCCCCGAGAGCAGCCTGAAGCGCGAGTACGTCAGCTTCAGCAACCACCGCACCAGCTGCCCGTGGAAGGGGCAGGCGCACTACTACAGCCTGCTGGTGAACGGCGAGGCCAACCCGGACGCCGTCTGGTACTACCCGGAGCCGAGCGAGGCGGCCGCGCAGATCAAGGGCCGGGTCGCGTTCTGGAAGGGCGTGCAGGTCGAGCGCTGATCCTCCATAAGGCTGGCTGATGGGGCCCGGGGAAGATCCGATGCCTCACCCGGCACGAAGCTCGCTAGCATCCTCGCACCGCAACCGCTGTTCGAGGACCCACCCATGTCGCTGCGTTCCCTTCGTGCACTGTCCCTCCTCGCCTGTGCGCTCCCGCTGCTCGCGGCCGCCCAGACCACGCTCGAGAAGGTCAAGCAGAGCGGCGTGATCGGCGTCGCCTACCGCGAGTCGTCGATCCCGTTCTCGTACCTCGACGACAAGGCGCAGCCGGTCGGCTTCGGCGTCGACATCTGCAACAAGGTGGTCGAGGCGGTGAAGAAATCCACCGGCCGCGCCGACCTGAAGGTGCAACTGCAGGCCGTGACCTCGGCCAACCGGATCCCGCTGCTGCAGAACGGCACCATCGACATCGAGTGCGGTTCCACCACCAACAACAGCGAGCGCGGCAAGCAGGTCGCGTTCGCGACCAACTACTTCTACACCGGCACGCGCTTCCTGGTGAAGGCCGGCACGCCGGTGAAGTCGCTCGCCGACCTGGCCGGCAAGCCGGTCGTGTCGACCACCGGCACCACCAACTACAAGATCCTGCGCAACCTGAACGAAGAGAAGAAGCTCGGCATCGACCTGCTGGGCGCGAAGGACCATGCCGAATCGGCGTTGATGGTGCAGACCGGTCGCGCGGTCGCGTTCGGCATGGACGACATCCTGCTGTACGGCCTGAAGGCGAGCGCCGCCAACCCGGCCGAGCTGGCGGTGGTGGGCGAGGCGATCCAGGTCGAGCCGTACGCCATCATGGTGCGGCGCGAGGACCCGGCCTTCAAGAAGCTGGTCGACGACACGATCGCCGGGCTGATCCAGAGCGGCGAGTTCGAGGCGCTCTACAAGAAGTGGTTCCAGTCGCCGATCCCGCCGAAGGGCATCAACCTGCAGGCACCGATGAGCCAGGAGCTGCGCGACAACCTGAAAGCGCTGAGCGACAAGCCGGCGACCTGAGCGGCCCCGCCCTCCTCCTTCGTCGACAAGACACAGCCATGAACGAGGCAGCGTGCGGTGCACGCGGCGCGGGCGCGATCGTGCCTCCGCCGGATCCGGTGCCGGGCCTGGTCGGCGTACTCGGCGGCATGGGCCCGCTCGCGACGCTCGACTTCCTGCACAAGGTGCTGGCCGCGACACCGGCGCGCCGCGACCAGGACCACGTGCCGATGATCGTCAGCAGCATCCCGCAGGTGCCCGATCGCACCGCCGCCTTCCGCGGCGAAGGCGAATCGCCGCTGCCGGCGCTACTCGCCTGCGGCGAGCGGCTCGCCGCAGCGGGCGTCGGGCTCGTGGTGCTGCCGTGCAACACCGCGCACCTGTGGTTCGATGCACTGCAGTCGGCGCTCGGCCTGCCGATGCTGCACCTGGCCGACGCCGCGCTGGCCGAACTGGCACGGCGCGCGCCGGGTGCCCGCGTCGGGCTGCTGGCGACCGATGCAACACTGGCCTCGGGCCTTTATCTGAACCGCCCATCGGTGCATCCGTTGCAGCATCGGCCACATTGGGTGCTGCCGACCGCGCCCGAGATGGTCGACTGGGTGATGCCGGGCATCGCCGCGGTCAAGGCCGGTGCGCCGGAGCTCGGCCGCGACCTGCTGCTGAAGGCTGCGCAGGCGCTGCAGCGGCGCGGCGCCGAGGCGCTGCTGCTCGGCTGCACCGAGCTGCCGCTGGTGCTCGACGAAGCGGGGCTCGGCCTGCCGGTGATCGACGCGACCGATGCGCTGGCGCGCGCCGTCGTCGCGTGGTCGCAGGCGCAGCGCGCGGCCGCGCCCACCGACGTGGTGGCCGCATGAAGCACATCTGCATCATCGGCGCCGGCGTGATCGGCAGCGCCACCGCGATGGCCCTGGCGCGCGAGGGCTTCCAGGTCACGCTGGTCGATGCCGCCGACCGCCCCGGCCAGGGTGCGAGCCGCGCCAACGGGGCGCAGCTCAGCTACAGCTACGTGGAACCGCTCGCGACACCGGCCGCGCTGCGCGCGCTGCCGGGCTGGCTGCTGTCGCGCGACAGCCCGCTGTCGTGGCAACCGCGCTGGCAGTTGTCGCACTGGCGCTGGCTGGCCGCGTTCATCCGCGCCTGCACGCAGGCCCGCGTGCAGCAGACCACCGAGGCGCTGCTGCGCCTGTCGTTCCTGAGCCGCGACGTGCTGGCGCGCTGGCAACGGGAAGCGCCGACGGAGCGGCCGCTCGGCGTGCAGGTCCGCCAGGCGGGCAAGCTGGTGATCCACCGCGACGCCGGCAAACGCGACGCGGCGCAGCGGCAGGTCGCCTGGCAGGCCCGGTTCGGCTGCCGGCAGCGCGTGCTGGACGCCGACGCGTGCCGGCGGCAGGAGCCGGCGCTCGCGCATGACCGCGCGCCGATCGCGTTCGGCGTCTGGACGCCCGACGAGGCCGTCACCGATGCGCAGCAGCTGAGCCATGCGCTGGCCGAGGCCAGCGGCGCGCGCTGGCGCATGGACACCCGCGTCGTCGGCTTCGTGCAGCGCGACGGCCGCGTACATGCGCTGCGCTGCACCGATGCCGGCGGCGCAGAGCGCGAGATCGAGGCCGACGCCTTCGTCGTGTCGGCCGGCCCCGGCGCGGCCGCGCTGCTGAAGCCGCTCGGCGTGCCGCTGCCGATCGAGCCGATCAAGGGCTACAGCATCAGCCTGCAGATCGCGAACGCCGCGCGGGCGCCGCAGGTCAGCGTGACCGATGCGGCGCGCAAGCTGGTCTACGCGCGGCTCGGGGAGCGCGTGCGCATCGCAGGCTTCGCCGAGTTGCGCGGCGCCGACCTGCGCATCGACCCGCGCCGCATCGAGGCCATGCTGCAGGCCGCGACCGACACTTTCCCCGGCGCGTTCCAGACCGGCGACCCCGAGCCCTGGGCCGGCCTGCGCCCGGCGACACCGGGCTCGCGCCCGCTGATCGGCGCGACGCGCATCGGCGGGCTGTGGCTGAACACCGGCCATGGCGCGCTCGGCCTGACGCTCGCGTGCGGCAGCGCCTGGCTGCTGTCGCAGCTGATGCAGGACCGCACGCCGTCGATCGACGCGGCGCCGTTCAGGCTGCAGGACTGACGACGCGGCGGAACGCGTCGATCAGGTCATCGGCCGGCTGCGGCGAACGCTCGCCCTGCGGCAGCAGCGCGCTGATGCTGACCGGCACCTCGGGCACCAGCGTGCGCACCTGCAGCGTGTCGTCGGCGGCCGCGGCGGTGAACGAATCGATCAGCGCCGGGCCGAAGCCCTGCGCCGCGAGCGTCATCGCGATGTGGTGCGTCTGCACGGTGATGCCGCCAGCGGGCGCGAGGCCTTCGCGGGCGCACTGCTCGGCCAGCATCGCGCCGATCGGGTCGCGCTCATCGATGCGGATGAAGCTGCTGCGCAGCACCTCGGCCAGTTCGATGGTGCTGCGCCGGTCGCCGCTGCGCGCCGGCGTGGCCAGAGACACGCACACCATGCGGCCCTGCGCCACCGGCACCTGCTGCACCGCCGGGTGTGGGCTGTGGCCGAACACGATGCCGACATCGCCCTCCTGCAGCGCGATGGCCTGCGCGATCTCCTGCGAATGCAGCGTGCGGATCGCGACCGGCACCGCCGGGTAGCGCTGGCGGAACAGCGCCAGCGCCTGTGGCAACGCATGCACCGCGAGCGACGGCACCACGAGGATGCGCAAGGCCGCCTGCTGGCCACCGCGCAGCGCGCCAGCCAGGCGGCGCACCGATTCGAGCTGCGAGACCAGCCGCTGCACCTCGGGATACAGCGCCTGCGCTTCGCGCGTCGGCACGAGCCGGTTGCGCTGGCGGGTGAAGAGCGCGTAGCCGAGTTGCAGCTCGGCATGCTGCAGCGTCTGCGTGACGGCGGGCTGCGTGACGTGCAACAGGCGCGCGGCGCCGCTGACGGTGCCGGTCAGCATGATGGCGTTGAAGACTTCGACGTGCTTGATGCGCATGGCGCCGGCAGTATCCCCTGCCCGCGGCGCGTCAGCCGCGCCGCACCGACCGCACCAGCATCAGGTCGCCGATCTTGCGCATCGGCACCGTGAAGGTCTCGCGCCGCTCGGCGCCGGTGTTCTCGTCGAACACCAGCGTCACGCGGGCGGTGATCACCGGCTGCTGGCGCGTCGACTCGTCGAAGTGGTAGCCGCCCGGCCCGAAGTTGCCCCAGTAGTTGACGTACACGTGGTACACGCCCGGCATCGGCGCGGTGGTCGAGAACATCTCCGGTCCCGCGCCGTCGACGCTGTCGACGTCGAGCCCGCCGCCGTCGGTGAGCACCGGGTTCGCGAAGAACGCGTGCTGTCCGTCGGGCGTGATCACGTGCAGGTCGAGTTCGGCCTGCGGGTCGTCCCAGGCCAGGATGATGCGCACCTTGGCGAGCGTCTTCAGCCGGTTCGCCTCGTAGAACTGCACGCGCTTGCGGCTGCGGCCGTCGGCATCGCGGATCTCGATGCCGTTCGAGCCGGGACCGAAGGCGTAGGGCCGCGCGAAGCGGCCGTCGTCGCCGGTGTACAGCGGCATCGCATTGCCGTTGACCACCATCGTCGGCGTGCGGCGCGCACTGCCGAGCTGCTTCAGCCGGCCCTCGATCAGCGTGCGCTGGCGCTGGCCGCCGCGCTCGATCAGGTTGCTCGGGTAGGCGTAGCTGACACGGCCGGGGTCGTCGGAGATGCCGCTGTAGGTCCAGCCGCCGGGCGGGTGCGTCATCGTCACGTCCGGGTCGGCCTGCGCCGCGCCGTACGCGCAGGCGGCCACCGCGGCGACAAGCCAGCGCTTCATGGCACCAGGAACGACCGCACCAGCGTCAGCTCGCCCGGCTTGCGCATCGGCACGCGGAACACCTGCTGCTTCTCGCGCGGCGTGCCCTCGTCCTCGACGATCGCGACCTGCGCGGTGGTGATCACGTCGCGCCGCTCGCCGGCGCCGTAGTAGTTGACGAACACGTGGTACGCGCCGCGCACCGGGCTGGGCGTCGCGAAGATCTCGGGGCCGAAGCCGGTCGTCACGTCGACGTCGAGCGCGCCGCCGTTGCCGGCCACCCGCGCGCCGTAGAACACATGCTCGCCGTCGGGCGAGACGACGTGCAGGTCGAGGTCGGTGTTGTCGCTGTCCCAGCTGAGCACCACGCGCAGCCGCGTCGGCACGCGGCCGGCCTGCGCCTCGTAAAACTGCGTGCGCTTGCCCGGGCCGCCGCCGGGCGCCCGCACCTCAACGCCGTGGCTGCCGCTGCCGAACGACCAGGGCCGCGCGAAGCCGCCGTCTTCGTCGGTCGACAAGGGCATCGCGACACCGTCCACCACCAGCCGCGCCGGCTGGCGCGCGCCGTCGGCACCGGCCTTCGCGCTGGCACCGATGTGGCCGCGGATCAGCGCGCTGGCCGAGCGGCCGTTGACGTTGACGCTGGCGGCCGGGTAGTGCACCTCCTGCACGAAATCGCGCTGGCGCGGCGGCGCGCTGCGCCAGCCGGAGGTCGGTGTGTCGATCGCGGCCTGCGCCGCGGCGCCGGTGGCCGAGGCGGCCAGCAGCACGGGAAAGAGCAGGGGGATGAGCATCTTCATGAGTCGGCCAATCGCTGTGCCAGTTGTTCGATGTAGGCCTCGTCCTGTCCGCGCGGGTGGTCGCGGAAGGCGAGGTGCAGGTATTCGTGGATCAGGGTCACGCGGCCTTCGCGGCTCAGCCATTCGCGCACGCGGATCTCGAGCCGCCGCTGGTCGGAATGCGGCGTGCCCATCGCGAGCTGGCACACGCGCAGCTCCGCGCCGAGCGGCTGGTAGCCGGCCTCGCGCCGCAGCAGCTCGCGCCAGCGCTGCTGGCGCTGCAGCAGCCAGGCATGCGCCTGCGGCAGCGCCTCGCAGTCGGCGCCGGCCTGTGCGCCGGCGAGCGTCATGCCGGGCCAGGTGGCGCGCAGGATGGTCTCGAAACCGTCGCCGCGCCGGCTCGCCGCCACCGCGGCCTGCCACGACAGCACGCCCGGCGACGCCTGGTCGAGGTGGTAGCGCACTTCGGCACCGCGGATCACCAGGCCATCGGTGAAGGCGGCCGCGGCGCGGGCCGCCTCGCTCGGCGGATTCGGGCTGACGCGCTGCGTGCGGCTGTCGTCGGCGATCTGCCGGCAGGCCTCGGCCTGCGGCGCGTTCTGCAGCACGTAGCTGCGGGCGGCGATGGCCAGCGCGCGAGCGGCTTCGAGTTCGGTCGCGCGGCCTTCGCGGTCGACGACGCGGGCCACATAGTCTTCGAGCGGCAGGCGGGCGGTGATCACCGGGCCCTCGGTCTCGACACGCAGCTGCAAGGCCGGCAGCGCGTCGATCGGCAGCTGCGTGCCGTTGCGGAACACGACGCGGTGGCGGCCGTTCAACGCGCCAACCGGTGCCGCGCTGCCATCGGCGCGCAGCACCGCCTGGATCGGGTAGCGCTGGAAGAAGCGCACGTCGATGCACGGCTGGGCGGCCAGCGCGTCGGCATCGTCACGCACTGCTGCGAGCCCGTGCGCCGACCATTGCCGCGCGATCCACGGCGCCTGCGTCCGCAGCGCGGTGCGGCTGGTGCCGGCCGCGCTGAACCAGAACGGCGTGCCGTCGGCCAGCCAGCCGGCGGTGCCACCGGCGCGTTCGCCATCGATGCGCCACGACCAGGTCTTGAAGCGCGGCCCGCTGCCGAGCGCGGCCAGCACCGCGGCATCGCGCGTGGCCAGCGGCAGCAGCGCCTGCCGCGCCGCCAGCCGCGACGGCGCCGGCACCTGGCGCAGCGCCTGCAGCAGCTCGGGCACCGCCAGCTCGGTGCCGGGCTGCATCGCATCGAGCCGCTGCAGCCAGGCCGGTGCGCCGTGGTCGCGCCAGAAGCGCGCCCAGTCGTCGGCCGACAGCGCCAGCCGCTTCGGCTCGAAGTACGGGCCGCAGGAGCGCGCCAGCGCCTCGTCGCGCCCGATGGCGGCCCCCGGGTCGCAGCAGTAATCGTCGTCGGGCAGGCGCTGCACCGCCTCGCAGCGGTAGGCCGGCTCCTGCACGCCGCGCGCCTCCAGGAAGCCGTGCACGAACAGCTTCCAGGTGCTGCCGAGCGGCGTGCGCGGCAGCGACGCGAGCGGTTGCGCGCCCTCGCCGCTGCGCTGCAGCGCGATCACCTCGTCGCCTTGCAGCCACGCCAGGCGCGTCGCCGGCGCGGCCTGCACGGTGCAGGCCGCGAACAGCGCGATGGCGGTGGCGAAGCGGATCGGCATGCCGGCCTCAGCGGACCTCGACCGTCGACCAGGCACCGCTGCCGTCAACGCCCTTGGCCTCCGGCTGGTACATGCGGTGCACGCGCGCCGGCGGCAGCTTGAACTGGCCGCGCTGCGCGAAGCGCACCAGGTGGCGCAGCGTGACCGTGCCGCCGGCCTCCAGCTTCTCGACCGGCACCGCATAGCCCTGCGCCGTCGGCTCGTGCTGCGCACGTTCCAGCGGCTGGCCGCTCAGGTCCAGGCCCCAGGTGCTGGACTCGACCGCGGCGCCGGGCGGCAGCGCCACCTCGAGCAGCGCCCAGCGCATCGCCTTCGGCGCACCGAGCGTGACCTGGTCCAGGTACAGCGTGTTGGTGTCCAGCGGCGTGCCGGGCTCGACCCGTTCCAGCGTGACGTTCATGCGCGCGTTGTCAGGGGAGGCCTGTTGTCCCGCCGGTTGCGACGCCGCTGCCGGCTTCGGCGCCGTCACCACGCGCCACAGCGTGCGCTTGATGCTCACCGGCAACACCGGCGCCTGCGCTTCGCTGCTCTCGTAGCTGACGTAGGCCCAGGCCGCCTTGCCACCGGCCGGCAAGGCCAGCGTGGCCGGCAGCGCCGCGCCCGCGGGCAAGGTCCACACCACGTCGCCGCTGCTGCCGACGCTGCGCTGCCACGGTGCGGCCAGCGCCACATCGGAGACGGCGGCGTCAGGCTTGCGGCCGAGCGCGCGCTGCAGCCACAACAGCGTCTGCGAGCGGTCGAAGGTCGGCATGCCGGCGCCCACCTGGCCGAGCAGCTCGCCGGCCTTCTCGGTGCCGCTGCGGCGCGTCGCCATCAGCAGCGATTGCACGAACGGCGAGGTCGATCCGCCGAGGCGCGCGGCGGCCGCATCGGCGGCCGCGCGCTGGTCGGCCGCGACCGAACCCTTGGCACGCTGCGCGGTGTCGACCGCGAGCACCAGCGCGATGTCGCGCGAGCCGGCGGCAGGATCTTCCGTCATCACCCAGCTGCCGCGCTGCGCTTCGCCCGGTGCGGCACCCGCCTCCTGTGCGGCCAGCTGCTCGACCAGGCTGGCGTTCATCGCGCCCACCGACAAGCCCATCTCCTGCATCCACGACAGCGCGAGTGCGCGCTGGAGCGGCGGCAGCGCGCTGCCCTCCTTCGCATACACGTCGAGCAGCCGCTCCCAGTGCTCGTCGGGCAGGCTGGTGCGCAGCGCCTGCGTCGCGCGCCAGTCGGCGTAGTAGGCGTACGCGGTCAGGAACGCGTCGTCGCTCATGCCGCGCCCCCACCAGCCGAAGCGCGCCTGCGGGCCGGCCATCTGCGCGAGCGACAGCCGCGCCGTCGACAACCTCTGCGTCAGCTGCGGCGCCAACGGCTGCTGGGCCGGCGACAGCGACTGCAGCGCGATCGACAGCGGCAGCATGCGGCTCGCCGTCTGCTCGACGCAGCCGTACGGGAAGTCGATCAACTCCTCCATCCAGCGGTTGAAGGCACCGGCGGCAGGGTCTTGCGCGAAGGCCACGCGCACGCGGGTCGCATCCGCCGGCAGCTTCAAGGCCGCACTGCCCGCCGCCATGTCCAGCACCTGCTCGCGCGGCGCGCGCCAGGCCACCGGCAGGCGCTGCAGCGTGGTGTCGAGCTGGTCGACGACGCGGCCGTCCTGGCGCAGCACCAGGCTGACGCCGGCGGCACCGACGCGGTCGGCCGCGATCGGCAGCGCGATGAAGTTGATGCCCGGCTGCACGCTCAGCGTGTCCTTGCGCTCGACGCCCGCGCCGCGCGCTTCCCATTCGATGCGCGCCGGCTGGCCGGTCTGGTTGAACAGCGCGATCGATGCCTGCGCGCGGTCGCCCTCGCGCTGCCAGTCGGGGCTGGTCCACTTGGCATAGAACGGCTTGTCCGAGCGCACCCAGCCGACCTGCTGGCCGACCGCGCCGCCGGCCTGCATCGCCCGTGCGGTGATGCGCCAGCGCGTCAGCGAATCGGGCATGCGGAACGTGAAGCGCGCATGGCCCTGCACATCGGTCGACAGCCGCGGCTCCCAGGCCGCCGTGTCGACGTTGTCGCGGCGCGGCCGCTCCAGCACCTTCACCGCGCGCTGGTTCACCTGGCGCGACGACGGCAGCACGCCGAGCTTGCTGGTGGCAAGGTCGTAGCCGATGAACGACAGGCTGGCGCTGGTACGCACGTTGTTGCGGCGCGGGTGGTAGAAGAACTCCTCGATGCCGGGCGCGATCTCCGGCTGCAGCACGTAGATCATCTCGTCGACCACGCCGACCGCGACCTCGGCCGCCACCGGCTTGCCGCCGAGCCGCGTGTCGACGTCGACCGTGACCAGCTCGCCCGGTGCATAGACCGGCTTGTCGGTGCGCAGCCCGAGTGCGATGCGCGGCTGCTCGACCAGCAGGCCCTGGTTCTGGAACACGTAGTCGCCGTTCTTCACGTAGGCGACCGACACCGTCATGTTCGGGCTCATCTCCTCGCGCACCGGCAGCGTCAGCTTCCATTGCGTCGGGCCGAGGCGCTCGCTCTTGACCCAGTCGGCCGATTCGCCGAGCACGGCGGTCGCTTCGACGCGGTCGCGCTCCAGCGTCAGCAGCGCGTTGTCGATCGGCTCCGGGAAGCTGAGCAACAGCTCGGCGGTGTCGCCGGCGCGGTAGGCGGCGCGGTTGAACACCATCGTGATGCTGCCGGCGGGCGCCTTCAGGCCGTCGCCACTGACCCAGTGGCTGGCGGCGCCGACGAGGCGGCCCTTGTCATCGCGCAGCGACACGGTGTAGGCCCCGGGCTGCGGGAAGCGCAGGTTCAGCACGTCGCCGGCCGGCATGGCGCCCGATTCCTTCGCGCGGTTCTCGAGCCGCAGCCATTCCCAGCGCGCCGGGCGCGCCGCGTCGGCCGTCGATTGCGCACCGGCACTCACCGTGAACGCGACCGGCTCGTCGGGCTTCGAGAACTGGCGGTCCGGCGTCAGCTTGTACGACCCGCTGCCGCGCTCGATCAGGATCTCTTTCGACGTGCGCACGCGCCAGGCCGCGCCATCGGTCGCGAGCGCCGTCAGGATGTAGCGGCTCGGCTGGTCGGTCGGCGGCAGCGAGAAGCTCGCGACGCCGCTGCCATCGGTCTGCAGCTCGTCCTGCGTCAGCTTCAGCGGGAACTGGCCGCCGTAGTCGAGTTCGCCTTCGACCATCGTCAACTTCTGCGCGCGCGCCGTCAGGCTGACGCGGGCATGCGCGACCGGCTTGCCGTCCGGGTAGTTCAGCTGCAGCTTGCCGCTGACGCGTTCGCCGGTCGCGAAGCCGGGCTTGTCGGCCAGCAGCGTGATCTCGAAATGCGGCTTCTGGTAGTCGGCGACGCGGAAGGCCGCGGTGTAGACGTCGTCGCCCATCGCGAGGCGCAGCTCGTAGCCGCCGGCCGCCGCGTTGTCGGGCAGCGCGAAGCGGGTGTCGGCCCCCTGCGTGCCGCTGAAGCGCAGCGACTGCGTCGCGATCACCTGGCCGGCCGGGTCGAGCGCCTGCAGCGTCAGCGGCCCGTCCTTCAGGCTCACCGATTCGCGGGCGCTGCGGAACTCGCGGCCGCTCACCTTCACCTGCACCCAGTCGCCGGGGCGGTACAGCGGGCGGTCGGTCACGGCGTAGACCTTGGCCGCGTAGATCTCACTGTCGTAGTAGAAGTTTTCGGAAACGAAGACGCCGCCCGCCGGGTCCTCGCCGAACAGGTAGGTCTGCTCGGGCGCCTTGCGGTCGAGCCGCACCAGGCCCTGTGCGTCGGCCGCGCCGCTCTTCAGCACGCCGATGCCGTCGGTCCAGACGACGCGGGTCTTCGGCACCGCGGCGCCGTTGCCGCGCTGCGCTGCCCACACCAGCATCTGCTCGCCGGAGACCTTGGTCAGCGCGACGGTGTCGCTGACGAACAGCAGCGTCGTCGCGCGGTGCTGGCCGGCGATCGCCTCGACCAGGTACAGCCCCGGCGCGCGCTTGCCGATCGGCACCCAGACGTTGCCCTGCGACGGGTTGATGAACTCGCTGCTGCTGCCGGCGAGCTTCAGGTCCTTCGGCGGCTCGATCGGCTTGGCGGCCTGCACCGGGTAGCGGAAGCGCTCGATCACCGCGAGGCCGGCGATCGGCTTGAACTGCGGCGGCTCCTCGAAGGTGGACGGCTGCCTCAGCGCCTTCGGCGTCTTCAGCTCCGGCGCCTGCGCGGTGACGGCCAGGCGCGCGTCGTTCGAGAACAGCTTCTGCCACGCGAGGCGCGACTTGACGGCCCAGTTGTCCCACAGGTGGGTCAGCGTGTTCGACAGCCCCGGCTCGGCCGGCCGCGCATCGACCTGCACGCGGTGCAGGTTCTTCTGGCGCTGCAGGAAATCGAGCGGCTGCGGGATGCGGTAGACCAGCACGTCGACGCCGCCGGCCTGCTCCAGCATCTGCGGCGAGTTGACCTCGAGCCGCACCTTCGCGATGTCGGCGCTGCCGAAGGTCGCATCGGACAGCAGGAAGAAGGGCTCGCCGGAGAACGGCGCCCAGGCATTGGGCAGCGGGACCGGCCCCGCGGGCGCAGGTGCGGCCGACCCGGCGGGCGGCAGCGCCAGCAGCGCGGCGAGAGCGAGGACAGGCCAGGAAATCTTGGTCAGGTTCTTCATGCGAGGAACGCCAGTCGATGGACGCCCGAGAAGTTGGGGTTGTCGTCGGAAGGCCGCCAGCGCGTGTCCTTCCATCCGAGGAGCTGGTCGGCGCGCACCGCGCGCAGGCCGTTGTCGTTGGGCTCGATGCGCCCGGTGTGGTACGCGATGTAGCGGCCCATCCAGACCATCAGGTGCTGCTCGTCGCCGAAGTCGTAGAACAGCAGGTCGCCGGCCACCGCCTGCGTCAGCTGGCGTGCGACCGGGCGGGTGTTCTCCTGCACCAGCTCGAGCGCACCGACGAACGCATCGCGCGTGCCGTCGGCGCGCCGCCAGGCATGGCGCAGCTGCTGGGTGCTGCCGGTGTCGAGGTCGGGCGGCAGCCGCATGCCGAGCAGGCCGTTGGCGCGCCGCCAGGCCAGGTCGTGCTCGCGCAGCGATTCGGCCACCGCGAAGCGCACCAGGCCGGCGCAGTCGCGGTGCGTCCAGCGCGGCGTCGGGCCGCGCTCGATCTGCGCATGGATCAGCAGCGTCATCCAGTCGCGGAAACGCTGCGACTGCGCGCGGTCGAGTTGCGCGGGTGCCGCGCGGCTGCCGGTGGCGAGCAGCGCGCCGGCCAGCAGCAGCGCGCGCCGCGTGAAGGGGGCGTGCGACATCAGCGCGTCTTCAAGGCCGACAACGACTGCCACTCGACCGCGACCCAGCCTTCGGCGTCCGGCGTGCCGGCCGCCACTGCGCGGGCCGTCGGCAGCTTGCCGAGCGCGTCGAGGCGTGGCACCAATTGGCGCTCGGCCGCGCGGCGGAACAGCTCCTGCTCCGGCGGCAGCACCTCGAAGGCCTCGCGCCGGGCCAGGTCGGCCACCTGGCGCGGCGCGATCACGGCCAGCGTCGCCGGCCCGACCGGCAGGCTGTCGGCCACGCTCGGGAAGCGGCGCGCCTGCGCATCCAGCGCCTGGTCGACCAGCGCATCGTCGGGCGAGAAGGTGAGCCAGCGGCCCTGGCGCGCGAGCGTCGGCCGGTAGGTGGTGGCGGCCGCGTCGCCATGCGGGCCCCACGGCGCGCTGACCTCGCGCTGCCAGCGCTGGGCACCGGTGCGGGCAGCCGGTGACAGCGCGGCCGCCTTGGCTGGCAGCAGCCAGCCGGTCAGCGCGTCGAGCGTGGCCGACGGGTCGGCGGCGCCCTCGCGCAACTGCGCGACGACGAGCGGCGTGTGGAACTGCGAGCGCGGGTACCAGCAGATCGCCGCCGGCCCGTCCAGCTGGTCGGCCAGCGCCGGCCAGCCGGTCGCGCCGGCCACCGCCCGGGCGCGCGTCCAGTCGGCCGGCAGCAGCGTGCAGGCGGCCGGGTTGGCGGGCACGGCCGACCACAGCGCACGGTCGGCCGGGGCGGCCGGCAGCGCCGCGAGGCCATCGACGCGCAGCTTGGTGGCCAGCACCGCACCACCGGGTGCCACGTCGAAGCGCAAGGCCCGCAGGCCGGGGAAGAAGTGCTGGTAGCCGAACGACATCAACCGCGCGTCGGCGACGATCGTGTGGGCGTTGCCGGGCTCGCCGAGACCGAAGCCGCGGCGGTACACCGCCTGCGTTTTCGCATCGGCCGACAGCAGCGCGGCGACGATGTCGCGCGAATGGGCGTCGGCCTGGCGCTCGCCATCGAACAGCAGGCCCGGATCGCTCAGCACGACCACGCGGTTGCCCTGCGCGACCAGCGCCAGCGTGCGCCGCGACGACAGCGTCAGCGCGTAGACCGGCAGCGTGTCGCCGTTGACGCGGACCTGCGCGATCACGCTGAACTGGCGGTCGTTGGTGGCGAGCGCGGCGGCGCCCTGCAGCGTGCGGGCCAGCACGCCGCGCGTCATCGCCATCACCCAGTGGCGCGGCGCGCCCTTGGCATCGGTCCAGAACGCCATCTCGGCCGGCTCGTCGAGCGCCAGCTCGATCAGCTTGTCGCCGAGCGTGGTGTCGTGCTCGAACGCGATGCGCTTCAGCGCGCCCTGCAGGCCGAGGCGGCTTTCATGCTCTTCGTAATAGAAAGCGAAGTCTTCGGTCAGCACGTCGCGCAGCACCGGCGCCTTGATCAGGTCGCGCGGCAGGCGCGACAGTGCCGGCGTCGACACATAGGCCTGCGGGTGCTCCAGGTCCACCTCCAGCGCATTGATGCTGCCGCCGTAGCGCGACCAGCCGATCGTCGCGGCCACGATCCCACCGGCCACCAGCACCACCGCGACGGCGATGCCGGCCCATTGCTTTCGATTCAATCCCACGGGTTCCCCCTCCCCCATCCGCGCCATGCTGTCGACGGCGCACGGGCGGCATCATCTCAGTGCCGCAAGCGGGATTGGTGATGGGGTCGTGAAATCAGCGTGAAATGCGGCCGCGGATTCCCTTGTTCACAACACGCGTGTTCACAACATCTCCTCCGGCGCGAACGGCGACAGCAGCTTCACCGTGAGCTTGAGCCACAGGCTCGCCTCGGGTTCGCTGGTCAGCACCTGCGGCGCGCCGCCGCCGGGCGGCGACAGCGTCCACAGCAGCCGGCCGTCGGGGTCGAGCGACAGCCGCCAGCTGTTGGCGCTGGCGACCTCGTCGTGGAGCTGCAGCAGCTGGCGCGCGATCTCGGGGCTGTGCATGACCACGCCCATCTCGGTGTTCAGCCGGGCCGAGCGCGGGTCCATGTTCATCGAGCCGATCAGCACGTCGCGCTGGTCGATCACCAGCACCTTCGCATGCAGCGAGGCCTGCGACGAGCCGAACGAGCCGACCTTGCTGCGCGGCAGGTCCAGGTGCACGCGCAGTTCGCGCAGCTCGACGCCGGCCTTCAGCATCTGCTCGCGGTAGCGCGCGTAGCCGATGTGCACCGCCGGCGCGTCGGTGGTGGCCAGCGAATTGGTCAGCACGCGCAGGTGCACGCCGCGGCGCTTCAGGTCCTCGATCAGCGCCATGCCGCGCGCGCCCGGCACGAAGTACGGCGAAATCAGCACGATCTCGCTGCGCGCGCCGCGCAGCAGGCCCTCGACGTCGTCGCTGATCACCTCCCGCGGCGGCGCGGGCGTCTCTTCGGTGGCGGGCGCGCTGGCCTTGGTCGGCTTGTCGGCCAGCACGCGCGACGGCGCCCACACCAGCTTCAGCTGGTTGCGCGCCAGCTCGCTGCCGAGCGGCGATTTCGCGGCCGCGGCGACGATGGCCGGTGCCGAGGCCGCCGCCTCGCCGGCCAGCGCGCTCGCGGGATGGTCGGGCGCCGAGGCCTCGCTGGCCGGGGCCGGTGCGGCCGCCGGCTGGCCGGTCACCACGCCGATCGGGTAGGCCAGCGGGTCGTTCCAGAAGCCGTCGAACACCGCCGACAGCGCGCGCACGGCCGGCCCGGCCACCAGCACGTCGATGTCGAGGAAGTTGCTCTGCGCGCTCTGCACGAAGTAGGCGTCGCCGAGGTTGCGCCCGCCGGTCGCAGCCAGCGCGTTGTCGGCGACGAACATCTTGTTGTGCATCCGGTGGTTGATGCGGCCGGCGTCGGTCAGCGAGGCCATCACGCGGCTCAGCGTCGCGATGCGGCCGGACGGGAACGGGTTGTACAGCCGCACCTCGATGCGCGGGTGCTGCGTCAGGCGCATCAGCGCGTCGTCCTGGCCGGCGGTGTTCAGGTCGTCGATCAGCAGCCGCACGCGCACGCCGCGGTCAGCCGCCGCACGCACGCGCTGCATCAGCGCACGCGACGATTCATCGCTGTGGATCAGGTAGTACTGCAGGTCGAGCGTCTTCTGCGCGCGATCGGCCAGCGCGCTCAGCGCGGCGAACGCATCCTCGCCCGAGGCCAGCACCCGGAAGCCCGAAATGCCGGGCGCCGGCGCATTGGCCGCGACGAACTTGCCGAGTGCGGTGTTCTCCGGATCGGCCAGCGCCTGCACCGGCGGGCGCGGCTGCGGCGGCGGCAGGCTGGCGCAGCCCCCCAGGCCGGTGAGGCAGAACAGCAGGGTGACGAAGGCGGTGCGCAACAGACGGCTCATTCAAGCGCCAGGGCAATCCGTGTGCCTTGATCGATGGCGCGCTTCGCGTCGAGCTCGCTCGCTTCGTCGGCGCCGCCGATCAAGTCAGCGTCCACACCCGAGGCGCGCAAGGGTTCCAGCAGTTCGCGCAGCGGCACCTGGCCGGCGCACAGCACGACGGTGTCGCACTCGATCAGTTGGCCATCGCGCCGCTGTTCTCCATACGTGACGAACAAGCCCTGCGGCGTGATGCGCTCGTAGTTGACGCCGCCGATCATCTCGACCTGCTTCATCTGCAGCGCCGCGCGGTGGATCCAGCCGGTCGTCTTGCCCAGCCCCTTGCCGAGCTTGCCGGGCTTGCGCTGCAGCAGCACCACCTGGCGCGCGGGCGGCGCCGGCCGCGCCGGCACGACGCCGCCGCGCACCTCGGACGGATCGGCCACGCCCCATTCGGCGCGCCACTCGGCGAGGTTCATCGTCGGCGAGTGCCCCGGCGGCGTGACGAGGAACTCCGCGACGTCGAAGCCGATGCCGCCGGCGCCGATCACCGCCACCTTGTCGCCGACCGGCTTGCGCTGCAGCAGCACGTCGAGGTAGCTCAGCACGTGCGGCAGCTCCTGGCCGGGGATCTTCGGGTCGCGCGGCGTCACGCCGGTGGCGAGCAGCACGCGGTCGTAGTCGCCCGCCACCAGCAAGCCGGCGGTGGCCCGGGTGTTCAGGTGCAGCGCGACGCCGGCCGCCTGCAGCCGCTGGCCGAAGTAGCGCAGCGTCTCGGAGAATTCCTCCTTGCCCGGCACGCGCCGCGCGAGGTTGAACTGCCCGCCGATCTCGGCCGCCGAATCGAACAGGTCGACCGCATGGCCGCGCTCGGCCAGCGTGCAGGCCGCCGCCAGCCCGGCCGGCCCGGCGCCCACCACCGCGACGCGGCGCCGCTGCCGCGCCGGCCGCTGCACCAGCACCGTCTCGCGCGCGGCCCGCGGGTTGACCAGGCAGGTCGCGAGCTGCGCCTTGAACGCATGGTCGAGGCAGGCCTGGTTGCAGGCGATGCAGGTGTTGATCGACTCCGGCCTTCTCGCTGCGGCCTTGTTGACGAACTCCGGATCGGCGAGCAGCGGGCGCGCCAGGCTCACCAGGTCGGCACAGCCGTCGGCCAGCAGCTGCTCGGCGACCTCGGGTGTGTTGATGCGGTTGCTGGTGACCAGCGGGATCGTGAGGCCAGCGGCGCGCAGCTCGCGGCGCATGGTCTGCGTGACCGATGCGAACGCGCCGCGCGGCACGCTGGTGGCGATCGTCGGCACCCGCGCCTCGTGCCAGCCGATGCCGGTGTTCAGGATCGTCGCGCCGGCCTGCGTGACCGCCTTCGCGAGCGCGACCACCTCGGGCCAGCTGCTGCCGTCGGGGATCAGGTCGATCATCGACAGCCGGTAGATCAGGATGAAATCCGGCCCGACCGCCTCGCGCACGCGGCGCACGATCTCGACCGGCAGCCGCATGCGGTTCTCGTACGAGCCGCCCCAGTCGTCGGTCCGGTGGTTGGTGTGCGTCACCAGGAACTGGTTGATCAGGTAGCCCTCGCTGCCCATGATCTCGACGCCGTCGTAGCCGGCCTCGCGCGCCAGCAGCGCGCAGCGCACGAAGGCACGGATCTGCCGCTCGATGCCGCGCGCCGACAGCTCGCGCGGCGTGAACGGCGAGATCGGCGAGGGGATGCGCGACGGCGCGACGCAGAACGGGTGGTAGCCGTAGCGCCCGGTGTGCAGGATCTGCAGCGCGATGCGGCCGCCTTCGGCATGCACCGCGCCGGTCACCTCGCGGTGGCGGCGTGCCGCACCGCTGCTGGCCAGCATGCCGGCGAACGGCTTGGTCCAGCCAGCGATGTTGGGCGCGAAGCCGCCGGTCACCATCAGCCCGACGCCACCGCGCGCCCGCTCGGCGAAGAACGCGGCCATCGCCGGGAAGTGCTTGCGGCCGTCTTCGAGGCCGGTGTGCATGCTGCCCATCAGCACGCGGTTGGGCAGCGTCATGAAGCCGAGGTCGAGCGGGGCGAGAAGGTGCGGGTAAGGGGCAGGAGTGGGGGTCATCGAGTGGGCACGGAGCTGTCGGCCCATGCTATCTTTCCGCGCTCTGGGCCGGGTCAGGGCTTGGCCGCATAGACGCGCCCGGCTTCATCGGTTCCGAGGGAGGCACACGATGTCCCGTTCGCCGGCTGGGAGTGCGATGCGCAACGCCCGCGGCGTTGCAGCGGCCATTGCTTGCCTGATGCTCCTCTGCACCGGCACCGGCCACGCGGCCGAGGCCTCTGCGGCTGCTGAATCAGCCTCCGCGCCGACCGCTGCGCCGGCGACCGACTGGGTCTACCGCGTCGTCCCCGGCGACACCCTCTACAGCATCGCCAACAGCTACCTCGCGCCCGGTGCCGGCTGGCAGCGGCTGCAGCGCCTGAACCAGGTCGCCGACCCGAAGCGGCTCGAGCCGGGCCGCCAGCTGCGCCTGCCGGTGGCCTGGCTGCGCGCCGAGGCGACGGTCGCGAGCGTCGCCTTCCTGTCGGGCAGTGCGCAGCGCGAGCGCGCCGGCGAGCGCATCGCGCTGGTGGTCGGCGACACGTTGCAGCCCGGTGACCTGCTGCGCACCGAGCCCGACGCGAGCCTCACGCTGCGCCTCGCGGATTCGACGCGCGTGCTGGTCTCCGGCGGCTCGCAGCTGCGCATGGATTCGCTGCTGATGTTCGGCCACAGCGGCGTCACGCGCTCGCAGCTGACGCTCGACGCGGGCGAGGCGGAATCGCGCGTCAATCCGCAGCGCACCCGCGGCTCGGCCTACGACATCCGCACGCCGGTGCTGACGCTGGGCGTGCGCGGCACCGAGTTCCGCGTGCGCGTGGCGGCCGGCAGCACCGCGGCCGAAGTCACCGAGGGGCGCGTCGCGGCCAGCAGCGGCCGCAAGCCGGTCGCGACCATCGCCGACGGCTTCGGCATGGTCGCCGGTGCGACCGGCGCCACGCCGGTGAAGCCCTTGCCGGCGGCGCCGGGCCTGTCGACGCTGCCGACCCGCTACGAGCGCGTGCCGCTGCGCTTCTCGTGGCCGACCCTCGCCGGTGCGGTCGGCTACCGCGCCCAGGTGTTCGCCGACCAGAGCTTGAACCAGCGTCTGCTCGACGGCAGCTTCACCGAGCCCGCCGCGCAATGGGCCGACCTGCCCGACGGCCGCTACCTGCTGCAGGTGCGCGCGCGCGACGCGCAGGGCCTGGAGGGCCGCAGCTCGCAGCTCGCGTTCACGCTGAAGGCGCGGCCGGAGCCGCCCTTCACCACCGAACCGCGCGACGAAGGGCATGCCTACGGCGAGCGCGTCGAGTTCAGCTGGACGAAGGCCGCCGCCGCGCAGCGCTACCACCTGCAGGTGGCCGACGATGCGCGCTTCGAGACGGTGCGTGTCGACCGCGGCGACGTGAGCGGCGAGCGGCTCGGCCTCGCGTTGCCGCCCGGCCGCTACCACTGGCGCATCGCGAGCATCGCCGCCGGCGACGACCCCGGCCCGTTCAGCGACGCCAGCAGCTTCGAGCTGCGCGAGACGCCACCGCCGGCCACGCTCGCACCGCCGAAGGACGAGGGCGGGCAACTGGTGTTCCGCTGGCGCGCCCGCAGCAGCGACGACGCCTACGACGTGCAGGTCGCGACCGATGCCGCCTTCACGCAGCTGGTGCTGGAGCGGCGCGAGAACCTGCCCGAGCTGGTGTTGTCGCGCCCTGCCCCCGGCCGCTACTTCCTGCGCGTGCGCACGCAGCAGGCCGACGGCTTCACCGGCCCGTGGGGCGCGACCCAGCAGTTCGACGTGCCGCGCAGCCTGTGGTGGTGGCTGCTGCCGGGCGCCGCGGTGCTGCTGTTGCTGTGAGGGCGGTGCCGTGAGGGCCACGCCATGAGGGCCACGCCATGAGGGCCACGCCATGAGGGCCACGCCATGAAATGGCCCGCGCCGACCGGCCGCCGCGCGGTGCTCCTCGCGCTCGTGGCGAGCGTGCTGCTCGCCGGGCTGATCGCCGCCAGCGGCACGCTGGCGCCGGCGCAGACCGCCTGGCACGACCTGCAGGCGCGCGTGCTCGCAGCGCGCGACGGTGCGCCCGGCGTGCTGGTGGTCGACATCGACGAGGCCTCGGTCGCGGCGCTGCGTCCGCAGTTCGGCGGCTGGCCGCCCGATCGCGCGCTGCTCGCGCTGGTCACCGAGTACCTGCTGGACATCGGCGCGCGCAGCGTCGCGATCGACCTGGTGCTGGCCGACCCGCGCGACGGCGATGCGGCGCTCGCCGCCACGCTCGCGCGCCACCCGGGCCGCATCGTGCTGGCGGTCAGCGTGGCGCCGTCGCCGCCCGGCGACGGCGAGTGGCTGCCGCCGCAGCCCGGCCCGGGCGGTTGCGGTGCGCAGGCCTGGCCGGGGCTGCTGATGCCGTCGGCTGCGCTGATGGCGGCCTCGCCGGTGCTCGGCATGGTGTCGACGCCGACCGATGACGACGGCCAGTTGCGCGCGCTGTCGCTGTGGCATGCGTCCACCGTGCAGGGCGTGCCGGCGCTGGCGCTGGCCTCGCTGCTGGCGGCCGACGGCGTTGCGCCGGGCGGCCTCGCGTGCGCCGCGGGGCAGGCGCGGGCGGGCGATCGCCGCTGGCCGGTCGACGCGGCCAGCCGCGTGCGGCCGCGCTGGCCGGCGCGCGGCGACGCCGTCGCGCTGCGGCCCTACCTGTCGGTGGTGCAGGCCGCGCGCGGCGTGCTGCGCGATGACGACCTGCGCGTCCAGGTGCAGGGCCGCAGCATCGTGATCGGCGCGAGCGCGGTGCTGAACGACCGGGTGCAGACGCCGCTCGGCCCGCGCTGGGCGCCGGCGGCGCTCGCGCAGATGCAATCGGCGCTGGCGACCGGGGCCTTGTTCGCGCCGCCGCGTCTCGCGCTCGATGCACTGTGGTGGCTGCTCGCGTTGCTGCCCGGTGCCATCGCGCTGCGGCGCGGCAGGCTGCGCTCGCACGCCGACCTGGCCTGGTGCGCCGCCACGCTGCTCGCGCTGCTGCTGCTCGATGCGGCCGGCGTGCTGTGGCGCGCGCAGCTGTCGAACGTGCTGCAGGTGCTGGTCGTGCCCGCCAGCCTGGCCGCGCTGTCGCAGTGGAACGGCCGCCGCGTGCTGCGCGCCGAGCGGCTGCAACTGGAGCGCGAGCGCGCCGGCGCCGAGGCCGCGAGCCGCATGAAGAGCGAGTTCCTCGCGCACATGAGCCACGAGATCCGCACGCCGATGAATGCGCTGCTCGGCTCGGCCGAGCTGCTCGCGCAGACCCGGCTCGACGAGCGCCAGGGCCGCCACGTCGCGCTGTTCCAGTCGGCCGGCGCGAGCCTGATGGAGATCCTGAACGACCTGCTCGACCTGTCGAAGATCGAAGCCGGCCTGCTGGAGCTGCACCGCCAGCCGTTCTCGCTGGTCGAGCTGGTCGCGAGCCAGACGGTGCTGTTCGAGGCGCGTGCGTCGCAGAAGGGGCTGCGGCTGCTGACGCAGTTCGACCCCGAGCTGCCGGCGGTGGTCGACGGCGATGCGCCGCGCCTCGCGCAGGTGCTGCGCAACCTGCTGGGCAATGCGGTCAAGTTCACGCAGCGCGGCAGCGTGACGCTCGCGGTGCACCGGCTGCCCGACACGCCGGGGCACCTGCGTTTCGAGGTGCGCGACACCGGCATCGGCATCCCGGCCGACCGGCAGCGCACGATCTTCGAGGCCTTCGCGCAGGCCGACAGCGGCGTCGCGCGGGCCTACGGCGGCACCGGCCTGGGCCTGACGATCAGCAGCCGGCTGGTCGCGCTGATGGGCGGGCGCATCGGCGTCGAGAGCCGCGAAGGCGAGGGGTCGTGCTTCTTCGTCGAGGTGGCGCTGCCGGCCAGCATCGAGGCGCCGGTGGCGGTGTGGGCGGTCAGCACGCCCGGGCCCGACGGCGCGATGCTGAGCTCGCTGCGCATCCTGCTGGCCGACGACAACCCGCAGAACGTGCTGCTGGTGCAGGCCTACCTCGAAGGCGAAGGCCACCGGCTGGACGTGGTGCACGACGGCGCGGCGGCCGTCGAGCGCTTCGCGGCGCAAGCCTACGACCTGGTGCTGATGGACGTGCAGATGCCCGGCATGGACGGCTACCAGGCGACCGCCGCGCTGCGCGCGCTGGAGCGGCGGCGCGGCAGCGCCCCGGTGCCGGTGGTGGCGCTGACCGCGAACGCGCTGCCCGACGACGAGCGGCGCAGCCTGCAGGCCGGCTGCCAGGCGCACCTGACCAAGCCGTTCTCGCGCGCGCAGCTGCGGCGCGTGATCGCCCGGCTGACCGGTGCGACGGAGCAGCCGGCCGCGTCGCACCGCCCCGAGATCGCGGCCTTCGCCGACGCGCCGCCGCCGTTGCCGGCGCTGGCCGCGCTGCCCGGCTTCGACCTCGCGACGGCGCTGGCGCGGATGGAAGGCCAGGTCGCGCTCTACCTGCGCGTGCTGCAGGCGGCTCGCGATGCGCTCGCCGCGTGGAACGGCCGGTTCGCCGCGGCCCAGGCGGCCGGCGATGGGGCACAGGCGCTGCGGCTGGCGCATGACTTGAAGTCGACGGCAGCGACCTTGGGTGCCGTGCCGCTGGCCTCTGCGGCCGCCCAGGTCGAGGCCTTGCTACGCCAGAACGCGGCGGTGCCACCGGAGTTGATCCGCGAACTGGAAGCGCAGATTCAACTGTTGCTGGGGGCGCTAACTGAGTTGTAGATGCCTTGTTTGCTGATCAGCAATTCGGTGCGATTTTCATAAGTTATGGGTTTTCCGCTTATTTGCTGTACAGCAAATCCACCGCAAACCCCGCTCCCGAACGTGCCCGACGCCGCGACGCCGACATCCGGCGACACACGCGCCCACAGTACTTTACGAACCGTCGCACAGCGAGCCGCCATGCGGGTTGCCGCGTGCCGGCGTGGCGATGGAAGCGGTTCCTGACACCGATCCGTCATGTGCGCTGCCTAGAGTCCGCCGCGCTCACCCACCCTTCCGGACCCAGCCATGCGAAGCATCATCACCGCACCAGCTTTCTCGACGTCCCGCACCGCCTCCCTCACCCTGCTCGCCGCCGCCGTGCTCGCGGCCTGCGGCGGCAGCGACAGCTCGTCGCCCGCACCGGCACCTGCCCCCACCCCGACCGTCAGCGGCGTCGTCACCGCGACCCAGTTCGTCGCCGGCAGCGCGACCGACCCGACCGTCACCGCCTCGTACTACCAAGGCGCCAAGGTCTGCGTCGACGCCAATGCCAACGGCGTCTGCGACGCCGGCGAGAACCCGGCCGTCACCGACGCGCACGGCAAGTTCACGATCACGATGGCCACCAAGGCGGCACTGATCGCCGACATCGGCACCGACGCCACCAACACCGCCAGCGGCGCCAAGGTCGCGAGCCGCGACGTGCTGCGTGCCTCGCTCGACCAGGTCGTCGAGCAAGCCGGCGGCAGCATCGTGATCAGCCCGCTGTCGTCCGAAGTGCTGCGCACGATGGAAGCCAACGGCGGCACCTACGCCGCCGAGAAGCAGAACCTCGCCAGCCGCATCGGCGTCAGCGCCGCCAACCTGCTGGCCGACGTCAACGGCGTGGCCGGTGCCGAACAGGCCGCGATGCTGGCCGAAGCCAAGGTGCTGGACAACCGCTTCACTTTCGCGATCACCAAGCTCGACCGCGGCGACCTCTACCCCGACGCACTGGCCGTGCCGGGCGGCGACCCGCGCCTGAACGGTGCCGCCAACGTGACGCAGGCGACCGCCCCGGCCGGCGACGACACGCGCGCCAAGATCACGTTCGCGCAGGCCGAGCAGGCCGCGTTCAACCTCGAAGGCGTTCCGCGCTACGACAACGTGTTCGTCGTGATGCTCGAGAACAAGGCCACCTCGTCGATCGCCGGCTCGCCGTTCGCCCCGAAGATCAACGCGCTGCTGAAGGCCGGCAACCAGCTGACCTCGTACTACGCGACCGGCAACCCCAGCGAGCCGAACTACACCGCGCTCGGCGGCGCCGACGACTTCGGCATCACCGACGACAGCCAGTGGAACTGCGATGCCACCGGCGACAACGCCGTCAAGGACCTGCCGCTGCCGGACAAGACCCAGACCGGCCTGGCCAGCTCGCCGTTCGCCGCGACCTGCACGCAGGCCGTCGGCGTCAACCACAACATCACCGCGCCGAACCTGTTCAACGCGCTGAGCGCGGCCGGCCTGACCTGGCGCACCTACAACGAGTCGATCAACCCGGGCCAGGACTACCGCACCGACAGCGTGGCCGATGCCGCGGTGATCGCGGCCGACCACGTCTACGCGCCCGGCACGCTCGCCAACAACACCGCGCAGATCGGCACCACCGGCCTGGCGCTGCCGCTGCCGGCCGGCCTGTACAAGACCAAGCACCACCCGGGCATGGCCTACCAGAACGTGCGCAGCGCGGCCGAATGGAAGTACAGCAACCGCACGATGGGCGGCGGCCAGTGGGATGCGGTGATGAAGAACAGCACCGCCTACGGCGTGCCGGCGAACTACGACGTCGACCAGCTCGGCACCGACCTCGCGAGCGGCCACATCGGCACGCTGAACTTCCTGGTGCCCGACCAGTGCGACGACATGCATGGCATCACGGTCAAGGGCAGCGTGGCAGGCGGCGCCACCGGTGTCACCGCGAGCGACTGCAGCAGCGTGGCCAACAACGTGCCGAACGCCACCGGCGGCGCGATCATCGCGCGCGGCGACAACTACGTCGACGCGCTGGTCAAGCGCATCCAGGATTCGCCGATCTGGAAGAACCCGAACAAGCGGGTGGCCATCGTGCTGATGTTCGACGAAGGCAATGCGACCAGCGGCTTCAACTCCTGCTGCGGCTGGAGCGTGCCCAACGGCAGCGTCGCCAAGCCGCTGAAGCAGAACGCCGACGGCAGCTTCTCGCCAGATGCGTCGATCAACAACTACGCACGCGGCAACCACGGGCACGGCCAGAGCATCTTCGGCATCCTGAGCAACCAGGCTTCGGCACCGAAGGGCGTCAGCGACAACGACGCGTACAGCCACTTCTCGCTGGTGCGGACCTTCCAGGACATGTTCCAGCTGGCCGACCCGGCGGTCGATGCGACGTACATGAACCGCTCGAAGTACACCGAGCGCTTCATCGCGGCCAACATCCTGAACCTGCCGGAGTTCACCGGCAGCGCCGACACCCACTTCGACGCGGTGCGTCCGATCAACCACGCCTTCGTCGCACCGGCCGGCTACACGGCCAAGCAGTCGGCCGACGTGACGACCGCGGCGCAGATCGGGCCGGACGCCGTGCAGACCAACGTCTGGTCCCTGAAGTAAGCCGTACCGCCGCCGGCCGCGGGACACCCGTGGCCGGCGGCACCTTCATCATGCAAATCAAATCGTTCCACCGGGCCGCGGCGTTGATCGCGGCCTTCGCGCTGGCGGCCTGCGGAGACGGCGCGCCGAGTGCTGCGCCCGCCGTTGCCGCCGCCTCGGCCGCGAGCACCACAGGATCGTCCAGCACGCTCAGCCTCGCCGCCCAGGTCGGCGAGAAGATGTTCGTCGACGCCCGCCTGTCCGGTTCCGGCCAGCTCGCCTGTGCCAGCTGCCACGACCCGAAGAACGCCCACGCGCCGGCCAACGACCTGGCGGTGCAGCCCGGCGGCGCCGACCTGAAGGCCGCCGGCACGCGCGCCGTGCCCTCGCTGCGCTACAAGGACGTGACGCCGCCCTACGCCGACCTGCTCGACAACCCCGACGGCATCAGCGTGCCCGGCCCGGGTGGCGGCTTCGCGTGGGACGGCCGCGCAGCGACCCTCGCCGAGCAGGCCCGCATCCCGCTGCTGGCCGCCAACGAGATGGCCAATGCCGATGTCGCCGCGGTGGTCGCCGAGCTCAAAGCCGGCGCCTACGCGGAGCTGTTCCGCCAGGCCTTCGGTGCCGACGTGTTCGCCGACACCGACACCGCGTTCGCGAAGGCCGGCCTCGCGCTGCAGGCCTACCAGCTCGAAGACCGCAGCTTCCACCCGTACTCCAGCAAGTACGACCTGTACGCCGGCAACAAGATCGGCGGCACGCTGACGCCTGCCGAGGTGCGCGGCTTCAAGGTGTTCGCCGACCCGCAGGTGGGCAACTGCGCCTCGTGCCACTACCAGGGCGCGGGCCTGAACGGCAGCTCGGCGTTGTTCACCGACTTCTCGTACGAGGCGATCGGCGTGCCGCGCAACCCGGCCATCCCGGCCAATGCCGACCCGGCCTACGTCGACACCGGCCTGTGCGGCCCGCTGCGCAGCGACCACCCGCCCGCCGCCGGCAACACCTTCTGCGGCATGGTGAAGGCCCCGACGCTGCGCAACGTGGCCACGCGCAAGAGCTTCTTCCACAACGGCGTAATGCATTCGCTGGAGCAGGTGATCCGCTTCTACAACACGCGCGACACGCTGCCGGAGATCTGGTACCCCACCGTCGGCGGCAAGCCGAAGGCCACGCCGGATGCCGGCTTCCCGAGCTACGGCCTCGTGAAGACGCAGTACGTCGGCGGCAAGGTGAAGAAGTACGACGACCTGCCGCCGCAGTTCGTCGCCAACATCGACACGCAGATGCCGCTGGACGGCCGCAAGGCCCACAGCGCACCGCCGATGAGCGAGCAGAACATGGCCGACCTGGTCTGCTTCCTGAACACGCTGACCGACGGCTACCAGCCGCCCGCATCGGCCCCTTCCACCAGTCCCTGCACGCAATGAACTCGCTGTCTTTGAACCCCCTGTCCTTCCGGCTGCTCGCGCTGATGGGCGCCGTGCTCGCCATCGCCGGCTGCCACCCGGCGCCCGACCAGGCCACCTTCACCGCGGCGATGAACAACTACCTCGCGAAGCGCGGCGACCTGTGCCTGGGCAAGTCCGCCTGGCCGATCGACGTGACCCAGCACGAGATCGACGTCGGCGGCCGCAATGCGCGGCAGATGCCGGTGCTGGAACGGCTCGGGCTGGCCAGCTCCAGCGTCGCCGACGTGGTGGTCGACGACGAAGGCACGAAGCACGCGATGAAGGTGCGCCGCTTCGACCTCACCGACGCCGGCAAGCGCTACCTGGTGCAGCGCGATGCGAAGACGCGCGACTTCTGCGCGGCGCACCTGTCGCTCGACCGCGTCGTCGGCTGGAAGCTCGACCGGGGCGAGCGCGGCCCGGACACGCATGCGCGCGTGACCTACACCTACCAGGTCGAGGCGGCGCCGTGGACGCGCGACGGCGAGATCCAGAAGGTGTTCCCGGTCGTCGCCGGCGTGGTGCGCGGGGCCGGCACGGCGCAGCTCGAAGAGAACTTCGTGCGCACCGAGCAGGGCTGGGTCGCGGTGGACCTGCTGGGCACATGACGGCCCAGCTGCGCTTTGCGCCGGCGCTCGGCGAGTGGGTCGCGCAGCACCTGGCGCAGGGGCAGCCGCCGGCCGCGCTGGTCGACGCGATGCGCGAGCGGCAGGTGGCCCCGGCGGCGGCGCAGGCCATCGTCGGCGCCTTCGTGCGGGCGCGCGAGCGCGGCCTGCCCTTGCCGGTCGACACGGTCGCGCTCGGTACGCGCCTGGCCGAGGGGCCGGTGGTCGAGACGAACGACCGCCGCATCCGCGTCGCGATGCGCGCCGACGCGCCGGTGCTCGCGGTGCTGCAGGACGTGCTGGACGCCACCGAATGCGACGAGCTGATCGCGCTGGCCCGCCCGCGGCTCACGCCGTCGACGCTGGTCGACCCGATGACGGGCCGCGACGTGGCGAGCGGCCTGCGCGGCAGCCTGGGCATGTTCTTCCGGCCGGCCGAGACGCCGCTGATCGCGCGGCTGGACCGGCGGCTGGCCGAGCTGATGGGGCTGCCGGTGTCGCACGGCGAAGGCCTGCAGTTGCTGCACTACCCGGCGGGAGCCGGCAGTGCGCCGCACTTCGATTTCCTGCAGCCGTCGAACGAGGCCAACCGCGCGTCGATCGCGCGCAGCGGCCAGCGCATCAGCACGCTGGTGTGTTACCTGAACGAGGTGGCGGCCGGCGGCGAGACCGACTTTCCGCAGCGCGGCTGGCAGGTCACGCCGCAGCGCGGGCAGGCGGTGTACTTCGAGTACGACGGGCTCGACGAGCGCTCGCTGCACGCGAGCCGCCCGGTGCTGGCCGGCGAGAAGTGGGTCGCGACGAAGTGGATGCGCGAGCGGCCGTTCGTCAGCCTCTGAGACAGTCAGCCTCTGAGCGGGTCAGCGGTCAGCCGAGGACCGGCTCGGCCTGCGGCACCAGCCCGCCGCGGAACACCTCGAAGATCAGCATCAGCGGCCCCTCCGGCGTGACGATGCGGTAGGCCCGGCTGGCCCGCGCATCCGGCAGGCCGACCACCTTCCACAGCCCGGCCTCGAGCGCCGGTTCGCTCTCGATCGGCTGGCGCTGCACGAACAGGCGGGCCAGCAGGTGGCCGATCGGCGCGGCGCCTTCGTCGAGGCCGCGCAGGAACCAGTCCGGCACCGCGTCGAGGCGGGTGTACGACAGGTTGTCCATCAACACCTGGCCGCCGGCCACCAGGCTCGTCACCCGCTCCAGCCACGACGTGCCGCCGAGCTGCTCGGCCACGGTGCGCGGCACATCGGTCGTGCGGTGCTGGTGGTGCAGCATCACCTGCACCGGCAGGCCGCACATCGCCGAGCAGGTGCGCGTGGTAGAGCCGTCCTGCGCGAGCAGCAGGCGACGCAGCGCTTCGTGCCGTGCCGCCCCGGAGAAAAGTTGCCGCTCTACACTCATGCGCCCTGTGTCCTGTGCGTGACTGCGTGGCCGATTCGAAGTCGACGATCCTACCCCTGACGCTCTCCGGCCGGCCACAAGACCTGTGCGCCCGCCTGCTTTCTGCCGGCCCGGCCGCGCTGCTGGAGAGCAGCAAGCCGATGCGCGGCCTGTCCGGCTGGTCCTACCTGGCCGGGCCGCCGGCTGCCGTGCTCGAGACCGATGCCCACGCCACCACGTTGCGCGACGCGCACGGCCACCTGCTCGACCACTGGAGCGACCCGTTCGACGCGCTGCGCGACGTGCTGGCCCGCACCGTGCTGCCGGCCGGCGACGCACGGCCCGCCGGCCTTGACTTCGCCGGTGGGTGGCTGGGCTGGCTCGGCTACGACCTCGCACGCCACGTCGAGCGGCTGCCGGTGCGGGCCGCGATCGACCCCGAGCTGCCGATGCTGCGATTGCTGTTGTGTGACCAGGTGCTGGCCCACGAGCACGCGACACAGCGCTGGTACGCCTGCCGCAGCCATTGGCCCGACCTGATCGCCGACCCACGCGACGACGCCTGGCAGGCCCTGCTCGCCACCGCGGCAGGCCCGGCCCCGCGCGCGACGCAGTTCCGCGCCGGCGAGATGCGCTCGCGCACCCCGCCCGCGCGCTACCTGCAGCAGGCGCGCGAGGTGCTCGGGCTGATCGCGCAGGGCGACATCTTCCAGGCCAACCTGTCGCACCGCCTCGAGGGCGACTTCGAAGGCGACCCGTTCGCGCTGTACCGCACGCTCACCACGCTGAACCCGGCGCCGTTCGCCGCCTACCTGCCGCTGCCGCGCGGCGCGATCGCGAGCGTGTCGCCGGAGCGCTTCCTGCGGCTGGACGGCCGCGACGTCAGCGCGCGGCCGATCAAGGGCACGCGCAGCCGCGGCGCCGATGCGCAGGCCGACGCGCAGCAGCGCGCGGCGCTGGCCGCGAGCGTGAAGGACCGGGCCGAGAACCTGATGATCGTCGACCTGATGCGCAACGACCTGGGCCGCGTCGCGCAGGTCGGCAGCGTGCGGGTGGACGGCCTGTTCGAGATCGAGGCGCACCCGAGCGTGTTCCAGATGGTGTCGACGGTGCGGGCGCGGCTGCGCGACGGCACCGGCATCGCCGAGCTGCTTCGCGCCTGCTGGCCGCCGGGCTCGATGACCGGTGCGCCCAAGGTGCGCGCGATGGAGATCATCGAGGCACTGGAGCCGGTGCGCCGCGGGCCGTACGCCGGCACCATCGGCTACTTCGACGCGGCCGGCGGCATGGACCTGTCGGTGGTGATCCGCACCGCGGTCGTGCACGACCAGCGGGTGATGGTGCAGGTCGGCGGCGCGATCGTCGCCGATTCCGACCCGCGCGAGGAGCTCGACGAGACGCTGGCCAAGGGCCGGCTGCTGTTGCATGCCTTGCGCGAGGGGTCGACACTGCCGATTCAATGAACGCCACCGTGAGCCCAGCCAACCACCTGCTGACCGCCGTGCACCGCCGCCGCCTGCGCGAGGTGTGGCGCTCGGCCGGCTGGCCGTGCCAGGACCTGGTCGAGGTCGAGTTGCTGTTCCTCGGCCTGCTCGAACGGGTGCTCCAGGCCTCGGGCCACGAGACGCTGCGCGTCACCGAGGCCGGCATCGCGGTGCTGGCCGAGACGCTGCAGCGCAACCGCGCGCGCCGCGATGCGCACGAGCAGCTGGTGGAGCGCGTCGCGCGCGAGATGACGCGCGCCGGCCGCCTCGCGTGGCGCGGGCTGTCGGTGCGCGCGAAGGTCGACGAGGGCTGGGTGATGGCGATGCCCGACGTGTTCTCGATCCGCCACACCACCGTCGAGGCCTACCTCGAACCGATCGTCCATGAGATCAAGGTGCAGCGCAGCGACCTGCTGTCCGACCTGCGCCGCGCCGCCAAGCGCGCGGCCTACCTGCAGCTGAGCAGCGAGTGCTGGTACGTGCTGGCCGAAGGCATCGCGCGCGCCGACGAGATCCCGCCCGAATGCGGCGTGCTGGTGGCGCGCGGCGATGGGCTCGAGGTCGAACGCGCCGCGCCGCGGCGGCCGATGCGCATGCCCTTCCACCTGTGGATGGCGCTCGCGCGCGCGACGCCGCTCGAAGGCTGGCGCGACGAGGACGCGCAGGCGCACCTGGGGGCGCAGCCTTCGTTGCCAGGCGAATAAGGTCTGTCGGATTTCGAGGATCGATCCATCGCGGATGCGCCACACTGGACGTCTTGCGCCCGGGAGACATGCCCATGAGAACCTACCCGCCCTTCGCGATCCTGAGCTTGCTGGCCGTGCTGGCCGCCTGCTCCCGGCAGGAAGCCCCGCCTCTGGCCGCTGCCACCGCCGTCCCCATCGTCGGCGCCGCCAGCGCGCCGCACGACGCGCCCGGGATTGCGTGGCGCCAGGCCGCAAGCGACGCCGATGTCGATGCCGCCTTCGCCGACGCGAAATCCGCGAACAAGCCGGTCTTCGTCTACTGGGGCGCCAAGTGGTGCCCGCCGTGCAACCAGGTCAAGGCCACGCTCTTCAACCGGCAGGATTTCATCGAGCGCTCGCGCGCCTTCGTGCCGGTCTACATCGACGGCGACAGCCCGGGTGCACAGAAACTCGGCAGCCGGTTCGCGGTGCGCGGCTACCCGACGATGGTGCTGTTCAACCCGGCGGGCGCCGAGGTGACGCGCCTGCCCGGCGAGGTCGACGCCGCGCAGTACACGCAGGTGCTGACGCTCGGCATCAGCGCGCAGCGGCCGGTGAAGGCGGTGCTCGCCGATGCGCGCACCGGCAGCGCGGGCCTGTCGGCCAACGACTGGAAGCTGCTCGCGTTCTACTCGTGGGAGACCGACGAGCAGCAGGTGCTGCCGAAGGCGCAGTCGGTCGCCGTGCTGCGCCAGCTCGCGCAGGGCTGCCCGGCCGACCAGCCGGAGACCTCGCAGCGGCTGCTGCTGAAGGCGCTGACCGCCGGCGACGCGGCGCAGGTGAAGGCGACGCCGGCCGACCGCGAGCGTGTGCTCGCGCTGCTGGCAGATCCGGCCGCCGCCCGCGCGCAGATGGACGTGCTGACCGTCAGCGCCGCCGACCTGGTGCGGGTGCTGTCGGCCCCGAAGACGCCGGCGCGCCCGCAGCTGCTGGCCGCCTTCGACGGCGCGCTGAAGGGCTTGCAGGCCGATGCGACGCTGTCGCGCGCCGACCGGCTGACCGCTCTGATCGCACGCGTCGACCTGGCCCGCATCGATCTTGCGAAGGACGCCCCGCCGGCGCTGCCAGAGGCGCTGCTGGCCGAGGTGCGCGAGCAGTCGGCGCGCGCCGACCGCGAGATCACCGACGGCTACGAGCGCCAGGCGGTGATCACCAGCGCAGCCGACATGCTGGAGATGGCCGGCCTGCTGGACGAGTCGGACGCGCTGCTGAAAGCCAACCTCGCGAAGAGCCATTCGCCGTACTACCTGATGCTCGGGCTGGCTTCCAACGCGAAGAAGCGGGGCGACAAGGCCGGCGCGCTGCACTGGTACGAAGAATCGTTCGAGAAGAGCGAAGGCCCGGCAACCCGGCTGCAATGGGGCGCGCGCTACCTGGCGGCGCTGGTCGACCTGTCGCCGCAGGACGATGCGCGCATCGAGCGCGCCGCGCAGCAGCTCTTCACCGAAGCCGCCGGACAGCCGGGTGCCTTCTACGAGCGCAGCGGCCGCTCGCTGCAGCGCGCCAGCGACAAGCTGCTGGCCTGGCAGCGCACGCCCGGCCAGCGCGCGGCGGTCAAGCGGCTGCAGGCGCAACTCGACGCCGCGTGCCGGCAGCTGCCCGACGGCGACAGCCAGCGCGCCACCTGCGACGCGCTGCTGAAGACACCGGCCCGCAAGACGACCTGAGGCCCGGTCGCTATTTGTTGGCGGCCGCCTTCTTGCGGGCGCCCAGCTGCAACTCGTAGCGGGCGCCCTTGTCGCGGTCGGCGAACTGCAGCGTGTCGCCTTGCCAGGCGTAGTCGGCGCTGAACTCGTCGAGCTGCATGCTGCCCTGCGTCAGCACCACGTCGAGCTGGCTGCTGTGCAGCTTCAGCCGGTAGACGATGTCGCTGAGCTGCACGCGCACCTGCTGGCGGCTGCGCCAGTCGACCTGCGCCGGGCCGCAGGTGGGCGCGGCGTCCGACAGCGCGACGCACAGCTGCCCGTCGTATCGGCCGGGTGCGGGGGCGGCATGGGCCGCCACCGCCACCACGGCGCACCAGCACGCGAAAACGCTTCGGAGATGAATCACGTCAAGCCTTCCGCCTTCAGCGCGTCTTGCACGGCAGGGCGCGCGCCGACTCGCTCCACATACGCCGACACGTTCGCCAGCCCACCGAGCTCGACACCCACGCGCGGTGCCCAGCGGCTCACGGTGAAGAGGTAGGCGTCGGCGATGCTGAAGTGCTCGCCCATCAGGTAGGCCTTGCCGCTCAGCTGGCCGTCGAGCCAGGCGAAGCGGCCCTGCAGCTTGGTGCGCATCACCGCCTTCGCCTCTTCCGGCATCGCCGGATTGAACAGCACGCCGAAGCCCTTGTGCAACTCGCTGGTGATGAAGTTCAGCCACTCCTGCACCCGGTAGCGCAGCATCGTGCCGTTGGCCGGCACCAGGTTCTTCGTCGGCACCTGGTCGGCGATGAACTGCAGGATCACCGGGCCCTCGGTCAGCCGCTCGCCGGTGTCGAGTTCCAGCAGCGGCACATAGCCCTTCGGGCTGATCGTGTAGTAATCGGTGCCGTCGGCGAGCTGGTGCGTCTTGGTGCTGGCCAGCACCGGTTCGAAGGCGAGGCCGGCCTCGCGCAGCACGATGTGGGGCGACAGCGAGCAGGCGCCGGGGCTGTAGTAGAGCTTCATGATGAAACCTTCGTCGGGGTGGCGGACCCCGGTATTACACAGCGTGCGTGCGGCCGGCGCCATCGGGGCCGAGGAGGTGCCCGTGTCGGCTAATCTCCCGCCTTTGCACCGAAGTGCACTGGAGCCCGCATGCCGCGCCAAGTCCTTGAAGAATCCCGATTGCACCCGGCGATCCGCGAGAAGGTCGCGACGCTGAACGCGGACATCGTCCACAACGTGCAGGCCGCCGCCGCGTCGAACCCGGTGCTGGTGGTCGGCATGGCGCAGAACCCGCACTGCCGCGGCGTGCGCCGGGCGCTCGAAGCCGTCGGCATCGCGCACCACTACCTGGAGTACGGCAGCTATTTCAGCCTGTGGCGGCGCCGCGCGGCGCTGAAGATGTGGACCGGCTGGCCGACCTTCCCGATGGTGTTCGTCAAGGGCACGCTGGTCGGCGGGCAGACCGACGTGCAGCGGCTGATCGACAGCGGCGAGCTGAAGCGGCTGCTGGGCGAATGACCCGCACGCTGCTTGCCGCGGCGCTGGCTGCCCTGCTCGCCGTTGCGGCCGTGCCGGCCCGCGCCGCCGACGAGGCGACGACGCCCTGCCGCGTGGCCGGCCTGCGCAACGAGGTGCGCTGCGGCCAGGTGCGGCGCCCGCTCGATCCGGCCCGGCCGGCGGGTCCGCAGATCGACGTGCACTACGTTGTCGTGCCGGCGATGGCCCGGCGCAAGCTGCCCGACCCGGTGTTCCTGCTGGCGGGCGGGCCGGGCCAGAGCGCGATCACGCTGGCCGGCAGCGTGATGCCGCTGTTCCAGCGCCTGAACAACCGGCGCGACATCGTGTTCGTCGACCAGCGCGGCACCGGCCGCTCGGCGCCGCTCGCCTGCGACGACGGGCCCGAACCGGGACTGGCCGGCGAGGCCGACCCGGCCCGGCAGTTCGCCCGCATGGCCGCCTGCCGCGACCGCCTCGCGGCGCGCGCCCCGCTCGCCGCGCCAGCCGACCTCGGCTTCTTCACGACCACGCTCGCGATGCAGGACCTCGATGCCGTGCGGGCACAACTGGGCGCACCGCGCATCGACCTGGTCGGCGCGTCGTACGGCACGCGGGCCGCGCTGGAGTACCAGCGCCAGTTCCCGGACCGCCTGCGGCGCAGCGTGCTCGACGGCGTCGCGCCACCCGACATGGTGCTGCCGGTCAGCTTCTCGACCGATGGCCAGCAGGCCTTCGATTCGCTGCTCGCCGCCTGCGAGGCCGAGGCCGCCTGCACGCGCGCGCATCCAGCGCTGCGTGCCGACTGGAAGGCGCTGCTCGCCGGACTGCCGCGCGAGGTCGGCGTTCCGCATCCGCTGAGCGGGCGCATCGAACGCTTCATGCTGACGCGCGAGATGGTGCTGGGGGCGGTGCGCGGCACGCTGTATGCACCGTGGATCGCCGCCGCGTTGCCGAGCGCGCTGCACGACGCAGCGCAGGGCCGCTTCGAAGGCCTGGTCGGGCTGGGTGGCTTGCTGAGTGCGCGCAAGGGTATGGGCCTCGCGATGGGCATGCATTTCAGCGTCGTCTGCGCGGAAGACGCGCCGCGCATGGCCCAGGCCAGCGACCCGCCCGGCGCCGACTTCGGCCGCACGCTCGGCGCTCTGTACGCACGCGTCTGCGCCGACTGGCCGCGCGGCGCGGTGCCCGACTCCTTCTACCGCTTGTCGGTCAGCGCGACGCCGGTGCTGCTGCTGAGCGGCGGGCTGGACCCGATCACGCCGCCACGCCATGCCGACCGCGTCGCCCGCGCGCTCGGGGCGCAGGCGCGCTCGGTGGTGGTGCCGAACGCCGGCCACGGCGTGATGGGCGTCGGCTGCGCGCGCGACCTGATCCAGCGCTTCATCGACGCGGCCGACGACGCCGCGGCACTCGCGCTCGACACCACCTGCCTGGTCGCGGTGCCACGTCCGCCGGCCTTCGTGCCGCTGCAACCCGGAGCGCCGACATGATCCGCATCGACCACGTGGCCAAGCGCTTCACCGCCGCGCGCGGGCGCAGCGTGCAGGCCGTCGCCGACGTGTATCTGAATGCCCCCGACGGCTGCATCACCGGCCTGCTCGGGCCGAACGGCGCCGGCAAGACGACGACGCTGCGCATGCTGGCCGGGCTGATCACGCCGGATGCCGGCCGGCTCGAGGTCGATGGGCTCGACGTCGCGACGCAGCCGCGGGCCGCGCTCGCGCGCATGGGCGTGCTGGCCGACGCGCGCGGGCTGTCGCCGCGGCTCAGCGCGCGCGAGAACATCGTCTACTACGGCCGGCTGCAGGGGCTCACGCGCGACGCCGCCCATGCGCGCGCCGAGGCGCTGGCCGAGTCGCTCGACCTGAAGCCGCTGCTCGAACGCCGCACCGACGGCTTCAGCCAGGGCGAGCGCATGAAGACCGCGCTGGCCCGCGCGCTGGTGCACGACCCGGCGAACATCGTGCTGGACGAGCCGACCAACGGGCTGGACGTGCTCGCCACGCGCGCGCTGCGCGAGGTGCTGCGCCATCTGCGCAGCCCGGCCGGCGGCGGCAAGTGCATCGTGTTCTCGACGCACATCATGCAAGAGGTGGAGCGGCTGTGCGACAGCGTCTCGGTCGTCGCGCACGGCCGCACCGTCGCCAGCGGCACGGTCGCCGAGCTGCTCGCGCAGACCGGCGAGCAGGATTTCGAGGAGGCCTTCGTGAAACTCGCCTTTGCCGAGGAGCTCGCGCACCCGGTGCATCTGGAGGCTTCGGCATGAGCGGCCTGTCGTTGCTGGCCATCGTGCTGCGCAAGGAGCTGGCCGATGCGCTGCGCGACCGCCGCACGCTGATCGTCGTGCTCATCTCCAGCGTGCTGCTCGGACCGCTGGTGCTGGTCGCGCTGTCGGGCCTGATCGCGACGCTGGAGGCGCAGGCCGAGAAGCGCGAGGTCGTCGTCGCCGGCATCGAGCATGCGCCGGCGCTGCGCAACTTCATCGAACGGCAGAGCTACGTCGTGACGCCTGCCCCGGCCGACTACGAGGCGAAGCTGCGGGCGCAGAAGCTCGGCGACCCGGTGCTGGTGATCCCGCCCGGCTTCGAGGCCGCGCTGGTGCGCGGCGAGCAGCCGGTGCTGCAGATCGTCTCCGACACCGGCAACAAGGCGGCCGAAGCCGGTGCCGGCCGCGTGCAGAGGCTGCTGGCGGCGTACGCCCGCGAGCGCGGCACGCTGAGCCTCGCGCTGCGCGGCGTGTCGCCACAGCTGCTGGAGCCGATGCAGGTCGAGGAGCACGACCTCGCCAGCGCGCAGGGCCGCGCCGCGCAGCTCACCGGCATGCTGCCGTTCTTCGTGATCATGGCGGTGGTCTACGGCGCGCTGAATTCCGCGCTCGACACGACTGCCGGCGAGCGCGAGCGCGGGTCGCTGGAGCCGCTGCTGGCCAACCCGGCGCCGCGCTGGGCGCTGGTCGGCGGCAAATGGGGCGCGGTGTTCGCGCTCGCGATGCTGATCGCGGTGCTGTGCTGCCTGAGCTTCCTGCCGGCGCAGTGGCTGCTGCGCAGCGACACGCTGCAGGCGATGTTCCAGTTCGGCTGGGTCGAGGCGCTGCTGTTCATCGCGTTGCTGCTGCCGCTGGCGGCGGCGCTGTCGGCCTTGCTGATGGCGGTGGCGATCCGCTGCAAGACCTTCAAGGAAGCGCAGGCGAACAGCACGGTGGTGGTGCTGGCGGCCTCGCTGCTGCCGCTGATGACCCTCTTCAACCAGGGCGGCGAGGCCTGGTGGCACGCGTGGGTGCCGGGCCTCGCGCAGTTCACGCTGATGACGCGCGTGCTGAAGGGCGAGGTGCTGGCGATGCAGCCGATCGCGATCTCGCTGGCCGTGTGCACCGTGCTGACGGTGGTGAGCGTCGTCTTCGTCGCGCGGCACCTGCGCGCCGCGGCCGTCCGCTAGAGATGACGACGCCCCGGACGGCGGGCATCATGTCGGGATGAGCACTGCACCCCTTTCCCTCGACGCGCTGCAATGGCGCTTCTGCCGCTTCGACGAACTCTCGCTGCGCGAGCTGCACGACATCTACATGACGCGCCAGCAGGTCTTCTCGGTCGAACAGAACTGCGCGTACCTCGATGTCGACGGCCATGACGAAGCGGCATGGCACCTGGCCGCGTGGTTGCCTTCGCAGCGCCAGCCGCTGGCATACGCGCGGCTGCTGCCGCCTGGCGCGAAGTATGTGGAGCCGTCGATCGGACGGGTGATCACCGGCGAGGCCGCGCGCGGGCTGGGCCTGGGCCGCGAGCTGGTGCGGCGCGCGATCGCGCATGCGCGCGAGGTGCTGCCCGGACACGGGATCCGCATCTCGGCGCAGTCGCGCCTGGAGGCGTTCTACGCGAGCTTCGGGTTCGAGGTGGTTGGCGAGCGCTACATGGAAGACGGGATCCCGCACACCGAGATGGTGCTGGCAGCGGGCTGACGCGGCGCGACCCTCACGCCGCGCGGTCCAGTGCCCGCTGCACCTCGTTCTGCCACGGCAGCGTGTGCACGATCTCGTTGAGCCGCATCGCCACTTCCATGCCGCTGAGCTTCTCGCCGCCGGCGCCCAGCAGCTGCAGGTTGGTGATCAGGCCGAGCGGGTCGGCCATCGCGACGATGCCTTGCTCGAGCTGGACCCAGTCCCAGGCCACGCCGGCCGCGCCTTCGGAGAGTGGCCCGCCCCACAGCGTCTGGCCGGTGCTCGGGCCGTCGTCATCACCGGGATTCAGCACGCGGGTGCCCAGGTGAACGAAGTGAAGATCGGGGGTGCTGTCCGCTTGCCACTTGACGGGTGGCCAGGCGTAGATGGTCCATGCAGGCGTCATAGCGGTTGATCGTGTTGATCCCTGAGTTTTGTGATTGGCCAATAATGTGGTCAAGTCCAGGGCACGCCAAGCTGTAAACCTTGCCAGCTGTAATTTCTGTCAGCTGTAAGACCTGTCAGGTCGCTTGAGGTAGTGAGGACGAAGCAAACGGTTGCGAGGTGAGAGGACCATGCTGCAAGGTGGGTACATGTCAGTGCTGCAGGCGGGAAGCCGCGACGAGTTCCTCGGGGAAATCGTTCGCTTCACGCAGCAGCTCGGCTTCGAGAAGGTCAGCGCGACAACGGTCATCGACCACTTCCTGGGCGAGCCGGAGTTCATCGCGGTCGACAACGCGCCTGCGGCATATCGCGAGACCTATGAGGCCGTGAGCAACGGCAGCAAGGACCCGGTGATGCAGCACTGCAAGCGGCAGAGCGTGCCGATCATCTGGGACCAAGATACCTACACCTCGCGTGGGCTCGGCGAGAAATGGGAACAGCAGGCGCGATTCGGCTACAGCTGTGGCATCGGCTTGGCGCTTCATCTGCCGGACGGAAAGCACTTCGTGTTGGGGGTTGAGCGAGACAAGGCGTTGCCTTCCGACCGCCAGGAACTGACGCGTATCGTGGCCGACCTGCAACTGTTCGCAGTGCATGCCTACGAGGGCGCTTCTCGCATCCTCATCCCGGCGGCACAGGAGCCGGGGGCTTCGCCACTCACACCTCGCGAGGTTGAGACTCTTCGATGGACGATGGATGGCAAGACCGCGTGGGAAGTCGGCAACATCCTCGGTATCAGCGAGCGAACTGCTGTACTGCATGTGAACAATGCGATGCACAAACTAGGATGCGTCAACAAGCATCAGGCCGTTCTGAAGGCCTTGCGCATGGGGCTGATTCGTTGAGTTTTGCACTGCCCGAACTTGGCGTGCAGCGATACCTGTAAGAGCTGACAGTTACCGCAAACGAGGGGGGCTGCTGCAATAGAGCCAGTGCACGAGTTGGCGTGCACGCAGCAAGCCAGGAGCTCCTCATGCAACAAGCAATCACACTGATCCCTTCGACGCAATCGAACGACAAGGTTCGCTTCGAGAGCGAGTCGAAGATCGTTCGCAATGAGCCCGTCGTTCTCGACAGCAAGTTGCTGCGTCTGATCAGCGGCGGCACCGACCTGCCGAACAAGACTTGGTGAGATGTTCTGACTGCTGCGTCAACAGCAGTGCTTGCAAGGCAAGGTTAGGCAAGAAGTTGATCGAGCAGTGATCGGGCGCTCCAAATTCCCGGGATCACTGCAACGAACTCAGCGGAGGAAGTAGTAAATCGAAGAGGAACCCGTGAGCGGCTGTCACCGCAGCGAGGTTCCCTCGAAGAGACGGGGGTGTCCCTGATCTCGTCAATGTCAGTGTGCCAAGCCAGGTCTGTTGCGCTTTGAATTGTCGAAGTGACAACAGGCTTGGCCCGGCCGCCTCAGCTCCCGCGAGGCCGGCCCTTCAAACCCCCACCAGATTCTGAGCCGCGGCCATCGCAGTGGTATAGACCACCACCTGGTTGCGTCCATCGCGCTTGGCGGCATAGCAGGCCATGTCGGCGGCCTTCAGCACGTCGACCGCGCTCACGAAGCCGGCGTCGACGTGCACGAGGCCGATGCTCGCCCCCACGCTGAGGCTGCGGCCCTCCCAGGCCAGGCGATAGCCGTTGATCGCCGCCCTCAGGCCGTCTGCCAGTTCCACCGCGCGCTTGACCGGACAGTGCGGCAGCAGCACGGCGAACTCGTCGCCCCCCAGGCGTGCCACCGTGTCCGATGGCCGCACCCGGTCCTGCAGTTGCGTGGCGATGTCGCGCAGCAGCGCGTCGCCGGCCGCATGCCCCGCGCTGTCGTTGACGGCCTTGAAGCGGTCGAGGTCAATGAACAACGCGCAGAACGGCTGCTCGCCCGCTCTCAGCGTGGCCTCCTCGAGGACCTTCTCGAACTGCATCCTGTTGGCCAGGCGCGTCATCGCATCATGCGTTGCCGACCACGACAGCCGCGCATGGCGTTCATGCGCCTCGGTCACGTCCTCGACGATCCAGATGATGCCGGCACGCCGGTCGCTGTCGGGCAACAGGCTGCCGCGGATGTGGCCCCAGAACGTGCTGCCGTCGCGCCGCACGAGTTGGCTCTCGGCCTCGAACACGCCGGTCTCGCCCAAGGCGTCGCGCGACTGCTGGCTCAGTTGCTGGTGCTGCAATTCGCTCGCGAAGACCTGCCGCGTGTCGTGCCCCAGCAGCTCGGCCTTGTCGCGTCCGAACAGCTCGCAGAAATGCCGGCTCACCAGCTCGAACCGTCCTTCGCGCGTGAGCGCGATGCCGGCATGCGCCGCATCCAGGACGGCCTGCAGCTGCATCAGCAGACGATGGGTCTCGCGGCCCCGCAGCGCCCGCTGTTCGACGACATGCTGGAAGGCGCGCGACAGCGCACCGATCTCGCCACCACCGCGCGGCCAGTCGCCGCGCAGGGGTGCCTCGTCGTCGAGCAGGCTCATCGCCCGCGCATGCAGGCGCGAGATGGGCCGCGTGATGAACCAGGCCAGCAAGCCCGCGAGCAAGGCCGCCGCCAGGCCCACCAGCGCGCCGACGCGCCAGGCCGTGTCGCGCGCGGCGGCCAGCGATTGCATCGCATCGGTTTCGGGGGTGACGTGGACGAGCATCCATTCCGCGGCCGGCACGCCGGCCAGCGCCACCAGGTAACCGTGGGTCACCGTGGCCGTGCCCTCCACGTGGATCGTGCTGCCATCCAGGACCCAGCGCTGGAACTCGGCGCTCAGGCCGATCTCCTCGCGCGCATGGCCCAGGATGCGCTGCGGATCGGCATGCGCCAGGATCTGCCCGCTCTTGTCGATCACGAGATCGCGCGAGTTGTCGCGGCCGGACGAATCCCGCAGGAACGACAGCAGCCCGGTCTTGTCCAGGCGCAACGCGCCACCGACGACCGCCGTGACCTCTCCATCGACCTGCCGCACCGGCACCGCGAAGATCAGGACGGCCGCATGGCTGATCGCGCTGACCAGCGGTCGCGACACCACCGGCAGCTTTTCGCGCATCGCGCGCTGGAAGTACTCGCGGTCGGCCAGGTTCGGAAGCTTGGTGCCCGGCACGCCCTTCTCGAGGCGCACCAGCAGATCCCCGTTCGGGGCCAGGATGAAGACGGAATCGAACAGCAGGCCGGCGGATGGCTTGTCGATCAGGAACTGCGTCAGCGCGGGTCGGTCGCGCAGCAGTTCGGGCCGCACCTGGCTCGCGACACCTTGCAGCGCCGTCTGCAGCAGCTCGAGCTTGCTGGACAGCAGGCTGGCCGTGCGCTCCACGTCGTTCGCGCTCTGCAGCAGCAGTTGCTGCCGCGAGCGGCTCTGCGTGGTCGACAGCACGAAGTGCGTCGTCACCGCCGTCGCGGCAACTGCCGTGACCACGCCGGCCGCAACGATCTTGAACTTGACCGAAGAGGCAATCCGACGCAGCAGTTGACGAAACTTCAACACCATGGACGACGATCCAGCCACGGTGTCGGCGGCAACCCAGCGCCGCCGTCAGACCGTGTCCGCGGATGCTCCCACGGGCCCGCCGCCGGCAAAACGCCGGGAAGCGCGTCGATCGTGGTTCAGTTCCACCGTTGCCAGATGAGCGGCGGACGATCGGAAGCTCAGTCCGGCTTGATGCGCGCCCGCGTGATCACCGGCTTCCAGCGTGCCTGTTCCTGCGCGATGAACTGCGCGAACTGCGCCGGCGTGTTGCCGATCGCCTCGGCCGCATCGCCTTCCAGCCGCTCTTTCGCGGCCTGGGAGCGGATGGCCTTCGCGGCCTCCACCGCGAGGCGGTCCGCATACGTTTGCGCGAGGCTGGACGGGGCCAGCAACCCGTACCACTGCGTCATCTCGAAGTTCGGGAAGCCCTGCTCGGCCACGGTCGGCACGTCGGGCAGTTGCGCCAGGCGTTGCTTCGACCCGGTGGCCAGGCAACGCAGCTTGCCGGCCTTGATGAACTGCAGGATCGCCGGCGCACCGACCGAGGCGGCATCGAGGCGCCCCGCCAGCAGGTCCGTCAGCTGCGGACCGGTGCCGCGGTACGGCACATGCACGATGAACAGGTTGGCGACGGCCTTCAGGTACTCCATCGCCAGGTGCCCCGCGCTGCCGTTGCCGGCGGAGCCGAAGTTCAACTGCCCCGGCTTGCTGCGCACCAGCGCGATGAACTCCTTCAGGTTCTTGGCCGGCACGTCCGGGTGGACGACGTAGAGGCTGGGCACCTTGGCCAGCAAGGTGATGGGGCGGAAATCCTTGATCGGGTCGTACGGCAGCTTGTCGTACATGAACGGGTTCACGGCCAGCGTGCCGATGTGGCCCAGGATCAGCGTGTGCTGATCTTCGGCGTGGGCCACGTCGGCCATCGCGATGTTGCCGCTGCCGCCGGGCTTGTTCTCGACATAGACCGTCTGGCCCAGGCCCTTGCCCAACTCGACGGCGGTCGAGCGGGCCACGATCTCCGAGCTGCCGCCCGGCGCGAATGGCACGACGAAGCGGATCGGCTTGGTCGGCCAGGCGGCACCCTGCCCCCAGCCGATCGACGGAAGGCTGCCGGCCGCCGCGGCCGCGAGCCAGGTGCGGCGGGTGATGGATTCGAATGGCATGTGGAGGTCTCCGCTCAGTCAGGATGGACCAGTCTAGAGAGCGGCCCCGCGTTCGGCATTGGGGGTAGCCGCAGCGGGTGTTCGCCGAGCTGCGGCGAGGTCTCGCGCTCGAGCCGGGTCAACCAGCGGATCGCATGATCGGCGTCGACGCCGCACATCTCGGCGCTGGGTTGCAGCGATCCACAGACTGCTGGCCGATCCGGGCGCCCGAAGATCTTGCAGCGCCGTTGCGCGTCGAGTTGAACGCACGGCACCCCCGCCGGCTTGCCCTCGGGCATGCCGGGAATCGGTGTGCTGATCGACGGCG
This sequence comes from Rhizobacter sp. OV335, assembly GCF_900142965.1. GTDB lineage: Bacteria > Pseudomonadota > Gammaproteobacteria > Burkholderiales > Burkholderiaceae_C > Rhizobacter. Next base: position 80,632 of record NZ_FRCQ01000026.1, read on the forward strand.
CGGTGCAGCAGGCGCCACAACCGGATCGGCAAGCCAAACTCGCATTCATCAGTTGTTCCACGTGAAACCAAGGTGTCGATGAAACCACGCCGCACGCACGGCAGGCTGCGACAACGGATGACGGGAAGCCGGCCCCCGCCTAAAATTCAGCCCTCGCCGGCGCCCCTCGCGCCCTGCGCCTGCAGCGCGGACGACCGCCGCTGCAACCCCAACCGGAGCCCCCATGTTGTTCCCCCATGATTTCGACGTGATTGTCGTCGGCGGCGGCCATGCCGGCACCGAGGCCGCGCTCGCCGCGGCCCGCATGGGCTGCAACACCTTGCTGCTGACACACAACATCGAGACGCTGGGCCAGATGAGCTGCAACCCGTCGATCGGCGGCATCGGCAAGGGGCACCTGGTCAAGGAGGTCGATGCGCTCGGCGGCGCGATGGCGAGCGCCACCGATGAAGCCGGCATCCAGTTCCGCATCCTCAACGGCTCGAAGGGCCCGGCCGTCCGCGCCACCCGCGCGCAGGCGGACCGCATTCTCTACAAGGCGGCCATCCGCCAGCGGCTGGAGAACCAGCCGAACCTGACGCTGTTTCAGCAGGCGGTCGACGATCTGATCGTTGAAGGCGATCGGGTGGTTGGCGCCGTCACGCAGGTCGGCATCCGCTTTCGCGCCCGGACCGTCGTGCTGACGGCCGGCACCTTCCTCGACGGCCGCATCCACGTCGGGCTGCAGAACCATGCCGGCGGCCGCGCCGGCGATCCTCCTGCGGTGTCGCTGTCCGCCCGCCTGAAGGAACTGAAGCTGCCGCAAGGTCGGTTGAAGACCGGCACGCCGCCACGCCTGGACGGTCGCACGATCGACTTCTCGAAGCTCACCGAACAGCCGGGCGACCTGGACCCGATGCCGGTGTTCAGCTTCATGGGCCATGCGTCGCAGCACCCGCGCCAGCTGCCTTGCTGGATCACGCACACCAACGAGCGCACGCACGAGATCATCCGCAGCGGCTTCGACCGCAGCCCGATGTTCACCGGCGTGATCGAGGGTGTCGGGCCGCGCTACTGCCCGAGCATCGAAGACAAGATCAACCGCTTTGCCGACAAGGACTCGCACCAGATCTTCCTCGAGCCGGAAGGGCTGACGACGCACGAGTTCTACCCGAACGGCATCAGCACCAGCCTGCCCTTCGACATCCAGCTGGCGGCGGTGCGCTCTATGCAGGGCTTGGAGAATGCGCACATTCTTCGGCCCGGTTATGCGATCGAGTACGACTACTTCGATCCGCGCGGCCTCAAGGCCAGCTTCGAGACCAAGTCGATCGACGGGTTGTTCTTCGCCGGCCAGATCAACGGAACGACCGGCTACGAAGAGGCAGCAGCCCAAGGCCTGTTCGCCGGCATCAACGCCGCCCGCCAGGTACAAGGCCGCGACGCCTGGACGCCCCGCCGCGACCAGGCCTACCTGGGCGTGCTCGTCGACGACCTGATCACCAAGGGCGTGACCGAGCCCTACCGCATGTTCACCAGCCGCGCCGAATTCCGGCTGCAGCTGCGCGAGGACAACGCCGACCTCCGGCTCACCGAGGTCGGCCGTGAGATGGGCTTGGTGGACGACGAGCGCTGGGTTGCCTTCAACCGCAAGCGCGATGCTGTTTCACGTGAAACCGAACGGCTGCGTTCAACCTGGGTGCACCCCAACCTGCTGCCGGCGGCCGATGCCGAGCGCTTGCTGGGCAAGGCCATCGAGCATGAATACAGCCTGGCCGACCTGCTCCGGCGCCCGGGCGTCGGCTTCGACGCCATCGCCGAGGTCGCCGCCATCGCGAAGCCGGACTCGGCCGTCTCGCGTGCGGCACTCCACGCCGAGCTGGGTCAGACACTCGCCGACACGGTGATCGAGCAGGCCGAGATCAGCATCAAGTACGCCGGCTACATCACCAAGCAAAACGACGAGGTCGAGCGCGCCACCCATTTCGAGAACCTGCGCCTGCCGGCCGAACTCGACTACACCCAGGTGACCGCCCTCAGTTTCGAGGCCCGGCAGAAGCTGACGAAGCACCGGCCCGAGACACTGGGGCAGGCCTCGCGCATCTCCGGCATCACCCCGGCCGCCATTTCGCTGCTGCTGATTCACCTGAAGAAGGGCCGCTTCAAGGAATTCATGGCGACCGACCGCGCGGGCAACGACACGACGCCAACCGATGCAGCCGCCTGAGGCCCTCACCCTCGCCAGCGGTTTGGAACGGCTAGGGCTCGCGCTCGATGCCGACCAGCAGGCCCGCCTCCTCGCCTACCAGGACCTGATCGCGAAGTGGAACCGCGTCTACAACCTGACGGCGGTGCGCGACCCGGCCGAGATGTTGACCCACCACCTGCTCGACAGCCTGTCTGTCGTGCTGCCGCTGCGCCGACATGCCGCCGGACGACCGCTGCGCCTGCTCGATGTCGGCAGCGGGGCCGGCCTGCCCGGCGTCGTGCTCGCCATTGCCGAACCGCAGTGGCACATCTCCTGCGTCGACACCGTCGGCAAGAAGGCCAGCTTCATTCAGCAAGCCGCGGCCGAGCTGGGCTTGCGCCAGCTTCGCTCCGAGCATGCGCGCGTGGAGGAGATGCCACCGGCCCAGGCTGACGTGGTCACGTCCCGTGCGTTCGCCTCGCTGAGCGATTTCACCCGGCTGACCGCCAAGCACCTCGCACCGGCCGGCGGCACCTGGATGGCGATGAAGGGCAAACCGCCCACCGCCGAGATCGCGGAGCTGCCGGCGATCCTCGATGTGTTTCACGTGGAACCGTTGCAAGTGCCCGACCTCGACGCCGAGCGCTGCCTGATCTGGATCCGCCCGCGGGCCGCCGAATGACGGTGCTCGGCATCTCCGACTACGGCTCGTTCTGCTTGGCCATCGTGCTGTTCCTGGCCCTGCCCGGCCCTGGCACGCTGGCCTTGCTGACCTCGACCGCGAAGGGCGGATTCCGCGCCGGTGCAGCCGCCACGTTCGGGCTGATCGCCGGCGACCAGGTCCTGCTGTGGCTCGCCGTCGGTGGCGTTGCCGCGTTGCTCGCCTCCCATCCGACCGCGTTCCGGCTGGTGCAGTACGGCGGTGCGGCGTACCTGGCCTGGATCGGCCTGCGACTGCTGCTGGCCAAGCCAGGGGATGCCTCGCCGATCCGCATCGAGCCCCGCGACTACGCGCGCCAAGCCTTCCTGATCACCTTGCTGAATCCGAAGGCCATCGCGTTCTACATGGCCTTCTTCCCGCTGTTCATCAACCCGGCCACGCACCGCGGCGCGATCACCTTTGCCGCGATGGCCGCGACGATCGCGTTGATCACCCTCGCCTACTGCCTCACGCTGTGCGCCTTTGCGCAGTCGGTGTCGAACAAAGTCCGCCGGCATCGCCGATTGGCCGCGTGCTTGCAGAAGGCGGCTGGTATCTTCCTGATCGGCTTCGGCATTCGCCTCGGCAGCAACTGATCCCTCTTCCAGCACCGCCCTCCTCCATGACCCGCATCTTCTGCATCGCGAACCAAAAAGGCGGCGTCGGCAAGACGACGACCACCGTCAACCTGGCCGCCGGTCTGGCGCTGATCGGCCAGCGCGTGCTCGTCGTCGACCTGGATCCCCAGGGCAACGCGACCATGGGCTCGGGCATCGACAAGCGGGCGCTGTCGCTGAGCGTCTACGACGTGCTGCTGGAATCGGCGACGATCGCCGAAGCCCGGCAGCGCAGCGAGAAGGTCGGCTACGACGTGCTGGGCGCGAACCGCGAACTGGCCGGCGCCGAGGTCGAACTGGTCAAGCTGGAGCGGCGCGACAAGCGGCTGAAGACCGCGCTGGAGGCGGTGACCACCGACTACGACTTCGTGTTGATCGACTGCCCGCCGTCCTTGAGCCTGCTGACGCTGAACGGCCTGTGCAGCGCGCACGGCGTGGTGGTGCCGATGCAGTGCGAGTACTTCGCGCTCGAAGGGCTGTCGGACCTGGTCAACACCATCAAGCAGGTGCATGCCAACCTGAACCCCGACCTGCAACTGATCGGCCTGCTGCGCGTGATGTTCGATCCGCGCATCACACTGCAGCAGCAGGTCAGCGACCAGCTGAAGGTGCACTTCGGCGACAAGGTCTTCAACAGCGTGATCCCGCGCAACGTGCGCCTGGCCGAAGCGCCGAGCTACGGCCTGCCGGGCGTGGTGTTCGACCCGGCCTCGCGCGGTGCGCAGGCTTTTGTCGAATTCGCGGCCGAGATGGTCGCGCGGGCCAACGAGGGCGTCCCGGCCTGAAGGCTGGCTCCGGGGTCTTACAGCCCCAGTCCTTCGTCCAGCCCGAGGTGCACGTTCATCGACTGCACCGCCGCGCCGCTGGCACCCTTGCCCAGGTTGTCGAGGCGCGACATCAGCAGCAGTTGGTCGTCGCTGGCGAACACGAAGAGGTCGACGCGGTTGCTGTCATTGCAGGCCTGCACGTCGAAGAAGCCGTCTTCGAGCGTCGGCGCATCGCGCAGCGGCATCACGCGCACGAAGCGCTCGCCTTCATAGCGCCGGCTCAGCGCCGCATGCACCGATTCTGCGCTCGCGCTCGCCGACAAACTCGACAAATGCAAGGGCACACTCACCGCCAGACCCTTGTAGAAGCTGCCAACAATCGGCATGAACACCGGCTTCGTCGTGAGCCCGGTGTGCGCCATCATTTCGGGGAGGTGCTTGTGCGCGAGCGTCAGGCCATAGGGCCGCGGCGCGTCGAGGCGCGCGTCGCCGCCCGCTTCGTACTGCTCGATCATCTTCTTGCCGCCACCCGAATAGCCGGTGATCGACGTGGCACTGACGCCGAGCGAGGCCGGCACCAAGCCGGCATCCACCAGCGGACGCATCAGCAGGATGAAGGCGCTGGCGTGGCAGCCCGGGTTCGCGATGCGCTTGCTGCCGCGCAGGCGCTCGCGCTGGTCGGCGGCCAGTTCGGGCAGGCCGAACACCCAGCCCGGCACCGTGCGATGCGCCGTGCTGGCGTCGATCAGGCAGGTGTTGGCGTTGGTCACCAGCGCCGCTGCTTCGCGCGACGCCGCATCCGGCAGGCACAGGAAGGCCACGTCGGCGGCATTCAGCAAGCGGGCGCGTTCGGCGGCATCCTTGCGTCGGTCGGCATCGATGCGCAACACTTCGACGTCGCTGCGCGCCGCCAGGTATTCGTTGATGCGCAGACCGGTCGTGCCTTCCTGACCGTCGACAAACACGCGATGCTTCATTGAATCGTCCACCTGCCCAAAAAAAGAATTCGGACCGCGAGGATAAGCCACCTGCATGACAAACGCCCACCCGCAAGCCCTGCACGACGTGCGGGTGCTCCTGCTCCCCGGCTGGGAGAACTCCGGCCCCGGCCATTGGCAAAGCCTCTGGGAACGTGAACACGGCGACCTCCGCGTCGAACAGGCCGACTGGCTGTGGCCGAAGCGTGGCGACTGGATGGCCCGCCTCGAAGACGTGCTGCTGCAGGACGAGCGCCCCGCGCTGCTCGCCGCGCACAGCCTGGGCTGCCAGCTGGTCGCCGCCTGGGCTGCACATTCGCGCCACACGGCCCGCGTGCGCGGCGCCTTGCTGGTCGCGCCGCCCGACATCGAGCGCGTCGACATGCCGCCGCAGCTGACGCCGTGGCGCCCGATCGCCCGCCAGGCCCTGCCCTTCGCGAGCATCGCCGTCACCAGCAGCGACGACCCGTTCTGCGCGCCCGAGCGCGCCGCCGGCATGGTCCGCGCGTGGGGCAGCCGGCAGGTCGACATCGGCCCGCGCGGCCACATCAACGGCGACTCCGGGCTCGGCGCCTGGCCCGACGGACGCGCGCTGCTGCAATCGCTGCAGTCGACGACGGCCCGCGCCGGGTGATCGGGGAAAATGCCCGGATGGCAACCAAGAAACCCAAAGGCCTCGGCCTCGGCCTCGAAGCATTGCTCGGCCCCACGGTCAACGACAACCCCGTTCCGGTCAACGACGGCACGCCGCGCACGCTGAAGCTGACTCAGCTGCAGCCCGGCAAGTACCAGCCGCGCACCCGCATGGACGAAGGCTCGCTGTACGAGCTCGCCGAGAGCATCAAGGCGCAGGGCATCATGCAGCCGGTGCTGGTGCGGCCGGTCGCGCCCAACCGCTACGAGATCATCGCCGGCGAACGCCGCACGCGGGCCGCGAAGCTGGCCGGCCTCGACGAGGTGCCGGTGCTGGTGCGCGAGGTGCCCGACGAAGCCGCCGCGGCGATGGCGCTGATCGAGAACATCCAGCGCGAAGACCTGAACCCGCTCGAAGAGGCGCAAGGCATCGCGCGCCTCGTCAACGAGTTCCACCTCACGCACGAGCAGGCGGCGCAGGCCGTCGGCCGTTCGCGCAGCGCGGCGAGCAACCTGCTGCGCCTGCTGAACCTCGCCGAGCCGGTGCAGCAGATGCTGATGGCCGGCGACCTCGACATGGGCCATGCGCGCGCGCTGCTGCCGCTCGACGGCGCGCACCAGATCATCGGGGCCGCCGAGATCGTCGCGAAGAAACTCAGCGTGCGCGAGGCCGAGAAGCTCGTCACGAAGATGGGCTCGTCGCGCCAGCAACCGCTGCTGCGCGTGCCGAAAGAGAAGCCGCGCGACATCGCGCGCATCGAGGAAGAACTCTCCGATGCATTGACCGCGCAGGTCGAGATTCGCGTCAAGAAACGCACCAAGCGCGGCGAACAAGGCGAAGTCGCCATTGCCTTCGGCTCGCTGGAGGAGTTGAATGGGTTGCTCGACAAGCTCGGACTGACGAACACCTGAGAACAGCACCTGACATGCCGATCGACACGCGGTTGTCCGCAAAATCCCTGAGCCCCGCATCAGGAACTTCCCCGGCCGCAAACGGCTCATTGCATGCATCATCCACTCAGGTGGGTGACACGCTGCAACAGACGGGGGCACACTATTTGCTGTACACCTTCATCTCAACGAAGCGTTGAACAGCGGGCGTTTTTCACCACATCTCCACGCACACGACATCCCAAAATGACGCAAGCTTGAATCACGAAATGAGCTGACCTTTGAAGGAAAGCTCTGATGGAGCCCTCCACCGGGACTTCATCAGAACTTCCCCAGACGGCAGCGAAGGTGGCCCCTTCGCTGTCGCCATCCCGATGTCTTAGGAGGTCAGCATGGACGTGATCAGCCATTTCGCAGCGCGCTTCGAGCGCACCCGTGAAGAGGAACTCTCGCTCGAAGAGTACCTCGCCGAGTGCAAGCGCAACCCCGTGGCCTATTCCACCGCTGCCGAGCGCATGCTCCAGGCGATCGGGGATCCACAGACCATCGACACACGCAACGACCCGCGCCTGTCCCGTCTGTTCGCCAACAAGGTCATCAAGATCTATCCGGCCTTCGCCGAGTTCTACGGCATGGAAGACTCCATCGAGCAGGTGGTGTCGTATTTCCGGCATGCCGCGCAGGGGCTGGAGGAAAAGAAGCAGATCCTCTACCTGCTCGGCCCGGTGGGCGGCGGCAAGTCGTCGATCGCCGAGCGGCTGAAGTCGCTGATGCAGGAAGTGCCCTTCTACGCGATCAAGGGCTCGCCGGTGAACGAGTCGCCGCTCGGCCTGTTCGATGCGGTCGAAGACGGCGCGATCCTCGAGAAGGAATACGGCATCCCGCGCCGCTACCTGCAGCGCATCCTGTCGCCGTGGGCCGTCAAGCGGCTCGACGAGTTCGGCGGCGACATCCGCAAGTTCCGCATCGTCAAGCGCTTCCCGTCGGTGCTCAAGCAGGTCGGCATCGCGAAGACCGAGCCGGGCGACGAGAACAACCAGGACATCTCGTCGCTGGTCGGCAAGGTCGACATCCGCAAGCTCGAGACCTACGCGCAGGACGACCCCGACGCGTACAGCTACTCCGGCGGCCTGTGCCTGTCGAACCAGGGCCTGCTCGAGTTCGTCGAGATGTTCAAGGCGCCGATCAAGGTGCTGCACCCGCTGCTGACCGCCACGCAGGAAGGCAACTACAAGGGCACCGAAGGCTTCGGCGCGATCCCGTTCGACGGCGTCGTGCTCGCGCACAGCAACGAGAGCGAGTGGAAGGCATTCCGCAACAACAAGAACAACGAGGCCTTCCTCGACCGGATCTACATCGTCAAGGTGCCGTACTGCCTGCGCGTCAGCGAAGAGGTCAAGATCTACGAGAAGCTGCTGCGCGGCTCGTCGCTGGCCCAGGCGACCTGCGCGCCGGGCACGCTGAAGATGATGTCGCAGTTCGCGACCCTGACCCGGCTGAAGGAGCCCGAGAACAGCAGCCTCTATTCCAAGATGCTGGTGTACGACGGCGAGAACCTGAAGGACACCGACCCGCGCGCGAAGAGCTTCCAGGAGTACCGCGACTACGCCGGCGTCGACGAGGGCATGAGCGGCGTCTCGACGCGCTTCGCGTTCAAGATCCTGTCCAAGGTCTTCAACTTCGACAGCACCGAGGTCGCCGCGAACCCGGTGCACCTGATGTATGTGCTCGAGCAGCAGATCGAGCGCGAGCAGTTCGCGGCCGAGACCGAGCAGAAATACCTCGCCTTCATCAAGGAGCACCTGGCGGTGCGCTATGCCGAGTTCATCGGCAAGGAGATCCAGACCGCCTACCTCGAGAGCTACAGCGAGTACGGCCAGAACATCTTCGACCGCTACGTCACCTATGCCGACTACTGGATCCAGGACCACGAGTACCGCGACACCGACACCGGCGAGGTGTTCGACCGCGGCTCGCTGAACGCCGAGCTCGAGAAGATCGAGAAGCCGGCCGGCATCGCGAACCCGAAGGATTTCCGCAACGAGATCGTCAACTTCGTGCTGCGTGCCCGCGCCAACAACGCCGGCAACAACCCGGTCTGGACTAGCTACGAGAAGCTGCGCACGGTGATCGAGAAGAAGATGTTCTCGAACACCGAGGAGCTGCTGCCGGTGATCAGCTTCAACGCGAAGGCGAGCGCCGACGAGGCCAAGAAGCACGAGGACTTCGTGACCCGGATGGTGGCCAAGGGCTATACGTCGAAGCAGGTGCGCCTGCTCTGCGAGTGGTACCTGCGCGTGCGCAAGAGTTCGTGATCTGACGACCCACGAAAGGTCCACATGCTCCAGCAGATCATCGACCGGCGGCTGGCGGGCAAGAACAAGTCCATCGGCAACCGCGAGCGCTTCCTGCGCCGCCACAAGGACCAGATCCGCGAGGCGGTCAAGCGCGCGGTCGATGGGCGCGGCATCCGCGACATCGCGCAGGGCGAGGACATCCACATCCCGAAGCGCGACATCGCCGAGCCGGTGTTCGGCCACGGCCAGGGCGGCAAGCGCGAGATGGTGCACCCGGGCAACCAGGACTACGTGCGCGGCGACCGCATCGAACGGCCCAAGGGCGGCGGGGGCGGCGGTGGGGGCGGACAGGCGAGCGATTCCGGCGAGGGGGACGACGACTTCGTCTTCCACCTCAGCAAGGAAGAGTTCATGCAGGTCTTCTTCGACGACCTGGCCCTGCCCAACCTCGCCCGCACGACGCTCGCCGAGACGCCCGAGTTCAAGACCCACCGTGCCGGCTACAGCAGCGATGGCACGCCGAACAACCTGCACGTGGTGCGCTCGATGCGCGGCGCGATCGGCCGGCGCATCGCGCTCGGCGCCGATTCGCGGCGCGAACTGGCCGAACTCGAGGCGCAGCTGGTGCAGCTCAAGCGCCATCCGCACCCGAACCCGTTCGCGCACGAGATCCCGCCGCTCGAGCTGCAGATCGAAGCGCTGCGCGCCCGCCTGAAGCGCATCCCCTACCTCGACCCGATCGACCTGCGCTACCGCAGCCGCGTGCGCGTGCCGGTGCCCACCTCGAAGGCGGTGATGTTCTGCCTGATGGACGTGTCCGGCTCGATGGACGAGGCGCGCAAGGATCTGGCGAAGCGCTTCTTCATCCTGCTGTACCTGTTCCTGACGCGGCACTACGAGAAGATCGACATCGTCTTCATCCGCCACCACACGCAGGCGCAAGAGGTCGACGAGCAGAACTTCTTCCACTCGACCGAGACCGGCGGCACCGTGGTGTCGAGCGCGCTCGTGCTGATGGAAGAGATCGCCCGGGCCCGCTACCCGACCAGCGAATGGAACATCTACGGCGCGCAGGCGAGCGATGGCGACAACTGGCACCACGACAGCGGACGCTGCCGTGAGCTGCTGGCCAACAACATCCTGCCGCTGTGCCGCTACTTCGCCTATGTGCAGGTGGCCGAGGAAGAGCAGAACCTGTGGGACGAGTACTCGGCGCTGGCCGCCGACGCGAAGGCCTTCGCGATCCGCAAGGTGACCGAGGCCTCGCAGATCTACCCGGTGTTCCGCGAGCTGTTCAAGAAGGAGGGTGCACCGACATGAACCTCCAAGTCACTCCACCGTGGGGCGCCGAGAGGCGCAAGAACCAGATGCTGACCGCTTCCCCGAAACGCCGCGCCGCCGACCTGGCCGCGCCCAAACGTGCGCACGCGCCGCTGCCCTCGCCCACCGACTGGTCGTTCGAGCTGGTCGAGCGCTACCACGAGGTGATCAAGGCCACGGCCGAGCGCTACGGACTCGACACCTACCCGAACCAGCTCGAGATCATCACCGCCGAGCAGATGATGGACGCGTATGCGTCGGTCGGCATGCCGGTGAACTACCGCCACTGGAGCTACGGCAAGGAGTTCATCTCCACCGAGAAGAACTACCGCCGCGGCCACATGGGCTTGGCCTACGAGATCGTCATCAACTCCGACCCCTGCATCAGCTACCTGATGGAGGAGAACACGATGGCAATGCAGGCGCTGGTGATCGCGCATGCGGCCTACGGGCACAACAGCTTCTTCAAGGGCAACTACCTGTTCCGCATGTGGACCGATGCGTCGTCGATCATCGACTACCTGGTCTACGCGAAGAACTACGTGACCGAGTGCGAGGAGCGGCACGGGCTGGAGGCGGTCGAGAACTTCCTCGACAGCTGCCATGCGCTGATGAACCACGGCGTCGACCGCTACCGGCGGCCGAGCCGCAAGTCGCTCGCGCAGGAGCTGGCCGACGCGAAGGACCGCGAGGCCTATGCGCAGCGCCAGATCAACGAGATGTGGCGCACGCTGCCGCGCAAGGCGGACAAGGCCGCGCTCGAAGAAGCCGAGTCGCGGCGTTTCCCGGAAGAACCGCAGGAGAACCTGCTGTACTTCATCGAGAAGCACGCGCCGCTGCTGGAGCCGTGGCAGCGCGAGATCGTGCGCATCGTGCGCAAGGTGGCGCAGTACTTCTACCCGCAGCGCCAGACGCAGGTGATGAACGAGGGCTGGGCCACGTTCTGGCACCACTCGCTGCTGAACACCATGTACGACGACGGCCACCTGAGCGACGGCATGATGATCGAGTGGCTGAAGTCGCATACCAACGTGGTGTACCAGCCGCGCGTCGGCGACCGCGGCTACAACGGCATCAACCCGTATGCGCTCGGCTTCGCGATGTACACCGACATCAAGCGCATCTGCCAGAAACCGACCGACGAGGACCGCCACTGGTTCCCGCAGCTGGCGGGCACCGACTGGCTCGAGTCCATCGACCATGCGATGCGCAACTTCAAGGACGAGAGCTTCATCGGCCAGTACCTGTCGCCGAACCTGATGCGCGAGTTCCGGCTGTTCGCGATCGTCGACGACGAGAAGGACAAGGAGCTGGAGGTCTCGGCCATCCACGACGAGAGCGGCTACCGGCGCGTGCGCGAGGCCTTGTCGCACCAGTACGACCTGGGCAGCCGCGAACCGAACATCCAGGTCTGGAGCGTGAACCTGCGCGGCGACCGCTCGCTGACGCTGCGCCATGCGCAACACAACGACCGGCCGCTGCACGACAACGCGCAAGAGGTGCTGAAGCACGCGGCCCGGCTGTGGGGCTTCGGCGTGCACATGGAGAGCGTCAACTCGGCGGGCGAGGTGCAGAAGCGCTGGTCGGTGCCGGCGCCCTCGCATTGAACGAACCCGTCAGAGCAGCAGTTCGTCGGGCGGGATGAAGGCGCGCACGGTGTCGATCAGCTTGTCGACGTAGGCCTCCTTCTCGCCCACCGGCGCCACGTAGTGCAGCGCCTTCGACGTCGCATCGACGCCGGCACGCCGCAGCATCGCCCAGGTGGCGAGGTACTGCGAGGCCATGCAGCCGCCGGCCGTCGCGATCGGGCCGCGCGCATGGAACGGCGCATCGACCACCCGCACGCCGGCCTCGACCACCCACGGCTTGGTCGTCAGGTCGGTGCAGGCCGGAATGTCGGCCAGCAGCCCCAGCCGCGCCAGCAGCAGCGTGCCGGAACACTGCGCGCCGATCAGCTGGCGCACCGGGTCGAGCTGCAGCCGGTCCAGCAGCGCGCTGTTCTCGGCGATCGCCCGCGTGTAGATGCCGCTGCCGAACAGCACGATGTCGGCCTCGTTCGCGAACTCCAGCGGCTGCTGTGTCTCGATCGTCACGCCGTTCATCGACGTGAGCCGCTGGCTCGGGCCGGCGATCTCGACCGTCCAGCCGGACGGCCGCAGCCGGTTCATCAAGCCGAGCGCAATGAACGAATCCAGCTCGTTGAAGCCGTCGAAGGTGACGATCGCCGCTCGCACCGCGGTGGGCCCGTTCATCGCGCCGGCCCGTTCACTCTTCGAGCAGGCTGCGCAGCATCCACGCAGTCTGTTCGTGCACCGTCAGGCGCTGGGTCAGCAGGTCGGCCGTCGGCTCGTCGCCGGCCTTGTCGGCCAGCGGGAACAGGCTGCGCGCGGTGCGCGCCACCGCCTCGTGGCCCTGCACCAGGATGCGCACCATCTCGAGCGCCTTCGGCGGCACGGCCGGCGCGTCCTTGATCGAGGCCAGCGCGCCGAACTGCGCATACGACCCCGGGGCCGGGTGTCCGAGCGAGCGGATGCGCTCGGCGACCGGGTCGACCGCGGCCCACAGCTCGGTGTACTGCGTCATGAACATCAGGTGCAGCGTGTTGAACATCGGCCCGGTGACGTTCCAGTGGAAGTTGTGCGTCGTCAGGTACAGCGTGTAGGTGTCGGCCAGCAGCTTGCTCAGGCCACCGGCGATCGCCGCGCGGTCCTTGTCGCTGATGCCGATGTGGATGCCCATGCCGCCGCTCGGGGCGGTCGCGGCTGCGGGAACGGATACGGTCTTGGTCTTCTTCGCCATCTGGGAATCTCCGGGAAACAAGGTGAATTCGGGTTCGAGTCTAGTCAGGCTTCAAAGGCCCCTCATGACACTCTGCTGACGCCTTCGAGCGGGCAGGCGTAGATCGCGTTGCGCAGCGCGGCGATCGCCTCGTAGCGCGTGAAGGTGCGGCGCCATGCGAGCACCACGCGCCGCGTCGGCACCGGCGTCGCGAACGGCACGTAGCGCACGTGCGGCTGCTGGTCTTTCGGCACGCTGAGCTGCGGCACCACGGTGATGCCCATGCCCGACGCCACCATGTACTTGATGGTCTCGAGCGACGAGCCCTCGAAGCTCTTGCGGATGCCCTCGGCATCGCTCGAGAAGCGGGCGTACTCGGGGCAGACCTCGAGCACGTGGTCGCGGAAGCAGTGGCCGGTGCCCAGCAGCAGCATCGTCTCCTGCTTCAGCTCCTCGGCGGTGATGCGCTTGCGCTTGGCGAGCGGGTGGTCCTTGGGCAGCGCGACGACGAAGGGCTCGTCGTACAGCGGCGCGATCGCGAGGCCGGTGTCGGGGAAGGGCTCGGCCATGATCGCGCAGTCGAGCTCGCCGGTGCGCAGCATGTCGAGCAGCCGGGCGGTGAAGTTCTCCTGCAGCACCAGCGGCATCTGCGGCACCCGCTCGATCGCCTGCTTCACCAGGTCGGGCAGCAGGTAGGGGCCGATCGTGTAGATCACGCCGACGCGCAGCGGCCCCGACACCGGGTCCTTGCCGCGCTTGGCGATCTCCTTGATGCCGGCCGCCTGGTCGATCACCGACTGGGCCTGGCGCACGATCTCTTCGCCGAGCGGAGTCGCGCTGACCTCGTTGGAGCCGCGCTCGAACAGCTTGACGTCGAGCTCTTCCTCGAGCTTCTTGATCGCGACGCTGAGGGTCGGCTGCGAGACGAAGCAGGCCTCGGCGGCCCGCCCGAAGTGCTTCTCTCTCGCGACGGCGACGATGTATCGCAACTCGGTCAGTGTCATGGCATCCCGCTCAAGCCTCCAGCGCGGAGGAAGCGGAAGAATATCCGACACCCGGGCGCGCGTCATGCGCCTGCCGGCATCACCTTGCGATACCCCGGGCCGTGGCGCTTGCGAAGGCCGGAGCGCCAGCAGATTCTCCGGCCCGCGGCATCTGCCGCGCACCGGAAGACCCCGAATGAGCAAGCCCCCTTCACGCATCCTGAGCGCCGCCTCGCTGCTGGCCGTGGCCTCGCTGTCGGCCGCCCTCAGCGCCTGCTACGTCGTGCCGATCGACCCGCGCACCGGCCAGGGCTACCCGATCCAGCGCGCCGATGCCCGTGGCGATACGCCACCGCCCGCCAGCGTGACCGTCGTGACGCCCCCCACGCCTGCGGCGCCGCCCGCCCCCACCGTGCTGAACGCCCGGCTCTACCCGCTGAACACGCAGGCCAACAAGGGCGGGCTGCTGACGGCCGTCGTGGTCGACAACAACACCGGCCGCGGCAGCTTCACGCTGTCCTACCTGGGCGACACGATGCAGGGCGAGAGCACCCGCGTCGACGCGAGTTACGCCGCCTTCGGGCGCATCTACAACGAGGTGCTGGGTCTGAACCAGCGCAGTTTCAGCGGGCGCCGCGGCATCGCGAACGCGTATGGCGGCAAGGGCGTGAATGCCCAGTGCGAGTACCTGATCACCGGGCCGGGCATCGGAACCGGCGCCTGCCAGTTTTCCGACGGCGCCCGCTACCAGATCCACTTCGGCAGCTGATCGGCCTCAGGCCTTCGCGGGGCGCTTGACCGCTTCGAGCTTGTCGAGCCCGACGGCCTCGAGCGCCTTCTTCAGCGCCGCCAGATCGACCTGCTGGCCCTTGGCCTCGACGACCACGCCATTGGTCAGCAGCACCGTCACCTCGCCATGGCTGCCGTCCTTGCGGTACTCCTCGCGCACGGTGCGCTCGTCCTGCTTGTAGACCTTCTCGACCTGCTCGGTCGTCTCCTTGTCCATCGTCATGCCGGACCAGGCGGCCAGCGCCGCGAGGCCGGCCGTGCCGCCCAGGTCGGTGATCGTCAGCTGCACGCGCTTGTCGGCCGCGGCATACGAGGCCTTGGCCATCGAGCTCGCGATGCCGATCGCCTGGCCGCCCTGCGATTCGATCGATTCGCGCTTCAGCTCGCCCAGCGCCTCGGGCAGCACCGCCTTCAGGTCGGCCGGCGCGATCGGCTGGCCGTTGCCGCCGGTCAGCGCACCCATCATCTCGCCCATCGCCTTGCCGGTGGCGGCGGGGTCGCCGGACTTCTGCGCCTCTTCCATGCGCTTGCCGGCCTCTTCCAACTTCTTCGAGAGGTCATCCATCTTCGCGGTGTCGACCTTGATCTCGCCACCCGGCGTCTTGATCGTCACCGCACTGCCGTGCGAGCCGGCCCAACCACCCCACGAGCCCACGCGCATCGGCCCGCCCATCGCCGTCAGCGCGCCCAGCACGATGTAGATCACGATCGCGCAGACGATCACCACCGCCGTGTACGCGCCCGCCTTGTCCTGCGGGCACTTCATCAGCACCGGCAGGCCGAGGTAGATCAGGTAGATGCCATACAGCGACGCGACGATGCCCAGGATCCACAGTCCCGGTACCAGGTGGAACACGCCACCGATCCAGCCGGCGGTGCTGGCATACGCCACCAGCTTCAGCGCGCTGACCTGCCCCTTGGTGCCGCCGAAACTGGGCGCGAGTGCATCGACGATCAGCGTCAGCACAAAGACTTTCACGAGCGCCAGCACATAACCCAGCACCAGCGTCGACAGCCCCCAGAACCCCAGTCCGACAATGAAGATCAGGCCGAGGAACGACGCGACCGGCGGGATCGCCGCCAGGATCAGCACGTAGCCCTTGTAGATTGAGGCCTGTGTCGCCGGCTCGGCCTCGATCACCGGCCAGGTCTGCTTCGGCTTCAGCAGGATGTCTTGCACACGCTGGATCAGGTTCATGGGGCAGGCCCTCCGCGGTTGATGGTGCCGCGCGGATGCTATCCCGCGCGTTCGGCCGGCAGGGCGCCAGAAACTAGGGGGATGCCCGCGCGGCCTCGCGCCTTCAGGCCCTCAGGCCTTCAGGTACTCGGCCTTGCCGCCCAGCCAGCGCGCCACGTGCTGCTCGGCGATGCGCGGATGCTGCGCCAGCAACAGCGTCGCGACGGCCCGCGCCCGGTGCACCAGCGCCTCGTCGAGCGCGAGGTCGGCGAAGCGCAGCAGCGGCGCGCCCGACTGCCGCGCGCCGAGGAACTCGCCCGGCCCGCGGATCTCCAGGTCGCGCCGCGCGATCTCGAAGCCGTCGTTCGTCTCGGCCATCGCGCGCAGCCGGTCCTTGCCGGTCGGCGACAAGGGCGCCGTGTAGACCAGCACGCACACGCTCGCGACCGAGCCGCGCCCGACACGACCGCGCAGCTGGTGCAGCTGGCTCAGCCCGAAGCGCTCGGCGTGCTCGATCACCATCAGCGACGCGTTCGGCACGTCGACGCCGACCTCGATCACCGTCGTGCTGACCAGCACCTTCATCTCGCCCGCGGTGAACAGCGCCATCACCGCCGCCTTCTCCGCCGCCGGCATGCGGCCGTGCAGCAGGCCGACCATCTCATCCGGCAGCGCCTCGCACAGCTGCTGGTGCGTGGCGGTCGCGTTCTGCAGGTCCAGCGTCTCCGATTCCTCGATCAGCGGACACACCCAGTACACCTGCCGGCCACGTGCCACCTCGTCGGCGATGGTCAGGATCACATTGCCGCGGCGCGCATCGCTGAAAACCTTGGTGACGATCGGCGTGCGCCCGGGCGGCAGTTCGTCGATGGTGCTCACGTCGAGGTCGGCGAACACCGTCATCGCGAGCGTGCGCGGGATCGGCGTCGCGCTCATCATCAGCAGGTGCGGCTCCAGCGCGCCCTGCTGCAGCTTGGCGCGCAGCGCGAGCCGCTGCGCGACACCGAAGCGGTGCTGCTCGTCGATGATGGCCAGCCCGAGCCGCGCGAACTCGACCGCGCCCTGGATCACCGCATGCGTGCCGACCACCAGCCCGGCCTCGCCCGAGGCCACGCGCGCGAGCATCTCGCGCCGCGCCTTGCCCTTGCGGCTGCCGGTCAGCCAGGCCACCTGCACGCCCAGCGGCTCGAGCCAGCCGACCAGCTTGCGGAAATGCTGCTCGGCGAGGATCTCGGTCGGCGCCATCAGCGCGCACTGCCAGCCTTCGTTCATCGCGATCGCGGCCGACAGCGCGGCCACCACCGTCTTGCCCGAGCCGACGTCGCCCTGCAGCAGCCGGTGCATCGGCACCGGGCGCTGCAGGTCGATGGCGATCTCCTCGACGACGCGGCGCTGCGCCGCC
Source organism: Rhizobacter sp. OV335 (assembly GCF_900142965.1). Classification (GTDB taxonomy): domain Bacteria; phylum Pseudomonadota; class Gammaproteobacteria; order Burkholderiales; family Burkholderiaceae_C; genus Rhizobacter. The sequence goes on from NZ_FRCQ01000026.1 coordinate 98,130, forward strand.
GTCAGCGAGAACGGCAGCGCCGCGAGCAGCTTCTCCTGCAGGCCGCCGGCGTGCACCGTGAAGGCCGGCGCCTGCTGCAACGCCCGCTCCTGCTTGGCCTGCAGCTGCGACAGCTGCTGCGCGAGCAGCTCCTCGAACTTCAGGCGCTGCCAGGCCGGGTGGCTGTGGTCCTCGAGCGTGGCCAGGCTCACGTCGGGCGTCGGGTGGTGCAGGAAGCGCAACGCGTCGCGCAGGCTCATCAGCCCGGACGGCAGCAAGGCCGGCGGCACGATCTCCGACAGGTCGGCGCGCTGCAGCCCCGAGGCCACCGCCTTGCGCAGGTAGGCCTGCGGCAGCGTCGCGCTGGTCGGGTAGACGGGCGTCAGCGCCTCGGCCAGCGGCGTGCCGTCGTCGACGCCCTTGAAGTTCGGGTGCACCATCTCGCGCCCGAAGAAGCCGCCGCGCACCTCGCCGCGCGCCCGCACCCGCTTGCCGACGCCGAGCGTCTTCTGGTGGTTCGGGTAGAAGTTCAGGAAGCGCAGCCAGAGTTCCTCGGTGCCGTCGTCGATCTTGACGACCAGCTGGCGGCGCGGGCGGAACTGGATCTCGCACTCGCGCACGATGCCTTCGACCTGTGCGTTGTCGCCGTCGCGCAGCGATGCGATCGGCGTGATGCGGGTCTCGTCCTCGTAGCGCAGCGGCAGGTGCAGCGCGAGGTCGATGTCGCGCACCAGGCCCAGCTTCTCCATCGCCTTCTGCGGGGCCGATTTTTCGCGCGCGGGCACGGCGGCGGGAGGTTCGACGGGGGACTCGCTGGGAGAGGAGGCGGCGCGACCGGGCATGCGCGGATTCTGCCGCGTCGACCGACCGTGGAAGAATCCGTCCCCTGCAGATCTTCGTCAGGCCGGTCCAGCCTGCATGCCATGTCGTCCGATTCCGTTCCTTTCCCCACCTCTCGCCACTTCACCCTGAGCGATTTCGACTTCGCGCTGCCGCCCGAGTTGATCGCGCAGCACCCGGCCGCCGAACGCAGCGCGTCGCGCTTGCTCGACGGCCGCAGCGCACCGCCCATCGACCGCATCTTCCGCGAGCTACCCGCGCTGCTGCAGCCGGGCGACCTGCTCGTCTTCAACGACACGCGCGTGATCAAGGCCCGGCTGTACGGCGCCAAGGCCAGCGGCGGCGCGGTCGAGGCGCTGGTCGAACGGCTGCTGCCGAACAACGAACTGCTGATGCACCTGCGCGCCAGCAAGTCGCCGAAGCCGGGCCAGACGGTGCGCTTCGCCGACGCCTTCGATGCCGAGGTGCTGGGCCGCGGCGGGCCGGACGGCAGCCTGTTCCACCTGCGCTTCCCGTCCGACCCGCTGGCATTGCTGGAGCGGCACGGCCATGTGCCGCTGCCGCCGTACATCACGCATGCCGACGAGGCCGACGACGAGCGGCGCTACCAGACGGTGTTCGCCGCGCGGCCGGGCGCCGCCGCCGCGCCGACCGCCGCGCTGCATTTCGACGAAGGCGTGCTGGCGGCGCTGCGCGAGCGCGGCGTCGGCAGCGCGAGCGTCACGCTGCACGTCGGCGCCGGCACCTTCCAGCCGGTGCGCAGCGAGAACATCGCCGAGCACACGATGCACAGCGAATGGTTCGAGGTGCCGCAGGCCACGGTCGACGCGATCGCGCGCACGCAGGCGGCCGGCGGGCGGGTGGTGTCGGTCGGCACGACGACGCTGCGCGCGCTGGAATCGGCCGCGCGCGGCGGCGTGCTGCAGGCCGGCAGCCGCGACACCGACATCTTCATCACGCCCGGCTTCAGGTTCCGCGTCGTCGACGTGCTGGTCACCAACTTCCACCTGCCGAAGAGCACGCTGCTGATGCTGGTCAGCGCGTTCGCCGGCTACGAGCACGTGATGGCGCTGTACCGGCATGCGATCGCGCAGGGGTATCGGTTCTTCAGCTATGGGGATGCGATGCTGCTGGAGCGCCCCACCTCTTCCGTTGCCGGACAATCCCCCCATGCTCCAGTTTGACCTCCTCAAGACCGAAGGCCACGCGCGCCGTGGCCGCCTGACGCTGAACCATGGCGTCGTCGAGACCCCCATCTTCATGCCGGTGGGCACCTACGGCACCGTCAAGGGCGTGATGCCGCAATCGCTCGAAGACATGGGCGCGCAGATCATCCTCGGCAATACCTTCCACCTGTGGCTGCGCCCGGGCGTCGACATCCTGCGCCAGTTCGGCGGGCTGCACCGCTTCGAAGGCTGGACCAAGCCCATCCTGACCGACAGCGGCGGCTTCCAGGTCTGGTCGCTCGGCGACATGCGCAAGATCAGCGAGGAAGGCGTGCGCTTCGCCTCCCCTGTCAACGGCGACAAGCTGTTCCTGACGCCCGAGATCAGCATGCAGATCCAGCGCGCGCTGAACAGCGACATCGTGATGCAGTTCGACGAGTGCACGCCCTACGAAAGCAAGGGCCACCTGACCACCGAGCGCGAGGCCCGCAGCTCGATGGAGCTCAGCCTGCGCTGGGCGCGCCGCTGCCTGGCCGAGTTCCAGCGCAACGAGAACCCGAACGCGCTGTTCGGCATCGTGCAGGGCGGCATGTTCGAGACCCTGCGCGAGGAATCGCTCGCGTCGCTGGTCGAACTCGACCTGCCCGGCTACGCGATCGGCGGTGTCAGCGTCGGCGAGCCCAAGGCCGAGATGCAGCGCATCATGGCCCACACGCCGCACCGGCTGCCGGCCCACAAGCCGCGCTACCTAATGGGCGTCGGCACGCCGGAAGACCTGGTCGAAGGCGTCGCCGCCGGCGTCGACATGTTCGACTGCGTGATGCCGACCCGCAACGCGCGCAACGGCCACCTGTTCACCCGCTTCGGCGACCTGCGCCTGCGCAACGCCCGCTACCGCACCGACGAGCGCCCGATCGACGAAACCTGCAGCTGCCACACCTGCAAGGGCTTCAGCCGCGCCTACCTGCACCATCTCGACCGCTGCGGCGAGATGCTCGGGCCGATGCTCACCACCATCCACAACCTGCACTACTACCTGAACCTGATGCGCGAGGTGCGCGACGCGCTCGACGCCGGCCGCTTCGCCGAGTTCACGAAGCAGTTCGCCGCCGACCGCGCACGCGGCCCGGGGCCGATCCCGGAACCGGCTAACCTGCCGTGAAGTCGTTCACGCTCGCCGCCGTCGCGTGTGCACCAGCGACGGGCACACTCAGCAGCTTTGCCAGATAGCAGCCACGTCAGCCCGACCCGATGCTCCGCCGATTGATCTCGACGGGTGAGCGCCTGTGGGCGTCCTTGCACGCCTTCCTGCAGTTACCAGGCCGCCCATCCCAGGACACCGACAGCCGCGTTCAGCTGAGCGCGCTGCGCATCGTCCTGCTCAGCGGCATCACGCTCGAAGCGGCGATCGCGCTGCACAGCTCGTGGATCGGGCTGCAGCGCGGCGTCTACTACATCCTCGTCATCGTCATCGCGTTCTACGTGGCGCTGCTGGCAGCGATCCGCTGGTCGACGCAGCACCAGCGGCTGGCCAGCAACGGCCTGATCGTCATCGTCTACGCCGCCGGCGTCGTGATCGCCACCTGCGTGCGCATCCCCGAGGTGCAGCGCCTCGGCTACGTGTTCTGCTATTCGGCGCCGCTGCTGGCGGGCCTGCTGCGCGGCTACCGGCTCGCGCTGGCGCTGATGGCGCTGAACCTGGTGCCGTTCGGGCTCGCGGCCTCGGGCTTCGTGATGCCCAACGTGTTCGGGCTCGACGTCACGCTCAACACCTCGCCGCTGTACATCCACGGCCTGCTCTTCACCTTCTTCAACTTCTGCTTGCCGCTTGCGGTGTTCCGCATCCTGAGCGCGGCCACGCATTCGCGAGAGCACGCGCAGCGCATGCAGGACCTGTACGAGGACCTGTTCGAGAACCAGGGCACCGCCGTCGTCGTGTGCCGCGACGACGGCCGCGTGCGGCGCGGCAACCGGCTGTTCGCGCAGCTCGCCGGCAGCGGGTTCGACGACCAGCCGCTGTCCCGCTGGCTGCGTTCGACCGCCCCGGAGGGTAGCGCTGTCCCGAGCTTCGACGCCGGCACCGAATGGCTGGCCGGCGAGGGCCGCGCGCAGCGCCGGCTGGTGGTGCGCAACCGCTTCGCCTGCGGCGACCGCCACTTCGCGGTGAGCTTCCAGGACGTGACCGAGCTGCGCGAACTGCAGCGCAACCTGGTGCGCAGCCAGGCCGAGGCCGAGTACCTCGCGTCGCACGACGTCGTCACCGGCCTGCCGCGCCCGGAAGGCATGGCACAGTGGCTCGATCGCCAGCGCGCGATGCTGCTGCCCGGCATGGTGATCCCGGTGGTGTCGTGCGGACTCGGCTCGCTGCGCCAGGTCAATGCGCGCTTCGGCATGGCGCAAGGCAACCAGTTCATCGTCGCGTTCGCGAACGCACTGCGCGAGGCCGGCGGCAAGGACAGCTACATCGCCCGCACCCGCGGTTCGATGCTGAGCATCGCGCTCCCGCCGGTGCCGGCGGTGCAGGCGACGATGGCCGTCACGCGGCTGCGCCGGGCGCTGCCGCAGCAGCTGCAGGTCGGCAGCGGCCACGTGCTGGTCGAGCTGGCGGTCGGCGCCGCGCTGTTCCCGATCGACAGCGCGCAGGCCGCCGAGGTGATGCACCGCAGCGGCGTCGCGATGGAGCTGTCGCGCGAGGGCGCGAGCGCCGACGAGGTCGGCACGCCGATCAGCGAGCGCGCGGTCAGCCGCCGCATCGCGATCGAATCGGCGCTGGAGCGTGCGATCGACGACCGCGAGCTGCACGTCGTCTACCAGCCGCAGGTGCGCTCGAACGGCCAGCTGCTCGGCTTCGAGGCGCTGGTGCGCTGGAACAGCCCGGCGCTCGGCGCGGTGTCGCCGGCCGAGTTCGTGCCGGTGGCCGAGCAGATGGGCTGCGTGTCGCGCATCACCGACTACATCCTCGACGAGGTGTGCCGGCAGCTCGCGCTGTGGATGGCGGCCGGCGCGCAGGCGCCGCGCGTCGCGGTGAACCTGTCGGCGCGCGACCTCGACCGCGACAACCTGTTCGAGACGGTGCTGGCCGCGGTCGGCCGCTACGACGTGCCGGTCGGCGCGCTCGACCTGGAGGTCACCGAAACCTTCCTCGCCGAGCGGCCCGAGCGGGCGCTGGCGCAGTTGAAGCTGCTGCGCGAATGGTCGTTCAAGATCTCGATCGATGATTTCGGCACCGGCTACTCGTCGCTGTCCAAGCTCGCCGACCTGCCGATCGACGTGCTGAAGATCGACCGCAGCTTCCTGCTCGACCTGCCGGGCAATGCGCGGCGCGAGCGCATCGTGCGCTCGATCGTCACGCTGGCCAACAACCTGCACCTGCAGGTGGTGGCCGAAGGCGTCGAGCGCGGCGCGCAGCTGCGCTTCCTGCAGATGCTGGGCGTCGACGCCTACCAGGGCTTCCTGTTCCACGCACCGGCCCCGGCCGAGCACTGGACGCCGATGCTGCTCGGCGGCCTGCCGTCGATCGAGGACCTGATGCTGCCGGGGCCGCCACAATTCGGCCACAGCCTCATCTGAGAAACACGGGAGACAGCGTGACGGGAGAGGTCGATTACCTGATCGTCGGCGGCGGCTCGGCCGGCTGCGTGCTCGCGAACCGGCTCAGCGCCGACCCGGCGACCACGGTTGCGTTGATCGAGGCCGGCGGCGATGGCCGCGGCGCGCTGATCGACATGCCGGTCGGTGCCGTCACGATGTTGCCGACGCGCCTCAACAACTGGGCCTTCGAGACCGTGCCGCAGCCGGGCCTGAACGGTCGCCGCGGCTACCAGCCGCGCGGCAAGGCGCTGGGCGGCTCGTCGGCGATCAACGCGATGATCTACACCCGCGGCCACCGCAGCGACTACGACCACTGGGCCGCGCTCGGCAACCCGGGCTGGTCCTACGACGAGGTGCTGCCCTACTTCAAGAAGGCCGAGAACAACGAGCGCCTGCACGACGAGTTCCATGGCCAGGCCGGCCCGCTGCACGTCAGCGAGCTGCGCAGCGCGAACCCGTGGCAGCAGGTCTGGCTGCAGGCGGCATGCGAGGCCGGCTTCCCGATCAACGACGACTTCAACGGCGCGAGCCAGGATGGCATCGGCATCTACCAGGTCACGCAGCACCGCGGCGAGCGCTGGAGTGCCGCGCGCGCCTACCTGCACCCGGTGATGGACGCCCGCGACAACCTGCACGTGCTGACGAAGGCGCAGACGCTGCGCGTGCTGTTCGACGGCAAGCGCGCGGTGGGCATCGAGATGGCGCGCGGCCGGCAGGTCGAACGCCTGATGGCGCGCCGCGAGGTGATCCTGTGCGCCGGCGCGCTGCAGACGCCGCAGTTGCTGCAGGTGTCGGGCGTCGGCGATGGGGCCTTCCTGCAGCGCACCGGCATCCACCTGAAGCACCACCTGCCGGGCGTCGGCCGCAACCTGCAGGACCACATCGACTTCGCGTTCGGCTACCGCGTGCCCGACACCGCGCTGTTCGGCTTCTCGCCAGCCGGCAGCCTCAACGCGCTGCGCGAGTACGGCCGCTACCGGCGCGAGCGCCGCGGCCTGTTGACCAGCAACTTCGCCGAGGGCGGCGGCTTCCTGCGCGTGTCGCCGGACTCGCCGGCACCCGACGTTCAGCTGCACTTCGTCGTCGCGCTGGTCGACGACCATGCGCGCAAGCTGCACCTGCGGCACGGGCTGTCGTGCCATGTGTGCCTGCTGCGTCCGCGCAGCCGCGGCACGGTGCTGGTGCAAAGCGGCGACATCCGCGACGTGCCGCTGATCGACCCGAAGTACTTCGACGATCCCGACGACCTGGAGGTGCTGGTCGAAGGCTGGAAGCTGACGCAGCGCCTGCTGCAGGCGCCGGCGATCTCGTCACGCCTGAAGCGCGACCTCTTCACGCCGGGCGTCGCGAGCGACCACGAGATCCGCGAGGTGATCCGCAACCGCGCCGACACCATCTACCACCCGAGCGGCACCTGCCGGATGGGCGGCGATGCGCAGGCGGTGGTCGATGCGGCGCTGCGCGTGCACGGGCTGCAGGGGCTGCGCGTGGTCGACGCCTCGGTGATGCCGACGCTGATCGGCGGCAACACGAACGCGCCGACGATCATGATCGCCGAGAAGGCGGCCGACCTGATCCTGGCCGCGGCCGCCTGAGCATTCAGGCCGCGGCGAGCAGCGTCTCGAGGCAGTGCTCGCGGATGCCGTAGAAGGCCTTGATCTCGCGGATCTGCGCCAGCACCTCGTCGGCCGGTTTGGGCTGCGCGCGCTTGACCGCCAGGATCATCTTGTTCTTGCTGGTGTGCTCCAGCGCGACGAACTCGAACACCTGCGTGTCGTAGCCCTGCGAGTCGAGCAGCAGTGCCCGCAGGCCGTCGGTCAGCATCTCGGCCTCCTGGCCGAGGTGGATGCCGTGCTGCAGGATCGGCCGCAGCGGGTGCGGGCTCAGCAGCTGCGGGCGGATCTGCTTGTGGCAGCACGGCGAGCACATGATGATGGACGCGCCGGCGCGGATGCCCATGTCGATCGCGTAGTCGGTGGCGATGTCGCAGGCGTGCAGCGCGATCATCACGTCGACCGGCTCGCGCGCATGCGTGCGCACGTCGCCGTGGCGGAATGTGAGGCCGGCCATGGCGTTGCGCTGCGCGGCCGCGTTGCACAGGCGCACCATGTCCTCGCGCAGCTCGACGCCGGTGACGTGGGCGTTCATGCCGCGCATGCGGTGCAGGTACTCGTGCATCGCGAAGGTCAGGTAGCCCTTGCCGGCGCCGAAGTCGAGCACCCTCACCTCTTTCGCGTCGCGCAGCGGCGAGGCCTTCAGCGCGCTGTCGAGCACCTCGACGAACTTGTTGATCTGCTTCCACTTGCGCGCCATCGCCGGCACCAGCTGGTGCTGCGGCGTGGTGACGCCGAGGTCGGTGAGGAACGGGCGAGCCAGATCGACGAAGCGGTGCTTCTCGCGGTCGTGCCCGGTGGCCGCACCGTCGGCCTCGTGCTCGACGGCCGCCACGCGCAGCGTCTGCTGGCCCTTCTTGCTGACCATCAGCTGCACGTCTTCGGCGCGCGTCATCAGGTGCAGGTGGCCGAACAGCTCGGTGGCGCGCTCGCGCAGGCTCTGCAGGCCGTCGGCGAGCGGCATGTTCTTCGTCACGTCGCGGGTGCGGTGGGTGTAGACGAAGCTGAGCGTGTCGGCGTCGCGCACCTGGATGCGGCGCACCGTGGCGCGCAGCAGGTCGGGCTCGGGCCCGCGGTACTTGGCCAGCACCAGCTTGACGAACGTGTGCTCGTCCAGGCTGTCGGCCAGCCGCTTGAAGAACTTGTCGCCGTCGCTCGTGCTGCTCGTCATCCGCCGCATTATCCCGGGCCCTCGGCCACCGCATCGCTTGCGCGGACAATCCGTCTCCATGAACCCCGACACGCCCTTCCCTTCTCTGGATGACATCCGCGCCACCGCCGACCGCCTGGCCGGCAAGGTGCTCGCCACGCCGGTGTGGCGCTGGCAGACCGGCGCGGTCGCGACCCGGCTCGCGCCGTCGACCGAGGTCTGGCTGAAGCTCGAGCTCTGGCAGACCACCGGCAGCTTCAAGCTGCGCGGCGCGCTGAACTGCATCGAGGCGCTCGACGCCGACGCGAGGCAGCGCGGCATCGTCGCCGCGAGTGCCGGCAATCATGCGATCGCGGCGGCGTACGCGGCGCGCATCGCCGGCACCAGCGCGACGGTCGTGATGCCGAAGCACGCGAGCCCGCTGCGCATTTCCACCTGCGAGGGCTTCGGCGCGAAGGTCGTGCTGGTCGCCAACGTGCACGAGGCCTTTGCAGGCGCGCAGGCGCTGGTGGCCGACGAGGGCCGCACGATGATCCACCCGTTCGACGGCCCGCGAACCTCGCAGGGCACCGCGACGGTCGGCCTGGAGTTCATGCAGCAGGTGCCGCAGCTCGATGCGGTGGTGGTGCCGGTCGGCGGTGGCGGATTGATTTCGGGCATCGCTGCGGCCGTCAAGCAGATCAATCCGGCCTGCCGCGTCTATGGGGTCGAGCCGTTCGGTGCGGATGCGATGTACCGCAGCTTCCAGGCCGGCGAGCCGGTGAAGCTCGACGCGGTCGACACGATCGCCGACAGCCTGGGCGCGCCGTATGCCCTCGCCTACAGCTTCGGCGTGTGCCGCCGCTTCGTCGACGAGATCGTGCGGGTGTCCGACGACGACCTGTGCCGCGGCATGCACGATCTGTTCATCGACATGAAGCTCGCGGTCGAGCCGGCGCCAGCCGCGGCGGTGGCCGCGCTGTTTGGCCCGCTGAAGGAGCGGCTCGATGGCCGCCGCGTCGGCCTGGTCATGTGCGGCAGCAACATCGACGCGGCCCGCCACGCCGAACTGGTGGCGCGCGGCAAGCCGGCCTGACGAGCATGCCGCGGCGGCCGAAGCATCACTACAGCGTCTACGTGGTGGAGCTGGCCGATCAGGTGTGGAACGAGCCGAGCTTCCGCAAGGCGAACCCCGACTACCAGCTGGGCAAGCCCTTTGTCTATGTTGGCATGACCGGCCTGGACCCGGATGTGCGCTTCGACAAGCACAAGGCCGGCATCCAGGCGAACCGTTTTGTCACGGTCTACGGGCTGCGCTTGCTGCCGAAGCTGTACGAGGTCTACAACCCGATGCCGTATGACGGGGCACGGGACATGGAAGTGGAACTGGGGATTGCGCTGCGGGAGGCCGGGTTCGGAGTCTGGCAGGCGTAGCGCGTCACGTCGCGTCGCGGCGGGTGGCGGGAGGGGCTGGGGACTCATGCCGGGGCGGTCGGCCCGGGGGCCGACTCCACGAAGAAGATCGGCTTCGGGGGTGCATCGGCAAACTCCCTCCACTCACTTCGTTCGTTGTGGTCAAACAGTGCCGATGAGTCGGTCTACGAAGC
>NZ_FRCQ01000028.1 GCF_900142965.1 Rhizobacter sp. OV335
TGGAGATCCAACCTTGATTGGGATTGTTGGACCGTTGCCCCAGCGCCGATGCGAAGCGAGGCGCCGGTAAGCGGGAGGGCAACAATCCCAATCAAGGGACGAGGTGCAGCCGAAGCGGCAGTGTTGTCCGCAGCGGGACAGAACGAACCGTATGGTGTTGCATTCAAGCGCCTTTGCTTTGGTTACTTTCATTTGGCAAGGCAAATGAAAGTGACTCGCCCGCCGGGGCGAGACCCGGCAATGCCACGCAGTGAACAAAAGCCCCCCGGCAGGGGTAAGTCCCCCATCGGGCAGAGATGGGCCGGCAAGCTCCCTCTTTTGCCGCGAAGCCCGATTCGCGATGAATCACAGAATTGCGATGACCCGGTACAGCCGGACCTCCCTCGTGCCGATAACGGCACAAGCGCACCCGCCTCGCCCGCAGGTGCAGTTCTGCCACCGCGCCCGCGAGCGCCCCGTCCGACGAGGTTTTCCCATGTCCAAGCACCTGTTCCTGTGCGCCCTGCTGAGCGCCGCCACGCTTCCCGTCTTCGCCAAGGACGGCAACGCCACCGCCGACGAAGCGTCCGCGATGGTCAAAAAGGGCGTCGCCTTCATCAAGGCCAGCGGCAAGGACAAGGCCTACGCCGAGATCAACAACAAGGCCGGCCAGTTCACCGACCGCGACCTCTACCTGGTCGTCTACGGCCTCGACGGCGTCGTGCGCGCCCACGGTGCGAACGAAAAAATGATCGGCAAGAACCTGCTCGAGTTGAAGGACGTCGACGGCAAGCCCTTCGTGAAGGAACGCGTCGAACTCGCCCAGTCCAAGGGCACCTTCTGGCAGGACTACAAGTTCACCAACCCGGTCAGCAAGAAGATCGAGCCGAAGCGCGCCTATTGCGAGCGGCTGGACGACGTGGCCGTCTGCGGCGGCATCTACAAGTAAGCCGGCCTCGCCCGCACGCCCTGCCGGAACAGCCGCCATGAAACTCGGACTCAAGCTGCTCGCCGCCCCCGTGCTGACCGCCGTCGTGGTGTTCTCGATGGCCTCGGTGAACACCGCGCTGATGAACGCCGAAGCGGCGAAGAACAGCGAGGATTTCCGCGCCGACCTCGAATCCTTCCGCACCATCACCAGCGTGCAGGACCAGCTCGGCCAGATCCACGCCGGCGTCTACCGCACGGTCGCGCTGATCGCGTCGCTGGACGAACCGAAGATCAAGGCCACCCGCGACTCGCTGGCCAACCAGCTGACCGGCCTGAAGCGCACCCTCGGCGGGCTCGCCGATGCCGACCGCAGCGACCCCGACCTGGCCGCCGAGATCAAGGCCGCCAGCGCGCAGATCGACAAGTACCGCGGCCAGGTCGATTCGGCGATCGACCTGTCCTCGGTCGACCCGAACACCGGCATCGCCGCGATGCAGGGCGCCGACGAAACCTTCGGCGCGCTTGCCAAGGGCATGGGCGGGATGGTCGCCCGCATGGACCGGCAGTCGTCCGAATCGATGGACGCCTCGGCCGCACGCTCGCGCCGCACCAGCCTGCTGCTGGGCGCGCTCGGGCTGCTGGCCGCCGCCGCCACGGTCGGCGTCGCCTGGTGGATGCAGCGCCGCATCGTCGGCGAACTGAGCCGCGCCGCCCGCGTCGCCGACCAGGTCGCCGGCGGCAACCTGGCGATCGACGCGCGCAGCGATCGCACCGACGAGCTCGGCGACCTGATGCGCGCCCTCGACCGCATGACGCAGCAGCTCAGCCGCTCGCTCGCGACGGTGCTCGAATCGTCGTCGTCGATCGAGAACGCCAGCGCCGAGATCGCGACCGGCAACCAGGACCTGAGCCACCGCACCGAACAGGCGGCCAGCAACCTGCAACAGACCGCCTCGTCGATGGAACAGCTGACCGGCACCGTCAAGCAGAGCGCCGACGCGGCCCGCCAGGCCAACCAGCTGGCTTCTTCGGCGGCCAAGGTCGCCGCACGCGGCGGCTCGGTGGTCTCGCAGGTCGTCACGACGATGGACGAGATCAACGCCAGCTCGCGCAAGATCGGCGACATCATCGGCGTGATCGACGGCATCGCGTTCCAGACCAACATCCTCGCGCTGAATGCCGCGGTCGAAGCGGCCCGCGCCGGCGAACAGGGCCGTGGCTTCGCGGTGGTCGCGAGCGAAGTGCGCAGCCTCGCACAGCGCAGCGCGCAAGCCGCCAAGGAAATCAAGGGCCTGATCGGCGCCAGCGTCGAGCGCGTCGAAGCCGGCTCGCGGCAGGTCGCCGATGCCGGCCAGACCATGCAGGAGATCGTCGGCTCGGTCCAGCGCGTAACCGACATCATCAGCGAGATCACCGCCGCCGCCGCCGAGCAGAGCGAAGGCATCGGCCAGGTGAACGGATCCGTCACCCAGCTCGACCAGATGACGCAGCAGAACGCGGCACTGGTGGAGGAGTCCGCAGCCGCCGCGGAGAGCCTGAAAGACCAGGCCGCACGGCTGCGCAGCATCGTCAACAACTTCCAGCTCGCCGGAGAGCGTCCATGAACTTCACCCACCTGATGCGTCAATTCACGATCCGCACCCGCATGATCGGCGCGATCGCCATCGTGCTCGCCCTGCTCGCGCTGGTCGGCGGTGCCGGCCTGACCGGGCTGCTGCGCATGCAGAGCCAGACCACGGCCTTCATGAGCAGCTCGTTCGCCGACAGCAACACGCTGGCCTCGCTGCGCACCTCGCTGGGCGAGATGCGCCTGGCCGAGAAGGAAATGATCGTCAACTACGAGAAGGCCGAGGAAGTCACGCGCTTCAGCGGTCAGTGGACGGCGGCGCGCGAGCGCGTGATCGCCCAGCTGAAGAAGCTGCAGGAAGGCACGCCCGACGACAGCACGGCACTCGCCAAGCGCATGGAGACCGAACTCGGCACCTACGCGACCGCGATGGGTCCGGTGATCAAGCAGCTGGAGAACAGCGGCTACGACTCGGCCACGGTGGCCAACCGGGTGATGGGCCGCGCGAAGGAAGCCATCGGCGCTGCCGAAAAGACCGTCGGCGACCTGCAGAAGGCGCTGGGCACCGAAGGCGCGCAGGCCGAGGCCGCGCGCCAGACGATGACGCGCCAGACCATCACGCTGTTCGCGGTGGCGCTGGGCATCGCGATCCTGATCGTCGTGCCGGCCACGCTGATCAACATGCAAAGCATCTGCCGCCCGATGACCGAGGCGCAGGCGCTGGCCGCGTCGATCGCGCGCGGCGACCTGACCAACCAGATCACGCTGAGCGGCCGCGACGAATCGACGCAGCTGATGCAGGCCTTGTCGAACATGCAGGATTCGCTGCGCACGCTGGTCGGCCAGGTGCGCAACTCGACCGACAGCATCTCGACCGCCAGCGCCGAGATCGCGACCGGCAACCAGGACCTGAGCGCCCGCACCGAGCAGACCGCGTCGAACCTGCAGCAGGCGGCGTCGTCGATGGAGCAGCTGACGGGCACCGTCAAGCAGAGTGCCGATTCGGCCCGCCAGGCCAATCAGCTCGCGTCGTCGGCGGCTGAAGTCGCGGCGCGCGGCGGCTCGGTGGTCTCGCAGGTCGTCACGACGATGGACGAGATCAACGCCAGCTCGAAGAAGATCAGCGACATCATCGGCGTGATCGATGGCATCGCGTTCCAGACCAACATCCTGGCGCTGAATGCCGCGGTCGAAGCGGCGCGTGCCGGTGAACAAGGCCGCGGCTTCGCGGTGGTCGCCGGCGAGGTGCGCAGCCTGGCCCAGCGCAGCGCGCAGGCGGCCAAGGAGATCAAGGCGCTGATCGGCGCCTCAGTCGAGAAGGTCGATTCCGGCTCGCGCCTGGTGGCCGACGCCGGCAAGACGATGCAGGAGATCGTCGGCTCGGTGCAACGCGTCAGCGACATCATCGGCGAGATCACCGCGGCGTCGTCCGAGCAGAGCGACGGCATCGGCCAGGTCAATCAATCCGTGACCCAGCTCGACCAGATGACGCAGCAGAACGCCGCGCTGGTCGAGGAATCGGCGGCCGCCGCCGAGAGCCTGCGCGACCAGGCGCAGCGCCTCGCGTCGGTGATTGCAACCTTTCGGCTCGATGCGCACGGCGTGACGGCAGCAGCGCCCGCACCGGCCGCCAACAAGTTCACGCCGAAGCCGGTCGCGACAGCAAAGCCGGTGGCCGCGAAGGCAAGCCCGGCCAAGCCGGTGGCGACATCGGCCGCCCCCGCCAAACCCGCCCCGGCCGTGACGAAAGTCGCGGTTGCAGTCTCGGCTACAGCCCCGCGCCCCGCGCCCGCCCCGGCGGCCGGCCCGGCGTTCGCTGCCACCGCCCCCAACGACGACTGGGAAACCTTCTGAGCCGACGAACAGTGCCCACCGGGGCGCGCTGATCCACCCTTCAGTTCGCCCCGCCCCCGCCGATAGTGACGTGAGCATTGACGGCAACACAGTCTTCCGCACCTGACAGGACACCCCATGGACATGATCCACGAAGCTTCCCACGTGGCCCGGCATGAAGCCGCCCGCGCGGCCACCGCCAGCCAGTCCGGGGGCGAGTTCCTCACCTTCCGCCTCGGCGCCGAGGAATACGGCATCGACATCCTGAAGGTCCAGGAGATCCGCTCCTACGAGGCCCCCACCCGCATCGCCAACGCCCCCGCCTTCATCAAGGGCGTGGTCAACCTGCGCGGCGTGATCGTTCCGATCGTCGACCTGCGCCTGAAGCTCGGCTGCGACTCCAACGACTACAACAGCTTCACCGTCGTCATCGTGCTGAACGTGCGCGGCCGCGTCGTCGGCGCCGTCGTCGACTCCGTCAGCGACGTGCTCGAGCTCTCGCGCGATTCGATCAAGCCGGCCCCCGAGATGGCCTCCGCCGTCGACACCAGCTTCATCACCGGCATCTCCAGCGTCAACGACCGCATGCTCATCCTGATGGACATCGAGGAGTTGATGGCCAGCGCCGAGATGGGCCTGATCGACAGCCCCTGATCCTTCTCCGATCCCCGATCCCTCTTTCCCGGAATTTCATGAACACGGCGCTTCAAAGCCGCGGCTCGGTCGCGCGCAAGGTTTCGATCATCGGGGCGCTGAGCCTGTCGGTGGTCCTGTTCGCGATCTGCGCCACGATGAGCCTGGTGGCGGCCGATCGCTCGCGCGAGCGCATCGTCACCTGGGTCGCGGACAAGACGCAGTCGGTCGCCGATTCGATCGACGCGTTCGACATGACCTCGCGCGTGCTGGTCGAGAAGTTCTTCGTCAACTTCAAGAACGAGTTCAAGCAGCCCTTCACGCTGGACGAGGCGAGCACCACGCTGAAGGTCGGCGACACGCCGCTGAACGGCAACTTCGAGCAGGTGGACGCGTTCGCCCAGCAGAGCGGCGGCACGGCCACCGTGTTCGCGCGCAAGGGCGACGACTTCCAGCGCATCACCACCTCGGTGAAGAAGGAGAACGGCGAGCGCGCGATGGGCACGATGCTCGGCAGCAGCCACCCGGCGCATGCGCTGATGATGGCCGGCCAGACCTACACCGGCCGCGCCGTGCTGTTCGGCACGCCCTACATGGCCCGCTACGAGCCGATCAAGGACGCGAGCGGCAAGGTGATCGGCATCCTGTACATCGGCTTCGACGTCAGCGCCTTCCAGGTGGCGATCGACAAGCTCGCGAGCGACATCCGCTTCTTCGACAGCGGCGGCGTCTACGTGATCGACCCGAAGAAGTCGCCGGAAGAGGCCGTCTTCGTCGTGCACCCGAGCGCCAAGGGCAAGAAGGTGCTGGAGGCCTACCCGGACGCGAAAGCGTTGCTGGCCCGGCTCGAGACCGCCCCCGGCGGCTGGACGATGGACGGCGGCGCGGTGCTCGAGACCCGACACACCGACCACTGGGCCGTGCTGCGCAAGGCCAAGGCCGGCAACCAGTGGGTGGTGTCCGAGGTGTCGGACGCCGAGGCGATGAAGACCCACTGGGCCACCATCGTGCCGTTCGCGACGCTGCTCGGCATCGCCGCGCTGCTGCTCGGCGGCGGCCTGTTCCTGATGATGCGCCGCTGGGTCGGCCGCCCGCTGCAGGAGCTGTCGCGCGCCGTCACGGTGCTGGCGGCCGGCGACCTGACGCAGCCCTGCCACAGCGACCAGCGCGACGAGATCGGCGAGCTGATCCGCAACGTCGAAGGCATGCGCCAGCGCTTCCAGCAGATGATCGGCTCGGTGCGCAGTTCGGTCGATTCGATCACCACGGCCAGCGCCGAGATCGCGACCGGCAACCAGGACCTGAGCGCCCGCACCGAACAGACCGCCTCGAACCTGCAGCGCGCGGCGTCGTCGATGGAACAGATCACCGGCACCGTCAAGCAGAGCGCCGACTCGGCCCGCCAGGCGAATCAACTCGCGTCGTCGGCGGCTGAAGTCGCGGCGCGCGGCGGCTCGGTGGTCTCGCAGGTCGTCACGACGATGGACGAGATCAACGCCAGCTCGAAGAAGATCAGCGACATCATCGGCGTGATCGACGGCATCGCATTCCAGACCAACATCCTCGCGCTGAACGCGGCCGTCGAAGCGGCCCGTGCCGGCGAACAGGGCCGCGGTTTCGCGGTCGTCGCCAGCGAGGTGCGCAGCCTCGCGCAGCGCAGCGCCGATGCCGCCAAGGAAATCAAGGCGCTGATCGGCGCCAGCGTCGACCGCGTCGAGGCCGGCTCGCGCCTGGTGGCCGATGCCGGCAAGACGATGAGCGAGATCGTCGGCTCGGTGCAGCGCGTCAGCGACATCATCGGCGAGATCACCACCGCGGCGTCCGAGCAGAGCGATGGCATCGGCCAGGTCAACCAGTCCGTCAACCAGCTCGACCAGATGACGCAGCAGAACGCCGCGCTGGTCGAGCAGTCCACCGCCGCGGCCGAAAGCCTGAAGGACCAGGCGGCCCGGCTCGCGCAGGCGGTCGGCAGTTTCCGTCTCCAGCAGCGCTGAGCCTCGCGGCCAGCCTGCACTCTGAACGATCGACATGCCGCCGGGGGGCGGCTCCAACAAGAAGGGAAGTTCGCGATGTTGTCTTCCATGCGTCTCGGGCCGCGTCTCGCGGTCGGGTTCGGTTCGATCGCACTGCTGTGCGCCGCCGCGGTCGGTTTCGGCCTCGATCGCATCTCGACGATGCGCACGCTGTCGGAGCAGCTCGGCACGCTGGACGCCGAGAAACTCTCGCTGTCCGAACGCTGGGGCCGCGCGATCGAATCCAACACCGCCCGCAACTGGGTGGTGTTCTTCGCGAACGACGAACAGATCAAGACCCGCGTGCGCGGCGAGATGAAGGACGTCGTGACCGCGCAGACCGAGCGCCTCAAGCGCATGCAGGAGATCGCGACCTCGGACGCCGACAAGCGGCTGCTCGACGCGGTGACGGTGCAGCGCGACGCCTACCAGGGCCTGCGCAACACGCTGCTCAAGCGCAAGGAAGCCGGCGAGGACGTGACGGCCGAGGTGCTGGACAAGCTGTTCCCGGCCTCCAAGGCCTACAGCGACAGCGTCGAGAAGCTGATCCAGGGCCAGCGCGACAGCATGACGGCCACCAAGGAGCAGGCGGACCGCGCCGGCTTCGTCGGCATGCTCGCGCTCGGGCTCGGCGGTGCGGCGGCGATGCTGCTGGCCGCGCTGCTGGCCTGGCGGGTGACCCGCTCGGTCACGAAGCCGATCGCCCAGGCCCAGCAGATCGCCCGCGCGATCAGCGCCGGCGACCTGACGCAGCACATCCAGGTGCAGGGCGAGGATGAAGCGGCCGAACTGCTGCAGTCGCTGAAGGCGATGCAGGAATCGCTCGGCCGCCTGGTCGGCCAGGTGCGCCAGAGCACCGACAGCATCTCGACCGCCAGCACCGAGATCGCGACCGGCAACCAGGACCTGAGCGCCCGCACCGAGCAGACGGCGTCGAACCTGCAGCAGGCGGCGTCGTCGATGGAGCAGCTGACGGGCACCGTCAAGCAGAGCGCCGATTCGGCCCGCCAGGCCAATCAACTCGCGTCGTCGGCGGCGGAAGTCGCGGCGCGCGGCGGCTCGGTGGTCTCGCAGGTCGTCACGACGATGGACGAGATCAATGCCAGCTCGAAGAAGATCAGCGACATCATCGGCGTGATCGATGGCATCGCGTTCCAGACCAACATCCTGGCGCTGAACGCCGCGGTCGAAGCGGCGCGTGCCGGCGAGCAGGGCCGCGGCTTCGCGGTCGTCGCCAGCGAAGTGCGCAACCTGGCCGGACGCTCGGCGGACGCCGCCAAGGAAATCAAGAGCCTGATCGGCGCCAGCGTCGAACGGGTCGAGACCGGCTCGCGCCTGGTGGCCGATGCCGGCAAGACGATGCAGGAAATCGTCGGCTCGGTGCAGCGCGTCTCGGACATCATCGGCGAGATCACCGCCGCGTCGTCCGAGCAGAGCGACGGCATCGGCCAGATCAACACCGCGGTCACCCAGCTCGACCAGATGACGCAGCAGAACGCCGCGCTGGTCGAGGAATCGGCCGCCGCCGCCGAGAGCCTGCGCGACCAGGCCCAGCGCCTCGCGTCGGTGGTCTCGACCTTCAGTTTGCCGGCGGCCGGTCGATAGACCGATACCGGCAGCGCATCAGCCGGCCTCAACGTTCTCCAGCTCTGCACAGGACCCCACCATGGACATGATCCACGAAGCTTCCCACGTGGCCCGGCATGAAGCCGCTCGCGCGGCCGCCGCCCAGTCCGGCGGCGAATTCCTCACCTTCCGCCTCGGTGCCGAGGAATACGGCATCGACATCCTGAAGGTCCAGGAGATCCGCTCCTACGAGGCCCCCACCCGCATCGCCAACGCCCCCGCCTTCATCAAGGGCGTGGTCAACCTGCGCGGCGTGATCGTTCCGATCGTCGACCTGCGCCTGAAGCTCGGCTGCGACTCCAACGACTACAACAGCTTCACCGTCGTCATCGTGCTGAACGTGCGCGGCCGCGTCGTCGGCGCCGTCGTCGACTCCGTCAGCGACGTGCTCGAGCTCTCGCGCGATTCGATCAAGCCGGCCCCCGAGATGGCCTCCGCCGTCGACACCAGCTTCATCACCGGCATCTCCAGCGTCAACGACCGCATGCTCATCCTGATGGACATCGAGGAGCTGATGGCCAGTTCCGAGATGGGCCTGATCGACAGCACGCACTGAGCCTGCCCAGGCGAGCCCCGATGCGCGTTCTCTCCCGCCTCTCGATCAGCTCGCGGCTCTACTTCGCGACCTGCTTCTCGCTGCTGCTGCTCGGCCTGATCGGCGGCATCGGCTGGGCCGCGCTGCACGGCATGCGCGGCACCGTGCGCACGCTGGTGGCCGAGGACTTCGGCATGGCCTCCGACATCAGCGAGCTGCGCACGACGCTCGGCCGGCTGCGGCGCTTCGAGAAGGAGATGATCATCAACTTCAACAACGTCAACGAGGTCACCGACAACAAGGCCTTGTGGACGAAGGCGCATGCCGAGACGCTCGCGCGGCTGGGCGGCCTGGGCAAGCGCCTGGATGCCGAACCGGCCAAGGCGATCGCCGCGGCGCTCGAGCAGTTGAAGGCGTACCACGACGGCATGCTGCCGGTGGTCGACCAGCTGGAGCGCGCGACCATCGACGGCGCGGTGGCCGGCGCCTACGCCGGGCAGCTGAAGGACAACATCGAGACGGTCGAGAAGACGCTGGGCGTGCTGTCGGACGCCTCGCGCGAGCACGTGGCGGCCGGGCAGGCGACGGTCGAGCAGGCGATCGGCACCCAGTCGGCACTGCTGGCCGGCGGCGTGCTGGCGGCGCTCGCGGTGCTGCTGCCGCTGACCGTGCTGACGGTGCGCAGCATCAATGCCTCGATCGCGCATGCGAGCGAGCTGGCGCAGCGCATCGCGCGCGGCGACCTGTCGCAGGCGGTGCAGCCGCGCAGCGACGACGAGATCGGCCGCCTGCTGCAGGCGATGGACGGCATGCAGAACGCGCTGCGCACGCTGGTCGCGCAGGTCAAGCAATCGACCGACAACATCGCGACCGCGAGCGCCGAGATCGCGACCGGCAACCAGGATTTGAGCCACCGCACCGAGCAGACCGCGTCGAACCTGCAGCAGGCCGCGTCGTCGATGGAGCAGCTGACGGGCACCGTCAAGCAGAGCGCCGATTCGGCCCTCCATGCGAACCAGCTGGCCGCCTCGGCCGCCGAGGTCGCGGCCCGCGGCGGCTCGGTGGTGTCGCAGGTCGTCTCGACGATGGACGAGATCAATGCCAGCTCGAAGAAGATCAACGACATCGTCGGCGTGATCGACGGCATCGCGTTCCAGACCAACATCCTGGCGCTGAATGCGGCGGTCGAAGCGGCGCGTGCCGGCGAACAGGGCCGCGGCTTCGCGGTCGTCGCGAGCGAAGTGCGCAGCCTGGCTCAGCGCAGCGCGCAGGCCGCCAAGGAGATCAAGGGCCTGATCGGCGCGAGCGTCGACCGGGTCGATGCCGGCTCGCGGCTGGTGGCCGATGCGGGCAAGACGATGGGCGAGATCGTCGGCTCGGTGCAGCGCGTCAGCGACATCATCGGCGAGATCACGGCCGCGTCGTCGGAGCAGCGCGACGGCATCGGCAACGTCACGGCCGCAGTGACGCAACTCGACCAGATGACGCAGCAGAATTCGGCGCTGGTCGAGCAGAGCGCCGCGGCGGCGGAGAGCCTGAAGGATCAGGCGCGCGTGCTGGCCCAAGCCGTCTCGGTGTTCCGGCTGGCTTGACCCGCGACATAGAACCTACTCGGCCGCGCGGCGCAGCGTCTCGATCACCGGCCGCGACACCACCTCGCGCAGCCCCCACCAGCCTGCTGCCAGCGCGAGCAGCGCACCGGCCAGGCTGCCACCCAGCGGCAGCCACGGCGACGGGTTCCAGCTGAACTGGAACACGTACTTCGCGAGCGCCCAGCCGACCGCGGCCGCCGCCACCGACGCCAGGAAGCCCGCCAGCGCGCCGACGCCCAGCAGCTCGGCACGCTGCACCTGGCCGAGCAGCTTCGCGCTGGCACCCAGCGCGCGCATCACCGCGAACTCGCGGGCGCGTGCCTCGCGCGTGGCCGTCACCGCGGCGAACAGCACCACCAGCCCGGCGGCGAGCGTGAAGCCGAACAGGAACTCGACCGCGCGGATCACCTGGTCGAGCACCTGCTGGACCTGGCTGAGCGAGGCCGACACGTCGACCGCGGTGATGTTCGGGAATTCGCGGCTCAGCGCGTTGTCGAAGCCCGGCGTCGCCGGCGCGCGGAAGGCCGTCAGGTAGGTGGCCGGCAGGTCCGGCATCTGCGCGTTCGGGAACATCACGAAGAAGTTCGCCCGCATCGAGCCCCAGTCGACCTTGCGCAGGCTGGTGATCTTGCCCTCGGCGGTGATGCCGGCGATGTCGAAGCGCAGCGTGTCGCCGAGCTTCAGGTGCAGCGTCTCGGCGAGGCCCTCTTCGACGCTCAGGCCACCGGCCTCGTCCGGCGTCCAGCGGCCGGCGGTGACGGTGTTGTGCTGCGGCAGCGTCGCGTCGTGGCTCAGGTTGAACTCGCGGTCGAGCAGGCGCTTGGCGCGCTCTTCCTGCAGATCGTCGGCGGTGGTCGGCTTGCCGTTCACCGCGACCAGCCGGCCGCGGATCATCGGGAACCAGTCGTAGCGGCCGACCCCGGCCGCCTTGAGCCGCGCCTGGAAGGCCTCGGACTGCTCCGGCTGGATGTTGATCACGAAACGGTTCGGCGCATCGGCCGGCGTCGCGGCGCGCCAGCTGGAGATCAGGTCGGTGCGCAGCAGCACCAGCAGCATCAGCGCCAGCAGCCCGACGCTGAGCGCCGACACCTGCAGCACCGCGAAGGCCGGGCGCGCCGCGATCTGCCGTGTGGCGAGCACCAGCCAGCGCGGTGCGCGCGACTCGGGCACCGCACGACGCAGCAACTGCACCGCGATCCACGACA
The DNA here is from genome assembly GCF_900142965.1 of Rhizobacter sp. OV335. Lineage (GTDB taxonomy): Bacteria > Pseudomonadota > Gammaproteobacteria > Burkholderiales > Burkholderiaceae_C > Rhizobacter. The sequence goes on from NZ_FRCQ01000028.1 coordinate 11,913, forward strand.
GCAGCGCGAACACCGCGATCGCGCCGGCAAAACCGCCGACCGCGATCAGCCCGAGCGTCAGGTCGGACGACACCGCGAGCAGCAGCGCCGCGAAGCCGATCGCGCCGGCCGCCAGCACCGCGATCGAAGCCGGCTTCAGCGCGCCGACATCGCGGCGGATCACGCGCAGCGGCGGCACCTGGGCCAGCTGCAGCACCGGCGGCAGCCCGAAGCCCATCAGCAGCGTGAAGCCGACGCCGATGCCGAACAGCGCCGGCCAGGCGCTGGCGGCCGGCAGCGCGCTGTCGACCAGCCCGGCCAGCAGCCAGACGAACACGTAGTGCACCGCGAAGCCGAGCAGCACGCCGGCCACGCTGGCCAGCACGCCGACGATGCCGAACTCCAGCAGGTACTGCAGCGCGATCGTGCGCTGCGGCTGCCCGAGCACGCGCAGCATCGCGCAGTCGTCGAGGTGGCGGTCGGCGAAATCGCGGGCCGCGATGCCCACCGCCACCGCCGCCAGCAGCGCGGCGAGCAGCGCGACCAGGTTCAGGAATTTCTGCGCGCGGTCCAGCGTCTGGCGCATCTCGGGGCGGCCGGTCTCGAGCGACTCGACGCGCATGCCGCGCAGCTGGCGGGCCTTCAGCTGGGCCTCGGTCCAGCCGACGAACTCGCGCAGCGCGGCCTCGCGGCCCGCCGGCGCCGCCACCGCGAGGCGGTAGGTGACGCGGCTCGCGGGCTGCACCAGCCCGGTGGCCGGCAGGTCGGCCTCGTTGAGCATCACGCGCGGCGCGAAGCTGATGAAGCCGGCGCCGCGGTCGGGCTCGATCACGATGACCGACGCGATGCGCAGGCTGGCATCGCCGAGCAGCAGCGCATCGCCGACCTTCAGCTGCAGTGCGTCGAGCACGCCGGCATCGACCCACACGGTGCCGGCAGCCGGCGCGCTCGCGACCGTGCGCTGCGCGCCGCCGGGGGCATCGGCCAGCGTCAGCTTGCCGCGCAGCGGGTAGCCGCTGGTCACGCTCTTGACGGCGACCAGGCGCGACGCCCCGCCCTTGTCGTCGGGCGCCCGGCCCATGCTCGGGAAGGTGGCGGTCTGCGCGAGCGTGAGCCCGAGGCCGCGTGCGTGCTCGGCGATGTCGGCCGGCGCCGGCTGGTCGCTCGCGACGATCGCATCGCCGCCCAGCATCTGGCGGGCGTCGCGCGCGAGGCCGGCATTCAGCCGGTCGGCGAAGAAGCCGACCGCGCTCAACGCCGCCACCGCGAGCATCACCGCGACCAGCAGCAGCAGCAGTTCGCCGGCGCGGAAGTCGCGCGCGGCCTGCCGCCACGCGAGGGTCCAGGCCGATGCGGCACGGCGAGCAGCGGGCGACACGGGAACAGCGGAATCGGCAGACGTCATCGGGATTTCTTTCGGGTGGGAGCCGGATCGTCCCATTGACGCTTGCGCTCGAGCAAGTGGTCGACGAAGGCCCGCACTTTCAGCGGGACATGGCGGGCATGCGGGTACAGCAGGTTGTAGGGCCGGGAGCGGCCACCGAAGGGCATGAGCACTTCGGTCAGGCGGCCGGCCGCCAGATCGGCGTCGACGACGAAGCGGTAGGCCTGGAAGATCCCCGCGCCATGGCGCGCCAGCGTCACGCCGGCCAGCACGTCGTCGGCGCAGGTGATGCGGCCGGTGGTGAGCAGGTCCACCTCCTCCCCGGCCTCGCGAAACAGCCATGGGATCGGGCGACCGTTGCTCGGCAATTCGAACTGGATGCAATCGTGGCCGGCGAGTTCGGCCAGCGTCGCCGGCACGCCGTGGCGCGCGAGGTAGTCGGGCGCCGCGACGATCACCAGCTCGGCGTCTTCCAGGTGCCGGCAGATCAGCGTCGAGTCGTCGGGCGCGCGCACGCGGATCGCGAGGTCGAACCCCTCGTCGCCGAAATCGATGTTGCGGTTGCTGACGTGCAGCTCGAGCTTCACGTCCGGATGCGCCTGCATGAAGGCCGGCAGCATCGGCAGCAGCCGGTGGTGGCCATAGGTGGTCGGCACGCTGATGCGCAGCGTGCCCGAGGGCCGTGCCTGCTGGCCGCCGACCTCGCGCTCGGCATCGACGAGCTGGTCGAGCGCAGCCCGGCAGCGCTCGAAGTAGGCGCGCCCGGCATCGGTCAGGCGAATGTGGCGCGTCGTCCGCACGAAGAGCCGCGCGCCGAGCCGTTCTTCCAATCGCCCGATCGAGCGACTGACGGCGGCCGGCGTCACGCCGGCGATGGCGGCTGCCGCGGTGAAGCCCTGGTGTTCGGCCGCGAGGCAGAACAGCTCGATGCTGCCCAGCATCACGTCGTCGAACTGCCGTTTCATGTCATCGCATCCAGCGGCCGCATTGATTACACCGTGTAGCGCCAGATGTTAAGCGAACCGTCTTTATCCGAAGAGGCCTGGTTCCTAGAGTGAAGCCCTGTCCTTTCCACTCTGTCTGCAGGAGCCATTCACCATGAAACACGAACCCAAGGTCGCCGTCATCACCGGCGCGTCCAGCGGCATCGGCGCCGCGCTGGTCCAGGCCTACCGCGAGGCCGGCTTCCGCGTGGTCGCCAACTCGCGCTCGATCCGCACGAGCGACGACCCCGGGATCCTCGCGGTCGCCGGCGACATCGCCGACCCTGCGACCGCCGAGCGCATCTTCCGCGACGGCGTCGACCGCTTCGGCCGCATCGACACGCTGGTCAACAACGCCGGCATCTTCACGGCCAAGCCGTTCACGCAGTTCACCGCCGACGACTGGTCGGCCAACATCGCGACCAACCTGGCCGGCTTCTTCCACGTGACGCAGCGCGCGGTGGCGCGGATGGAAGCGCAGGGCTCGGGCCACATCGTGCAGATCACGACCAGCATCGTCGACCAGCCGATCAACGGCGTGCCGGCCGTGCTGGCGTCGATCACCAAGGGCGGGCTGAACGCCGCGACCCGGGCGCTGGCGATCGAGTACGCGTCGCGCGGCATCCGCGTCAACGCGGTGTCGCCCGGCATCATCAAGACGCCGATGCACCCGCCGGAGAACCATGCCGCGCTCGCCGGCCTGCACCCGGTGGGCCGCATGGGCGAGATGAGCGACATCGTCGACGCGGTGCTGTTCCTCGAGAAGGCGGCGTTCGTGACGGGCGAGATCCTGCACGTCGACGGCGGGCAGTCCGCCGGGCACTGGTGAGCCGCCATGCCGTACATCCGCATCGAAGTCACCCGTGAAGGCGTCACGCAGCAGCAGAAGCAGCAGCTGATCGCCGAAGCCACCGAGATGGTGGTCCGCGTGCTGGGCAAGGACCCGGCGACGACCTTCGTGATCATCGACGAGGTCGAGACCGACAACTGGGGCGTGGCGGGGCGTACCGTCACCGAGCGGCGCCGGATGACAGCCCCTCGACCGGCGGGTACGCCGGCCGATCCCCCGGGGGGATGAGGGCCGGCTTGGGGCGGCCCGGCGCTCGGCCCTCTGCCCGGCGAACAAGCGCCCTGAACCCTGCGTGCAAATCCGGCGAACGCGGCCGGGCACGCAGGGTGCTGTAATTTGTGGCATGAACACCCTGCCCTCGATCTTCCTGTCCCACGGCTCGCCGATGATGGCGCTGGAACCCGGCACCACCGGCCCGTTCCTGCAGCGCCTGGGCGCGACACTCGACGCCCACTACCCGCGCCCGAAGGCCATCCTCGCCGTCTCGGCGCACAGCGTCGCCCGCGAGCCGGTGCTGCTGGGCGCGGCCACCCACCAGGCGGTGCACGACTTCGGCGGCTTCCCCGATGCGCTGTACCAGCTGCAATACAGCCCGCCCGGCGCGCCCGAGCTGGCGACCCAGGTCGAGGCGCGGCTGCGCGCGGCCGGCCTGCCGGTGCACCTCAGCGACGAAGGCGGGCTGGACCACGGCATCTGGAGCATGCTGCGCTTCATGCGGCCGCAGGCCGACATCCCGGTGCTGCCGCTCGCGTGGGTGCCCAACCTGCCGCCGGCGCAGCAGTTCGCGCTCGGCGAGCTGCTGGCCTCGCTGGCCGACGACGGCGTGCTGGTGATGGGCACCGGCAGCATCACGCACAACCTGCGCCGCGTCGTCAGCGGCGGCCGGCCGGCGGTCGACGCGGTCGAGGTGGCCGAGAGCGCGGGCTTCCGCCGCTGGATGCTCGAGCGCAGCGCCGCACGCGACTGGGACGCGCTGTTCGACTACCGCCGGCAAGCGCCCGCCGCGGTCGACATGCACCCGACCGACGAGCACCTGCTGCCGTGGTACGTCGCGGCCGGCGCCGGCGGCCGCATGCATGCGCCGCAGCGGCTGCATGACGCGGTGACCTACGGTTGCCTGGGGATGGACGCCTATGCGTTCGGCCCGGCCGCCGCGACGCTGAAGCAGCAGCTGGCCGCCTGACGGCGCCAGGCCTTCAGGGCGCGAGCGCGACGACGCCCGAGGCCGGGCTGCTCGCCGCGCGGGCCGATGCGGCGGCCCGGTCGTCGTTGTACTGCCTGGCCAGCGCGGCGACGTTCTGCCCGGTGCGGGCGATCAGCATGCGCGCCGCGCCGATCTCGCCGAACTGGCCGCGGTCGAGCGCCCACTTGGTCTCACGCTCGATCTGGGCGCAGGACCATTCGGTGCCGGTCGCGATCGCCATCGGCTTCATCGCCTGCGACATCGCATCGCGCTCCAGGCGCAAGGCCTGCAGGCGCTCGGACGGCCAGCCGACGCGCGCACCCAGCGCCTGGCCGATGGCCATGTCGAGCAGCGAGGTCGAGCGCCTGGCCATCAGCTCGGCCAGGTCGGCGCACACCTGCAGGCGGTTGCCGTCGCGCACCGCCGTCGCATCGCAGTGCTGCATCAGCGTCTTCAGCCCGGGCATCGCCAGCGCCGACTCGATGCCGGCCGCGCGCTCCATCACGGCGCGGCGTTCGATGGCCGGCGTGCCCGGCGGCAGGCTGCGCAGCGCGAGCGCGCTGACCTGGCCCCAGCGCAGGTCGGCGGTGCTCGCCTTCGACGCGCGGTACAAGGCCTCGTCGACGAGGCCGGTCTCGCCGCGCTGGTCGGCCTCGGAGGCGACTTCCAGCCAGGCGTCGGCATTGGTCGGGTCGAGCGTCGCGAGCTGGCGCGTCGACAGCATCTGGCAGGCGCCGCCGGGGTTGGCCCGGCAGGCGCGCCAGGCCAGCGTGTAGACGGCCGGCGAGCGCGTCGCGACGGCCATCTGCGCGAGCGCATCGCGCTGCGAGGCGTTGGCACCGACGCGCGCCTGGCGCTGCGGGTCGGATTCTTGCGGCTCGGCCGGCGCGCTGCAGTCGGCGCCTTCGCAGGCCTGCGGCGCATTGGCGTGCGACGGGCCGTCGTCGCGCTGCAGCAGCAGCGCGGTGGCGCGCGCCAGTTCGTCCGGCTGTTGCGCCAGCGCGGCGACCAGGCGCCGGTGCGCTGCGTCACCGGCCGTCGTGAACAGCGAGCGGTCGAGCGGCTGGCCGCCCTTGGCCTTCACGCGGCCGATGCCGCACACCTCGATCTCGTCGGCCGCAAGCGGCGCGCTGGCGGCGGCCGCCGCCGAGGCGGCCTCGCCATACAAGGCGGCGAAGCCTTCGATCAACGGCGGGCCGGGCATCGGGATCAGTGGCGCGGAGGCTGCGGGTTCAATCGCCTCGACCACCACCGGGTCATGCGGCACCGCAGGCGCGTCCGGCGTGCCCTGCCAGACCAGCGCCAGCAACAGCGCGACCACCGCGAACCCGACCGTCGCCCGCGTCGCGTTGCTCGGCGGCGTCATACGCCACCCTCGGCAATGGCTTCCTTGACGGCCGCGACCTGCCGGCGCGACACGACCAGCCAGTCGTCGACCGGCGCGACGCGCACCACCCAGCCTTCGGTCGGCTCTTCGCCGTCTTCGCCGGGCAGCGTGCGCCGCTCCAGCGCGCGCAGCGCGCGCCGGGCGACCAGCGCATTGCGGTGGATGCGCAGGAAGCGGTCGCCCAGGCGCTGCTCCAGGTCGGTCAGTGCGTCATCGAGCACATGGGTGTGGGTGGCGGTTCGCAGGGTCACGTACTTCAACTCCGCTTTCAGGTACAGCACTTCAGAAACCGGCACGCGCAGCTTGCGGCCCAGGTCGTTCACCAGGATCACCGGTTCGTCGTCCGCCAGCGCCGGCGCCAGCGCTGGGGCCGGCGCAGCACGCGGCGCCAGCCGCTGCGCGACGCGCTGCAGCGCCGCCTGCAGGCGCTCGCGGCGCACCGGCTTGGTCAGGTAGTCGGCGGCATCGAGCTCGAAGGCCTGCAGCGCATGTTCGGCATGCGCGGTGACGAACACGATGGCCGGCGGGTCGCTGCGGCGGCGCAGCTGCGCGGCCAGCTGGCGCCCATCGGGGCCGGGCATGTGGATGTCGAGCAGCAGCAGGTCGCAGGCGTTCGCGGCCAGCCAGTCGAGCGCCTGCTGGGCGTTGCCGGCCTCGCCGACCACCTCGGCGCGCGGCTCGGCGCAATCGCCCACCAGGCCGCGCAGGCGCAGCCGCGCGAGCGGCTCGTCGTCGACCAGCAGCACGCGCAGCACGGGCACGGTGGAGGGGTCGTTGCTGCTCACAGCGGCACCACGATCTGGACGCGGAACACGTCGCGCTCGAGCTGGGTCTCGAACTGCGCGGCGACGTCGTGCATCAGCTTCAGGCGCTCGCGCACGTTGCGCAGCGCCATGCCGTTGCCGGGGCGGGAACCGGAGCGCGGCACGGTGTTCGCGATGCTGACCACCGCATGGGCGCGCTTGACGCGAGTGCGGATGCGGATCACGCCGCCGTCGGGCGAGGGCTCGACGCCGTGGCGCACCGCGTTCTCGACCAGCGGCTGCAGCAGCAGCGGCGGCACGCGCGCGGCACCGGCGTCTTCGTCGAGGTCCCAGCTGAGCTGCAGGCGGTCGCCGAAGCGGATCTGCTCGATCGCCAGGTAGCGCTGCGCGAGCGCGACCTCTTCGGCCAGGCTGACCGATTCGTCGGTCGCGCTCAACGCGACGCGGAACAGCTCGGCCAGGTCTTCGAGCAGGTGCTCGGTGCGGGCCGGATCGAGCCGCGCCAGCGCGATCGCGGTGTTGAGCGTGTTGAACAGGAAATGCGGGCGGATGCGCGACTGCAGCTCGGCCAGGCGCGCCGCGGTGTCGGCCGGCAGCCGGGCGCGGGCGCGCAGCGTGAGCCAGTAGAAGAGCGCGGCGGCCAGCCCGGCGCCGGCCAGCATCGGCGCGGCCAGGTGCACGGTCTCCTGCAGGCGGATGTCGACCGCCACCAGCAGCGCCCAGCCGAATGCGCCGCTGATGCCGCCGAGGGCCACCGCGGCGACCCACTGGCCGGCCACCGGCAGCCGGGCGAGCGGCCGCTTCAGCAGGCACACCGACACCAGCCACAGCAGCACCGCCGGCAGCGCAACGCCGGTGCCCTGGCCGAGCAGGTTCAGCCAGGCGGCCCGCGTGGGCGAGGCGAAGGTGACACCGATCGCGACGACGGCGTGCACGAAGAACAGCGCGCGCAGCACGACGCCGACATGGCAGACGTCGAAGGCCGACACCGGCCCGAGCGGCTGGCGTGCGAGCGGCACCGCGTCGAAGTTGGTGGAATTGAAGATGCTGCTGCCGCGCTCGCGCTGGTCGCCGCCGGGGCGGGTGGACTCGGACCACAGCGGCGCCGGGCGGCTGGGCGTGGGGGCAAAGGCAGAGGTAGGCGCGTGGGGTTCGGGCATGGCGGGCTAGTGGCCTAATAGAATCCCGGGCTTCCCCGGTTCCTGCGGCCACCAGCGCATTGTCGCCAACTGGCGCCGCCGGGCAACCGGGCCTACCAAGCGTTACACGACGCCCCGTTCCGAGCGCCCCGACGATGTCCGCCAATCAACTCGACAAGAAATCCGAAGCCTGGTCGGCCCTGTTCTCCGAGCCGATGAGCGACCTGGTCAAGCGTTACACCTCCAGCGTGAGCTTCGACAAGCGCCTCTGGAAGGCCGACATCGCCGGCAGCCTGGCGCATGCCGAGATGCTGGCGGCGCAGTCGGTGATCGCGGCGCAGGACCTGGCCGACATCCGGCGCGGCATGGCGCAGATCACGCAGGAGATCGAGTCCGGCGCCTTCGACTGGAAGCTCGACCTGGAAGACGTGCACCTCAACATCGAAGCCCGGCTGACGCAGCTGGTGGGCGATGCCGGGAAGCGGCTGCACACCGGCCGCTCGCGCAACGACCAGGTGGCGACCGACGTGCGGCTGTGGCTGCGCGACGAGATCGATGCGCTGCTGCCGCTGCTGGCGGCGATGCAGCAGGCGCTGGTGGGCGTGGCGGAGCGGCATGTCGAGACCATCCTGCCGGGTTTCACGCACATGCAGGTCGCGCAGCCGGTGAGCTTTGCGCACCACCTGCTGGCCTATGTGGAGATGTTCGCCCGCGACGCCGAGCGCCTGGCCGACGTGCGCAAGCGGGTGAACGTGCTGCCGTTGGGGGCGGCGGCGCTGGCGGGCACCAGCTACCCGCTGGACCGCGAGCGGGTCGCGAAGACGCTGGGTTTCGACGCTGTGTGCCAGAACAGCCTCGATGCGGTGAGCGACCGCGATTTCGCGATCGAGTTCGCGTCGTTCGCGAGCATCACGATGATGCATGTGTCGCGCCTGGCCGAAGAGATCGTGCTGTGGATGAGCCAGAACTTCGGCTTCATCAACCTGGCCGACCGCTACTGCACCGGCTCGTCGATCATGCCGCAGAAGCGCAACCCTGACGTGGCCGAGCTGGCACGCGGCAAGAGCGGCCGCGTGGTCGGCCACCTGATGGGCCTGCTGACGCTGATGAAGGGTCAGCCGCTGACGTACAACAAGGACAACCAGGAAGACAAGGAGCCGTTGTTCGACTCGGTCGACACGGTGCGCGACACGCTGCGCATCATGGCCGAGATGGTGGCCGGCATCGTCGTGAAGCCCGAGGCGATGGAGCGGGCGGCGCTGAAGGGGTATGCGACCGCGACCGACCTGGCCGACTACCTGGTGAAGAAGGGCCTGCCGTTCCGGGATGCGCACGAGGTGGTGGCGCATGCGGTGAAGTTCGCGCTGAGCGAAGAGCGGGATCTTGGGGATCTGCCGCTGGATGTGCTGCAGGGGTTTCATGCGGCGATCGGCGAGGACGTCTTTGACGTGCTGACGCTGCGCGGGTCGTTGAATGCACGGAACGTGCTGGGGGGGACTGCACCCGATCAGGTTCGTGCGCAGCTCGCCCGACATCGGAAGCGGCTTTTCACTGCGTGAGGCTGCTGCCGGGTCTCGCCCCGGCGGGCGAGTCACTTTCATTTGGGGCTCAAATGAAAGTAACCAAAGCAAAGAGCCTGAATGCAACACCATACGGTTCGTTCTACACGCTGCGGACAACACTGCCACGCCGTTGGCAATCCAACCTTGATTGGGATTGTTGAACCGTAGCCCCGATGCGAAGCGAGGCGCGTGGAGGCGGGAGGGCAACAATCCCAATCAACGGACGATGTGCAGCGGCGTGGCAGTGTTGTCCGCAGCGTGTAGAACGAACCGTATGGTGTTGTATTCAAGCGCCTTTGCTTTGGTTACTTTCATTTGGCAAGGCAAATGAAAGTGACTCGCCCGCCGGGGCGAGACCCGGCAATGCCACGCAGTGAAATCACCTCCCCCTAAACTCCCCGCACCACACCAGGAGGGAGTCCATGAAGAAGCTCATCGCGCTCACGACCAGCGTGCTGCTGGCCGCCTGCGGAGGCGGCAGTTCGCCTGATTCGCCGTCAGCATCACTCACCGAACGAGCGGCAGCCACCGATCCGGCCGCCTCGGCGCCGGCCTGGCTCGATCCGCTGACGCTGGTGAACCCCTACATCGGCACCGGCATCGGCTTTCCCAACCCGCAGGACCGCCCGAGCGGCAGCCTGTCCGGCAGCACCTACCCCGGCGCCGCCCTGCCCTTCGGCATGGTTCAGTTCAGCCCCGACACCGGCTACGGCGAACCCAACGCCAACGGCGGCTTCAACTACGCGAAGAACGTGATCCAGGGCTTCAGCCTGACGCACGCGAGCGGCACCGGTTGCCCGGTGCACCAGGACGTCTCGATCCTGCCCTATCCCGGCACGATCACCACCTCGCCTGCAACCGACATCACCCGCTACCAGTCCACGTTCTCGCACGGCGCCGAGCAGACCTCGCCGGGCTTCTACCGCGTGACGACCACCAGCCAGGTCAGCTCCGAACTGACCGTCGCCCGCCGCGGCGGCATCGGCCGCTTCACCTTCCCGGCCGGTGCGAACCCGAACCTGATCTTCAACGTCGGCCGCAATGCCGTCCCCGGTTCCAACGCGCAGCTGCAGCTGGTCGGCAGCGACGGCGTCGAAGGCGTCGTCGAAAACACCGGCGTCTGCGGTCGCGGCCACTACGCGATCTACTTCCATGGCCGCTTCAACCGGCCCTATACCAGCTTCGGCACCTACCGGGGAGCAACCGTCAGCGCCGGTTCGCGCAGCACCGCACGCGTCCCGCAGACAGGCGGCTGGGTCAGCTTCGCACCCGGCGCCCCGGTCGAACTGCGCATCGCGGTCTCGTACGTCAGCATCGCCAACGCGCGGCTGAACCTGCAGGCGGAACTGCTCACCGACTTCGACAGCATGCGCGGCAAAGCCGGCGCCAACTGGGCCGAGATGCTCGGCCGGGTGCGGATCGTGAGCAACGGCAAGCGCGACGACGAGGTCAAGTTCACCACCGCGCTGTACCACTCGCTGCTGCACCCGACGCTGTTCAGCGACGTCAACAACGAGTACATCGGCTTCGACAACGCCGTCCACACGACCGACGGCTGGGACAAGTACGCCACCTTCTCCGGCTGGGACACCTCCCGCGCGCAGATGCAGCTGGTGGCCTGGCTCGCGCCGAAGCAGGGCAGCGACATGGCGCAGTCGCTGGTGGCGGATGCACAGGCCAGCAATGCCGGCTTCCCGCGCTGGCCTACCGCCAACGCCGACACCTGCATGATGTACGGCGACCCGGGTGCAGTGATCGTCGCCAACATGCATGCCTTCGGCGCGACCGCCTTCGACACCGCGGCGGCACTGGCGGTGATGGAGCGCGGCGCCAACACCGTCAACCTGCGCTCGCGCGATTGCGAAACGCGGCCGTCGCTGTCCCAGTACCTGGACCAAGGCTACATCTCCAGCGGGCCGCTGGGCGCGGTCGGCAACACGCTGGAGTACGCACTGGCCGATGCCGCGATCGGCCAGTTCGCCGGTGCGCTCGGCGACCTCGCCAAACGCGATCTCTACCTGACGCGTGCCCAGGCCTGGAAAGCGATGCTGTCGAGCTCCGGCTACACCCAGCAGCGCAGCGCGAACGGCACGTTCGTGATGCCGTTCAACCCGGGCGCCGGCAACGGCGCCTTCGGCAACTACACCTCGGCGATGTACACCTTCATGGTGCCGCAGAACCTGCGCGGCCTGATCGACCGCCTCGGCGGCAATGCCGCTGCGATCGCCCGGCTGGACACCCATTTCCAGCAACTGAACAGCGGCAACGGCCTGCAGGCGACGCTGTCCGAGGCGATCGAGCAAGGCACGCCCTGGGCCTATGCGTTCGCCGGGGCGCCCGCGAAATCGCAGGCGGTGGTCCGCCGGATCCTGAACGAGCAGTATGCGAACCGGCCCGAAGGGCTCATGGGCACCGACGACCTGGGCTCGCTGTCGGCCTGGTACGTCTGGGGCGCGCTCGGGCTGTATCCGGAGATCCCGGGCGTCGGCGGCTTCGTCGTCGGCAGCCCGCTGTTCCCGCACGCCGAGGTGCGCATGGGCAACGGCCGCACGCTGACGATCAATGCCGAGAACGCCGGCGCGGCAGGCACCTACATCGGCACCATGGCGATCGACAGCCTGCCCTCCACCCGCACCTGGCTGCCGCTGGAGCGGTTGGCGGGCGACACGGTGTTCGACGTGGTGCTGGGCGCGGTGCCGCCCACGCCCGCCTGGGGCAGCGCGCCCGAGGATGCGCCGCCGTCGTTCGACGTGCCGCGCGCATCGACGCCGTCCACCTCGTTCTCGACCAGCTTCGACGACCTGCTGCAGCAGCCCGACTGGATCGACGCGCCGCAGGCGCAGGCGGGCACCGGCCGGATGGAAACCTCGACGCGCCGCATCGGCGCGCTGCACAGCGGTGCGGCGGCACTGCGCTATGCGGGCAGCGCCACCGACGCGACACTGGCGTATGCCTACAACCGGGTGTTCGACGTGAACATCCCGGTGACGGCGAGCACGACGCTGTCGTACTGGATCTTTCCCGACAGCAGCCAGCCGAACAGCCGCTTCGTCGCGATCGACCTGCTGTTCGACGACGGCAGCAGCCTGCGCGAATCGGCCGTGGTCGACCAGAATGGGGTGCCGCTGCATCCGCAGCAGCAGGGGCTGGGCGGTTTCCTGCAGAACGATGTGTGGAACAACGTGCAGGCACAGCTGGGCGCGCTGGCCGGCAAGACGGTCGTGCGGATCACGGTCGGCTATGAACAGGCCGGTGCGACCGGCGGGTTCAGCGGCACGATCGACGATCTCTCGATCACGCCCTGAGGCTTGTTCACTGCGTGAGGCCGCTGCCGGGTCCCGCCCCGGCAATGCCCGCGGTCAGTCAGCCGCGCCCGACAAACGGCATCTGCGTCGCCATGACCGTCATGGTCAACACATTGGCCTCCAGCGGCAGACTGGCCATGTGCAGCAGCGCATTGGCCACGTGCTGCACATCCATCCGCGGCTCCACCATCGTGCTGCCGTTGGCCTGCGGCACGCCGCGCGCCATGCGCTCGGTCATGTCGGTGGCCGCATTGCCGATGTCGATCTGGCCGACCGCGATGTTGAACGCCCGCCCGTCCAGCGACGTGGCCTTCGTGAGACCGCTGATCGCGTGCTTGGTGGCCGTGTACGGCGCCGAGAACGGCCGCGGCGCGTGCGCCGAGATCGAGCCGTTGTTGACGATGCGCCCGCCCTGCGGCGTCTGCGCCTTCATCAGGCGGAACGCCTCCTGCGTGCACAAGAAGGCACCCGTCAGGTTCACGTCGACCACCGCCTTCCACTGCTCGTACGTCAGGTCCTCCAACGGCATCGCCGGCGTGCCGGCGCCGGCGTTGTTGAACAGCAGGTCGAGCCTGCCGAAGCGCTCGCGGGTCGCCGCGAACAAGGCCTTCACCGACGCCGGGTCGCCGACATCGGTGGGCACCGCCAACGCATTCGCGGCCCGCTCGCCGGCCTCGGCCAGCGTCTGCTGCAACGGCTCGGCACGGCGGCCGGCCAGCACCACGCCCCAGCCTTCGCGCAGCAGCGCCAGCGCACAGGCGCGGCCGATGCCGGTGCCGGCCCCGGTGACGAGGGCGATCTTCGACGGTGCAGTGGCGGCATTCATGGCGGCGGGCTCCCGATGTCCGCCGACTCCAGCTCGAAGCTGTCGGCGAAAGTGAAGAACAACGATGCGTAGAAGGCGCTCATGACCATCAGCCAGACCGGCAGCATCAGCACCTTGCCGATCTCGACCTGGCCGAGCAGCGACGACACGAGGCTCACCAGGATGACGGCCGCCAGCACCGCGCCGAACCACACCAGCATGTAGATGGCGAACGCGCCGCGGTTGCGCCAGCACGCGACCAGGCTGAAGAACAGCGACTTCGACGCACTCATGCCACCCCAGTGCACCAGCCCCGGCGCATGCCACCACACCACGCTCAGCACCGAACTCAGCACGAACAGCACCAGCATGCCGAGCTGCAGGTGGCCGTCGGACAGGCGCGCGTCGATCATCTCGGGCGTGGTGCCGGCGCTGTACAGCAGTTGCTGCAGCTCGATCACGCGCGCGCCGGCAATCGTGTACGTCAGCAGCCAGATCAGGAAGGCCGCCAGCGCGTAGCCGGCATACAGCCACAGCTGCGCGCGGCGGCGCTGCCGGTCGCCCCGCAGCGGCGCGATGAAGACGGTCGGCAGCGGCACCTGGCCGGCCAGCGTCATGCGCGTGGCGATCATGAAGCCCAGCGACAGCAGCGGGAACATCCCCAGCAGCAGGAATGGCCCGAGCACCGGAATGAACGCGAGTGCGAAGCTCGCGAACAGCGACAGGCCGAGCAGGCCGGAAAACGCGAGCGGCCGCGTCGCGAAAGCGGCCAGGCCCTGGCGCACCCACAGGGCGCCGCGGCTGGCGGGAACATGCTGGAATTTCATCGTTCAGCCCATCGCGGGATGCCACGCGTTCTCGACGCGCTGGCGCAACACGCGCTCGAAGTGGGTGGGGTCATGGGCCTTCAGCACCGACGCATCGCGCGGCAGGTGCAGGTCCCACAGGCGGGAGATCCAGAAGCGCAGCGCAGCGGCGCGCAGCAGCGCCGGCATCAGCCGCCGCTCGCTGGAGCCGAGCGGCCGCACCGCGTCATACGCCTCGACGAACGCGAGCGCGCGGTCTTCGGCGAGGCGGCCGGTGTCGAGGTCGATGCACCAGTCGTTCAGGCACACCGCGATGTCGAACAGCAATGCGTCGACACCGGCGAAATAGAAGTCGAAGAAGCCGGTCAGCGCGTGGCCCTCGAACATCACGTTGTCGCGGAACAGGTCGGCATGGATCGGCCCGCGCGGCAGCGCCGCGTACGCCGGCGACGCCGCCACTTGTTGCTGGAACGCGAGCTCGGTCTCGATCAGCGCGCGCTGCGCGTCGGTCAGGAAGGGCAGCACCACCGGCACCGTCTCGGTCCACCAGGCCAGGCCGCGCAGGTTGGGCTGCTGGCGAGGGTAGTCGGCGCCGGCCAGGTGCATCCGCGCCATCGCCGCGCCGACGCTGCGGCAGTGCAATTCGTCCGGCGCGAGTTGGTGGCTGCCGCGCAGCCGGTCGACCAGCGCGGCCGGCTTGCCGTCGAGCTGGTGCAGGATCTCGCCGGCCGCATCGGCCTGCGGCTCGGGCACCGCGATGCCGTGCCGCGCCAGGTGCTTCATCAGGTGCAGGTAGAACGGCAGCTGCTCGAAGCTCAGGCGCTCGAACACCGTCAGCACGTAGCGGCCCTGCGTGGTGTCGGCGAAGTAGTTGGTGTTCTCGATGCCGGCGGCGATGCCTTTCAGCGTGCTCAGCTCGCCGATCTGCAGGCGGGCCACCAGCGCGGCGGCGGCGTCGAACGAAACCTCGGTGAAGACGGCCATCGTTCCGCTCAGAAGGCGAGGACCTGCCAGACCCGCTGGCCGGCGACGCCGCGCGAGCCGTTCGGCGCCTGCGGCACGCCCTTGGCCGCGTTGTCGGGCAGGATCTCGTACTCGCCCTTCAGCGGCGCCTTGGTCTTGACGACGATGCGCTTGACCTCGCCGCGCACGCGCAACTCCTCGATGCGCGTGCCTTCGTCCTCGTGGACCAGGTGGTCGACCCGCGGCTCGCCGGTGTCGAAGTCCTCGACCGGGGCCGGGATCGGCTTCGGCGCCGGAACGGGTTCGGCATGGAGGGCGGGGGCGGTCGACAAGGCCAGGCAGGCCAGCACGGGCAGCAGCTTCATGGGGCGCATTGTAGGCAGCGCTGCCGGGCGCGGCGCCCCCCAGGGTCAACGCCTCGCTCAGTCGGGGCGCACCCGCAGGAAGGTCGCGAAACGCGGCAGCCCGCTTTCGTGGAACCCGCGGTAGCGGTAGGTCACGGTCGCGCCGATCGGCGGCGGCTGGCGGCGGTCTGCATCCTTCAGCCCGCTGCCGAGCCGGAAGCGCCGGCCATCGGGCAGCTCGACCAGCAGCGCACCGACCTGGCCGGCGTACTTGCCTTCGCCCGGCAGGTGGCCGACGACCCGCGCCTCGGCATCATCCTGCGGCTTCAGCTTCAGCAAGGCATCGCTGCGGTCGCGCACATACAGCGCATCGCCCCGGTGCAGCACCAGGCCTTCGCCGTTGACCGACACGACGCGGCGCATCAGCTTCAGCAGCTCGCCCTCATCGGCCGCGCGGCCGTGCACCACCGCCTCGATCCACGGCGTGCCGACATGGCGCACCAGCGGCAGGATCGCGGCCCGGCGGTGGTCGAAATCGGACGGCTCGTCCGGCAGGTCGAACACCATGAAGCGCATCTCGCGCCACGCGGCGTCGTCAGGCACCTCGGCCGCCACCGCCGATGCGGCTGCGGTGAAGCGGCCCCGACCGGCCCACAGCTCGCCATCCATCGCGCGCTTCGGCCAGCCCGCCGTGAACCAGGCCGGCACGCGGATCGGGTGGCCGTGGCGCGTCAGCAGGCGCTCGCCATCCCACCAGCCGCGCACGCCGTCGTATTTTTCGCTGACCCAGTGAACGGCCGGCTGAAAGGCGCCGGCGCGGTACGGCTGGGCCAGCATCACCGCCGGCGGCCCCGCGGACATGCGCTGTTGCGCTGCGGCCTCCATCGGCAGGCTGGTGGACAACGAAGCGACAAGCACGGCAAGTGCGACGGCAGTGGGCTGCATCTGGTTTTCTCCCGGTGGAGCCGCCGGTATACCCAAGCATCGTGCAGAGAATTTGCAGACGGATCTGCAGACAGCGCAACCGACGGCTGCTGACATCGCCGTCCGAAGCTTCCGCCACAATCGCCCGATGGACGACACCCTTCCCAACGACGCCGGCACGCTGCTGCTGGTCGACGGCTCCAGCTACCTCTACCGCGCCTACCACGCGCTGCCCGACCTGCGCAGCGCCGAAGGCTTCCCGACCGGCGCGCTGCACGGCATGGTCGCCATGCTCAAGCGCGCCCTGATCGACGTGAAGGCCGGGCACGCGGCCTGCGTGTTCGATGCCAAGGGCAAGACCTTCCGCGACGACTGGTACCCCGAGTACAAGGCCCAGCGCGCGCCGATGCCCGAGCCGCTGGTGCAGCAGATCGAGCCGATCCACGAGGTGGTGAAGCTGCTCGGCTGGCCGGTGCTGATGGTGCCCGGCGTCGAGGCCGACGACGTGATCGGCACGCTGGCGCGGGTGGCGGCCGAACGCGGCCACCGCGTCGTGATCTCCACCGGCGACAAGGACCTGGCCCAGCTCGTCAACGAGCGCGTGTCGCTGATCAACACGATGAGCAGCGAGAAGCTCGACGTGCCGGGCGTGATGGCCAAGTTCGGCGTGCCGCCGGACCGCATCGTCGACTACCTGACGCTGATGGGCGACACCGTCGACAACGTGCCGGGCGTCGAGAAGGTCGGCCCGAAGACCGCCGCGAAGTGGATCGCCGAATACGGCTCGCTGCAGGGCGTGATGGACGCCGCGGCCAGCATCAAGGGCGTCGCCGGCGAGAACCTGCGCAAGGCACTCGACTGGCTGCCGACGGGCCGCAAGCTGGTGACGGTGCGCGACGACTGCGAACTGGCCGAGCACCTGGCCGGCTGGCCGGATCTGGACGGGCTGGCGCTGAAGCCGACCGACAACGCCGCGCTGCTCGACTTCTACGGCCGCTACGGCTTCAAGAGCTGGAAGCGCGAACTCGAGGCGGCGGTGGCCGCGCCGCCGCCCGCGCCGGTGAAGGCGGCCAAGCCACCGAGGCCGCCGGCCGACAACGGCACCACCGACATGTTCGGCGACGGCGCTCCCGACGAACCCGCCGCCGACACACCGACCGAAGCGGCCTGCGACGGCCGCTACGACACCATCACCAGCCTCGAGGCGCTCGACGCCTGGATCGCGCGCCTGCAGGCCGCGCCGCTCGCGGCGTTCGACACCGAGACCGATTCGCTCGACCCGATGCGCGCGCAGCTGGTCGGCGTCTCGTTCGCGGTGCAGCCGGGCGAGGCGGCCTACGTGCCGCTGCGCCACAACTACGCCGGCGCGCCGGAGCAACTGCCGATCGACGCGGTGCTGGCACGCCTGAAGCCGTGGCTGGAAGACGCCGCCGCCCCGAAGCTCGGCCAGAACATCAAGTACGACCTCCACGTGCTGCAGAACGCCGGCGTGATGGCACGCGGCTTCGTGCACGACACGCTGCTGCAGAGCTACGTGCTGGAAGCGCACCGCCCGCACAGCCTGGAAAGCCTCGCCGAGCGCCACCTGGGCCGCAAGGGGCTCAGCTATGAAGACCTGTGCGGCAAGGGCGTGAACCAGATCCCGTTCGCGCAGGTCGAGGTGGAGCGCGCGGCGCGCTACTCCGGCGAGGACAGCGAGATGACGCTGCAGGTGCACCAGGCACTGTGGCCGCAGCTCCAGGCCGAGCCGGGGCTGCTGCGCGTCTACCAGGAGATCGAGATGCCGACGGCGATCGCGCTGCAGCAGATCGAGCGCAACGGCGTGCTGATCGACGCGCTGGTGCTGTCGGCGCAGAGCCAGCAGCTGGGCGAGCGCATGGTGGCGCTGGAGCAGGAAGCGCACGAGCTGGCGGGGCAGCCGTTCAACATGGGCTCGCCGAAGCAGATCGGCGAGATCCTGTTCACCAAGCTGGGGCTGCCGGTGATCAAGAAGACCGCCAGCGGCGCGCCCAGCACCGACGAAGAAGTGCTGGACAAGCTGGCCGAGGACTACCCGCTGCCGGCCAAGCTGCTGGAGCACCGCAGCCTCGCGAAGCTGAAGGGCACCTACACCGACAAGCTGCCGCTGATGGTGAACCCCGAGACGCACCGCGTGCACACGAACTATGCGCAGGCGGTGGCGGTGACCGGGCGGCTCGCGAGCACCGACCCGAACCTGCAGAACATCCCGATCCGCACGCCCGAAGGCCGGCGCGTGCGCGAGGCCTTCATCGCGCCGCCGGGGCATGTGATCCTGAGCGCCGACTATTCGCAGATCGAGCTGCGCATCATGGCCGACATCAGCGGCGACGCGAGCCTGCTGAAGGCCTTCGCCGAGGGCATGGACGTGCACCGCGCGACCGCGGCCGAGGTGTTCGGCACCGAGCCGGCGGCGGTCACGAGCGAGCAGCGGCGCTATGCGAAGACGATCAACTTCGGGCTGATCTACGGCATGGGTGCGTTCGGGCTGGCGTCGAGCCTGGGCATCGAGCGCAGCGCGGCGACCAGCTACATCGAGCGCTACTTCGCGCGCTACCCGAGCGTGAAGGCCTACATGGACGAGACGCGGGCGTCAGCCAAGGACAAGGGCTATGTCGAGACGCTGTTCGGCCGCCGCATCTACCTGCCCGAGATCAACGGCGGCAGCGGCCCGCGGCGCGCCGGCGCCGAGCGGCAGGCGATCAATGCGCCGATGCAGGGCACGGCCGCCGACCTGATCAAGCTCGCGATGGTCGCGGTGCAGAACGCGCTGCTCGCCGAGCAGCGCGCGACCAAGCTCGTGATGCAGGTGCACGACGAACTGGTGCTGGAGGTGCCGGAAGCCGAGCTCGACTGGGTGAAGGCCGCGGTGCCGAGGCTGATGGCCGGCGTGGCGCAGCTGAAGGTGCCGCTGGTGGCGGAAGTGGGGATCGGACGGAACTGGGACCAGGCGCACTGACACTCACCGTCCATGCCCATGCCGCTCCCGATCAACCTGAAGGACCTGCTGCACCAACGCACGATCGAAGGCGAGCGCATCGAGTACAAGGCCGGTTGGAATCCCGATGCCACGCTGCGCACGATCTGCGCTTTCGCCAACGACTTCGCGAACCTGGGTGGTGGCTATGTGGTGATCGGGCAGGATTGCGACGCGGACGGACAGCCGGTGTTCCCGCCGGTCGGCGTGGCCGACCACCAGATCGACAAGATCCAGCAGGAGCTGCTGGCCGCGTGCCAGCTGATCCAGCCGCCGTACTTTCCGCTGCTGAGCGTGGAGGAAGTGCAAGGCCGCAAGCTCATGGTGCTGTGGGCCCCCGGCGGCCAGAACAGGCCATACAAGGCACCGGCCAACGTGACCGCGAAGGTCAAGGTCCCGCACTACTACATCCGCCGCTACGGCAGCACCGTCGAAGCCAAGGGCCATGACGAGCAGGAACTGCTGAGCTTGGCGGCGAGGGTGCCCTTCGACGATCGCTTCCACCAGGCGGCGCGAATGAACGAGCTGTCGCACAAGCTCATGGTCGAATTCCTCGACGAGGTGGGCAGCGACCTGGCAGGCACGGCACCCGCCTTGACCCTCGAAGCACTGGGACGGCAGATGAATGTGGTGGGCGGCACCAGCGAGACGCCATGGCCGAAGAACGTGGGTCTTCTCTTCTTCAACGAGCATCCGGAGCGCTGGTTCCCCGGGACGCAGATCGACGTGCTGTGGTTTCCAGATGGCGCCGGGGGCGACCGATTCGAGGAACGGACCTTCACCGGCCCGCTCGGCCGCATGGCGCGCGAAGCGCTGGGCTATGTCCAGCGCAATCACCTGCACGAAACGGTGGTGAAGCACCCGCAACGTGCCGAAGCCGAGCGCTTCTGGAACTTCCCCTATGCCGCCTTGGAAGAAGCACTCGCGAACGCGGTGTATCACCGCTCGTACGAGGAGCGTGATCCCATCGAGGTCCGCATCAGTCCCGACGAGCTGGTCATCGTGAGCTACCCCGGTCCCGACCGCTCGATCGCGTTGGCCGACTTGCAGGCTGGGCGTGCGGTGAGCCGGCGCTACCGCAACCGGCGCATCGGCGAGTTCCTCAAGGAGCTGGACCTCACGGAAGGCCGAGCCACCGGCATCCCCAAGATCCTGAAGGTCATGGCCGCCAACGGCTCGCCGGCGCCATTGTTCGAAACCGACGAGAGCCGCGCGGCCTTCGTCATCCGGTTGCCGGTGCACGCCGGTGCACTCGTGTCGCCGAGGGGTGAAACCGGCTCCCCGGAAGTCACCCCGGAAGTCACCCCGGAAGTCACCCCGGAAGTGCGCCGGCTGTTGCACGTGCTGGACGGGGAGCTCTCGCGCCAGGAGCTTCAACAAGCCCTCGGGCTGAAGGATGCGGAGCACTTCCGCAAGGCCTACCTTCTGCCGGCGCTGGCAGGCGGCGCGGTGGAAATGACCTTGCCCGCGACACCACGCAGCAGCAATCAACGATACCGTCTGACCGACGCCGGCCAGCGCGCAAAGAGCGCTTCGGCGCCGAGCTGAGCGAACCGGCCGCGATTTCGCGAAAGAAAAAAAAGGGGCCGCGGACATCACGCCCGCGGCCCCTTCCCTCTTCTGGCCAGCACCAGCCGCCTGCGCGGCCGGTTCCTCCCTGATCAGCCGAATCAACCGAGTTCGGGCAGCCCCGTCAGGTAGCCGACGGCCGCGCCGAACTTGTCCTTGTAGTTCGCCTTCACGAGCGGCTCCAGGTCCCCCTTCACGAGGTCGTGCACGCCCTTGATCCACTCACCGGCGTGCTGGAAGTTGCTCATGATGTAGGTCCAGCCGTTGATGTCGTCGACCGCATGCAGGCCGGTCGATTCGCCGCCCGCCGGCACCGACAGGACGCGCGACAGCTTCTTCGTGTCGACGTTGTAGGCCCACAGGAAGTTGTTGACGTGCGTGGCGCTGTCCTCGCCGATGAACAGCGTGCGCATCTTCTCGGAGAACTTGATGTTGTCCGGGTTGCCGATCTTGTCGGGGTTGGACAGGTTGCCCAGCCCGTCGGCCGCGATGTCCTCGCCCACCAGCAGCGCCTTGGTCTGCACCGGCACCCACTCGCTGTCGATCGCCGCGCCTGCGGTGTCCTTCTGGCCGCCGGTCAGCGTGTGCGCCATGACGCCGCCAGCCACCAGCTTCTTGTCCAGGCTCACGCCCATCTCTTCGCGCCAGGCCGCATCGCCCTTCACCATCGAGGCCTGGATGTTCTGCAGCGCCGAGTAGCCGATCTTGTCCTTCGCGTTGACGGTCGTGCCTTCCATCTTCGTGAAGACCATGCTCGCGCCGGCCAGGTTGGCGTAGCGGTGCGTCTCCAGGAAGGCCGCAGCCTTTTCCATCCCCGGCACCAGCTTGACCCAGTTGGCCTTGCCGTCGCAGAAGATCTTCGTGTAGCTCGCGTCAAGCGGATCGGTCTTGCTGACGGCCATGATGTCGGCCGGCTTCAGCGTGTTGGCCAGGTTCTCGATCTCGGCACTGGTCGCGTGGCCGAGCTTGATCCAGGTCAGCGGCGCGCCCGCGGCGGCCGGGTCGATCGAGAAGCCGGCACCCACCTTGGCGACGTACAGCGTGCCTGCCGACAGGTCCTTCGCCTTGTCGGCGACGAACATGAAGAAGCCGCCGTTCGTGTAGTCGTCACCCATGATCGCGGTGCGCTGGTCGGGCATCACCTGGATCAGCTCGTGCGAGATGCGGCCCAGGCAGTAGTGCTTCTTGATGCTGCCGGTGCCGTCCGGGTTCACCGTCACTTCGGGCAGGTGGCCGTAGTGGTACGGGTTGGCCTTGGTGGCATCGCCGAAGGCGTTCTTGCTGAACGCGAGGAACTGCGCGGTCGTGCTGGCGAACGGCGCATCGGGCTCGTACTCCTCGCTCGACAGGTGCGTGCCCCACGGCGACAGGCTCGCGCCGCAGGTGATCCACAGGCCGTGCACCGACGAGGTGTCGACGTTGTGGTACTTCACCAGCGTCAGCTTGCCGGTGGTCTGGTCCTGGTCGAGCGTCAGCACCGCGATCGGCGACGGCAGCGTGCCGTAGGTGCTGACGAGGTCCTGCCCGGCCGTGGTGTATTCGAACTGCACGACGGCGAACACCGCCTTGCCCTTGATGCCAGGCACGGTCGGGTTCGGCACGGTCAGCAGCGAGCTGCCGTCCGGCGAGTCGGAGAAGAACTGGCGCTCCTTGCCGGCTACCGAGTTGTCCATGATCTTCTCGCCGGCCATGTTGACGTAGCCGCCGGCGAGGATGGTGCCGCCCTTGCCGTCCGGCACCATGTCGCCGGTGACGAAGAAGGGCTCGTACTTCAGCGCGAAGGTCTGCTTGCTGCCGTCGCTGTAGGTGGCGACCAGCTTGGAGCCGACGGTGGTGGCGGCCATCGCGGCCGGCTCGGCCTTCGTCGGCGCGGCCATCGCGGTGAACTCGACCGAGGTCACGGTGGCGGCCGGCGTCGGGGCGGGGCCGTCGTCACCACCACCGCAGGCGGCCAGCAGGCCGGCGAATGCGGTGGAACTCGTCATCGGCAGCAACGGGGCCCCGGACAACAGCTTCAGGAGACGGCGACGTGCGTCGACGGTTGGGTGGCTCATCTGGCTTCCTTGGAGAGTGAGGAGAGAAGGCACGTCACCGCGCGTGGCGGGTCGTGTCGAGGTGTGTCTTGGCGTGCGGCAGGTTAAGCAGGCCGGATGAAAGTGGCGTGACAAGCGCATGACGGGACCATGACGCCTCGAAACACCTCGGCGGCCGCGTCGGAAGGCCGGTTGCGCGCTTGCGTTCATACTGTCGCCCGATCACCACCAACACCATCCACGGGAGAAGCCTTGGCATGAGCAAGATCCACTTCATCGGCGGCGAAAAGGGCGGCGTCGGCAAGTCGCTGATGGCACGGGTGCTGGCGCAGTACCTGATCGACCGGCAGATGCCCTTCCTCGGCTTCGACACCGACCGTTCGCACGGTGCGCTGATGCGCTTCTATGCCGGCTACGCGTCGCCGGTGCTGGTCGACCGCTACGAGGCGCTGGACGCGATCGTCGAGGCCGCCGTCGACCAGCCCGACCGCCGCGTGCTGGTCGACCTGGCCGCGCAGACGCACGACCCGCTGGTGCGCTGGATGGACGAATCGGGCGTGCTGAACCTGCTGGACGAAACGAACTCGCAGGTCCACTACTGGCACGTGATGGACGCCGGCAAGGATTCGGTCGACCTGCTGAAGAAGCTGCTCGACCGGTTCGGTCCGAGCTTCAAGTACGTGCTGGTGCGCAACCACATCCGCGGCAGCGACTTCTCGGTGTTGGAGCAGTCGGGCGAGCAGGCGCGCGCGCTGTCGTTCGGCGCCAAGGTGGTGACGATGCGCAAGCTGCACGACACCGTGATCCAGAAGATCGATGCGGCCAGCATCAGCTTCTGGAACGCGCGCGAAGGCGACGGCGATGCGACGCTGGGGTTGATGGACCGCCAGCGCCTGAAGATGTGGATGCGCGACGTCTATCGCGAAATCGACGACGTCGAGGTCTGATCGCTACTTCGTGCCCTTGATCGCCGCCTGCGCGATCTTGAAGAAGATGTCGGTGTTGTCCATCACGCCACTGAACAGCGACGCGCCGCGGCCGAGCGCCGACAGCGGCACGTCGGTCGCGGTGTGCACCGCCTGGTCGCCCGGCACCTGGCCGGTGATCAGGAAGCCCGCACCCTGGTTGCGCACGCTCGGGTTCGCCGGGTAGCCACTCTGCGGTGCCTTGCCGACGAAGGGCTGCTGCGAATCCTGCGTCGGCGTCGCGTTCGCGAGCCAGCTCTCGTAGCGGTCGGCGTTCGCGCCGTAGCCGATCAGCATCTTGAAGTCGACGTCGGTGCTCTGCGGGTAGCCGTCGGCGGCGATTCCGTACTTCGGGAACTTCGCGGCCTGGTAGACGCCCACCACCGGATCGCGCAGCGTCGCGGCGCTCGGCGCGCTGGCGCCTTCGGCCGGCGCGGCGGCAGCGCGGATCGCGGCCACCGGCTTGGTCGACGCGCCGATGATGGCCGCGCCCGAGCATTCATGGTCGGCCGTCACGATGACCAGCGTGTCCGGGTGCTTCGCGGCGAAGTCCTTCGCCACCTGCACCGCACGGTCGAACTCGATCACCTCCAGCAGCCAGCGGTCGGTGTCCATCAGGTGCGCCTGCTTGTCGATCGACGCGCCCTCGATCAGCGCGACGAAGCCGTTCTTCTGGCGCGACAGCACCTGCAGCGCGGTCTCGGCCATCTCGTCGAGCATCGGCTGGTCGGGGAAGCCGTAGTCGTCGACGATGGTCGACACGCCGCGGCGCTTGTTGATCTTGTCGAACGCGACGTTCATGTTCGAGTACGAGAACAGGCCCAGCAGCTTGTCGGCGCCGGCCGCTGCGGCCAGCCCGAGGCGGTCGGGCGCATAGGCGAAGCCGGCGCCCTGGAAGTCGGCGATCAGGTCGCGCGACGGGTCCTTCGCGCCCACCGCCGCGCCCCAGCCGGACACCAGGTCCGACGGCAGCACGTAGTCGGTCTTGGCGTCGCGCTGCGAGCCGTTGACGGCCTGGCCGTTACGCGAGCCGTCGGCCTTCAGCGCATCGCCGTTCGGCAGGAACCACTTGCGCCCGCCACCCATCAGCACCGACAGCCCGGTCAGGCCGCGGTCGTCGAGGAACTGGTCGACGATGCCGGTGCCGTTGCCGCGGTTCGAGGTGTGCACCGCATTCGCGGCCGGCGTCGCGTCGAACACGTCGGCCGTGGTCACGATGCCCAGCGCCTTGCCCTGGGTGCGGTGCAGGTACTCCGACAGGTACTCGACGCGCGGGTTGTCGAACGCGTCCGCCGTGTCGTCCGGGAACACGCCTTCCTGGTTGTTCGCGGCCTTGTTGCCGGTCACGTAGTTCGACATGCCGGGCGACGAGTCGGTGACGATGGCGTCGAGCGACGAGGTCATCACCATGCCGGTGTTCGGGAAGGTGTCCATCGCGAGGGCCGCATGCGCCTTGCCCTGCGCATAGCCCTTGGCCATGATGCGCGCCGCGGTGCGGTGGGCCGCGCCCATGCCGTCGCCGAGCAGGATGATGATGTTCTTCGCCTTGCGGCCGGCACCGCTGAGCGCCACGACCTCGAAGTTGCCGGTCGCGCTGACGCGCTGGCCGTCGCTCTGCGTCGCGTTGACCGTCAGTCGGTGGATGCCGGGCTTCGCATTGGAGTAGGCGCGCTGCGAGACGACCGCGGCGTTGCTGCCGGCCGGCAGGCTCAGGCCGGTCGTCACGACGCTGGTGACGGCGGAGGCGGGTTTCAGCACCACGCCGTCGACCGCGAACTCGAAGGCGGTGAGCGTGGTGCCGGCGTCCAGCCGCACGGTGGCCTGCAGGTCGAAGCGCTGGCCGGGCAGGAAGCGCGCGATCACCGGCGGGTTCGGGTCGTTCGACGTGAACAGCTCGCTGGGCGGCACGAGGCGCGTGACGCCCGGGGCGGCCTGGGCGGAGGCAGCGGCGAGCAGGAGGGCGGCAACAGCAAGGCGGTTCATTTCGGGGACTCCAGGAGAACGGATGCGGATTCGGGGTCGAGCACGAGGCGCACGAACGAGGCGCGGCCGTCGGCTTCGCGCTGCGCGCCGACCTGCAACGTGCCGGTGAGCGAGACAAGGCCGGGGCGCCAGGGCACGGTCTGTGCGGCGAGCGGGGCGGCGAGGTGCAGGTAGAGCGTGGACGCGGGCAGGTCGTCGGCGAAGCTCTCGTCTTCGTCGCCGAGCGAGACCGGCAGCGGGGTCAGCAGCGCGATGCCGGGTGCGGCGGACGATGCCTCCTGGTGCGCAAGGTAGCCGGTGATGCGCACCGGCTGCCCGTCGAGCGACAACAGGCGCGCGCTGGGCGCGAGGCCGCGCGGCCCGACCGGCAGCTGGAAGAACTCGCGGAACTTCAGATCGGCGGCCGTCGGCCCGGCCTGGGCCGCGACAGAACCCAGCAGCGTGGCTGCACACAGCAGCCACGCTTTACAACAACGACGCATGGGTCTCCCTCCACGACTCCCCGAGCTGCCTGATGATCGCGGGGTGCCATGACAGGGGCGTGACCTTGGCTCAATACCTTGGCTCAGTAGTTCAGCAGCACGACCTCGTCGACGAAGGCGGTGTTGTCGCCCGTGGTGTTCAGGCCCGCGAAACGCAGCGTGTGCGCACCGGCACCCAGCGCGATCGGCGGGGTCGTGAACGACTCGAACTGCGTCGATCCCGGCGTGAAGCTGCCCAGCAGGTTGCCGTCGAGGTAGACGCCGAGGGTCTGCACGCCGCCTGAGATCCAACCCCGCCGCGCCGCCTTGAAACGCACCGCGTACCGCCCCGCCGACAGGTCGGCCAGGCCCTGGCTCATCGCCCCGCCGCTTTGCACGAAGGCCGTCTGCACGCCTTCCGGCGCGGCCACCGCGCCGAACGCGCTGCCGTTCTTCTGCAGGCCCGAGCCGCCGGTGCCGCTCTCCGGCGCGAAGGTCCAGGCCGCGTTCGGCGCGCCGTACTGCACGCCGTTGCCCGTCGCCAACCCCGGCGACTCGAAGCCCGGGTTCTGCGGCAGGTGGCCCACCCAGCAGCGCTTGGCCACCCCGACGATCGGATCGACGAAAGTCGCGTTGTCACAGGCCACCGGGCCGCTGCGCGTCAGGAAGCGGTACGCCGACTGCGCGCCATAGGCCACGGTCCGGGTGCGGTCGAAGCTGCAGCTCTGGCCCTCCAGCGCGCACGGCGTCCAGATGCCGATTGCCGGCGGCCGCTCGGTGTCGCTCAGTTCGCAGTGCTTCACGACGTTCGGCGTCGGGTCCCCGAAGGTCGCGTTGTTGCAGGCGACGCCGCCGTTGAAGCTGCCGTAGACGAAGCTGCTGCCGCTGCCGTAGCGCACACCGCGCACGCCCTCGAAGACGCACTGCCCGGCCTCCGCCGCGCAGCTCGCCCAGGCCGCCCCCGTCCCAGCCGTGCGGAAGCTGCGCACACCCGGCTGGACGCCCCGGAAGTAGATGTAGCGGCTGTCCTGGTCGGCACTCGCGATGCCGGCCGCGCCGGTGAAGGCACTGCCGTTCCACACCTCCACGCCGTCGATGCTGACGCGCCGGTCGATGCCGAAGCGCGGGATGCCGATCACGCCGACGGAGCCGGTGTGCGCGCTGCTGTCCACTGTCATCGTGAAGCTGCCGTCGCTGCCGCGGTCCCAGCTGTTCCTGACGCGCTTGCTGCCGTCGAAGCTCAGCTGGCCTTCGACGTGCGTGAGGTCGCCGGGGTGCGGGATCACGCCGTACTGCTGCCCCTTCACCGTGGTCGGGCTGATGCCCAGCGTGTAGAAGGTCAGCGCCGAGGTCGGCCCGGACGACCAGCCGTGTGCGTGGCTGACGAACCACGGCGCATAGCCGCCGCTGCCGCCGTCTGCGCCATAGCCCTCCCAGAAGGTCTTGGTGCTGCGCGTCGGGTGGTTGAACATGAAGCCCCACTGGCGGCGCATCAGCTCCAGCGCATCGGCATCGCGCGAGGCCACCGACATCGCCATCAGCTGCATCGAGCCCGCGAAGCCGGAGATGTTGCGCCCCCACTCCGGCGTCAGCGCACCCAGCGTGCCGAGGTTGGAGTTCAGGTAGCGGGCGATGGCCGCCGGCTTGTCGGCGCTGTCGGTCACCCCGTACCAGACCGCGAGCGAGTTGCCGTCCTGCGGGAGCAGCGTGCTGTCCGGGTTGTCGCGGTAGGCGCCGGCCGCGGCGTCCCACAGCGTGGCGTTGATGCGCGACTTCAGCGTCGCGGCCGCAGTCGCGTAAGCGGTGGCCGTCGCGCCCTCGCCCACCGCGCTGGCCAGCGTGGCGCCGGTGACGAGTGCGCGGTACAGCATCGCGTTCGCCGCGATGTTCTCGCCGCCCTGGCCGCCGCGCGCCCAGTCGTTGGTGCCGGTCACGTGCAGCAGCCCGTGCGCGCCGTTCACCTTGGCCTGGATGAAGGCCATTCCCTGCTTGTAGCGCGGCCAGATCGAGCGCAGCCAGTCGGTGTCGCCGCTGTAGAGGTGGTAGGTCTCGGTGCCGATCAGCGTCCAGAGGTGGTAGGTGTCGGAGCCGTACAGGTCGAACGGCGGACCGGAGTACGGCAACTCGCCGCTCGCCTTCTGGCTGTCGTACAGGCGCTGCAGCGCGTTCTTCACCGACAGCGTGTCGGCGGTCGACACGTAGCCCACCGCGGCGGAGATGCCGAGGTCGCCCGACCACACCGTGCGGTCGCGCTTGGCGGCATCGGTCAGCACCGACGTGCCACCACTGACCACGGCGGTGTTGTCCCAGCCGGTGGTGAGCAGCTTGCGGCCCTGGTCGGGCGCGATGGTGTTGGTCTGCACCGTGTAGGCGCCGGCGTACCAGAGCTTGTTCAGCAGGTCGTCGTTGCTGTAGAAGTAGTTCGGGTAGGCACTCGGATCGGCCATCGACGGCGCCGGCGTGAAGCGCAGCCGGATGTTGGCGAGGTGCACCCAGCCGTCGGAGTTCATGAACAGCGTCAGGTAGCGGAAGCCGCCGCGCAGGCTCGCCGCCGGCATCGTGTAGCTCGTGCCGGTCGTGCTGTTGACGCTTGCGTAGATGGCGCCATCGGTCGAGCTGCTCGCGCCCACGTTCAAGCCGGCGTTGGAGCCATCGCTGATGGGGCCGACGTACTCGCTCGACTCGGTGAACGCGAGGCCGACCGATTCGGCACTGCTGCCGGCCGCGGGGAAATCCAGCGAGACGAAGCCGCCGACCTCCTTGCCGAAATCCAGCACCACGTGGCTGCCGCGGCCCGACATCATCGCGGTGTTGCCGGTCAGCAGGTTGCCCGGGTTCTGCACCGTGCCGACGGTCTTGAAGACCGCGACCGGCGCCAGCGTGCGCGACGACGGGGACAGCATGTACTGGCTCCACGGTGTCGCGGCGGCCGCTGCAGCGGCCTTCTCCGGCGTGGCGGCCGATGCGGTCGCGGCGGGTGGCGACGAGGCCGGGCTGCCGGCGTCGCCGCTGCCGCCGCTGCCGCCACAGGCGCCGAGCAGGGCGCCCGCCGCCGTCGCCCACACGACGATGAAGAATCTCGCTCCGTTGCATCCCTGCATGGTCTTCTCCCTGGTTGTTGGAGCGGGACTCTACGGAGTGTGAAAGCGCCCATCAAACGACGAATGCTGATCGGCGGGATAAGAGACGCTTATGCGAGCGCCCAGCGCTGCGGGCGTTTGCAAGCGCTGTCAGGACCGGCGCCATCACGGAATCGCGGGAAGAACCTGAGTGATGTGACAAGTGAGGGGATGACCGCCGGCGCGATGGGCCGGTAGCCGGCTCGGGGTTCACCATGAGCCGGGGTGTTCACTCCACCGGGGTCAACTTCGCAACGGAGAGCGCCAGCCACTTCATGCCATGCCGCCCGAAGTTGATCTGCGCCCGCGCATCGTCGCCGGCACCTTCCAGCGTGACGATCACGCCCTCGCCGAACTTGGTGTGGAACACGCTCTGGCCAGTGCGCAGCCCGTGGCTCGACGTGGTCTTCGGCCCGCCCGGCTGCGCCACCGACGACGGCCGCGGCTCGACCCGCCCGGCGCCGACGATCGAGTTCAGCCCCGATCCGCGTGCCCACGCCGCCTGGTACTCGCGCGCAAACCCCGAGCCGAAGCCCTGGTTGCGCGGCGTGATCCACTTCAGCGCCGCCTCGGGCAGTTCGTCGAAGAAGCGGCTCTTGACGTTGTAGCGCGTCTGCCCGTGCAGCATGCGGGTCTGGCTGAAGCTCAGGTACAGCCGCTTGCGCGCCCGCGTGATCGCGACGTACATCAGGCGCCGCTCTTCTTCGATCCCGTCGATGTCGGAGACGCTGTTCTCGTGCGGGAACAGCCCCTCTTCCAGCCCGGTGATGAAGACCGCGTCGAACTCCAGCCCCTTGGCCGAATGCACCGTCATCAGCTGCAGCGCGTCCTGCCCGGCCTGCGCCTGGTTGTCACCGGCCTCCAGCGAGGCATGCGTCAGGAAGGCCGCGAGCGGCGACATGATCTCGCCGGTCTCGGCATCGGGCGTCTGATCGAGCGCGGCGATCGTCTCGGCACTGCCGTGCTCGTCCACCGGCAGCGCCACCGCGTTCTTGCCGAAGCCCTCCTGCGTGACGAAGGCCTCGGCCGCGTTGACGAGTTCGTCCAGGTTCTCGAGCCGGTCCTTGCCTTCCTTGTCGGTCTTGTAGAAATCGATCAGGCCCGAGGCATGCAGCATGTGCTCGATGATCTCGCGCAGCGTCTGCCCGCGCGTGGCCTCGCGCATCGTGTCGACCAGCGCGGTGAAGGCCTGCAGGTTGCTGCCCGCCTTGCCGCTCAGCGCGCCGACGCTCTGGTACAGGCTGCGCCCGCTCTGGCGCGCCGCATCCTGCAGCTGCTCGATCGAGCGCGCGCCGATGCCGCGCGTCGGGAAGTTGACGACGCGCAGGAAGCTGGTGTCGTCGTTCGAGTTCTCGATCAGCCGCAGGTAGCTCAGCGCGTGCTTCACCTCGGCGCGTTCGAAGAAGCGCAAGCCCCCATACACCTTGTACGGAATCGCGGCATTGAAGAGCGCGCTCTCGATGACCCGGCTCTGCGCGTTGCTGCGGTACAGGATGGCGATGTCGCGGCGCGCGATGCCGTCGCGGTGCAGTTGCCGCGCCTCGTCGACGAACCACTGCGCTTCGGCGAAATCGCTGGTGGCCTCGTAGACACGCACCGGCTCGCCCGGCCCCGCCTCGGTGCGCAGGTTCTTGCCGAGCCGCCGCGTGTTGCGCGAGATCAGCTCATTCGCCGCATCGAGGATGTTGCCGAACGAGCGGTAATTGCGCTCCAGCTTGATGACCTGCTCGACGTGGAACTCGCGCTCGAAATCGGCCATGTTGCCGACCTGCGCGCCGCGGAACGCATAAATGCTCTGGTCGTCGTCGCCGACCGCCAGCACCGCGGCGTGCGGGCCGGCGAACATCTTCAGCCAGGCGTACTGCAGCTTGTTGGTGTCCTGGAACTCGTCGACCAGGATGTGCCGGAAGCGCCGCTGGTAGTGATCGCGCAGCGGCGCGTTGTCGCGCATCAGCTCGTAGGTGCGCAGCATCAGCTCGGCGAAGTCGACCACGCCCTCGCGCTGGCACTGCGCCTCGTAGGCCTCGTAGACGCGCACCAGCGTGCGCTCCTGCTCGTCGCGCTGCTCCACGTCCTTCGGGCGGCGCCCTTCTTCCTTGTTGCCGGCGATGAACCAGGTGACCTGCTTTGGAACGAAGCGCTCTTCGTCGAGGTTCATCGACTTGATCACCCGCTTGACGGCCGACAGCTGGTCGGCCGAATCGAGGATCTGGAAGCCCTGCGGCAGCCCGGCGAGCTTCCAGTGCGCGCGCAGGAAGCGGTTGCACAGCCCGTGGAAGGTGCCGATCCACATGCCGCGCACCGGCACCGGCAGCATCGCGCTCAGGCGCGTCAGCATCTCCTTGGCGGCCTTGTTGGTGAAGGTGACCGCCATCACGCCGCCGGGCGTCAGCTGGCCGGTCTGGATCAACCACGCGATGCGCGTGGTCAGCACGCGCGTCTTGCCGGAACCGGCGCCGGCCAGGATCAGCGCCGGGCGGGCCGGCAGCGTCACCGCGGCGAGTTGCTCGGGGTTCAGGTTGTCGAGGAGGCGGCCGTCGGCACCGGGGTCGCGTTGGGGGGAGAGGTGCTCGCTGGAGCCGTCGTCATGCATCCGTCGATTGTAGGGATGGACGCTGCCGGGACGCTTTCCTACGATGCCTCTTTGGTCGGAGGGCCGAGATGGATTCTGGCTTCGCCACGCCACGCGGCACGCAGCGCCTGCCGTGGGTCGACACCGCCAAGGCCGTGGGCATCGTGCTGATGTTCTACGGGCACGTGGTGCAAAGCCGCGCCGGCGGCGACAACGCGTCCGCGGTCGACCAGCTGCGGCTGATCTACGCGTTCCACATGCCGCTGTTCTTCGTGCTGGCCGGGCTGTTCTTCCACCCGGTCGCCGCGCTGCTGCCGCGCCTGCGCACGCTGGCGCAGTTGCGCCTGGTGCCGGTGCTGTTCTTCGGGCTGCTGCTGCTGCCGCTGTGGTCGCTGAGCGCCGTCAAGCACCACTTCGCGTGGTGGTACTACGCGCAGCCGCTCGGCGCGGCCTACCTGCGCGGCATGCCGGAGCTGAACTGGGTGACCTGGTTCCTGGTGTGCATGGTCGTCTGCGAGGCGATGGCACTGGTGGTGCTGCCGCGGCTGCGGTTGGTGGCGGCGCGGCTGGCGTTCGCGGCCGCCTGCATCGTCGGCGGCGTGTTCCTGTGCAACCACGGCGATGCGCTCGAAGGCTGGGTCGCGCAGGTCAGCCGCATCTGGTTCGTGCGCGAGGCGATCGTCGCGCTCGGCTTCTACACGATCGGGCAGGTGCTGCGGCCCTTCCTGCAGCAGCTCGCCACGCACCGCGGCATCGCGCTGTCGGTGACGCTCGCCTGCACCAGCGCGCTGCTCGCGACCTACCGGCTGAACCACCCGCACGATGCGCAGGCGGTGATGATGGCGGCGGCCCAGCACGGTGATGCGCTCGGCTTCGCGTTCAGCGCGCTGGCCGGCACGCTGGCGGTGATCGGGCTGGCGATGCTGCTGCCGGCCACGCGGGTGGCGGCCTGGATCGGCCGCAACAGCCTGCCGCTGATGGGGCTGAACGGCGTGTTCTTCCACTTCTTCAACCCGAAGCTGGCCGAGAGCATCGCGCTGGCCGACACCCCGCTGGCCGTCACCGCCTATGCCGCGGCGATCAGCGCGGTGTCGTTGCTCGCGTGCGTGCCGTTGGTGGCGCTGCTGAACCGCTTCGTGCCGCAGTTCATCGGCAAGGCGCGCCCTCCGGCAGCCGCCGGCACAGAAACAGGACCGGCCGAGGGGGCAAGCCCCGCCGCGTAGAATTCGTCACCGGGCCCAAATTTTGGCGCCCGGTTTTTCGTTTCGGCGCCCTCGCATCGCTTCGAGGCCTTCCGCCGGCCGGCCGGGTTCCAAGTCAAGCGCTCTTCATCACCCTTTGGAGCCTGACCATGGAAATCTTCGACTACGACAACGTCCTGCTGCTGCCGCGCAAGTGCCGCGTCGAGAGCCGCGCCGAATGCGATGCCTCGGCCGAACTCGGCGGCCGCACGTTCAAGCTGCCGGTGGTGCCGGCCAACATGAAGACGGTGGTCGACGAGCCGATCACGCAGTGGCTGGCCGCCAACGGCTACTTCTACGTGATGCACCGCTTCGACCTCGACAACGTCGCGTACGCGAAGCGCATGCGCGACCTCGGCCTGTTCGTCTCGATCAGCTCGGGCGTGAAGGCCGACGACTACGCGGTGATCGACCGGCTGGCGGCCGACGGTGTCGGCGCCGACTACATCACGATCGACATCGCGCACGGCCATGCCGAGAGCGTGCGCAAGATGATCGACCACATCCGCCAGCGGCTGCCGGCGACCTTCATCATCGCCGGCAACGTCGGCACGCCGGAGGCGGTGATCGACCTGGAGAACTGGGGCGCCGACGCGACCAAGGTCGGCATCGGCCCGGGCAAGGTCTGCATCACGCGGCTGAAGACCGGATTCGGCACCGGGGGCTGGCAGCTGAGCGCGCTGAAGTGGTGTGCCCGCGTCGCGACCAAGCCGATCATTGCCGACGGCGGCATCCGCGACCACGGCGACATCGCGAAGAGCGTGCGCTTCGGCGCCGCGATGGTGATGATCGGCTCGCTGTTCGCCGGCCATGAAGAGTCGCCCGGCAAGACGGTCGAGGTCGACGGCAAGGTCTTCAAGGAGTACTACGGCTCGGCCAGCGACTTCAACAAGGGCGAGTACAAGCACGTCGAAGGCAAGCGCATCCTCGAACCGGTGAAGGGCAAGCTGGCCGACACATTGCGCGAGATGCGCGAAGACGTGCAGAGCTCGATCAGCTACGCCGGCGGCACGCGGCTGAACGACATCCGCAAGGTGAACTACGTGATCCTGGGTGGGGACAATGCGGGGGAACACCTCCTCATGTAACCCGGCGGCTGATGCTCAGGAGGCTCGTGCACTCGTCAGCCGAGCCGCCAACTCGTCGTGCTGAAATCGGAACTTCCCGGCGTTCTTGCGAAGCTTCGCGAGGTTCTGAAGCTTCCACTGCAAGGCGGGCAAACGCTGCAGATGGTCGTGGGGCAGCAAGCTCCACTCCGGTTCGCCGCGAACCCGTTCATGCGGGTCGTTTCAGGTTGAGTCGCTCGCCTGTCTTGGTCGTCGAGACCCAACGCCGGCCGCCTCCCAGCCGCTCGCTGTGTTGGCGGGCCAGCGACTTCCACGGCAGGTCCAGTTCGTCGGCCACGACGTCGGCCAGACGCGCGACCTTGATGCGATTGAGGTGGGCCAGCAGCACCTCGAGCACGGGCAAACGCAGCGTGCGTGCACCCTCTACCAGATGAGAAGCCTCCTCCAGGCTCTGCCCCTTGCCGACATCGCTGAGGAGTTCGAGCAGGGCGCGCTCGGGCGTGGAGACCAGCACATCCTTGCGACCCGCGGGCAACGGGGCCAGGCCGACATCTGACGGCAAGGCGTCGTCGAACAGGTGCGTGGCCTGGTAGGTCGAAGGGAAGGCGGCGGTGAACCAGTCCGGTAGCCGGGCCGATTTGTCGCCCCACAAGGCCAGTTGCTGCTGGTAGGCCAAGTTGTGCCTCACCCCCCGCCAAGCCAACGCCGTCTTTCCGGCCACATGCAGCCCGGGGAACGAACCCGCCAGCCATGCCAAGCAGGCGTCTCGGTCGAGCTGGTCGCTTGGCAAGGCGTAGACGCCGTGCCCGAGACGCCGGAGCCAGCCTTCGGCTGCATAGCGCGCGACCTGCTTCGGTGCCATGCCACGTGCTCGCAACGCATCGGTACCCAGCGGCACCCCGCGAGGCACCTCGGACAGCAATTGCCGGAATAGAAGGCTAGGCGAAGTTCCCATCAGGTGTGAATTTTGTCCATAAATCTATGCCGGCGCCAGCGTTTTCTTGTGCATATAAAAATGCGCCGAATTCCCGGCATCCGGGATTGGCGGGATATTTTCCATCCCGCCCGGGGTCGCCCCGGTCAGTGTGTCAACCCAGACACCCGGCGACACCCGGCCCCACGAAGACGCAACCTGCGCGCAACACGGTTTCGTTTGAATCGACCCGTGCGGCAGCGCCGCGCCCGCAACTGCGGGCGGGCGCCGTCGTCCCCTCGATCCAAAGGAAATCCTGTGAAGCTGAGATTGTTCGCGCCCCTGCTCGCGGCCGTGGCGGCCGCGCCCCTCTTGTTGACCGCCTGCGGCGGCAGCAGCGGTGACGACGGCCCGGGCTATGTCCGGTTCGTCAACGCCACCTCCAGCTACCCGTCGCTGGACCTGTACGAAAACGACACGAAAGCCAGCGCGCCCGTCGTGACCAACACCGTCAGCGACTACGCGACGATCGGCTCAGGCTCCTACACCTTCTACCTGAAGCCCACCGGCTCGAGCACGGCGGTGGTGGCGACGATCCAGTCGGTCAACGACGGCGTGCACAACACGCTGGTCGCCTACAGCACGGCGGGCAGCGTGCGCACCCGCTACCTGACCGACAACGAAGCGGCACCCACCTCGGGCACCGCGAAGTTCCGCGTCTTCAACACCTCGTACGAGGCCGGCAACCTCGACGTGTATGTCACCGCACCGACCGACACGCTGACGAACGCCAGCCCGAATGCGCCGACCATCGGCGGAGAGAAGTTCTCGGGCTACGGCGAGATCACCGCCGGCACCTACCGGATCCGCGTGACGGCCGCCGGTGACAAGACCGACGTCCGGCTGGACCTCCCGTCGGTCACGCTGACCGACCAGCAGGTCCTGACGATGGTGCTGACCTCCACGCCGGGCGGCGTGCTGGTCAACGGCCTGCTGATCAACCAGCAAGGCCCGTTGCAGGCGCAGGTCAACGGTTTTGCACGCGTGCGGCTGGTGGCCGGCGCAGCGGCCTCGGCCACGGTGGCGGCGACCGTCAACGGCGTCAACCTCTCCAGCGGCACGGTCTCGACCGGCAAGCCGCCGGCGATCGGCACCTACCTGCAGGTGCCGGCCGGCGCACTGGCGGCCAGCGTGTCGATCAACGGCACCGACGTGAGCCCGACCGGCCTGACCGCCGCACCGGGTTCCGACCTGACGCTGCTGGTGCTGGGCAGTGCATCCGCGCCGCAGGTCTCGCTGATCAGCGACGACAACAGCCCGGCACTGACCAGCGGCTACGTGAAGCTGCGGCTGGTCAACGGCGTGAACGGCCTGAACGCCGCACTGACACTGCAGGCCAACAACGGCGTGCTGACCAAGAGCTCGAACATCACGTTCGGCAACGCCGGCGACCCGACGCAGGTCATCAACAGCAGCACCGCCAGCCCGACGCCGCTGGAGGTCGATTCGGCCACCTCGTCGAACGCGCTGTACACCGGGAACGTGGCGCTGCTGACGCCGGGGGTCTACACGCTGTTCATGCTGGGGGACGCGGCGACGCCGTCGGCCGTGCTGCGGCTGGATCGCTGACCTACGGGGTCAGGACGACGTCCGGGGTTGCGGTCGCCGTCCTGATCGTCAGCGCGATGCCGAAGGCACCATCGGCGGCGCGCGCCAGGCTCAGCGTGCCGCCGATCTGGCGCGCGATCTGCGACACGATCGCGAGGCCCAGGCCGCAGTGGCCGAGCGAGCTGCGCTGGCGGTCCAGCCGCACGAAGGGCTGCAGGGCCTGGGCGAACTCGGCGTCGTTCAGGCCCGGGCCGTGGTCGAACACCGCGATCGACACGCCTCCCTCGCAGCGGCACAGGTCGACCATCACCGGCCGCTGGCCGTAGGCGAGCGCGTTGTCGATCAGGTTGCTGAGCAACCGCTGCACCGCGATGTCGGGCAGCAGTTCGTCGACGCCATCGCCGCGCAGCATCACGCCGGGGTCGGCATACATCGCGACCACCGCCCGCCCGGTGTCCCACAGCGGCTGCAGGCGGCCGAGCTGGATGTCGGCGCCGCCCTGCACATAGGCGAGGAACTGGTCGACGATGCGCTGCACCGAGCCCAGGTCCTGCAGCAGCGCATCGCCCACCGATTCGTCGCACTGCGTCTCGATGCGCAGGCGCAGCCGCGACAGCGGTGTGCGCAGGTCGTGCGACACGCCGGCCAGCAACTGGCCGCGCGTGCGGTCGGCCTCGTCGACGCTGCGTGCCAGCGAGTTGAAGGCACGCGCGATCTGCTGCAGCTCGTCGCTGACGCCGGGCGGCAGCTCGATCGCCCGCAGCGCGCCGCGCCGCGTCGCGATCTCGTGCGCCAGGCGCTTCAACGGCAGCGCGATCACCCGAAAGCCGATCCACAGGCTCAGCGCGGCGGTGCCGAACAGCAAGGCCAGCAAGGCCAGCAAGGTGATGGTCGGCGCGTTGCGCGGCGACGCATGGCGGTGCACGAAATTCCAGCGCTCGCCGTCGATGTCGGCCTCGATGCGCAGCACCAGGCCGTTGCGGTCGCTGATGTCGAGCACCGCGTCATGGCCGAGCGAGCGGGTGACGATGTCCTGCAGCCCGCCCGGCAGCTCGATCGACGGCTGGCGCAGCGGGCCGACGATGTCGGCCCCGCCGTCCGGCGCGCCGCTGCGGCCGACCCAGAACGGGCCGTACGACAGCTCGACGGCCACGCGGTCGCGCTCGTCGGGCGGCGTCGTCAGCAGGTTCTGCTGCGCCTGGTGCGCCTCGCCGACCACCGCGACCAGCATGCCCTCGCTGAACGGCTCGAACAGCAGCGTGCGCAGCAGCAGCAGTTGCGCGATCAGCGATGCGACGCTGATCAGCCCCACCAGCCAGGTGACGCGGCCGGCCAGCGAGCGGGGCAGCCAGTGCATCAGCGCGCGGTTTCAGGCACGAACATGTAGCCGTGGCCGCGCACCGTCTGGATGAAGCGCGGGGTGCCGGGATCGGATTCGACGAGCTTGCGCAGGCGCATCACGGTGACGTCGATCGCGCGCAGCAGCAGCGATTCGCTGCGCGAATGCGAGACCGCGAGCAGCCGCTCGCGCGACACCGCAACGCCCGGGTTGGCCACCAGCTCGGCCAGCACCGAGAACTCGACGGTGCTCAGCACGCGGGTCGCGCCGTTGCGGAACAGGCAGCGCGCGCTCACGTCGAACACGCTGCCGCCGAACTTGACCGGCGCCTGGTTCATCTGCGACAGGCCCGGCGGCACGATCGCGCGGCGCAGCACGGCATGCACGCGCGCGAGCAGTTCGCGCGCCGAGAACGGCTTGCCGAGGAAATCGTCGGCGCCCATCTCGAGGCCCAGCACGCGGTCGATCTCCTCGCTGCGCGCGGTCAGGATGATGATGGGCACGCGGTCGCCCTCGGAGCGCAGCTTCTGGCAGGCCTGCAGGCCGCTCATGCCGGGCAGGCTGACGTCGAGCACCACCAGGTCGGGACGCAGCCGGTGGATGCGGCGCAGCAGGTCCTCGGCGGTGGCCATGCCGGTGACGACCAGACCCTGCTTCTCCAGGTAGTCGCACAGCATGGTGCGCAGCGGGTTGTCGTCCTCGACGACGTAGAGGTGGTAGGGCTTGCTCATGGGCGCTCAGCTTAATGAGCCGGCGTTGCGCGCTTGCTTCTGGTGCGTGTCTCCACATGTCGAATCATGTCAGGCGCGGTCCGGAGGAACTCAGTCCGCCCACATCCCCGACCGTTCGCCGGGCTCCGCGCGCTGCGCCGCCCGTTGCGTGAACCGCGCCGAACGCTCGCGCGCAGACGACCCGGCCACCGGGCAGCTTCCGCTCTGCAGGTAAGCGACGGCCGCCCCGGTCAACGCCTCCGCCGGATCACCGAGCGTGCCGCTGAAGGTGTCGGTCGCGGCGCAGCTGGCGGCGATGCCGTTCCAGTACCCGCCCTCGCCGAGCGCGTTCGTGCCCTCGAAATTCACCGCGCTGTAGGTGTTGCCGCAGGACTCGCGCGGCTGGAAACCGACCGGCTTGCCGCAGGTGGCGTCGCCGATCGTCACGACGGTGGCGTAGGGCTTCAGCCCGTTGATCACCAGCTCGCTGGCCGAGCAGGTGCGCGCGCCGGTCAGCACGACGATGCGGTCGAACGCCGCACCGGGCACCGAGCCGAAGACGTAGCGGCCGTTCGAAGCGGACTGGCGGGCATTGAAGGTCAGCCGCGCGAAGACCTGGTCGAGTCGGGTCGAACCGGCCACCTCGGTGGCCAGCAGCGCGGCGGTCGAGACACGGCCGCCGCCGTTGTAGCGCAGATCGAGGATCAGCTCGGTGGCGCCGGCCGCGCGGAACTGCGTGAACGCATCGTCCAGCGGCTGCTCGGCCTGCGTGATGAAGTCCTTCAGCACCAGGTAGCCGGCCTTGACGCCGTTCGACAGCGTCAGCAGCCGGGTCGTCGGCACCGGTGTCAGCGCGTAGGTGCCGGCGGTCAGCGTGACGGTCTTCGCACCGCCCGGCGCGTCGATGACGAGGGTCAGCACATCACCGGCCTGCGCCGGCGTCAGCGCCGAGAAATCGTCGGCCGCCACCAGCTCGGCGGCGCTGCGGCCGTTCGCCGAGCTGATCACGTCGCCGCGCACCAGCCCGGCGGCGGCAGCGGGCGACAGCGGCTCCACGTAGCGCACCTTCAGCGGCAACTGCAGCTCCAGCCCGTTGACCGAGACGCCGTAGCCCAGCGTGCGCCCGGCGCCGAAGAACTGGCTGTACGACGCGCTGCTCTCGATGTAGCTCCAGCGGTCGGCCGGCACCGGCGCGGCGCCGGTGAACAGCAGCGCGTCGAAGTAATCGGGCACGCTCGCGTAGGGGCCGGGCTCCGGGTTCGGCGAGCGGCCGCTCCAGTAGTACCAGTCGGCCATGTAGCCGCGCAGCCAGCTCTTCTGGGTGCCGAGGTCGCAACTCGGGGCGCCGCCGTTCAGTGGCAGGCCGTCGTCGCTGCCGCCGCAGCCGGCCAGCACGGTCAGCACGGCCAGGGTGGCGGACGCGAACAGCTTCGTGGGCAGTCGTCGCATGGGTGGCTCCCGTTTCAGGGTCAGATACAGGATCAGGATCGCAAGCGCGTGATCGCCGCCACCATAGCAGCACGGGGCCCCCGCCTACAATTCCGCCTTCCCCTGCCCAGCCTGCGCGCCAGCTCCGTGGCCGCCGTCGATCCGACCCCATCGCACCCCTATGACCGAACTCGCCAAATCGTTCGAACCCGCCGCCATCGAAGCCCGCTGGGCACCGCTGTGGGAGCAGCGCGGCCTGTACGAGCCCACGCTGGACGCCGCCAAGCCCTCGTTCAGCATCCAGCTGCCGCCGCCCAACGTCACCGGCACGCTGCACATGGGACACGCGTTCAACCAGACCATCATGGACTCGCTGACGCGCTGGCACCGCATGAAGGGCGACAACACGCTGTGGGTGCCGGGCACCGACCACGCCGGCATCGCGACGCAGATCGTCGTCGAGCGCCAGCTCGAGGCGGCCGGCCAGAGCCGCCACGACCTCGGCCGCAAGAATTTCGTCGCCCGCGTGTGGGAATGGAAGGAGCAATCGGGCTCGACGATCACGGAGCAGATGCGCCGCATGGGCGCCTCGGTGGCCTGGCAGCACGAGTACTTCACGATGGACGAGAAGCTCTCGCCGATCGTCACCGACACCTTCGTGCAGCTGTTCGAGCAGGGCCTGATCTACCGCGGCAAGCGGCTGGTGAGCTGGGATCCGGTGCTGAAGTCAGCCGTCTCCGACCTGGAGGTCGAGAGCGAAGAGGAAGACGGCTCGCTGTGGCACATCCGCTATCCGTTGGCCGACGGAAGCGGCTCGCTGGTCGTGGCCACCACGCGCCCGGAAACCATGCTCGGCGACACCGCGGTGATGGTGCACCCCGACGACGAGCGCTACCAGGCGCTGATCGGCCGGCAGGTCACGCTGCCGCTGTGCGACCGCACGATCCCGGTGATCGCCGACGAGTACGTCGACCGCGAGTTCGGCACCGGCGTCGTGAAGGTCACGCCGGCGCATGACGTCAACGACTACGCCGTCGGCCTGCGCCACCAGCTGCCGATGATCGGCGTGCTCGACCTCGACGCGAAGGTCAACGACAACGCGCCCGCCCCGTACCGCGGCCTCGACCGCTTCGTCGCCCGCAAGAAGGTCGTCGCCGACCTGGAAGCGCTCGGCCTGCTGGTCGAGGTGAAGAAGCACAAGCTGATGGTGCCGCGCTGCGCCCGCACCGGTGCGATCGTCGAGCCGATGCTGACCGACCAGTGGTTCGTCGCGGTCAGCAAGGCCGGCCCCGACGGCAAGTCGATCGCGCAGAAGGCGGTCGATGCGGTCGCCTCCGGCGAAGTGAAGTTCGTGCCCGAGAACTGGGTCAACACCTACGACCAGTGGATGAAGAACATCCAGGACTGGTGCATCTCGCGCCAGCTGTGGTGGGGCCACCAGATCCCCGCGTGGTACGGCAGCGGCGGCGAGATCTTCGTCGCGCGCAACGAGGCCGACGCGAGGGTCAAGGCACAGGCCGCCGGCTACAGCGGCGATCTGCGCCGCGACGAGGACGTGCTCGACACCTGGTACTCGTCGGCGCTGGTGCCGTTCTCGACGCTCGGCTGGCCCGAGCAGACCAAGGAGATGGATCTCTTCCTGCCGTCCAGCGTGCTGGTCACCGGCTACGAGATCATCTTCTTCTGGGTGGCGCGCATGATCATGATGACCACGCACTTCACCGGCCGCGTGCCGTTCCGCACCGTCTACATCCACGGCATGGTGCGCGACAGCGAAGGCAAGAAGATGAGCAAGTCCGAAGGGAACGTGCTCGACCCGGTCGACCTGATCGAAGGCCGCGACCTGGCCACGCTGGTGCAGAAGTCGACGGTCGGCCTTCGCAAGCCCGAGACCGCGCCGAAGGTGGCCGCGCGCGTGAAGAAGGAGTTCCCCGACGGCATGCCGGCCTATGGCGCCGATGCGCTGCGCTTCACGATGGCGTCGTACGCGAGCCTCGGGCGCAACATCAACTTCGACACCAAGCGCTGCGAGGGCTACCGCAACTTCTGCAACAAGCTCTGGAACGCGACCAAGTTCGTGCTGATGAACTGCGAGGGTCAGGACTGCGGCCTCGCCGAGCACACCAAGGCGCAGTGCGAGCCGGGCGGCGAGTTCGCCGGCTACCTGTCGTTCTCGAAGGTCGACCGCTGGATCAGCGGCGAGCTGCAGCGCGTCGAAGCGGCGGTCGAGCAGGGCTTCACCGACTACCGACTCGACAACGTCGCCAACGCGATCTACCAATTCGTCTGGACCGAATACTGCGACTGGTACCTGGAGCTCGCGAAGGCGCAGCTGCAGAACGGCGACGAGGCCGCGAAGCGCGCGACGCGCCGCACGCTGCTGCGCACGCTGGAGACGGTGCTGCGGCTGATGCACCCGATCATGCCGTTCGTGACCGCCGAGCTGTGGGACGTGGTCGCGCCGCTGGCCGGCCGCAAGGTGGCGGGCTCCGACGACAGCATCGTCACCGCGCCGTACCCGAAGGCGCAGCTCGAGCGCGTCGACCCGCAGGCCGATGCCTGGGTCGAGCGCTTCAAGGGCCTGGCCGGCGCGACGCGCAACCTGCGCAACGAGATGCAGGTGACCAAGCCGGTGCCGCTGTACGCGATCGGCGACAACGACTTCGTGCGCGAGGCCGCGCCGCTGCTGCAGTCGCTGATCCGGCTGTCAGGCGTGCAGGTGTTCGACGACGAGGCCGCGTTCGCGGCGGCAACCGCTCAGCTGCCGGTCTCGGTGCAGGGCGAGACGCGCGTGGCGCTGCACGTCGAGATCGACGTGGCCGCCGAGCGCGAGCGCGTGGCCAAGGAGATCAAGCGCATCGAGGCCGAGATCGGCAAGTGCAACGCCAAGCTGACGAGCGAAAGCTTCGTCGCGCGCGCGCCGCAGGCGGTGGTCGATCAGGAGAAGCAGCGCCTGGCGGACTTCACGGCAACGCTGGATCGACTGCGACATCAAGCGGCACGCCTGGGTCCGTCGTCCTGAACTCGCGCGGTGCGCCGGGCGTGATCGCGAGCAGCTCGTCGATGCGCCGTGCCACCGCCCACGAACTGCGCAGCCGCGATTCGCGCGTGGTGCTCGCCACGCGCGGCGTGACCTGCAGCGTGTCCATGCCGCTCAGCGGGCGGCCCGGCTCGGTGGCGCCCGGCTCCAGGCTGTCGAGCCAGACGGCCGAGACGCGGCCGCTGGTCAGCACGTCGGCCAGCGTCTTCTCGTCGAACAGCGCCGAGTGCGCGATGCTGACGATCACCTGGTTCGGCTTGCAGAACGGCAGGAAGCGCTCGCCCAGCAGCCCGTGGTAGCGGCTGAAGTAGTTCAGCTGCACGCACACCGCATCGGAGCGCTCCAGCAGCTCGCGCAGCCCCAGCGGCGCGACCTGCCAGCGCTCCCAGACGCTGTCGCTCGCATGCAGTGAGGGGTCGTAGCCGACCAGCCGCGAGCCGAAGCCGCTCAGCATCTTGGCCATCGCCTTGGCGGCCGGCGGCATGCCGATCAACCCGACGGTGCAGGCCCCGAGCTCACGGCCGACCAGCATGCCGTCGGAGCCGACCACCGGCACGCGGCGCAGCAGCGACAGCAGGGCGCCGATCATGAATTCGGCCTCGGCCTGCGCGGTGGCGGTCTGGCTGCGAACCACCTCGATGCCGGCGCGCGCGCAGGCATCGAGGTCGATGTTCTCGGCACCGGCGCTGACCCGGCCGACCGCGCGCAGCACCGGCGCGTAGTGCAGCGCCTGCGCATCCAGCGCCACGGTGGGCGGCAGGATCAGCGCCCGCACGTTGTAGAGCGCCTGGCGGAAGGCCCGCGTGTCGCGCGCCAGCTCGGGCGCTTGCCGAAGCGAATAGCGCGCATCGAGCCACTGCATGACTTCTGCTTCCAGCGGTTCGATGATCAGCAAGTCCATGCGGCGTCGAGAGGCTCTGCCCTGGTGTCACAAGCCCTCCAAAAGCGCGTGACACAATGGTTTTTCGTTGATTAATTCACACAGGGGATTGTAACTAAATGTTTGTCAACAAGGCGATCTTTCCGGTGGCGGGCCTCGGCACGCGCTTTCTTCCTGCGACCAAAGCCCAACCGAAGGAAATGCTGCCGGTGGTCGACAAGCCCCTGATCCAATACGCGGTCGAAGAGGCCTATGCGGCCGGCGTGCGCGAAATGATTTTCGTGACCGGCCGGCACAAGCGCCCCATCGAAGACCACTTTGACATGACCTTCGAGTTGGAGGTAGCCCTCGAACAGGCGGGTAAGCAAGAGTTACTGGATGTCGTGCACAGCGTGAAGCCAGACGACATGGAGTGCGTCTACGTGCGCCAGCCGCAGGCACTGGGGCTGGGTCATGCGGTGCTGTGCGGGCAGCGGCTGATCGGCAACGAGCCGTTCGCGGTGCTGCTGGCCGACGACCTGATGGTCGGGCAGAAGCCGGTGCTGCAGCAGATGGTCGAGCAGTTCGCCGAATGGCGGGTGTCGATGCTGGCGGTGCAGGAAGTGCCGCCGGAGCAGACGCGGCGCTACGGCATCGTCGACGGGCACGCGGTG
Source organism: Rhizobacter sp. OV335 (assembly GCF_900142965.1). Lineage (GTDB taxonomy): Bacteria > Pseudomonadota > Gammaproteobacteria > Burkholderiales > Burkholderiaceae_C > Rhizobacter. Next base: position 56,867 of record NZ_FRCQ01000028.1, read on the forward strand.
AACGACCGGTTGATCGACATCACGCGCATCGTCGAGAAGCCGGCGCCGGAAGAAGCGCCGTCGCGGCTCGGCGTGGCCGGGCGCTACATCCTGACGCCGGGCGTGTTCACCGAGATCGCGAACCAGCCGCGCGGCGTCGGTGGCGAGATCCAGTTGACCGACGGCATCGCCGGGCTGCTGCGGCGCGAGAAGGTGTTCGCGTACCGCTACGAGGGGCGGCGCTACGACTGCGGCAGCAAGGAAGGCTTCCTGGAGGCCAACGTGGAGCTGGCGCTGGCACATCCGGTGCTCGGGCCGGATTTCCGGAAGTACCTGAAGAACCTGGAGTTCTAGGCCTGTCAGCGGCGCCTCAGCAGGTGGATGAACTCCTCGTTCACCGCCTGCTGCTGCACCAGCTCGTTGCCGGTCTGCCGCGCGAACGCCTGGAAATCGCGCATCGACCCCGGGTCGGTCGCGATCACCTTCAGCAGCTCGCCGCTGTTCATGTCGGCCAGCGCCTTCTTGGCCTTCAGGATCGGCAGCGGGCAGTTCATGCCGCGGGCGTCGACTTCTTTTTGCGCATCCATCGCGTGTCCTTTCAGTTCGGGTCGACCGGCCGCGGCATCAACTCGCGCCATTGCGGCGTGATGCCGCGCGCGGTCAGCCAGTCGGCCAGCGCATAGCCGGTGCCGGCCGGCCAGCATTGCACCGTCTCGGGCGTGAAGAGCTTGTACTCGACCAGCTCCGGCGACAGCTTGATCTCGCCGCGCGCCACCGCGTGGTACGCGATGATCACCTGGTTCATCCGCTGGAAATCGTAGGCGCCGATGATCTGCAGGCGATCGACGGTCAGCGAGGTTTCTTCCATCACCTCGCGGGTGATGCCCTCCTGCGGCGTCTCGCCGGCTTCCATGAAGCCGGTGATCAGGCCGAAGTACCTGCCGGGCCACGCGGCGTTGCGCGCGAGCAGCAGCTGCCCGTCACGATCGGCCAGCTCGAGCACCGCGGCCAGCACCGGCGTCGGGTTGTTCCAGTGCGTCCAGCCACAGGCCGGGCAGCGCAGCCGCGTCTTCGGGCCGCCGTCTTCGTCAAGCGTCACCGGCTGCAGGCCGGTCGCGCAGTTCGGGCAGAAGCGGGTTTCGTGGTTCATTGACGTGCTCAGGCGGGAAAGACGCCGGTGGACAGGTAGCGGTCGCCACGGTCGCAGACGACGAACACGATGGTCGCGTTCTCGACGCGCTTGGCCGTCTCGAGCGCCACCCAGCAGGCGCCGGCCGCCGAGATGCCGCCGAACAGGCCTTCCTCGCGCGCCAGCCGGCGCGCCATGTCCTCGGCCGCGTCCTGGCTGACGTTCACCGTCTCGTCGATGAAGGTCGGGTCGTAGATCTTCGGCAGGTAGGCCTCGGGCCACTTGCGGATGCCGGGGATGCGCGAGCCTTCGGCCGGCTGCGCGCCGATGATGCGCACGGCCGGGTTCTGCTCCTTCAGGTAGCGCGAGGTGCCGGTGATGGTGCCGGTGGTGCCCATCGCGCTGACGAAGTGCGTGACGCGCCCGCCGGTGTCGGCCCAGATCTCGGGGCCGGTGGTCTCGTAGTGCACGCGCGGGTTGTCGGCATTCGCGAACTGGTCGAGCACGCGGCCCTTGCCGTCGCGCTGCATCTGCTCGGCCAGGTCGCGCGCGTATTCCATGCCGCCGCTGCGCGGCGTGAGGATCAGCTCGGCGCCGAACGCCTTCATCGTCTGCGCACGCTCGATGCTCAGGTCCTCCGGCATGATCAGCAGCATGCGGTAGCCGCGGATCGCCGCGGCCATCGCGAGCGCGATGCCGGTGTTGCCCGAGGTGGCCTCGATCAGCGTGTCGCCGGGGCGGATGTCGCCACGCTCCTCGGCGCGCCGGATCATGCTGATCGCCGGTCGGTCTTTCACCGAACCGGCCGGGTTGTTGCCTTCGAGCTTGGCCAGGATCACGTTGCCGCGCCGATCGTTGTCGGCGCCCGGCAGGCGCTGCAGCCGCACCAGCGGCGTCTGTCCGATCACGTCTTCGAGGGTCTTGTACGGCGTCATGGGGTCTCCTCGCGGGATTGTCGCAGGGCTGCGCAAGGCGCGGCAGGCACGAGGGCTTCAGGCGCCGTCGGCCGCCGCGTCTGCGGCGACCAGCGCCTCGACCACCGCGCACAGCCAGCGCAGCGCCGGGTCCTTGTCGCGGCTCGCGTGGTGGACGATCGCCACCGGGCTGGGCGGCAGCTTCAGCGGCACCGCCACCTGCACCAGCCCGAAGTCGCGCTGCCAGCCTGCCGCCAGCACCTGCGGCACGGTGGCGATCGCCGGCACCTGCTGCAGCACGCGCGGCAGCGACGAGAAGCGCGGGCTGGTGCAGACGATGCGACGCTTCAGCCCGAGCGCGTCGAGCGCATCGTCGACCGTGCCGTGGAAGGCGCCGCGGTAGGTGACCATCAGGTGCGGCAGCGCCGCGAACTGCTTCAGCGTCAACTTGCCCCGGGCGCCGATCACACCGGGCCGCGCGACGCAGCAGTACGGCACTGTCGCGAGCGGCCGGCTGCGCTGCCAGGCCGGGCCGGCGGGAAAGGCGCCGATCGCGAGGTCGAGCTGCTCCTGCAGCAGCATGTCGGCGACGCGGAAGCGGTCGGTCGCGACGACGGCGATGCGCGCGAGCGGCGCCTCGGCCGCCAGCCGCGCGAGCAGGCCGGGCAGCAGCCAGGTGTCGATCCAGTCCGGCATGCCGATCACGAAGCTGCGGTCGCTGCGCGCCGGATCGAAGGCTGGCGCATCGGAGACGACGGCCTGCAGCTCGGCCAGCGCCGGCGCGAGCGCGACCTGCAGCTCCAGCCCGCGCTGCGTCGGCTGCATGCCGCCCTTGCCGCGCACCAGCAGCTCGTCCTGGAACAGCTCGCGCAGGCGCGCCAGCGCGCCGCTGACCGCCGGCTGCCCGAGGTGCAGGCAGGCAGCGGCCTTCGACACGCTGCGCTCGCGCAGCAGCACCAGCAGCGTCACCAGCAGGTTGAGGTCGACGCCCCTGAAATCGCGCTCTCTGATAGTGCCGATCATTTCAATCGATTTGCGTGATGAAGGCTTCGATTGAATCATGGGCCACCCTTCAACGGAGCACTGCCCATGACTTCTTCTTCACCGCACACCCTTCCGATGGCCTCGATCACCCGCGAAGCCGCCGCCTCGCTGATCGGTCACGCCCAGGCCGCCGCCCGCTCGCTCGGCATCCAGGTCGCCGTGGCCATCACCGACGCGACCGGCGAGCTGAAGGCCTTCGAGCGCGACGATGGCGCCCGCTTCCTGACGGCCTCGATCGCGGTCGACAAGGCCTGGACGGCCACCTCCTACGGCGTGTCGACGCGCCAATGGACGGTCATCCTCGAGCGCCCGATGGCGGCGCAGCTGGCGCACCGGCCGCGCTTCGTCGCGGTCGGCGGCGGCTGCCCGATCTTCGACGGTGCGCAGCTGGTCGGCGGCATCGGCATTTCGGGCGGTGACGCCGAGCAGGACCACCAGGTGGCCGAGCGGGCGCTCGCGGCGCTCGGCCTGGCCGCATCGGCCTGATTGCCCTTCCTCTTCCTCTTTCTCTTTCCCCCTTGATCGAAAGATTGCCCCCCATGTCTTCCTCCCTGTTCTCCTTGCGCGCCGCCGCCCTCGCCCTCGGCGTGCTCGGCGCGGCCATCACGCCGTCGGTCGCATCGGCCGCCGCACCGATGGTCAAGACCCAGGCGCCCGGCTTCTACCGCGTGATGCTCGGCGCCTTCGAGGTGACCGCGCTGAGCGACGGCACCGTCGACCTGCCCGTCGACACGCTGCTGCACGGCCCGGCCGGCACGGTGGCGGCCAGGCTCGCGGCCGCACACCTGAAGAGCCCGGTCGAGAGTTCGGTCATCGGCTTCCTGGTCAACACCGGCGACAAGCTGGTGCTGATCGACACCGGCGCCGGCGCGCTGTTCGGCCCGACGCTCGGCAAGCTCGGCGCCAGCCTGCGCGCGGCCGGCTACCAGCCCGAGCAGGTCGACGAGGTGCTGCTGACCCATGCCCACCCGGACCATGTCGGCGGGCTGATGGGCCCGGCCGGCGTCGCGTTTGCGAATGCGACGGTGCGCCTCGACGAAGCCGACGCGCAGTACTGGCTGTCGGCCGCGAAGCTGGACGCCGCCCCGGCGCAGGCCAAGGGCTTCTTCCAGGGCGCGATGGCCTCGCTGAACCCGTATGCCGAGGCGGGCCGGCTGAAGCCCTTCGCCGCCGGGTCCGAGCTGCTGCCCGGCATCCGCGCCATCGCGGCCCGCGGCCACAGCGCCGGGCACACCGTCTATGCCGTCGAAAGCCAGGGGCAGCGGATGCTGCTGATCGGCGACCTGATCCACGTCGGCGCGGTGCAGCTCGAGGATCCGCGCGTCACGATCGCGTTCGACAGCGACGAGCCCGCAGCCGCCGCCACGCGCCGCACCGTGTTCGCCCGGGCGGCGAAGGAGAACCTGCTGATCGGCGCCGCCCACCTGCCCTTCCCCGGCCTCGGCCACCTGCGCCAGGCCGGCAGCTCGTACCGCTGGCTGCCGGTGGACTACACGACGCAGCTGAAGTAGCGCCTCACGCGGCCGGCAGGCATTGAGGACATGAGGACGAAAGCGGGCGCCGTGCCTTACGATGCGCCCCACGCGCCTCATGACCGACCCCTCGCTCGCCGCCCGCTCCGCCGCAGTACCGCTTCGCCGCCTGGCGCTCGCTCTGGTGGCGGGCAACGTCGCGATCATCGTGGTGCTGTTGCTGGCGGCTGGCGTGGCCTTGCGGGCAGGGCGAGCCTCCGAAGAAGTGCGGGCCCGCGAATCGGCCGAGAACCTGGCGAACGGCCTGGCCATCGAACTCGGTGCCGAACTGAAGCAGCTCGACAACGCGCTGGCGACGATCGCGATGCGCGTTCACGCCGTCGATGCCACGCAGGCCGACGGCCGCGCCGAGATCGAGCGCAGCCTCGCCGAGCAGCGCTCGCTGCTGCCCCAGGTCGATGCGATCCGCATTGCCGACGAGGACGGCAGCGTGCGCTTCGGCCTCGACGCCGGCGGCGCGCCCGTCAGCATCGCCGACCGCGACTACTTCCATGACGCGAAGGCGCACGACGGCCTGGTGGTCTCGGAGCCGATCCAGGGCCGCATCGTCCGCAAATGGGGCGTCGCGGTGGCCCGCCAACTGCAGCGCGCCGACGGCTCGTTCGCCGGCGTGGCCTACACCAACCTGTCGAGCGGCCACTTCCTCGACCGGTTCAAGCACATCGCACTCGGCAGCGCAGGCGCCGTGTCGCTTCGGTCGGGCGGGCTGCGGCTGATCACACGCTACTCGGTGATCGACGGCGCCCAGGAAAAGAACATCGGCACGGTGACCATCTCCGAAGAGATGACGCGCCGCCTCGCGGCAGACCCGGAGCGCGGCTCCTACCTGACCCCGACAGCGCTCGACGGCATCGAGCGCTACACCGCCTACCAGCGCGTGCCCGGTTGCACGCTGCGGGTGTTCGTGGGCCTCGGCACCAGCGATTTCCTCGCCGGCTGGCGGCGCGAGGTGGCGCAGATGGCGGCGCTGCTGGCCGTCGCGATCGCGACGATCGCCGGCTTCTCCGCGCTGCTGTTCGTGCAGCAGCGGCGCCAGGTGACCGCACGCCGCGAGATCGCGCGGCTGGCGCAGGAGCAGAGCGTTATGCTCGACAACGAGGTCGTCGGCATGATCAAGCTGAAGAACCGCACCTCGCTGTGGAAGAACCGCGCGCTCGACCGGATCTTCGGCTACGAACCGCACGAACTCGTCGGCGCGCCGATCCGCAGGCTCTACCTCGACGACGAGACCTTCGACGAGATCGGCAGCCTCGCGTACCCGATCCTGGCCACCGGCGGCCGCTTCAGCACGCAGCTGCGCATGCGGCACAAGCAGGGCCACGCGATCTGGATCGAACTGAGCGGCGCGGCGGTGTCGGCCAACGAATCGCTGTGGTCGCTGACCGACATCACCGCGCTGAAGGACAGCGAGGCGCATGCGCAGCACCTGGCGCTGCACGACGCGATGACCGGACTGCCCAATCGCCGGCTGTTCTACGAGCGGCTGCTCTACATCCTGGCCGATGCGCAGCGGCGCCACCAGTTGACCGCCGTGTGCTACCTCGACCTGGACGGCTTCAAGGCCGTCAACGACGCCTTCGGCCACGACGCCGGCGACGCGGTGCTGCGCGAGGTCGCGAAGCGGCTGCTCGGCTGCATCCGGACCAACGACGTGGTCGCCCGTTTCGGTGGCGACGAGTTTGCACTGATCCTCAGCAACATCCAGGATGCGCGCGAGGTCGAGCGGGTGCTGCAGCGGGTGCTGCAGGCGATCGAGCAGCCGATCCACCTCGCCGGCGGCGAGACCGCGACAGTCGGCGCGAGCATCGGCGTGGCGATCGGGCCGGAGCACGGTGATGCGTCGGACACGCTGATGGCGCGCGCCGACCAGGCGATGTATGTGGCCAAGCGGGCCGGCAAGCACCGCGTCTGCCTGTGGGCAACGCCCAGCACGGAGCGCGCAGACCAGGATGCGTGAGGCTGGCGGGCCTCGCGGTCCGTCAATTGCCGGTCATGGATCGGCGATGGCTCCGACATGCAAGTCTCATCCTTGCAAGCAGTGTTTCAGAGTATGCAAACACGGCATCGTCGTGCTCTTCGCGGGGTAGCCTGCGGGCCATTCAAAACCCCGAGGGAAATCCCCATGAAAACCGGATTGAATCCGCTGCGCCTGTCCCTGATCGCGGTGGCCTGCGCCGCTGCCACGCCCGCCTTCGCCATCGACTGGCCGGCCGGTTTCTCGAAGTGCGCTGACGAAGGCGAGAGCTGCAAGGTGGGCACGACGGCGCGTCAGGTGTCGTTCGGCGTGAAGAACAAGTGGGTGGTCAAGACGCTGTCGGGCACCGTGGCCTGCACCAGCGCGAGCTTCGGCGGCGCCAACCCGAATGCGGACAAGAAGGAGAAGTGCGCGGTCGGACCGGCCGCTGCGCCGGCCCCTGCACCCGCACCGGCTCCCGCACCGGCCCCCGCTCCGTCGCCGGCACCCTCGCCTGCTCCGGCCCCTGCACCGGCACCGGCTCCGGCCCCCGCGCCGGCACCCGCACCCGCCCCGAGCGGCCTGAGCGCCGGCTTCGCCGGCACGGTGACCGGCGGCGGCAAGCTCAACGCCGTGACGGTGAGCACCGCGGCGGCCATGCAAGCAGTCATCGATGCCTACACCGGCACCGGCGGCCTCGTGATCCGCTACACCGGCAGCTTCGATTTCGCGTCGATCACCGACTCCTGCGCGCAGCGGACGAAGCCGGCAGGCGCCATCGTCGAGGTCAAGAACAAGAGCAACGTCACGATCGAAGGCGCCGACGGCTCGGCCGCGAACTTCGGCCTCGCGATCAAGGGCGGCGCCACCAACGTCATCATCCGCAACATGACGATCGGCCTGCTGCCCGGCTCGATCGACGCGATCGGCATCGAGGGCCAGGGCGGCAAGGTCCCGGGCTACATCTGGGTCGACCACAACACGCTGTTCAGCAGCATCAAGGAATGCGCCGGCGCCGGCGACATGGAGTTCGACGGCCTGGTCGACAACAAGGCCGGCGCGCACCACATCACCTACTCGTACAACCACATCCACGACCACCAGAAGGTCGGGCTGATCGGGTCGAGCGACAGCGATTCGAGCGACCGCTTCATCACCTACCACCACAACTTCTACGAGAACGTGAAGTCGCGGCTGCCGCTGCAGCGCGGCGGCTACACGCACCTGTACAACAACCTGTACAGCGGCGTGCACACCTCGGGCGCCAACATCCGCATGGGCGGCTTCTCGCTGATCGAAGCCAACTGGTTCGAGAACGCGCAGAACCCGGTGACCTCGCGCGACAGCTCGACCATCGGCTACTGGGAGCTGCGCAACAACAACGTGAAGAGCCCGGCCGACTTCAGCCGCTACGGCATCACCTGGGTGGCCAGCGAGTCGTCACCGTCGCGCGACGCGAGCGACTGGGTCAGCACCAGCACCTTCCCGGTCGGCATCCCGTACGCCTACACTGCCCACGACCCGGCGTGCGTGAAGCAGAAGCTGCCCGCCGTGGCGGGGGCTGGCAAGGCGCTGGCCGCGCTCAGTTGCAACTGAGCTGCCACTGACGACGACAACGAACGACAAGCCGCAGCGCGGCGGGAGACACGCATGACACTGCAATTCGCAATCCCGCTGCGCGCGGTCGTGGTGGCCGGCAGCCTGCTGGCCGCCACCACCGCGATGGCCGGCACGTTCGTGTACGTGTCCAACGCGGACAGCCAGGAGCTGTCGGTGCTGGCCTTCGACCGCAGCTCGGGCCGGCTGAGCCCGGTCGAGACGGTGGCCGTCGGCGGCACGGTGATGCCGCTGGCGGTCAGCCCCGACAAGCGCTTCCTGTACGCCGCGCTGCGCTCGCAGCCGTTTCGCGTGCTGAGCTTCGCCGTCGACCCGGCGAGCGGCCGGCTCAAGAAATTGGGCGAGGCACCGCTGGCCGACAGCATGGCCAACATCGATGTCGACGCCAGCGGCAAGTGGCTGTTCGCCGCCTCGTACCCGGGGCACAAGATCACCGTCAACAGCATCGACGGCAATGGCGTGGTTGGTGCGATCCAGCAGCTGATTCCGACGGCGCCGAACGCGCATGCCATCCATGCCGACGCGAGCAACCGTTTCGTGCTGGCCACCAGCCTCGGCGGCGACAACCTGTCGGTGTGGCGCTTCGATGCGGCCAAGGGGCAGCTGTCGCCGAACGATCCGCCGATCGTGCAGACGGCACCGAAATCCGGTGCCCGCCACTTCGTCTGGGACAAGGCGCAGAAGCACCTGTATCTGCTCAACGAGGTCGATGCGTCGCTGGACGTGTTCGCCTGGGACGCCGGCCGCGGCACGCTGCGCGAACAGCAGCGCACGACCACGCTGCCGGAGGGCTTCACCGGCAAGCCCTGGGCTGCCGACCTCCACCTGAGCCCGGACGGCAAGCAGCTCTATGCCTCGGAACGCACGTCGAGCACCATCGCGCGCTTCAAGGTCGACGCCGAGACGGGCAAGCTGGAGCCGGCCGGCAGCACGCCGACCGAGAAGACGCCGCGCGGCTTCGCGATCGACTCATCGGGCCGCTTCCTGATCGCGGCCGGGCAGGAATCGCATTCGCTGTCGGTGCACGCGATCGACCCGCGCACCGGCGCACTCGGCGAGGTCACCCGGCTGCCGGTCGGCAAGAACCCGAATTGGGTCGAGATCGTCGACCTGCCCTGAGGTCGAGGCCCGCTCAGCTCTCGTTGTGCGCCACCTGGATGCGCCGGCGCGTGCGGGCTGCGGCGTCGTAGATGTTGAAGTCGCTCATCGTCCTGCCGTAGAGGTGCAGGCTGACGGCGCGGGGCCGTTCCGCCGGCACGCCGGTGACGTGGATGTGATCCGGGTTCGGGACGAAGCTGGTGACGGCGCCGTGCCGCAGCAGGATCGTGCCGCCGCGCGCCAGCTCGATCTCGTCGTCGGCGCCGCGATCCGGTGACAGCCTGACGTAGCTGCGCTCTTCCAGCACCCCTTCGACCACGCCGACGACGCCCCAGCTGCCGTGGTCGTGCACCGGCGTCCATTGGCCCGGCAGCCAGACGATCGAGTACAGCGACAGGCTCGCATCGGGGGCGTCGTAGATGAGGTTGCGGGTGTAGCCCGACGCGCTGCTGCGGTAGTGCTGCGGCTGCAGGAAGCTGCCGGCGTGATCGATCAAGTCGAGCATCAGCGGTGCCAGGGCCAGCACGCAGTCGGCCGGGTCGGGCTGGCGGCAGCTGCGGGCGGTGGCTTCGGCGATGAAGGCGTCGAGGGCGGCGGAGGTCATCGGCGGATTGTCGCGCCAACGCCGGATCGCACTTGACTCGCAGGCGGCTTGGACCGACGCTTTCGCGCTTTGAACCCACAGGAGCCGCCATGAGTGCGCCGATCCTTCACTACCACCCGCTGTCCTCCTGCTGCCACAAGGTGCTGATCGCCATCGACGTGCTGGAGATCGAGGTCGACAAGCGCCTGCTGAACCTGGGCGATCCTGCAGAGCGCGCCGCGCACCTCGCGCTGTGGCCGCTGGGCAAGATGCCGTTGCTGGTGGACCAGGGCCGGCCGGTGCCCGAGACGAGCATCATCATCGAGCACCTGCAGCGCCACCATGCGCGCCCGGGCCGCACGCTGATCCCGCACGACCTCGACGAAGCGCTCGAGGTGCGCCGGTGGGACCGCCTCTTCGACCTCTACGTGATGACGCCGATGCAGGCCTTCACCGCCGACCGCCTGCGCGCCGAAGGCGAGCGCGATCCGCAGGCCGTGGCCCGGGCCCGCGACACGCTGCTGACCGCCTATGCGCTGATCGACCGCCAGCTCGAAGGGCGGACCTGGGTGGCCGGCGATGCGTTCAGCATGGCCGATTGCGCGGCGGCGCCTTCCTTGTTCTATGCGCTGACCTACGTCCCGTTGCTGCAGCAGCATGGGCGCCTCTCGGCCTACTTCGAACGCCTGATGGATCACCCGTCGGTGGCACGCACCGTCGACGAGGCACGGCCCTGGTTCCAGTTCTACCCAGGGCGCGACGGGCTGTCCCGGCGCTTCTACGATCCGGCGTAGCGCCCGCGGGAGTCTCGTTACAGGATCGATCCCGGCATCGCGAGCATCGGCACCGGCTTCATGCTGGAAGCCAGCGGATGCTGGTGGCCCCCATCGCTGTCGCCCGGCACCGAGAACTGCGCCATCGCCGTGACCAGCGCGGCTGCGTCCTGGTCGATCGAGATGCCCTGGCCGGCTTGCGTCCCGGTGAACGACAACGGCACCGACGACGACGGAATCACGCTGCCGTTGGCCAGCCGGATCTCCTCGATCTTGTTGGTCGTGCCGACGTACCAGTTGCTGACCGTCAGCTTGTCCGTGCCGGTGGTCAGGCCGATCACCAGGTTGTTGCCGCTGCGCGTGAGCGTGACCTGCGAGGCGGTGATGCCTGCGCCGATCTCGATGCGGTCGCTGCCGCCCGCGTCGCTCAGCGTGTCGAGCCCGTCGCCGGAGCCCCAGCGGTAGACGTCATTGCTGGTGGTCGAGGTGTCGGTCAGCGTGTCGTTGCCCAGGCCGCCGCTGTAGGTGTCGTTGCCCTCGGCACCGGTCAGCACGTTGGCGCCGCTGTTGCCGATCAGCACGTTGGCATTCAGGTTGCCGGTGGCATTGAATGCGCCTGAACCCGTCAGCGTGATGTTCTCGATGTTCGTCGTCGCGGAAATGCTCCAGGTCAGGGCACTGTTGATCGTGTCGATTCCCTCGCTCGCGTTCTCCGTCACCACGTCGGTGTTGACGTTGACGACATAGACATCGTCGCCCGCCCCGCCGGTCAAGGTGTCGTTGCCCGTCCCGCCATCGAGCGTGTCATTGCCCAGCCCGCCGGTCAGCGCGTTGTTGCCGCTGTTGCCGGTCAGCAGGTTGGCCAGGTCGTTGCCGATGCCGCTCAGGCCGGTCGTCCCGCCCAGCAGCAGGTTCTCGACGTTGCTGCCCAGCGTGTACGTGGTCAGCGTGCTCTGCACCGTGTCGATGCCCTCGTTCAGCGCCTCGACGATGACGTCCGTCGTGCTGTCGATCACGTAGGTGTCGTCGCCCGTGCCGCCGGTCATCGAATCGTTGCCGGTGCCGCCGTTCAGCGTGTCGTTGCCGGCATTGCCGATCAGCGTGTCGTTGCCGCCAGCGCCATTGAGCGAGTCGTTGCCGGTGCCGCCGGCCAGCGTGTCGGCATTGGCGGTGCCGGTCAGCACCAGGTTCTGCAGGCTGACCGCGATGTCGAACACGTCGCTGGCCGACGCGTTGCTGGTGTCGGTGGCCGTGACCTTCACGCTCACCGTGCCGATCGTGGGGGGCGTGCCGCTGAACGTGCGCGTGCCGGCATTGAAGCTCAGCCAGCCCGGCAGCGCGCTGCCGTCGGCCAGCGTCGCGGTGTAGGCCAGCGCATCGGCATCCGCATCGGTGAACGACGACGCCGGCAGCGCGAAGCTGAGCGGTGCACCCTGGGCCGCCGTCTTGTCGGCCAATGCCGCATTCACCACCGGCGCACGGTTGGCCGGCCCGACGTTGAGCGTGACGAACTCGCCGGCCGAGAAGTTGTAGTTGTCGGTGCCCCACAGCACGAACTGCAGGCTGCCGACGTTGCCCGTGCCTGGCGTGCCCGACATCGTGCGCGTCACCGGGTCGAAGCTGAGCCACGCCGGCACCGCGCTGCCGTCCTGCATCGAGATGCGGTAGGTGACGGAATCCCACACGTCCGGATCCGTGATGGTGTTCAGCGGCACGGCGTAGCTGAAGACGCTGCCGGCCTTGGCGCTGAGCGTCGGCAGGAAGGTGTTGACGGTCGGCGAGTGGTTGTTGTTCGCGCGATCCACCACGGTCTGGATCATCGCCTGGTCCCACACCACGCCGTTCGAGAACTCGATGCGGTCGATCTTGTGGTCCTGCGTGACGCCATTCACCACGCTGTTGCCGGCGTAGTAGTTGATGAAGCCGACCTGGTCGCTGCTGCCCTTCACCTTGAAGAACAGGTTCGCGCCCGACTGGAAGGCCAGCACGTCGTTGTCGGTGATGGTGGCGCCGAAGCGCAGCGTGTCGGTGGCGCCGAGCGCATCGGTGTTGTCGACGCTGTCCTGCCCGTCGCCGCGGTTGTAGACATAGACGTCGTTGCCGGCGTCACCGAACAGGAAGTCATTGCCTTGCCCGCCGGTCAGCGTGTTGTTGCCGGTGTTGCCCCACAGGCCGTTGGCCAGTGCGTTGCCGGTGACGTTCAGGTTGTCGGAGCCCGTCAGTGCCACGCGTTCGAAGTTGGCGCCCAGCGTCCAGCTGACGCTGGACCGGATGAAGTCGTCGCCTTCGCCCGTGCCCTCGACCAGGATGTCGCCGGCGTCGTCGACCTCGTAGTAGTCGTCACCGCTGCCACCGACCAGCGAGTCGGCGCCTTCGGAGCCGAACAGCGCGTCGTTGCCGGCACCGCCGATCAGCGTGTCGTCGCCGTCGAGGCCGAGCAGGTTGTTGTCGCTCGCGTTGCCGATGATCAGGTTGTCGAGGTCGTTGCCGTTGCCGCGCTCCACGGTGCCGGTCAGCGTCAGGTTCTCGACGCCGTCGTTCAGGATGAAGAAGCTGTCGTAGCTGCGCACGACGGTGTCGGTGCCCTCGCCGGCCGCCTCGACGACCCCGTCGTCTTCGCTGTCGACGATGTAGGTGTCATCGCCGTCGCCGCCGATCAGCAGGTCGGAGCCGCCGCCGCCGGTCAGCAGGTTGTTGCCGGCATTGCCTTCGAGCACGTTGTCGCCGGCATCGCCGGTGGCGTCCAGGTTCGCGCTGCCGCTCAGGCGCACGTTCTCGATGTTGTTGCCGGTCGCGTAGCTGAAGCCGACCACCACGGTGTCGCTTCCTTCGTCGGCGAGCTCGATCACCTGGTCGGCGGCGCTGTCGAGCACGTAGGTGTCGTCGCCGTCGCCGCCGGCCATCGTGTCGATGCCGGCACCGCCGTCCAGCAGGTTCGAGCCGCCGTTGCCGGTGAGCTGGTTGGCCAGTTCGTTGCCGGTGGCGTCGACGCTGGAGAAACCGGTGAGGACGAGGTTCTCTAGGTTGGCGCCCAGCACGTAGCTGACCGAGCTCTGCACCGTGTCGTTGCCTTCGCCGGACTGCTCGACCACCTGGTCATCGCTGCGGTCCACGTCGTAGAGGTCATCGCCGGTGCCGCCGACAAGCAGGTCGACGCCGCTGCCGCCGACGAGCAGGTCGTTGCCCGCGCCGCCTTGCAGCAGGTCGTCGCCGCCCTGGCCGTCGAGCAGGTTGTCCTGCGCGTTGCCGTTGATCGTGTTGGCCAGCGCGTTGCCGGTGCCCGCGACCGCAGTGCCGGTGAGCATCAGCGTCTCGACGTTGTCGCCGAGCGTGAAGTCGACGCTGGCGACGACGGTGTCGTCGCCTTCGGCGTTCAGCTCGGTGACCGCATCGGTCGCGGCGTCGACGAGGTAGAGGTCGTTGCCCTGGCCGCCGCTCATCGCGTCGCTGCCGCTGCCACCGTCCAGCGTGTCGTTGCCGGCCGCGCCGATCAGCGTGTCGGCACCCGCGAGGCCGCTGAGGAGGTTGTCGTTGTCGTTGCCGGTCAACGCGTTGTCCAGCGCATTGCCGCCAGCGCTCAGCGCCGCGGAGCCGGCCTGCAGGACCAGGTCTTCAACATTGTTCGAGAGCGTGAGGCTGAGTGCGCTGTAGACGGTGTCGTGGCCTTCGTCGGCCGCTTCGATCACCTGGTCGTTCGCGTCGTCGACGATGAAGGTGTCGTCGCCGGCGCCACCGGACATCGTGTCGGCACCGCTGCCGCCGTCCAGCGTGTCGTTGCCCGCACCGGCTGCCAGCACATCGGCGCCCTGGCCTGCCAGCAGCGTGTCGTTGCCTGCACCGCCGTCGAGCACGTCGTTGCCGTCGCCGGCGCTCAGCCAGTCGCCACTATCGCCACCGGCGAGCGAGTCGTTGCCGGCACCGCCGTCGAGCTGGTCGGCCCCGGCATCGCCTTGCATCGCGTCGTTGCCGTCGCCGCCCGTCAGGGTGTCGTCGCCGTCGCCGCCGTAGGCCAGGTCGTTGCCTGCCCCGAGGTCGAGCAGGTCATTGCCGCCGCGACCGTCGACCACATCATCGCCGGCGAGCGCATGGATGATTTCCTTGCCGGAGGTTCCGCGCAAGGTGTCGGCTTGCTCCGTGGCCGGAATCTCGATCGGCAGGGCATCGAGCACCTGGGCGATCGTCATCGTGCTGCCGTCGGAGAACTGGATGGCATCGATCGGCGACGTTCCCGCAAGGTTGTCGTAGTCCACGCCGTCCAGGTGGATCCCGCCCCCATCGGCTCCGGTTCCGATGAACAAGGAACCGAGACGCAGGAACAGCATGCCCAGCAGGATGCCACCTTCGAGCACCAGCAGGTCATACCCCGAACCGTCTTCGATGTGCTTGATGCCACTGCCCAGCGCGAAGTAGTAGACGTCGTCGCCGTCGCCGCCCATCATCGTGTCGTCGCCGTCACCAGGGCGCAGGAAGTCATTGCCGGAACCGCCCAGCAGGAGGTCGTCGCCGGCACCGCCGTACAGGCGATCGTCATCGGCGCCACCCGACAGCCAGTCGTTGCCATTGCCCCCGACCAGCGTGTCGCGTCCGCTTCCGCCATCCAGTTGGTCATTCCCGCTCAGCATGCTGATGTCGGCGCTGCTCGTCTCGTTTTCTCCGGCCAGCCAGTCATCGCCACTCCCGCCGCTCAGCTGGTCGTCGCCGCCATCGCCGAACAGGGTGTCGTTGCCGGCGCCGCCATCGAGCGTGTCGCTTCCCTGCAGGGACGCGTCGACGTTGCCCAGGATGTCGCCGGTCAGCACATCATCGCCATCACCGGCGTCGAGCTGGTCGTTGCCGCCGCCGCCGATCAAGGTGTCGTTGCCCGCACCGCCGTCGAGCTGGTCGTCGCCGTGGAATTCCCCTGCCACGTCGCCCAGGGTGCCGTCACCGTCGAGGTAGTCGTTGCCCTCGCCGCCCACGAGCTGGTCGTCGCCGCCCTCGCCGAAGAGGGTGTCGTTGCCCTCCTCGCCGTCCAGGTAGTCGCTACCATGGAAGGTGCCGGCAACCGCGGCCGTGTTCGCGTCTCCCTGCAGCTCGTCGTCACCCTTGCCGCCGTACAGCGTGTCGTTGCCGCCGCGGGCGATCAGCAGGTCGTCGCCATCCTCGCCATCCAGGTAATCGTTGCCCTGGAACGCGCCGGACAGCGACGCATCGACATCGTCACCGTCGAGGAAGTCGTTGCCCGTGCCGCCGAAGAGCGTGTCGTTGCCGCCGCCACCGCCCAGCGTGTCGTTGCCGGCCTCGCCGTCGAGGTAGTCGTCCCCCTGGGCCGACCCCGGGAGCACGGACTCGGGGCCGTCACCGTTCAGCGTGTCGCTGCCGTCGCCGCCGAACAGCGTGTCGGCACCGCCCTCGCCTTGCAGGTAGTCGTTGCCGTCTTCACCGTCGAGGTAGTCGTCGCCATGGTACGAAGGCGGCAGGTAGGCGCCGTCGGAAGGCGACACCGAGCCGCTGTCGCCCCACAGCGAGTCGTCGCCGCCGCCACCGAAGAGCTGGTCGTCGCGACCGCCACCGATCAGCTTGTCGTTGCCGTCGCCGCCATCGAGGTAGTCGTTGCCGTTCACGTCGGGCGTCGTGTTCATGGAGTCCCGGTCGTCGCCGTACAACGAGTCGTCGCCGGTGCCGCCGTACAGGTCGTCGCCCTGGCCCTGCCCGATCAGCAAGTCGTTGCCGGCACCGCCATCGATCACGTCGGCGCCGTGGTCCTGCGGTGCGGCATAGACGATCAGCGACGGATCGTACTGGCTCGGACCATCGCCGTAGATGCGGTCGTCGCCATCGTCGCCGTTCAGCACGTCGCTGCCGCCCATGCCGTAGATGTCGTCACGGCCGGCGCCCCCGCTCACGATGTCGTTGCCCGTGCCGGCAAAGACGTAGTCGTCGCCGGCGCCGGCGTCGATCGTGTTGCCGGCGTCGCCGTACTGTTCGTCGCGGCCGACGTTGCTGCTGAGGAAGCCTTGCTGGAACCCGTCGAAGTCGGGCCCTGGCGAGCTGTGCGCCCAATCGAAGCCCTGGCCCAGCACCACCGGGTAGCTGGGCGCGGGCGGCGTGTAGTCGGTGCGGGTCGGGTAGTAGAGGCTGCCGGTGCTGGAGCCGTAGATGACGTCGATGCCGTCGCCGCCGATCAGCGTATCGGCACCCAGCCCGCCCTCCAGCACGTCGTTGCCGGTGCCACCCTCGATGTAGTCGTTGCCTGCGCGCCCGAGCAGCGCGTCGTCGCCGCCCAGCCCCTTGATGCTGTCGTCGCCGGCCGTGCCGGTGATGAGGTCCTGCGCGCCGGCCTGCACACCATCGCTCACATAGTTGCCGTCGCTGTCGAAGAGGTACTGCGAGCCATCGGGGTTGGTCTTCTTCTTGAAGTCGCCGGTCAGCGTGTTGGTCGTCTGGGGCTGCGCCTGGGTCTCGTCGAGGGTGATGCCCAGCTGGCCCGGCTGCCAGTTGCGGACGCGGATCTGGTTGAGCGAACCATCCTTGCGCAGGATGAGGTCGTCTCCCGCCACGGTGTAGCTCCAGCCGGTGGCTTCGTCCACGTAGAAGCCGTCGGCTTTCTTCTTGCCGCCGGCCAGCGTCACCCCGTTGGCGACGATCGAGCCCTGCCCATCGGCATCGATGATCCAGTCGCCGCCGAAGTTGCCGTCGAAGTTGTAGGTGTCGTTGCCCGTGCCGCCGTACAGGTAGTCGGGCCCTTCGCCGCCATCGAGCGAATCGCTGCCGTCGCCGCCCGCCAGCACGTCGCTGCCCGCGCCGCCGAGCAGCGTGTCGCTGCCGCCCAGGCCGAGCAACAGGTCGTCGCCGGCGCCGCCGTCGAGGTTGTCTGCGGCGGTGCCACCGATGGCGGCGTCGTCTGTGCTGCCCGTCGCGACCCAGGTCATCGCATCGCTGCCGCTCTGGATGTGCCAAGCATTGGCCGATCGTGCGGCACCGGCGGCGAAGGATGCGGCGTCGGCTGCCAGCGCCACCACCGCATCTGCAAGAACCTTCGTGCTCTTGAGTTCGCCTTGCGACTGCGCGATGTCGGCGTAGTTGAAGTTGATGGCACCACCGTTCAGACTGAACAGGGCCGTCGCGCTGGATGCGGCATTGAAGTAGTAATACTCCATTGCAGCAACCAGCAGACCCTTTTTAATATCTGCAGCAGAAGTCGTCCCGCCGCCGGTGCCAATGCGATTGACGTCGGCGGTGAATTTTGTCAGCAATGCAGTTGCGGGAGAGATCAACTGGCCGGTCAGTTCGTCATAGACGCCGACCTCCTCACGCAGCAGCTTGGCCAGCAGATTCTGGCGCGCGCCCAATGCAATCGGGCCATACAGCCCATGATCGAAAAGGAGCGGGAGGAGGGTCGGGAAGTCCTTGCAAGCCTGCTCGAACGACGAGTTCAGCAGTACTGCCGCAAGCAGATCAATGCTGTGCTTGTCACCCCCTGACAAATCAGGCGCCGCCCCGACGAGTTTCGGTGTGCGGCTCGCCTCGATGCGCGGCAGAAGGAGATAGTCCAGCAATTCCAGGATCTCACCTTGAACCGCGTAGCTCACGACATGAGATTCTCGGCCTGCATAATCGATCAGCGGGTGATAATTGTCGAACTTCGGATCGTGATACCCCTGTACCGCCAGCGCGGCCTGCACCACGAGATAGGCCGGCGTCATCACCAACGGGGGGCCGATCTCGCGCGCCGACAGTTCGAACGGGGCAGGATCGAAAACAACGGCCGGCCGGTCAAACCAGGCCGCCATCAAACCAGCGAGGCCGCCGCCGAGCGAATGCCCGGTGAAACTGACGTCGGCGCCCGCTCCGTACTTGGCCTGGACTTTCTGGTAGAGCAGAGCGGCATCGTAGGCCTGCTTCCCATAGGAACCGGTGGCCAAAGGGAGATTCCCGCTCACGAAATCATTGGTCAATCCCGACGTGATGCCTTCGGGAAATTCGGTACCGGCGTAGGAGATGACGATCTGGCCGCCCGGACCCTGATAGACGCGCGCGCTGAACGCACTGCCGAGCGCGGTTGCATTGCTTCCCGAGCTGGAAACGGTGAACTCGTCCAGAACTTTCCAGCCCGGCGGAATGGGCGCACGATTGGTGGACAGCGTGCGAATATCCCAATAAGCACCGGCAGCAAGCAGTGCGTATGTCGTTGCCTGATCCATTTTCCGATCCCCCTGATGACCTGTGGTTTGTGTGATTACTGCACTTGTATTTTCAGTGGCCGAGAAATCTCTCGTCGAGCAGGATCCAGATAAGCATCCTGCAACAAGACCTCCTTCTCTTCGAAGGAGACTCTCTTGCCGTCATACCCCGCCAGCAACGAAACGTCGATGGAGGGGAAGAGGTTTTCTCGTTGAATCGAGGGCGGCGCTGATTCCCAGCCCATCGGATGGAACGTCCGGCCATCCAGAGTGGCCAGCCGCTGCTCGCGTGTCGTGAAGCCATGCCCCCACTGATCGGAGGTTTCGTCCGTCTTTCCGAATGGGCCTTGACCTGCGAGGACGAGGTACCACCTGCCGGCGATGCGATCCAGAAAGACCGGCGTGAGCCAGGTCGTGAATTTGACCGAACCCAGGGGCGTGCCGGCATCAAACACCAGGGTGGTGACACGCCGCCGCGCATTCTGATATCCAGAGAAATAGCCACCTCGCTCAAATTGAATCGTTCGCTTCAGCAACAAGAGCGGCCCATCCCGGAGCCTTACTTCCTCGAAAATGGTGAGCTCGAACAGCCTGGGCTGGCCGCAGCCTGTGGCGAGCAAAGCCGCCCCCGCCGCCATCAATGCCCTTCTTCGACTTGAATATGAACCGTTGGCGTCGGAATGCCGGATCAGTCGCCGCATCACCGCTCCTTCAAGCTGTCATTGAGATGCTCACGCACCGGGCTCAGCAGGTAGTCGATCACTCGCCGCTTGCCCGTCTTGATCTCCGCCGTCACGTTCATCCCCGGCGACAGGTGCACTCGCTTGCCATCGACGTTGATGTCGCGCTGGTCGAGCTGCAGCGTCGCGGGGAAGCTGGCGCCTTGCGGGGGCTTGTTGTCCGCGTTGTTGCCGCTGCCGCTGAAACTGTTCTGCGGCTGGCGCGCGCTCTCGCTGATCACCGCATCCGCGGCGACGCTCAACACCTTCGCGCCCACCGTGCCGTAGCGCGTGTACGGAAAGGTCTCCAGCTTCACCTCGGCATGCTGGCCTTCCTTGACGAAGCCGATGTCCTTGTTCTCCAGCGTCACCTCGGCCGTGACCTCGGCCCGGTCGGGCACCACCACCAGCAGCACCTGCGCCGGCGTCACGACGCCTCCCGCGGTGTGCACCGCGAGCTGCTGCACCGTGCCGTCGACCGGCGCGGTCAGTTGCGTGAGCCGGGTCTTCTGCGTCGCCTTGACCGTCTCGGCGTTCAGTTGCCGGCGCTTCAACTCGGCGTCCGCATGCCGTTCGCCCAGCACGCGCACGATCTCGGCGCGCTGCGCGGCGTGGCCCTGCTCGCTCTCGTGCTGCGCCGCCTGCGCCTCCAGCTTGCGGGCGCGCGCGGTCGACAGGTCCTTCTCCATCTCGATGCGCTCGCGCGTGCGGTCCTGGCCCGCATGGCCGGCGATGAAGCCCTGCTCCGACAGCGCCTTGAAGTCCGTCTCGCGCTGGCGCGCCAGCGGCACCGTGGTCTCCAGCTTGTCGATCTGCTGCTCCACCGTCTGCGCCTCGGCGCGGTGCTTGGCGGCCTCGGCCCGCAGCTTCGCCAGCTTGGCGTTGATGTCGGCCCACTCGCTGCGCAATTGCGATTGCACGGCGCGCCGCCCTTCGGCGTTCAGGTCGGGGTCGGGCGCCAGTTGCGGTTCGCCCCCGCGCTCGAGCGCATCCAGCAGCGACGCCGTGCGCACCGACTCCGAGATCGCCGACGCACGCTCCTGCATCACCCGCCCGCGATCGGCCTCGGCCAGCGTCGCATCGAGCTCGATCAGCAGTTGCCCCGCCTTGACCCGGTCGCCGTCCTGCACCTGGATGGCCTTCACTACGCTCGCCTCCAGCGGCTGGATCAGCTTGCTGCCGTCGCTGACGACGATGCGCCCCGGGGCAGAAGCCACGATGTCCAGCTCGCCGAAGCTGGCCCACAGCAAGATCACGACGAAGAGCGCGCAGATCACCAAGGCCGCATGCCGGGGCGCCGGATGCACCGGCGTCGCCTGCAGGCTCAGCGCCGCGGGCAGGAAGGCCGCCTCGTCGGCCAGGCGCTTCGGCCCCGCCAGTTCATGGCGCGCCTGCCATGCGGCCGCGAACACGGCCCGGTAGCGCGCCAGCAAGGCCAGCGCGGGATGCGGCGCCGGCGTTGCTTCCGGTATGGCGGCGCTCATGCCTGGTTCTCCACGGCAACCGGTGTGCGCTCGATGCCGCCTTGCATCTGCCACAGATAGGCGTACAGCCCCTTCGGCTTGGCGACCAGCTGCTCGTGCGCGCCCATCTCGACGATGCGCCCCTTGTCCATCACGATGATGCGGTGTGCATTGCGCACCGCGCTCAGCCGGTGCGCGATCACCAGCACCGTGCGGCCCTGGCAGATGGCGGCCATGTTGCGCTGGACGATGGCCTCGCTCTCGTAGTCGAGCGCGCTCGTCGCCTCGTCGAAGATCAGGATGCGCGGATTGCTGAACAGCGCCCGCGCGATCGCGATGCGCTGGCGCTGGCCGCCCGACAGGCTCGCGCCCTGTTCGCCCACCAGCGTGTCGTAGCCCTCGGGCAGCTCGCTGATGAAGTCATGCGCACCCGCGAGCCGGGCCACGGCCATGACGTGTTCGAGCGGCGCGGCCGGGTCGGTGATCGCGATGTTCTCGCGCACGCTGCGGTGGAACAGGAAGTTCTCCTGCAACACCACGCCGACCTGGCGGCGCAGCTGGGCGGCGTCGATCAGGCTGATGTCGATGCCGTCGACCAGCAGCCGCCCCTGCTCCGGCGAGTACAGGCGTTGCACCAGCTTGGTCAGCGTGCTCTTGCCCGACCCGGACCGGCCGACGATGCCGATCACCTCGCCCGGCCGCACATCGAGGCTCACGCCGTGCAGCACCGGTGGCGCCTCCGGCCGGTAGCGGAACACTACCTGGTCGAGCGTGATGCGGCCCTTCAGCGGCGGCAACTGCGCAGCGGTGCTGGGCGGCACCTCGGTGCGCGTGTTCAGCACGTCGCCGAGCCGCGCCATCGAGATGCCGGTCTGCTGGAAGTCGGTCCACATCTGCGCGATCCGCATGATGGGCTGCGCAACGCGCTGCGCGAACATGTTGAAGGCCACGAACTGGCCGACGCTCAACTCGTTGTCCATCACCAGGTGCGCGCCGTACCAGAGCGTCGCGGCGTTCACCAGCTTGCCAGCGAGGTTGATGCCCTCGTGCGCGAAGGTCGAGAGGCTCTGCGTGCGAAAGCCGGCCGAGACGTAGGCGGCGAGTTGTTCATCCCAGCGGCGCGACATCGCCGGCTCGAGGGCGGTCGCCTTGACGGTCTGGATGCCGGTGATGGTCTCGACCAGCAGCGACTGGTTCTCGGCGCTGCGCGCGAATTTCTCGTTCAGCCGGGCGCGCAGCACCGGCACGACCGACAGGATCAGCAGCACGTACACCGGAAAGCTCAACAGCACGATCAGCGTCAGCGGCACGCTGTACAGCAGCATCACGGCCACGAAGACGATCGAGAACACGACGTCGAGCACCAGCGTCAGCGAGTTGCCGGTCAGGAAGCTGCGGATGTTCTCCAGCTCGCGCACGCGCGCCACCGACTGGCCGACGCGCCGGGATTGAAAGTAGGCCAGCGGCAGGTGCACCAGGTGGCGGAAGAGCCGCGCGCCGAGTTCGACGTCGATGCGGCTGGTCGTGTGGCTGAAGACGTACGAGCGCAGCACCGTCAGCACGCTCTCGAACAGCACCACCGCGACCAGGCCGACCACCAGCACGTCGAGCGTCGACACGCCCTTGTGCACCAGCACCTTGTCCATCACCACCTGGAAGAACAGCGGCGAGACGAGCGCGAACAGCTGCAGGAACAGCGAGATCACCAGCACCTCCGACAGCAGGCGGCGGTGCTTGACGATGCTCGGGATGAACCAGCTGAAGTCGAACTTGGCCAGCTCGCCGGCGAGGCTCGCGCGGCTGGTGATCAGGATGAGCCGGCCGCTCCACTGCTCGGCGAACACCGCCATCGGCTCGATGGTGGGGCGGGCACTGTCGGTGCGCACGTCGCGGAACAGCACGCGTTGGCCATCGCATTGCGCGAGGACGACCACGCGGCCATCGTTCATCACCGCCAGGGCCGGCAAGGCAGCGAGCTCGATCCGGTCGATCGTGGTGGACGAGAGCTTGGCCTTCAGGCCCAGGTGCCTGGCCGCCAGCAGCAGGTCGTCGATGGAGACCGGCTCGCTCGAACTCTTGCCCAGTTGGTGCAACAGCGCCGCGGGGTCGGCGGGCACTTGGTGAAGCCGGGCCACCAGGCACAGCGCATGAAGCGCGGCTTCACCTTGACGGCGGTTCTGTGACGACGCAGTCGCGTCATCACCTCCCGTCGGCGGAGGCAACTCCGTCTGCTCCATGTCCACTGATTCTTTCAAACCTGCTCCCGTTCGGTTTGATGTTCTTGTTTGTGCGGGGCAGTCTAGCTGACGAATGAGGAGCGTCGAACACCCCCATTGGAGGGGCAGAGCAGATCAGTGGGGTCGCCGCTTCGGCTGATCGACGCGAATGCCGACTCGGGTGTTCTCAAGTTCGTAGAGATAGGCGGCGCCACATGCCTTGCCTCGCTCGGTCGAGCGCAGCGCTTGATCCGTTTCGATGCTTCGGATTCGGCGTCGCAATTCTCTTGCCGTCTGGGTCATCGTCCACGACGACGCGGCGGCGCAAATCTTCGGAACCTCGTTCAGCGAGAGCAGCGACAGGACATTCTCGGTGCAGGTGCCGACGGCGATGCGAAGCCCTTCTCTGTGAGCCTCGGTCACCTTCGAGTTCTTGCCGCGGCTCAGCTTGACCGTGAGGCCAATGGCCTGCGTATCGCAGTCAGCGGTCCTTTGGTTCAGATCCGCCAAGGCGGCCGATTGTCCGCCCAGCCAGGTGTTGACGCCTTCGACGCCGTCCGTTCGCAGGCGTTGCTCGAGGGTGGCGACGGGCTCGTTGGATGACAGGGCCACCGCGGGCAGCATGGCCAGTCCGACAAGGAGCGCGCGCATGTCGAACGTGCCGCCTAGCGCTTGACGTGAGGGGCCCGGCCGGGCCCACCGCGGCGATCCCTCTCGATGGCCGGGTCAGGGCGCCTTTGCCGGTAGGCACGAACCATCGCATGGAGGCTCACCCGCTCGGCTTCCGGAAGGCTCTGCGCCAGCGAGGGATCGGCCAGCACACCTTGGGCCACGGCCGATTCATCGTCGCTTCGAAGGGCGCCGCGCTTCAGCATCGCGGTGTACCGACCCCAGACCCTCGATCGCACCGACGACAGGCTGATGATTCCGGTGGCCTGCATCTCGGTGTCGAGCGCGACGACCTGGGACAAGGGCCAGGGAGACGAGATCTCCAGGCAGTTGTTGACGGCCATGCGCAGCGCCGATTCGGCTTGACCTGCCGACTCTCGTTCGTGTCGCTCCAGCACGGTCATCGGTCGATCATTCGCGGATTGACATCGCTGATCCAGAAAGCGCGAAGAGAAGAAGCGCAAGAACGCCTTCATCTCGGTGTACCCAGGTTGGGGATTCATGCCGCGGATGTTACGGGAGTGGCGGCTATCCGTCGGCACCACCGCGGCGCACCTGTACGAGCTGTCCTCTTTTGCCGCGAGGCCTCCTGTCGTGCAGGCTTGAGAACTACGCTGCGGACACCCAGGCAGTGCGGCCATGTCGGCTGCACCCACTCAGGAGTTGCTTCATGGCTACCAAACCATCCCGGACGCAAGACGAGGACGGCTCGTCGACAGACGCAATCGATTTGCTGGAACAAGACCACGAGGACGTGAAAGACTTGTTCGACCAGTACGACGAGCTGGTGGAGAACGAAGGCAGCGACGCCGACAAGCAGGCCATCGCGCAACAGATCTGCACCATGCTGACGGCGCACGCCACCGTCGAAGAGGAACTGTTCTATCCGGCCGCGCGTGATGCGCTGAAGGGAGACGAGATGTTCCCGAAGGTGCGTGATTCGGGCCTGGACCTCCAGGTGCTCGGCGTTGCGATGGCCAGCCGGAAGGACGAGCTGCTGGCAGAGGCCGCTGCGAGCTCCTCGGTGTGATGCACATGAATGCCTCCGTCCCGGCAGCTGCCGCTGCCCGGGTCGGAAGCCTTGTCATCAGCGCGCACCTGGAACTTCAGGCAACAGCCCCCGCCGTCAATCCTTCGCGGCCGTAGCCCACCGTGGCTGCCGGCGTACCGCCGGGCGTGATGGCAACCGCACAATATTTGAATTCCGGGATCTTGCCGAACGGGTCGAGCGCCGCGTTGGTCAGCAGGTTCGCGGCCGCCTCGTAGTACGCGAACGGAATGAAGATGGCGCCGCTCGGTGTGCCGTCGTCGCGCCGCACGCTCAGCGCGACCTCGCCCCGACGCGACTTCACGGTGATGACGTCGCCCGCGTTGACCTTCAGCTTGCGCAGGTCGCCGCCATTCATCGACGCGGTGGCCACCGGCTCGATGGCATCGAGCACGCTCGCGCGCCGCGTCATGCTGCCGGTGTGCCAGTGCTCCAGCTGCCGGCCGGTGATCAGCACGAACGGGTAGTCGCCGTCCGGGCGTTCGTCGGCCGGAATGATGTCCGCCGGCACCAGCTTGACCCGGCCGTCGCGGGTCGCGAACGTGTCCACGAAGACGGTCGGCTGGCCCGGATCGTCTTCGGTCAGGCACGGGTAGGTCACGCTCTGCTCGCGCTCGATGCGATCCCAGCTGATGCCGCTGATCGCGGTGTGCATGGCCTGGCGCATCTCCTCGTAGACCTCGGCGACACCGCACTCCGGCCCCTGGTAGTTCCACGGCAGGCCCATGCGCTTCGCGATCTGCTGGATGATCCAGAGATCGGGCTTCGCATCGCCCGGCGGCGTCAGCGCGCGGCGCCCCATCTGCACCATGCGATCGGTGTTGGTGACGGTGCCGGTCTTCTCCGGCCAGGCGCTGGCCGGCAGCACGATGTCGGCGTACCACGCCGTCTCGGTCATGAAGATGTCCTGCACCACCAGGTGCTCGAGCGAGGTCAGCGCGTGGCGGGCATGGTTCAGGTCGGGGTCGCTCATGGCCGGGTTCTCGCCCATGATGTACATGCCGCGGATCTTGTGCGGATCCGTCTCGGGCGCGAGCGCCTTGTGCATGATCTCGACCACCGTGTAGCCGGGCTTGTTGTCGAGCGGCGTGTCCCAGAACTTCTCGAACCAGGCGTGCGCGCCCGGGTTGTCGACGCGCTGGTAGTTCGGCAGCATCATCGGGATCAGGCCCGCGTCGCTCGCGCCCTGGACGTTGTTCTGGCCGCGCAACGGGTGCAGGCCGCTGCCCGGCTTGCCGATCTGGCCGGTGACGGTCGCCAGCGCGATCAGGCAACGCGCGTTGTCGGTGCCGTGCACATGCTGGCTGATGCCCATGCCCCACAGGATCATCGACGCCTTGCTGGTCGCGAATTCGCGCGCGACCTCGCGGATCGTCTCTGCCGGAATGCCGCAGATCGGCGCCATCGCTTCGGCGCTGTAGCCCTTCACGTTTTCCTTCAGCGCCTCGAAGTTGTTCGCGCGCCGCGCGATGAAGTCGGCATCGACGAGGCCCTCGTCGATGACCGTGTGGATCAGCGCGTTGAGCAGCGCCACGTCGGTGTCGGCGCGGAACTGCAGCGTGCGCCAGGCGTGGCGGCCGATGTCGGTGATGCGGGGATCGGCGAGGACGATCTTGGTGCCGCGCTGGGCGGCGTTCTTCATCCAGGTCGCGGCCACCGGATGGTTGGCCGTCGGGTTGGAGCCGATGACGAGGATCAGGCCCGCGTGCTCGACATCGTTCACCTGGTTGCTCACGGCCGCCGAGCCGACCCCCTCGAGCAGCGCCGCGACGCTGGACGCATGGCACAAGCGCGTGCAGTGGTCGACGTTGTTGCTGCCGAAGCCGGTGCGCACCAGCTTCTGGAAAAGGTAGGCCTCCTCGTTGCTGCCCTTGGCCGATCCGAAACCGGCCAGCGCCTTCAGGCCGTGCGTGTCGCGCAGCGCGGTGAGCTTGCTGGCGGCCAGGTCGAGCGCCTCGTCCCAGGTCGCTTCGCGGAACACCTCGCTCCAGTCCGCCGGGTCGCCGATGGCATCGGGATGCTTCGCCACGCCCGGCTTGCGGATCAGCGGCTTGGTCAGGCGCTGCGGATGGTGGGCGTAGTCGAACCCGAAGCGGCCCTTCACGCACAGGCGGCTGTGGTTGGCCGGGCCGTCGCGCCCGTCGACGCTGACGATCTGCTCGTCCTTCACGTTGTAGGTGAGCAGGCAACCGACGCCGCAGAACGGGCAGACGGAATCGATCTTGCGATCGACCAGCTGCGCGCCGATGTGGCTCTTGGGCATCAGCGCGCCGGTCGGGCAGGCCTGCACGCACTCGCCGCAGGCCACGCAGGTGCTGTCGCCCATGCCATCCTGCAGGTCGAAGACGATGGCGCTGTCGTCGCCACGGAACGCGAACCCGATCACGTCGTTGACCTGTTCCTCGCGGCAGGCGCGCACGCATCGGTTGCACTGGATGCACGCATCGAGGTTCACCGCCATCGCCGGATGAGACAAGTCAGGCGCCGGCTGCTGACGGGCGATCGCCGCCAGCGCCGGGCGCACGTTCACGTCCATGCGCGAGGCCCAGTCGCTGAGTTCGCCGTGCTGGCGCGTCTCGTCGTCGCCGATCCACTTGTGGCCCTTCGCCGGCATGTCCGAGAGCAGCATCTCGAGCACCATCTTCTGGCTCTTGACGGCGCGCTCGCTGGTGGCGTGCACCTTCATGCCGGCGGTCGGCGCGCGGCAGCAACTCGGCGCGAGCGTCCGCTCGCCGTCGATCTCGACCATGCACGAGCGGCAGTTGCCGTCGGCCCGGTAGCCCGGCGTGTAGCACAGGCGCGGGATGCTCACGCCGAGGCGGTCGGCCACCTGCAGGATGGTCTCGCCGTCGAAGGCCTGCACGCTCTGCCCGTCGAGCGTGAACTCGACGCTGGTGGGGATCAACGCATTTCGTTCCGGCGCATTCATCACGACACCTCGTGGGGAAAGTATTTCTGGATGCAGCGCACCGGGTTCGGGGCCGCCTGGCCCAGGCCGCAGATCGACGCGTCGATCATCACCTGGCTCAGGTCTTCCAGCGTGGCGTGGTCCCAGAGCGGCTCCGCCATCAACGCGGCCGCCTTGCCGGTGCCGACGCGGCACGGCGTGCACTGGCCGCAGCTCTCGTGCTCGAAGAACTTCATCATGTTCATCGCGGCGTCGCGCGCCTTGTCCTGCTGGCTGAGGACGATGACGGCGGCGGAGCCGATGAAGCAGCCGTGCGGCTGCAGCGTGTCGAAGTCGAGCGGCAGGTCGGCGAGGCGGGCCGGCAGGATCCCGCCGGACGCACCCCCAGGCAGGTACGCGTAGAGCTCATGCCCCGCCGGCATGCCGCCGCAGAACTCGTCGACCAGCTCGCGCACGCTGATGCCCGCCGGTGCCAGCTTGACGCCCGGCTCGCGCACGCGGCCGCTGACGCTGAACGAGCGCAGCCCGTGGCGCCCGTTGCGGCCCTGGCCGCTGAACCAGGCCGGGCCGCGCTGGACGATGTCGCGCACCCAGTACAGCGTCTCGAAGTTGTGCTCCAGCGTGGGTCGGCCGAACAGCCCGATCTGCGCGATGTAGGGCGGTCGCATCCGCGGTTCGCCGCGCTTGCCTTCGATGCTCTCGATCATCGCGGACTCTTCGCCGCAGATGTAGGCGCCGGCACCGCGGCGCAGCTCGATGTGCGGCAGCGGGCACGGTGGGTCGGCCTTCAAGCGTTCCAGCTCGCGCTCCAGGATCGCGCGGCAGCCGTGGTATTCGTCACGCAGGTAGAGGTAGCAGGCCTCGGTGCCCACCACCGCCGCCGCGATGAGCATGCCCTCGAGGAAGCGGTGCGGATCGCGTTCCAGGTAGGTGCGGTCCTTGAACGTGCCAGGCTCGCCTTCGTCGATGTTGACGGCCATCACGCGCGGGGCCGGCTGCTGCATCACGATGCCCCACTTGCGCCCGGCCGGGAAGCCGGCGCCGCCCAGCCCGCGCAGGCCGGAGTCGGTCATCGCCTTCAGCACGTCGGCTGCCGGGGTCTGGCCGGCTGCAACGGCCGCCGCGAGCTGGTAGCCGCCGCCCTGTCGGTAAGCGTCGTAGCCGACGTAGGCGGGAGCCACCTCGTGCGGTGCGTTGGTGATCGGTGCGGGGCCGGCAGCGCCCGCGTCGAAGGCGCCGTCGTCGCGCGGCAGGGTGTGCCGGGCGGCACCCGCAGCGACAGCGGCCTCGACGTCCGCCGCCTTGGCGTGCACCACCGGCGCCTGCCCGACGATCGCGACCGGCGCCTGTTCGCAGCGGCCGACGCACGGCGCCGCGATGACCCGGACCTCGGTGCCCAGCAGCGCCGGCAGGCGTGCCAGCAGGTCTTGTGCGCCGGCCATCTCGCAAGAGAGGCCGTCACACACGCGCACCGTCAGCGAGGCCGGTTGCTCGTCACCGCGCAGCACGTCGAAGTGGTGATAGAAGGTCGCGACCTCGAAGACTTCGGCCATCGACAGTTTCAGCTCGCGGGCCAGCGCCACCAGGTGCCGGTCGTGCAGGCCGTTCCACGCGTCGTTGAGCAGGTGCAGGTACTCGATCAGCAGGTCGCGCCGGTGCGGGCCCGGCCCGACCAGCGCCTGCACCTCTTCGAGGGACACGTGATCAGGCTGGCGCCCCTTCAGCTTGCCTTTGCGGCGAAGCTTGCCGCGCATCTCGTCGACGGAGGCGAGTGGCACGGTGCCGGGTTCGTTGGAACGCGTGGCAGTTGTCGTCATGCGGGTCGTCGAAGCGGGGTGCGCTCCGGCCAGTGGGTCAATCCATTGGCACTTCCTGGCGACATCGATGCCGCCCGCGACGTGCCCCGTGGGCTCATCTTCGGCTTGCGGGATCCTAGTCGATATCGTTGACCGAGGATATCGGTCGGCCAACGGCGGCAGAATGCCTGCCGGTTCCGCATCCGCCGCAAGGCGCAGCCATCGAGGGCGACATGATCCAACGTGAGCAGATCACCGGGCTGGTCCTGGCAGGCGGCCGGGGAAGCCGCATGGGCGGTGTCGACAAGGGCCTGCAGACGCTCGATGGCGAACCGCTGGTGCAGCATGCCTTGCGGCGCATCGCGCCCCAGGTCGGCTCGCTGATGATCAGCGCCAACCGGCATCCGGAGGTCTATCGCGGCTATGGTTTTCCCGTGCTGCCGGATGCCGACACGGCGTATCCCGGCCCGCTGGCAGGATTCCTCGCCGGCTTGCTGCACTGCCGCACCGAATGGATGGCGACGGTGCCGTGCGACACGCCGCGGTTTCCCGAAGATCTCGTGGCGACCCTGGCCGCAGCGGCCGGCGATGCGCGGGCGGTGGTGGCCGTCACCGAAGAGGCCGGCGAGCGGCAGCGTCAATCGGTGTTCTGCCTGCTCAGGGCGGATCTGCACGTCGACCTGGCCGCCTACCTTGGCGAAGGTGGCCGCAAGATCGAGTGGTGGCTGGAGCGCCAGGGCTGCGTCGATGTGCTGTTCGACGACGTCGGTGCGTTCTTCAATGCCAACACGCTCGACGAACTGCGCAGGCTCGGCGCCGCCTGACCACAGGGCATGCAGATGCATGCCGCGCGTACCTCATCCACCTTGGGGATGAGCCAGGCATCCCCCTTGTGGTGTCATTCGCCTTCCGCGGCGCATGGGGGACACGATGGCCGAGACGAACCCTGTCGGAGAAAAACCATCCCCACCCGCGGACTGGCTGGAGCAGGCCTGCAATGCGCGGCGTGTCGATGACTTCACGATCCATTGCGCGCGCCCTGAATCGGCCAACGACGGTGACGCCGCGGAGGGCGATTCGTTCACACGCTATTTCAAGCAGCGCGAAGGCCCGGCGGCGTTGGACGCGCAGGGCAAGCCGCAACGCAAGACCTCCTATGACTTCTCGATCGACGTCGGAACCACCCCGGCGCGCGTGCACGTCTGCAGTTGCAGCGAGGGGCAGGAATGGAGTGCGACCGTGCGCTGGGATACGCCCAAGGCATTGAAACGCGAGGAGCATGCGGGCCAGCTCGAGTTGGAGACGAACTGGAGGGCGCGCGCCAGCTACTCGGGAGAGAAGGTCAATGAGGAATGGGTGAAGAACGCGAATCTCTTCTCCTTCTCCGAGACGGTCGAGGTCCTGACCAGGGCGTTCGGCAAGTCGCTGAGCGGACATGCGCGAGGCTTCCTGCTCGTCACCGGGGGCACCGGCAGCGGCAAGTCGCAGATATCGCGCGGCCTCGTGCACGAGTACCTGTCGCACCTTTCGCGCAAGGGGCGGCATCCGCATGTGCTGACGCACGAGGACCCGATCGAGAAGAGGCTGTTCGAACCGCTCGCATCGCAGGCGCGGATGCCGGATGAGCGCGACATGGCCAGCAGCCGCGCGTGGATCGACTACACACCACGCCAGCTCCGCAAGGACACAGGCTCGCTCGACGAGACCCTGCAGTCCGCGCTGCGCCAGAAGCCCGCCGTGGTCTATGTCGGCGAGGTGCGCAAACCGGATGAATTGAGGCAATGCATCGAGTTCGGCGGTACCGGACACTTCATCATCGCGACGGCCCATGCCGGCAGCCTCGTCGAGTCCGTCGAGAAGGTGCTGAGTGCGTGCGAAGCGCGCGAACCGGGCACACGCGCGCTGTGGGTGCCCAAGCTGCTCGGCATCGTCCATCTGCAAAGCGTGTCGGTGCGATTGCCGGATGACAAGCGCTACGGCAGCGCAGCCGGCCACGAGCTGTCGGGCATCCTGCCGGCGCTGTACCGCAACAACTCCCAGGGACGGCAGATGCTGATCGCCGACGGCCTGGCATCGCTGCTGCCGCACGCGCCGAGGGACTGCGCAGCTGCGACGGGAACGCTGGGCCGCAAGTTCTTCGCGCGCGAGCTGTCCAACATCGCCGTGGCGAAGATCGACGGTGCGGACGATGTCCAGGCGACATGGCAAGCGATCCGCGACTACAACAAATCGCAGGGCCTGCTCCTGGCGGCGCAGAAGAGAGATCTCTATGGCGAATGATGTTGCCACCGACGCCGAGGGGATCGCGCCGCTGCCGTTCGGCATTCCCATGCTCGACGAGTTGTTCGGACTGAACGATGAACACGACCTGCTGTTCCCGAAGGACAGCAATGCTCAGGTCGCCAAGCCGGCCTACCTCGCGAAGCCGACATCGCTCGCGATCGTCGGCCAGGACGGGACAGGGAAATCGATCTTCGCGCTGCACCTTGCATCAACCTACATGGCGATGCATGGACGCTGGCTTGCCGTCACGAACAAGAGGGGCGCCGTGGCACCGCCGCGCGTGTTCTACCTGTCCAGCGATCTCGGGTTCCGCGTGGCTGAACGGGCGTGGAGCGAGTTCGGGCTCGACAACCCGTGGCGCCACCATCGTCCTTTCATCCGGCACGCGGAGCGCCAGTTTCGCCGCAAGCTGACGCAGCCGGGTCGTGAGAGCGATGCCGTCAGGATCGACCTCGTCCAGACCGTCGCGACGATGGACGACCTGGAGGGCAAGGACGGACAGGTCTCGGTGACCGGCTTCATCGAGGGCGAGCCCGGCAAGCCGGCGCGGCAGGCCGTCGCCTTCCTCGATCTCTGCGAATTCACCACCGGCGACGACTGGCTGTTCGCCACCCGCCTGGTGTCCAGCATCGAGCGGCAGCCGCAGGCCGCACCGAACCTGCTGATCATCGATTCGGTGGAGGGATTCGAGACGCTGGTCGGAGAGCAGAATGCCTTCGGCGAGCGCATGTCGCGACGGGCACGGATCGCGCAGCTGGTGCGCGCGTCGGCGGGCGGCTGGCACGTCGTCATGCTCGTCGAGGAACCCGAGAACGGCAAACGCCATCCCGAGGAGTACATCGCGGATTCGGTGCTGCACCTGCGCCGGCACAGTCGTGGCGAGATGGTGCGCCGGCTGCTCGAAATCGAGAAATGCCGCGGCCGCAGTTTCGCCAGCGGCGAGCATCCTTACGAGATCCGGTCGGGCCGAGGCACGTCGACGGGCCAATGGGAAAATCCGGACGACCCGCGCGCCAAGACGCACAGCGCGTTCGGGCTGAAGCGAGAGGCGACGCCCTATGTGCAGATCTTCGCGTCATTGAACTACCTGAGCCGCAAGTTCTCGGCCAACGTGCCGCGCCCCGAGGACGAGAACCGTCGCCAGGCGGACAAACGCATCGAGTTCGGGATCCGGTTCCTCGATGACCTGCTCGCACCGTCGCTGCCGTCTCCCGGCGCGAAGCGCAGTGGAGGAGGTGGCATCGCGGCCGGCTCGATCGCCTCCTTGATCGGCGACGGCGGAACGCACAAGGAGGAGCTCGCAGCCTGCTACCTGCTCCATCAGTTCGCGCAGTTTTCGGGCGCGGTCGCGCAGGCGGTGCAGATCGCGACGTCCTGGACGGCGAAGCGCCGGTCGCA
This sequence comes from Rhizobacter sp. OV335, assembly GCF_900142965.1. Lineage (GTDB taxonomy): Bacteria > Pseudomonadota > Gammaproteobacteria > Burkholderiales > Burkholderiaceae_C > Rhizobacter. The sequence continues at coordinate 90,152 of NZ_FRCQ01000028.1, forward strand.
CGCTGCCGACGCCGCAGGCTTGCGGGACCTGTCGTTCGTCCATCACGTGCGAATGCAGGGGCATCCCCGGCTCGGCGACCGATGGCTCGAGACACTGCCGCACCTGGAAGGGCTCATCGAGAACGTGACCAAGGGCGGCTACAGGCTGAAGCGGGAAATGGGCGAAGACGTGCGTGCCGACCGCCCGACGGCGGTGTGCGAGGGCGACCTGTTGCCGTACAAGACGCGCTGGGACGAGTTCGCGTTCTACGACGAGGACGACCACGCGACGGGAATCGACGACCAGCTGGTCGCGGCCATGTCGCTGCTGCGACTGTCCGGCGCACTGCTGACGCCTGTCGTGTACGTCACCACGCGCGACGTGGACAGCAGCCAGTTCTCCTGGAGCATCGTCAAGGCCCAGGAGAAAGATCTGCGCAAGGCCCTGACGGGATTCGAGTCGATCCCCTTCGAGGTCCTGATCTGGCAGCTGAGGCGGATCATCGAACGATTCGTGATCGTGCGCCGCATCGACAGTGTCGACCTCACGGCGCCGCAGCTGTGGCAGATCGTCGACAGCTGCGTCCAGCAGGGGCTCGATCTCGTCGGTCGCGAGGAGCCGCGGCGCGCCGAGGTCATCGGCTTCAAGGGCGCGGGCGAGGTGCGGGTGGTGATCAGCGACCTGCGCCACATCCGGGACATCCTCCCCGATGTCGCGGCGGACCCGCTGTTCCTGTCGGTGCTCGTCTTTCGGCTGCGCCGGCTCGGCGTCACGGCGCTGCTCGTCGACACGGATCACGGCCGGCCGGACATGCTCCTGCAGCCCGGCAGCCTCGCATTGCGCGCGATGGTCGACCTGCAGATCCTCACCTGGCGCGTGCCCTTCTTCGGCGAGGAACGCGTCGCGATCGCGGTGAGCCCGCGCCAGGGCGACCGCGACCACGGCGTCATCCGCGAACTGGTCTCCCGGCGGCCCGATCCTGCGCCGCCCGACGCGACGACGATCGCCAGGGTACCGGCGCGCGGCATGCTGCCGGCCGACGTCCACGTCGACCCGCACTTCGAGCTCTACGCGGATGTCGAGCGCGGCAATCCACAGCCCGTACCGCTGCTCATCTCGCTGTGGGGCGAGACGGAGGCGTTCCGGCGCTATGCCACCCAGGAGAACGAACTGTTCCGGCGGTTGTTCACCGGCGTCGACGACCCCGCCTGCGTCGTCAAGGCCCATGACACCGCGAGCTATTCCGCCCTGCGCGATTTCGCCCACCTGATGGTGGACACCCGATTGCCGTACACCCATGTCTTCGTGGTGGACGGCTTCTGGGCGCTGAAGAAGCGGGCCTCCTTGCGCCCCCAGGCAGACTATTTGTTTGAATCGCTGGAGTCTGACGCGACCGGCGAGGCTGCCCGCGCCGCGCGCGCGAATGGCGCGGGCCACGAGCCCGATGCCGACCCGCACGCACATCGATATTCCGCCGGGTCCGACGTCTATGGCCTGTTCGCGCGCGTTCCGAAGCCGGATGGCAGCAAGCAGTCGCTGCGATCCCGGGCCGAGTCGTTCCAGCAACTCGATGGCACAGGCCAGCCGCTCTACCGCAGCCGCATTCCGTTGATCGAGGGTGCCGACCGCGTGCCCTTCACCTGGGATTTCGCGTTCCTCATCTGCGACGAGGACAAATGGAATCGCCGAAGCGCACTGAAGCTGGACGCGGGCCTCCTGTGCGAGTGGGGCCGCGAACGACCCCTGTCCCACGTCGGCGATGTCTGGAAGGGCCTGCACAGGCTCAAGAGCGACGACACCTCGACCCAGGCGATCCAGCGCTCGCCGTGGCCGAATGACGCGTCCGCGCCCGTGGTGCCGTGGCGAGCCTTCATCGGTGCGTGCCGCGTCGTCGCCGATGCCGAACGCAACGGCCGTGATCGCGCGCCGGTGGCGCTGGACATCGCCGGTGCGTCGCTGGCCTCGACGGTGAGCCTGTTGTTCGAGATCTGGATTTCGGAGATCGTCCGGGACGCGAACCGGATACTGGCACTGTCCGAACGCGCCACGTGCACGGCGGCGTCGCTCGACAAGCTGGACCAGGCCAGGCAGTGGGCCGAAGAGGCGCTGTCGAACGTCAAGTGCCTGTCGATGGAGTTCTTCTCCGGGCTGAAGGCGGAAGATCGCGATCCCGACAGCCAGGGTCCGTTCAATCGCCTGCTGCAGTTCATCCAGGGCAGCGAGACACGCCGTTCGATGGAGAACCGCTTCCATGTCGACGGGGAGCGCCAACCGCTGGAGGTGGCGTGTCCCCCGTGCCCTCCCCTGCCTCCGCCGCGCGATGAGGGCGAACCGGAGGCCGGGATACTCCACTGGGAATCCAGTTGGGAGGAGGCATGGCGCGCGCTGCTGCTGCAGCTCGAATTCGGCGATGGCTATGCGCTCCAGCTCTACAAGGCCTGGCTGCTGCTGTCCGACGCGCTCGACATGCCCCGCATGCGCGATCACTGCGAGGTCGACCACATGCCGGCGCAGCCACGCGAGGAGCCGGATGCGGTGGCGACCCGCCACTACTACACGACCGCCTGCGACGAGACGAGGCGCATCGCCGAAGCCAATCGCGAGAGCGTGAATCCGCGTCGCCTGATGCCGGTGCGGATGCCAGGGCACTTCACTATGCGTGGTGACTGGTTCCTCGCCGTGGCGCGCGGCAGCCGCTCGAATCGGCTGGCCGACATGGCCCTGGACCTGCTCACCAGCCGCCGCGCCAACCGCACGCGGTTGGAGATGGGCCTGGGGCTGCCGACACGCGACCTGTTGCACGGCGAGGCCCTCGGCCACATCCGCACCGGTCTCACCGTGTCGCCGAACGGCGACCACATGCATGTCTCCTACGGCAAGCTGCTGTGGCTCGGAGGCGAGTACGCGCTGCCGGCGCCTGCGCCGGGCCCTGACAACGGCAAGCCCTGGTACGAACTGGCCAGCGCGGCCGGGACGGCAGGTCACACCGAGCCGGCAAGCACGCTCGACCCGTTCGGCACCGAGTCGTTCTTCTGGTTGTTCCGATCGGGCTTCGACCACTACTACAGGTACGACCCGCTGATGCGCAACTGGGTGGCCCGGCTCGTCGCATGGACGGCCGGATTCGACGAGCACGAGCTCCAGAGTCCCGGCACGCTGCGCGGCTGCAGCGCCTACGACAAGCTGTCGCGCGGCAGCTTTCCCCACGATGCAGCGATCTCGCCGAAGCGCTTCGCTCCTCGGCTCGAAGGGCTTCGCCTGGAGCTCGGAGGCCTGACGGCGGATCCGGTCGCGGGATCGCCGGTCGTGGCGGCGGAAGACCGCTGATCGGACGCGATCCGCTTTGCGGCAGGCTCACAACGAGGGTCCGAAAGTCGGCAGGCCGGACGGGCTCAGGCTTTCTCTTGGCGAATAGAGGTCAGCCCATGAAAGCTGCTCATCGACAAATTCATCCAGTTCCGACTCGTCGAGGAACGAGATCAACGCTCCCAGCTTCACCTGTCCCCGGCAAAGCGCCAATGCAGCCAGGATCACTCGCACGGTCAGAGGGTCGTCTTGTAGAGGCAAATCATTCAACGCGAGGCGCTGCATCCCGCGAATTGCCATGAAGTAGTCGTCGGCCACCCAGCCCGGCAGAGCCGGGTTCGATGTCCTATGCCGCTCGATTTCGATCGTGGAAACCAGCGCATAGAAATTCCAGGATCGCTGGCCCGACTTGGCAGCGATCTCGACAAGGTGCGGTACGGCCGCATACGAAGCCTCTCCCACATCACCCTGATGATGAAGTTCACTCCAGAGTTCGTCCCAAGTGTCGTGACCCTGCCCAAGCTTTGAAAGAGCAGCCGATGGATCGTATGGCACTCGATAGCCACCGCGCAGCGCGGCCCACTTCGTGTCGAACAGAGGCAGCATTCAGTGCGTCCTTGGTCAAAGGCGGTCACTCAAACTTGACGTTGAGCCGTTCGAAAACGGTCGTTGCCGAAAACCCGCTCCTGGCCGTCATCGGTCTACGGCTCCCCATGGAAGACGACATGACGTCACGCCTTCCCGCGTGCTTCCTTCTTCGCTTTTCGCGTCTCCTCGGCCAGGATGCCGGCTGCCCGCCAGTGCACGAACTCGTCCGGCGTCTCGAGCGTGACGCGGCCCCAGGCGCCGCTTCGGAAGTCGTTCAATGCTACCTCAGCGGCCTTCTGCATGTTCACGCGGCCACCGGGCAGCAGGCCGCCGCGCTTGCGGCCCACTTCGGCCAGCAATGCCTCGTCGGTCATCGCCGAGAAGCCGGCAAGCTTGTAGCGCGCCACCAATCGGTCCGCGTAGCGATGGCGCACGCGAGCCAGCAGCGCCATCGCTACCTCTTCCTCGTCATAAGCATTGCGGCCGATGCCGCCGCTCGCCGCCAGGTTGTACCCACCCTGCGCGGTGAGGATTCGCGGCCACAGCATGCCCGGTGTGTCAAACAGGAAAAAGTCGTTGGCCAGCAGGATCTTCTGCTCCAGCTTGGTGATGCCCGGCTCGTCGCCCGTCTTGGCTGTGCGCTGGCCGCTGAGTGTGTTGACCAGCGTCGACTTGCCCACGTTGGGAATACCGCAAATCAACACCCGCACCGGCTTGACCATGCCGCCGCGATGCGGGGCAAGCGCCCGGCACACCGCGATCAGCGCACGCGCCGGCGCGGTGGTGCTGGCGTCCAGCCCCAGCGAACGGGTGCCGGGCAACGCCTGGTAATGCGCCAGCCAAAGCTCGGAGATCTCCGGATCTGCGAGGTCCTGCTTGTTCAATACCTTCAGCGCAGGCTTGCCTGCCGTCAGTTCGGCCAGCAAGGGATTGGTGCTCGAGCCCGGTAGCCGTGCGTCGAGCAACTCGATCACCACGTCGATCTCCGGCAGGCGATCGGCGATGGCCTTGCGGGTCGTGTGCATGTGGCCTGGGAACCACTGGATGGTCATGGAAGTGCTGCTTTCTGTTCTCGCGGATGGCCGCATCGGGAGGGCGCAGGGCGATCGTCACCGATCGTATCCCGGGGTTTTCTTTGCCCCTGCCTGAAGGTCGATATCGATGCTACCGTCGTCGGCGCTCCAATCCGAACTTCGTCAGGCAATGATGAGGGCAGCATCGGCAGGCCGACATTCACGGCAGGCTGGTGCGCAGCGGCGCGGGGCCGAGGAACTTCACACCTAGATCGTGGAAGTCGAGATGACAGCGCGCCCTCAACTGGGTTTGCGGAAGCGGTAAATGATGCGGTCAGTCTTTCCGCGAATCGCGGGATCGAGCGACAGCTTCGAATGATCGTCGGCGGGGTTGCGCAGCAGATCGGACTCGGCTTCGAGCTTAAACCCCGCGCGCTCGAAATCCGCGCGGAGCACCGCCGGGTCGATGCGGTGGAGCTTTCTGACGACCGCGCGTGTGTCGCCGCCGGGCGCGGCGACATGATCGACGACGCCGACAATCCCGCCTGGCTTGGTCGCCGCGAAGATTTTGGCGAGGAACGCGTGCGGGTCCATCCGCGGAAACTGGAACTGTTCGTTCTCCCAATAGGTGTCGTGATAGACGAGGTGCATTAGCACAAAGTCGAAGCTCGCAGGGTCGAGCGTCAGATCGGCGGCGGTGCTCGAGATCAGGCGGGCACTGGGAACGCGCGCGATCAGGCTGGCAAAGTTCTTCTTGCCTGCATCGTCGAGCAGATTGGCGGGCTCCCACGCGACCACCGCACCCTTGGGACCAACCGCGCGGCCCATGATCTCGGCGTAATAGCCGACGCGCGTGAATGGGGCCGTGGTCCCGGTGAACAGGTCGAGCGCGCGGTCGCCCTGTTCAAGCCCGAGAAACTTCAGCACCTCGACGGGCTTGCGGCTTTCGTCGAGCGCGACCGCCTCGGCCGGCCTCCCGGGAGCGGCGACGGCCGCCCGCACATCGGCGGGAGCGGCTTGGACTGTCGCCATAGCCCGTGGCGCGGCGAGTATCAGCGAGAGCAGGAGCGGCTTCAGAATACGCATTTAGTTTTCTCCGATGGTGACGGTCACTGGAAGACGAAAGCGCCCACCGGACTCAGTCCGGAATGATGACCTTGTAGATCTTCCCGGGCTTGAGCCCATTTGCCCAAGCCCGATGAATGCCACTTCCATGTCCATCTCCTTATGCGTCGACCAGATTGGCAACGTGCGCGACGAGGCCGGTTTGGCCCGGCGCAACATGGTCGGCCATGGTGTGGCGATCGGGGAAGTCGCCGCCGTTTTGCGAACGGAAGGGAATCGGCTTGTCAATGAATAGCCCGGCAAGACGCACACGCCATGCTGCCTTGATCGCGTCCATTTCCTCCGACGTGGAAACGGGACCCGCGCCATAGACCGCGTGTGTCGGGAGCACGTCCATGCCGGGGTAGAACAGTGCGCCGTGGGTGAGCGGAAAGAGGAGTTGATCGATCGGGCCGTTGATGCCGCGCGGACCATAGTCGGCGGCCGGCCCACCCGCCATAACATTTACCAGCGCCCGCTTGCCCTTCAGGATGCCGTCGCCAAAGCGATATTCATTGGTGCCGTTCTTGTACCCGTAGGCGAAGCCAAAGGCATAGACACGATCGATCCAGCCTTTCAGGATGGCCGGCAAGCCGTACCACCAGAGCGGAAACTGCAGGATCACCGCATCGACAGCGAGCAGCTTCGCCTGCTCCGCGGCGACATCCGCTGTCTGCTGGCCGGTTGCATAGGCATGACCTGATTCCATGATGTACGAAAGCCGCTCAGGATTAGTCCTGCTCGGAAAGTCCTCTGCATCGAAGACGGCCTTCCAGCGCATGCCATAGAGGTCAGACTGAATGACTTCGTGCCCCTGAGCGGTAAGGGCTTCGATCGAGACGTCGACCAGTTGGCGCGTCAGCGAGGTCGGCTCCGGGTGGGCGTAGACGATGAGAACTTTTTTGGCCACGGTGCGGCTCTCCAAGCGGTTTGCAATGGCTGCATCGTGGTCTTTGTCGCTGTATATGTGAAATCGATTGTGTTCTACCCTACTATCCACGCGATGGATAATGGACGCCTCGATCTCAATTTGCTGCTGACTCTTGAAGCCCTCCTGGCCGAGCGGAATGTGACAAAGGCGGCCGCGCGACTTCACCTGAGTCAGCCAGCAGTGAGCGCACAGTTGAGCCGCCTTCGGGATGTGTTCGACGACCCCCTGCTTATCCCGGCCCACCGCGGGATGACGCCTACGGCCAAGGCGCTCGACCTACTCGGCCCGCTGCGAGAAGCGCTAGATCAACTGCGAATTACCTTCCATTCCCACAAAGACTTCTCGCCGACGCGAGGGAAGCTGACAGTCACGGTTGCGTGCACGGACTACGTGCAGGCTGCGGTCCTGATGCCGTTCGCGGTGGCGTTGAGGGAGCGCGCGCCTGGGGTGCGCCTCGCCATTCGCCATTGGGACCCTGCTTCGATGGAGCAACAGCTAAGTCGTGGCGAGATCGACTTGGCTATCACCACGCCCGACCCCAGTCAGGTGCATCTGCGAACCTGCCACCTATTCACAGAGACCTACGTCCTCATCGGTCGACGAGATCATCCAAGTCTCAGGCCCGGGCTTACGGCCGAAGAGTTCGCGAAACTGGAACATGTAATCGTTTCACCGTCGGGCGGCGCCTTCACGACGCCGATCGACGAGGCGCTGGCAGCGCTTGGGCATAAACGCCAAGTCGTTATGTCGGCAGCGTCCTTCCTCTTTGTCCCCGAGATCGTTTCGTCTAGCGATCTTGTCGCCCTTGTGCCGAGGCGGCAACTACGAGGGCAGGCGGACCGTCTCGTCTTGGTCGATATCCCTTGGCTTTCGGAGCAGTTCGACATCAGCTTGATATGGCACGAACGCACCCATGGACACGCTGGCCATCGCTGGATTCGGGATCTAGTTGTCGAGGTCGCTGCTGACGAAGGCAAAGGCGTGCGCATGCCGGATTTAGCCCGAGCAGGCAGGGCGACCAAGGCCGCCGCTCGGGGTCGGACGTAGCCGGCCACCGCTGGGCAGAGCGAACGTCGGCCTCCGGTCGCTGAATCCCTCGAAGCCGATGTCGGCTCCGGGTCGATAGCTCCGCTTCGCGGCTCGCGACAGCAGCCATTCGACCAGGTCAGCGCCGCCATGGCAGCCCCATCCGCTCGCGCGTTGCTGAACGACCGATCCGGCGCGTTGCGGAGGACTCGCCGCGAGGTGCGACGAAGGTCTCCTCTCGGTCAGAGCTGTCGTTCAGCCGCCGTCCCTGACCGACCGCAACCAGTCTGCTGCGGTCGGTCGGCTCAAGATACGCGCACTCTCAATCTCAAGCCATCGAGCTCTGAGCAGCCGCCTTAAACCGGATGAGTGCGTTGCCTCGGATTGCCCAATCCTGAGCGCCCTGCGGCCTCGTCGGCGTCGGCGCCCTCGCGGAATACTTCGAGCCACAATGCGTCCTTTCCAGCCTGCTTGGCCAGGTACATCAAACCGTCCGCTGCATGCAGCATCTCGACAATTGGACGGTCCGCCACAGCGAACCAGGCCACGCCCACGCTTGCCGTCACTCCTGGGAAAACGCCTAGATCCCGTCGCAGGGTTGCGGATATGCGCCGATCGGCATGCGCAGCGGCGTCCGCGTCGATTTCCGGGAGCAGGAGAAGGATGCGCATATCTTCTCGAAGCCGCGGTTCAAGGAAGTCTCCGTCCTGTACGGCTACCTGGCGAAGCAGTTCACGATCTTTGGGCAACACATCCACGTCGGCTGCGCATCGGGCGACGACGCGATGTTCCTGCTGCATTCCCTGAACCGCTATGTGCCGCACTTCATCGCCCTGGCCGCATCGTCGCCGTTCGTTCAGCGCAAGGACACGCTGTTCAACTCCGCAAGGCTGAACTCTGTCTTTGCCTTCCCGCTCAGCGGGAGAGCGCCCTTCACGCTGAGCTGGGACGACTTCGCCCACGGCTATTTCGCGCGCATGTCGAGCGCGCCGCAGCGTTGGCTGGCTACCTGCAGTGCCTCTGCGCCATGCTTCTCGAACACGCGGAACCAGATCCCGCGGAGAACGACTACCTCGTCTACAACTACAACCGCTTCCAGGCCTGCCGATTCGGGCTGGACGGCCTCGTAGTCCATCCGAAGACCTATGAATCGATACCACTTCGAGATGACATCCTGACCCCATCGATCGCTTGGCGGCCCGGCCGGGCCAGGGCATCTCCGTTGCGCTGGATCACGTCAGACGGGTCTGCTCCGGTGGGAGCGATGCCAGCTACTTGCGTCGGCAGTACGAGAGCCGCGGCAGCTCGGAAGGCATGGTTGACGCCGCGATCTCGCGCTTTCGTGACGCAGCAAACGATTGAAGCAATCGCTGGCCGTTGTCGGCCGTAGACGCGGGGTCACGCCCCGGTGACACGCCGACGCACAACCTGCCCGATCGACAGGCCTTGCCCCAGGATCGAAAACACCACCACGCAATAGGTCAGGGCCAGGATGGTGTCTCGATGCGGTCCTGCCGGCAATGACAAGGCCAGCGCAACAGAGATGCCGCCGCGCAGGCCACCCCACGTGAGGACCCACCCGGAACCCTTCGGAAGTTTGAATACTCCGGGGAGTGCAGCTACGGGAAGGCCCACCGTCAAAGCCCGCGCCAGCAGCGTGACGACGACGGCCACCGCCGCGGCGGTGAAGATGCTGGCCGAGAAACTGATCAGCAGCACCTCCATGCCCATCAGCACGAAAAGCACGGCGTTGAGGATCTCGTCGATCAGCTCCCAGAAAAGATCGACATAGTGGCGAGTGGTGTCCGACATGGCGAGCGCCCGCCCGCCATTGCCGATCATCAGGCCGACCACCACCATGGCGAGCGGCCCCGAGACGTGCAGCCGGCTGGCCACGGCGTATCCGCCGGTGACGGCCGCCAGCGTCAGCAACACCTCCACCTGATAGTTGTCGACACTTCGCAGCAGGCGAAACGTGACGTAGCCGAGCACCAGGCCGAAGACGATGCCCCCGCCCGCCTCTCGCAGCAACAGCGTCAAACCCTGCGCGGCAGTCGGCGAGCTGCCACTGACAAGCATGCCCAGCAACAGTGAGAAGATGACGACGCCAACGCCGTCGTTGAACAGAGACTCGCCCGCGATCACCAATTCAAGGTTCTTCGGTGCACCGGCCGTCTTCAGGATTCCCATCACGGCAATAGGATCGGTCGGCGAAATCAGCGCACCGAACAGCAGACAGTAGATCAAGGGGAGGTCCAGCCCGACCCACGGCAGCGCCACCCAGGCACCGAACCCGACGGCCAGCGTTGACAGCAACGTCCCGAGTACCGCCAGCATGCCCACCTGCCAGCGGTACGCCCGCAACTCAGCCAAGTCCACGTGCAGTGCGCCAGCGAACAGGAGCAGGGACAGCATGCCCTGCATGAGCACGTTCGAGAAATCGATCGAGCGAAGCAGAGATTCCTCGTACACCCGCAAGTCGTGACCGATGCCCAAGGCGTCCAGGCCAACCAGTGCCAGTGACATGAGGAGCGCGGCCATCATCACGCCGATGGTGATGGGCAGCCCGATGAACCGATGGTTCAGGTAGGCCAGCAAGGCGGTCAGAACCAGGCAAGCAGAGGCAATCTCAAGCATTGATCAAGGTGCAAGAAGCAGTGAGCGCGAAATACCTTGGAGGCTACATCAAGGTATCGGCGTCACGGCTTTCGCCCTCGGTTCTTGCGCCAAACCGCCACGAGGATGAGTCCGTACGACAAAAGCCTCACGAGGTAGTGCACCGGACGATCTTCGCTCCATGCAGAGGTGATGCCCATGTGGATCCGGTTGCCGGCTTCCAGCCAGAACGACAACATCAGGAACAGGAAGAACGAATCCCCACTGCTGCGCCAATAGCGCAGAAAGAAGGTACCGATGGCAAAGGAGGTTACCGCGATGCCGCCGAGCAGCAGTTGATTCATGACGAGGGCCTCACTCTCCGCTTTCCATGATCAGGCTGCACAGCAGCAGGATCAACGCGCTAAAGGCAACCGCCAGGCGCAGCGTCGACAGGTCCACCGAGGTGAAAAACACTCTGTCGAGCACCAGCAGGATGTTGTTCGCAGTGAGCCCGACGAAACAGACACCGCTCCACATCAGCAGACGGAATCGGCTGCGGAAGTAGGCCCTGAGCAGAAGTACTGCGCACAAGCAGGAGGTCATCGCGCACAACCCGTAGATCAGTTTCTCCACGCATCAGTCCTTTCGCAACCTGAAGGCATCGGCGAACCGATGAGCATTCCTTGTCGCCGCATCGTGAATCAGATTGGAGATGGCGATCACGTCGGAAGGGTAGGCCGCAGCGAGATCTCGCAGTGCCGCATGCAGGCTCTCGTCGCGTGGCTGAAACCGATACTTGGGAGACACATCGGTATTGCTGATCAGAATGCCGGCGGCGCCTCTTCTGAGATCACGGCTTGTTCTGTGTGAGACGGCGTCGGGCGAAAAGGCCACCTGAATGTTTGTCCGATGTACTCCAACCGGATGCTCTGAGGACCTCTGTAAGGTTCGCGCGAGCCCAGCGACCAAGGCCGGCAAACGCAGGAGGCATCCGCCGCCGGGTTTGCGATTGAACCTCTCAACCCATCCCAGGAGATGAACATGCTGAACCTGAAATCCGGTCTTGCCCTCGCGACCACCGCCGCCGCCCTGTTCTCGATGGGCACCGTGGCAACCAGCGTCTACGCTGCCGACGACGGCGGAGTCAAATGCGCTGGCGTCAACAGCTGCAAAGGCACATCGGAATGCAAGACGGCCAAGAGCGAATGCAAGGGTCACAACAGCTGCAAGGGTCAGGGCTGGGTCGGCAAGAAGACGGCCGCCGAGTGCATGAGCGCCGGGGGCACGGTCCTGAAGTAAGCCCGTCGGTCCGATCGCGCGTGCATGGCGGTTCCGGCAAAGGGCAATCGAATGACCACTCGACTGTGGGACAGGCGAGCCACCCTGCGAGCACTCGGAGCGGCCGGTACGCTGATCGGCGCTCCGGCTGCCATGCTGGGGCAGTCTCTGAGCCCTGAGCTGGTCTACGAGGCGCTTCGCCAAGGACGGGGCGAGTCGCTGAACGTCCCGGGAGGCAAGCTGATGCTTGTGCTGAATGCCCAGGGTGCGGGCCCGGAGTGGGTTGCGAACGTGCACCAGTGGGTCCTTCGCGCAGTCACTGCCGTTTCAGCCTATTTCGGGAGATTCCCTGTGGATCGGGCCGGCCTGCTGATTCGCGCGGTGCCTGGCTCCGGGGTGCGCGGTGGCGTGAGCTACGGATTCGATTCGTCTGCCGTCAAAGTCGACGTCGGAATAGAGTCCCAGCCAAGTGACCTGCGGGACGACTGGGTGCTGACGCATGAGTTCGTTCACCTTGGCTTCCCGAGCCTCAGGAGACAGCACGTCTGGATCGAGGAAGGCTCAGCGACTTATGTGGAGCCGATAGCCCGCGTTCAGGCGGGGCAGTTGAGTGCCACTCGGATGTGGCAAGACGTGTTTGCCGACCTGCCCAAAGGACTCCCAGCGCCGGGCGACAACGGGCTCGACAACACACACACGTGGGCTCGCACCTACTGGGGCGGGGCCCTCTTCTGCTTGCTCGCCGATGTGGAGTTGCGACGCGAAACAGAGGGGCGCCATGGACTCCAGACGGCGCTGCGCGCCATCCGCGACAACAGTCGGGGCAACGTCGCGTTCTGGACCATCGAACAGACGCTGGCGATCGGCGACGGCGCCACGGGACGCCCTGTGCTGATGAACCTCTATCGAAAGATGGCACCGACCGCCATGGACGTCGACCTCGCCGGCCTGATGGCACAGCTGGGCGTCCACGGGGCGCCCGGAAAGGCCGTCGAGCTGGACGACTCAGCGCCGCTCGCAAGCGTGCGACGCGCCATCACTTCAGTGCGCTGACCAGCTGATCGAGCCCCTGCACCACCAGGCCGGGCCGTTGCCCCAGTTCTTCAAAGGTGCCGGCGCCCCTCTTGACCCAGCATGTTGAGAAGCCATAGTGGCCTGCGCCGGTCACATCCCATGCGTTGGACGACACGAAGAGGATGGAAGGCCTCGGCACGGCCAGCGCACGCTCGCCCAGCTCATACACGCGCGGGTCCGGCTTGAAAACCTGCGCCACCTCGACGCTGATCAAATGGGCGAACGGGTCATGAATGCCTGCATGCCGCACCACAGCTTCGATCGAGCGTCCCGACCCGTTTGAAACAATGGCCAGCGGCAGCCCAAGATCGTTGAGTGCATGCAGGGCAGCCGGCACTTCGGGAAACGCACGCAACCGAAAATAGGCCTCGCACAGTTCGGCGCGACGGTCATTGTCCAACGCCAGGCCAAGGTGATGGGCGGTGTAGACCAGACTGTCTTCGGTCGCATTCTCGAAGCTCGTGTACTGACCCATCAGGCTGCGCAGCCACGTGTACTCCAGCTGCTTTTGTCGCCAGAGCAAGCTGATCTCGCGACCGCGTCCGGGATAGAAGCCTTCACACGTATCGGCCACCGAATGCACGTCACAGAGCGTTCCATAGAGATCGAACGCGATGGCACGGATGTCGTTCATGAACACTCCTCAGGCAGACGCAATTCTGCCGCCATGTCGTGCACTGCGAGCGCCAGCTCTCTTTGGCCAAACGGTGCACGCATCTTCCGCGCTTCAACCCATCCACCAGCCCTCGGCACCCGCACCGCTAGGTTTGGCGCGGATTGTCGGGGAGTTCAGCGTATTTTCGCGTAGGCGAAAATGGGGTGGTGGTGCCTCGGGTCGGAATCGCCAAGCTAGCGTCGGCGCAGGTTGCAGCGTCATGTGCGGGATTGGAGCGGGAATTGAGACAGAACGAGATCACTTCAGAGGATGTCTTCGCCTGGCTTCAGGCAGAGTATCCGCAGGTGAGGTCTGGGCGCTGGAAGGACGCCACGCTTCTGGCTCTAACGCTGCCTTCGAGGCGAGAAGGGTTCCCGCGCGATTTCGTCGCTATGGTCCGCGAGCAGAGATTGATTCCTGACGGCTACGTTGTCAGCCGAGATGAACGCTTCCTGCACTTTTTCGAGATCGAGATC